>CAWBAD010000015.1:0-138098 GCA_963786725.1 uncultured Actinomycetes bacterium | reverse complement strand
GAGCGTCGCCGAAAGGAGTGACCAGACCATGAGGATTCCTGTCGCAGCTGCAGCGTGTGCCGCGCTCGCGCTGCTCGCGCTGCCCGCCGGCGCGGCGCCGCCCCCGCAGCAACAGATCGCGCAGCTCAAGCGGCAGGTAGCCGCGCTCAAGACGAAGGTCAAGCAACTCCAGCACCAGAAGGCGGATCTCGAAACGGACGCGGCCAGGTCCTCGCGGCGCGAGAACGCGCTGGTGCGTTATGCGGCGACAGAAGGCTCGTGCGCTGTCACGTTTCCGAACGGAAGCCAGCCGCCCGGCGGGAATATCGGTGGCCCTGGCGTGCACGGCAACGGGTTGCTCTGGGTGTCCCTGGGGTCGCCCGTCGTCATCAACGAAGCCGGCCCGGATGGCGCAGTTCCCGACAAATTCCCGTGGTGGCGTGGGGTGTCTGGCAGCCTGCGAATCGACGGCCGGCGCTTGGATGGCCCTGCCCCACACTCGCGGCGACCATCCCCGATGGCTATGGCAGCATCGGCTTCCAGGCGAGCGTCGTCTCGTTCCCGACGGAAGGTTGCTGGGAGGTGACGGGACGAGTCGGCGAGGCGAGCCTCACGTTCGTGACGCTGGTCCTGAAAGCCGACTAGCGCTTGAATCAAGGCTTGCGCCGCCGCGACCGACATGGCGGGCGCGGCTCACTACGGCTGTCGGAGACCACCACCACCCGCGGCCGGAAATCGCCAGATTTCCGGCCGATCTAACGCTGGACGCCCATGGTGATCGAGCCCATGTAGGCGCTCCCCACCTTCTTCAACTTCAGCGTCGAGCGGCTGCCGCCGTTGCGGTAGATCGAGTCATCGGGATTTCGCGTGGTGCGCCCCGGGCGCGAGTTGTACGGCGAGCGCGCGTAGACCTTGTCGGTGGTCCCGTCCGGGAAGTACAGCTGACCCGTGTGCACGACGTTGCCTCCGAGCGACACCTTGACGTGGATGTGCACCGTGCGGCCCTGGTACCAGCCCGGATAGAGCGTCTTGAACATCGCGACACCCTTCGCGTCGGTCTTCTGGATGCCCCGGAGAAACGTCTTGCTGCTCGTCGCCGCGTAGTTGCCGGTGGCGTCGCAATGCCAAATGTCCACGGCGGCGCCCTTGATGGGCTTGCACGTCGAGACGTCGAGCACGGTCAGCTTGAGCGTCAGCGGTGTACCGGGCTTGCCCTCGGTCACGTTGCGGCGCACCTTGTCTCCCGGCAGGAAGTACGGGCCTTCCGTTTGCTCGGGAGTGAGCACGCAGGAGACCTGCTCCGGAGGCCACTGCAGCCGGGCCGGCGCCGCTTGCTTCCACGGCCTTCCAGCCGAGGGCGGCCGCGATGCCCGCGCCACCGAGCTTGAGGAGCGATGCGCGGCGGGTTACACGTTGCTCGGCCATGCGACTACGGTAGCTGGCCAGGCTGAGAAGTCTCTAAGACCTGCCGGGCAGAACGATCCACGCGTCCGCGCCTGCGACATGGGCGGAGCCGCCGTGGGCGCGGGCGATGACCTCGACGATCGCGAGGCCGAGGCCTGCACCGGGCCCTGTGCGCGCGGCATCCCCTCGGCTGAAGGGCTCGAATGCCCGATCGGCAAGCTCCGGCGGGAAGCCCGGCCCTGCGTCGTGTACGTGGAGCTCGACGCTTCCAGCTTCGCCGCGCCTGGCATCGACGAGGATCCGCCCCTGCCCGTGGCGCAGTGCGTTGTCGACGAGGTTGCCAAGGGCCTGCTCCAAGCGCAGCCGGTCGACGTGGAGCACGATGCCGTCTTCTGCGCCGGTGTCGACTGCGCGCCCTGCGTCGTTCGCCCGCGCCTGGAAGCGTGCGGCAATGTCGTCGATGAGCTCTGACGCCGCCACGGGCTCACGGCGCACCGGCAGCTCGCCGTCCTGGGCGCGTGCCAGCACCAGCAGGTCCTCGGCGAGCCGCGACAGGCGCTCCGTTTCCTCTGCCGCCGACCGCACCGCCCGGTCCAGCTCCTCCGGAGTTCGCTCGCGGCGCAGCGCGAGGTCGAGCTCGGCGCGAAGCATCGCCAGCGGCGTTCTCAGCTCGTGGCTCGCGTCGGCGACGAAGCGGCGCTCTCGCTCGAGCGCCGCCTCCAGGCGGGCCAGCATCTGGTTGAGCGTCTCCGAAAGCCGGCGGAGCTCGTCGTTAGCGGCGGTAGTGTCTCCGCTACGTGAAATGAAGATGAGAGTTCGATGAGTGTCGCTCATCGACTTCTCATCCGGCCCTCCTACGCTGGCGGCATGAGATACGTCCCGCTGATCGCAATCGTCCTGGTCGCAGCCGGCTGCGGAGGCAGCTCTACCAACGCGCTCCCCACGGGCTCGGAGGCGGTCACGCTCGACCCGGCGGACTTCACGACCGAGGTCACGAACCCCTACTGGCCGATGTCGCCGGGCGAACCGCTGGGTGTACCGGGAGACGGACGGCCAGGGCGGCGAGCAGGAGGTCGAGGTCGACCGTCACGGACGAGACGAAGACGATCATGGGCATCGAGGCGCTCGTCGTCCACGACGTCGTCTCCGAGAACGGCGAGGTCATCGAGGACACGTTCGACTGGTACGCGCAGGACGCCGACGGCAATCTCTGGTACCTCGGTGAGGACACGAAGGAGTACGAGAACGGCGAGCTCAAGACGACGGAAGGCTCGTGGGAGGCCGGCGTCGACGGCGCCGAGCCCGGGATCATCCTTCCTGCGCACCCCGAGCCCGGTCTCTCGTACCGCGAGGAGTACTACAAGGGACACGCGGAGGACGGCGCCTCGGTGTTGACCCTCGACGCGCACGCGAAGGTCCCGCACGGCACGTACGACAACCTCCTCCAGACGAGGAACTACTCGGGGATCGAGCCGGACGTCGTCGAAGAGAAGTTCTACGCGCAGGGAATCGGGCCGGTGCTCGAGGTCACCATCTCGGGCGGCGTCGGCCGGGCGGAGCTCGTCAGCCGAAGTTGAGGCCGTCCACGAGCTTTTGCAGCACGTCCTCGTCCCAGCCGTTCATGAAGTCGGCGTGCAGTCCGAACTTGCCCGAGGCGAGCCTCGCTCGCTTCGGCACGGAGTCGTAGACGAGGATCAGCGCGATCGTCGGCAACGCCACCGGATGGCTCTGGGGACAGGCGCCGTTGACCGAGTACGCCATGTGGCGCTTGTGGTCGGGGCTGTCGAGCGTCTTGCCGTTCCAGCAGTTGGGGAAGTGAATGCGCAGCTCGAGCGCCTGGTCGATCCTGCACTGCGGCAGAACCGAGAAACGGAGCTTGCCGCCGATGCCGCCGCAGCTCCAGGCGCCGACGATCTTCGACTGCGCCTTCTTCGCCTCCGCGTTGCCTGTCACCATCTTCAGCCCGTCGGGCAGCGTCTCGACGCGTTGGCGCGTGTGCTTGATGTAGTAGACGATCCCCGCCAGCGGGATGATCGGCTCGGTGCCGACGTAAAGCGTCGGCACCCAGTACGTCGACGCGTCGCCTTCGAGCTCGCACGTCGTGTCGCCTCCGCGGAGCGTCGCCGGCGTCGAGAACGCATGCACGGATGTGTTGCCGATGTACGTGTGGTTGTGCGAGCGACCGGGCGCGCCCGGGAAGACGATCGGGTCGTCGTTGTTGCGATGGCTGAAGCTGCAGATGATCGCGAAGTACGAGCCGCCCGGGAAGGACGTGTCTCGCGGCGCACTGATGCCCGTGGTAGCGAGGACTGCGGCGGCTGCGACTGCCACGAACAGCGGAGCGAGCTTCAACGACCCCTCCTTCAGCGCGGAGACTAGCCGCTCCCGGCTTTCGATTCCAGCCGTTCGACGCGGCGACGGCTCGCCGCGCGCACGGCGTCGAGCTTCGGCGATGCGCTCGGCGACGATGACCACCACGAGCACGGCGACCAGCAGGGCGGACAGCACGATGCCGGTGGCAAACGAGCCCAGTCCTCCTACGGCCATGCACGCGAACGCGCCGGCCAACCGCTTCCGCGACAGCGTTCCGGCCATCCGCAGGCGGAAGAGCACGTGCCCGAGCAGGTAGATCGCAGGCCCGGACACGAGCACCACGACCTCGGCCGCGGGCAGCACGTCGCTGGGATGCGCGATCACGAGCTCGTCGCCGACCGCCCAGGCGATGACGCCCGCGATCAGCACGACGTGGAGGTACGTGTAGCCGTCGCGCGCCAGCAGCGTCCGGTTCGCCGCCAGCTCGAGGCGGCGTTGCGCGATCGGCGCCACGTAGTCGAAGTAGAGCCACCAGAGCGTCGCCGTGCCGGCGAAGGCGAGCCCCAGCGCCGTCAGGCGGGCAGCGTCGAGGTCGAGCTCCGCAGTCGTTGCCCCGATAAGCACGATCGACTCGCCGAGCGCGATGATCACGAACAGCTGGAAGCGCTCGGCGAAGTGCGCGGTCTCGACGTCCCACGTTTCGGGGGCGAGCTGCCGCCGGCCCGGCACGCGGTAGAGGACGACGGGCGCGAGGTAGTCGATCCCGAGCGCGACCAGCCAGAGCGCCGTGCGAGCCTCGTCCTCGGCGAGCGCGCCCGCAGATCCAGAACACGCCGGCGGCGGCAGAACCAGATGAGGATGTCGGCCGCGCGCTCACGCTCGATCGTCCCGGCTCTCGCCGACGCGAAGGTCGAGGAACGTATGCCTGCCCACCTGGATGGCGACGTACGAGCAGGCAAAGAGCAGCCCCTTCGACCCGAACGCGTCGGGGATGGCGACGGCCATCAGCAGAGTCCGCGAGCATGATCGCCATCAGCAGCAGGCGGACGACCGGGGAGTCCGGGTCGAGCTCGTTCGTGACCCAGGTCGTGTAGTTCCACGCCCACCAGACGACGAGCAGGACGAGCGCCGCCTCGCCCGCGCCCTGCCAGGAGAGATCGTCGAGCAGGAGGTGGGAGACCTGCGTGACGGCGAAGACGAAGACGAGGTCGTAGAACAGCTCGAGCGTCGTCGCCCGCTGCTCCTCCCCCGCGTCGCGGTCGCGCTGGAAGCGGCTTGTCTCGGCTGCGGCGCTCAGCGCGGCGGCAGGTCGGGCCAGGGGTAGAACACGAGGTGGACGGCCAGCACGGCCATGCCGGCGAGGATCTGCGGCTGCTCGGCAGCCATCAGCTGAGAGTAGGGGCTTAGGCGGACGACGCCTTCACAGGGGGCTTGCGCGCCCCTTACGTAGGTACGACGTCCAGCTGACATCCACGCGGTACCACTGGAGGCCGAAAGGGGGTGGGATGCGTGGTACGCATTCGCAAACCAAGTCCGGCAATGGGTGTGGCACTGATCTCCCTGTTCATCGCCCTGACCGGCACGAGCATCGCGGCCGTCGCTGCGTTCCCTCCGAACAGCGTCGGCGCCAGGGAGCTCAGGAACGGCTCCGTGGGCACGAAGGAGCTCAAGGGTCGCTCGGTGACGTTCGGCAAGATCGCCGCCGGGGCAATCACGAGTGGGCTCGTCAGGAACGGCTCGCTGACCATGTCCGACTTCAACCAGCACCAGCTGCCGTCGGGCCCGGTTGGAGCCGTCGGCCCGGCCGGCCCGATCGGCCCATCCGGAGCAGCCGGCCCGCCTGGCCCTCAAGGGGCTCCTGGCCCGAGAGGTGAGAAGGGCGAGTCCGGCGCGTTGCTCGGCGCGATTCGAGTCCCGACGGAAGGCGTCGTCGTGAACGACGCCCCGGGATCGGGTACGACGTCCGCCGACGTCGGGCAGATGTGCGCGCGCGGCGAGCGCGCGATCAGCGCCGGGACGAGCTGGTCAGCCGCCGGCCCATCCGACGTCCTCTACACCGTCGAGCTCCGGCCGATCCAGGACCGGCGCGGCGTCGTCATGGGCTACCAGGCGAGCGGCGCCAACGGCACGGGCAGCCCGAGGACGTTCACGTTGTACGTCTCCTGCTACCGACGGTAGAGGCAGACCACGGAAGGGGAGCCCGCCGCAACCGCGGTTAGGCTCCCTTTCCGATGCGCGACGACCGCTGGCGCTTACGGGACGAGCACGACGTCAACCCCCTCGAGCGACTGCAGCTGCTCTCGGGCGACGACGCGGCCATCGAGGCGTTCCTCGACGACATCGAAGTCACGAGCCCGCGTGCGCGAGAGATGCTCACCGAGCTGGCAAGGACGACGACGATCGCCCGGCCGGAGCGCTTCTTTGCCGACCACCGGCGCGCGGTCGCCGCCCTCGAGAGCCTGCGACGCCACGGCTTCCGCGGGTCGCGCGCCGCATCCGGCATCGGCCCGGTGACTTCCTTCATCCGCTGGGGGATCGAGCTCGTCGCGCGCTACATCGTCGTCTCGTACGTCCAGACGGTGACGACGGACATGCGCAACCTCTACTGGTTTCGGGAGATCGAGGCGCCTGACGGCTCGCCGGACATGAAACAGCTGCGGTCGGCGCGCTTCGACGCCGCGGCGCTCGCCGACGTCGTCCGGACCCGCGCGATCGGCGTGCCGACGTTCGTCATCGGCGGCCTGCTGATACCGCTGTTCGCGAGCATCTACCGACTGGCGACGGGCTACACGTGGGACGACTGGGTCACGGCCACGATCGTGGGCGTCACCGGCGCCCTGATCGGCGTCGCCATCTCCTGGTTCCTGCTGCGCGGCACGGCCATGGCGAGCTCGCGGATTCGCCTGTCGGTGCGCGAGCCGCTGAAGGAGCTGTGGAAGTCGGTCGGCAACTGCGGCAACCCGCCGCGCGATCACTCACGCCGGCTCGCCATCGTCGGCATCACGCTCACCGTCGGCGTGTGGATCGTCGTGCCGACGCTCGTCGGGCTCTCGTTCCTGCGCTAGTAGGAGGGTCTGGCGGAACGGTGCTCGTCGCCGGGGCGCGCTGGAGGTTGTGATGCAAGGACGCAGGGAGCCCGCGTACTGGTGAAGTACGTGGGCGACCGAGGACGCCGCAGCACGGCCTTCCAGCGTGATTCCGGCGACACAGTCACTGCTTCGCCAGGCCCTCCTAAACCTGGCCCTTGAAGGTGTCGCAGCTGTTGGGGCCGGAGCCCTCGATGCCGCGCACGAACCACGTCTGGCGCTGCTGCGCCGAGCCGTGCGTCCACGACTCCGGCGTCACACGGCCCTCGGCGCGCTCCTGGATGCGGTCGTCGCCGACTGCAGCGGCGGCGTCGAGCGCCTGGGCGACGTCCTGCCGCGTGAGGTCCTCGATGAAGCCCGTGTCGAGCGCACGGCCGACCCAGAGACCGGCGTAGCAGTCGGCCTGCAGCTCGACGCGCACCTGCCCGCCCTGCGGGCCGGTGTCGCGGTTGGCGCTGCCGCAGCACGCCGGTCAGGTCCTGGACGTGATGGCCGTACTCGTGCGCGAGCACATACGCCTCCGCCAGCGGGCCGCCCTCGGCGCCGAGCTGCGAATGCAGCTGGTCGAAGAAGCCAAGGTCGATGTAGACGTAGCCATCCGCCGGGCAGTAGAACGGGCCGACGGCGGACGATGCAGGGCCACAACTCGTCTGGATGCTGCCGTCGAAGAACCGCGTCTTAGCAGGCTCGTAGTTCCGCAGTATCTTTGTCCAGTAGGCCTGGACGCTGTTGATGACGCCGATGATGCGGCAGTCCTGGCGCTCGTTCGCGTCGGCGCCGGTGCGGCATTCGCTCGTGACCTCGGTTGACGGCGCGCCCGGGCCGACCGTCTGCCCAGCGAGCGAGCCGAGCTCGCCCAGGCCGCCGCCCTGGCTTGCGAGCACGAGGTAGAGGACGAGGACGACGATGCCGATCAGGCCACCGCCGCCCCCGAGCACCTTGCCGCCGCCGAGACCACTAAGCCCGCCGCCCTGGCCGCGATAGTCCTCGACCTGGGACGGATCGAGCTTGGCGCCCTTGCGGAACCGCACTCTCGCCTCTCGATCAGCCGGCCGGCTGGGCCGTGGCCTCTTCTATGCGCTTGGCCATCTCGTCCTCGGACACGTCCTCGACGTGCGTCGCGATCCACCACAGGTTGCCGGTCGAGTCGCGAACTCCCGCCGAGCGGTCGCCGTAGAACTGGTTCTCCGGCTCTCGCACCGACGTCCCGCCCGCTGTCAGCGCTCGCTCGTACGTCGCGTCGCAGTCATCGACGTAGAGATGGATCATCGCCGGCATGGCCGGGTTCTCCTCGCCGGCGTCGCCCATCATCACGATCGAGTCGCCGATCTTGGCCTCCGCGTGGCCGATCTTTCCGTTCGGCCCCTCCATGCGGAACACCTCCTCGGCGCCGAACGCCTGCTTGACGAACTCCAGAACGGTCGCGGCACCTTCGACGACGAGGTACGGCGTGACCGTTCGATAGCCATCGGGAATCGGGTTGACACTCATGCGATGCCTCCTCCGGGAGTGGGAAGATCGAGTCTATTCCTGCACTGCATACCCTCCTTTCGCCGATGAGCATCGCCACTTCGATCGCCGATCTCACTCCGATCCAGTTCGCGCTCGCGCTGGCGCTGGCCGCGCTGCTCGCGATGGCGGTGTTCGCGCACGCGAGCAGGCACGGATCGCGCCACGCTACGGCCTGGGGCGTCGCGACGTTCCTCTTCGCCGGGCTCGTCGTGCCGTTCTATTTCGTGCGGTACTGGCTGCGGCGACGCTAGAGCGCGACTCGGATGGCGTCAACGAACGCCTCGATCTCGGCCGTGGTCATCGGCGTCGAAAGGCAGCCCATGCCGCGCGGCGTCATGAGGATGCCGTTCGCAAGCAGTCCCAGATGGAGGTCGGGTAGGCGCGACGCGTCCGGCAGCTCGATCCGGAAGAGCGAGCCGACGGCCGCGGCCGTTGCCTCCGTTCTCGTGTTGACGCCTTCCTCGAGCTCGCCGGCCAGCGCCTCCAGGGCGTCGAAGCGGTCGGGCGTCAGCTCGGCGAGCGTTGCCAGGCCCGCCGCCATGGTCAGCGGATTGGCGTTGAACGTCCCGCCGTGGCCGATGCGGTCGTCGCGCCGGGGGTCAAAGAGCGCCATCACGTCCGCGCGGCCGCCGAGCGCGCCGACCGGCAGCCCGCCGCCGATGATCTTGCCCAGCGTGGTCAGGTCGGGCGTGACGCCGTAGCGTCCCTGCGCGCCGTGGTAGCCGACTCGGAAGGAGATGATCTCGTCGAAGACGAGCAGCGCTCCGGCGTCGCGCGTGAGCTCGCGCAGGAACGCGAGGAACTCCGTCGACGCGGGCAGCACGCCGCCCGACCCGAGCACCGGCTCGACGATGACCGCAGCGAGGTCGTCCAGATGCGGCCCGAGCGCGGCGCGCGTTCCCTCCACGTCGTCGAAGGGAGCGACGACGAGTGACTCGGCGACCGCGTCCGGAATGCCCGGACCGCCCGGCGCACCGGAGACGCTCGCAGGGATGCTCGCGGCGTAGTCGTGCGAGCCGTGGTAGCCGCCCGCGAAGACGCCGATCTTCGAACGGCCGGTGAACGCACGGGCCGCGCGGAACGCCAGCATCGTCGCCTCGGTGCCGGAGTTCGCGAAGCGGAGCTGGTCGACGCTCGGCAGACGTTCCTTGATCTGCTCCGCCAGCTCGATCTCGAGCTCGGTCGGCGCCGCGACGCTCATCAGCTCTCCTGCCTGGCGCTGCACCGCCTCCACGACCCGCGGATGGCAGTGACCGAGGATCAGCGACGTGTAGTTGGAGATGAAGTCGATGCGCTCCACGCCGTCCACGTCCCACACGCGGCAGCCCTCGCCGCGCACGACGTAGACGGGGTGCGGCTCGTGGAAGATCGTCGTCCGCGTGTTGCCGCCGGGCAGCGACTCGAGGGCGCGCTCCCAGAGCTCAGCACTGATCTCCACGCCCTCATTCTTGCGGCTCGACGGCAGCGCAGTCATGACAGGCAGTATGTCCACGGTGGGACGCCGGGTAGTCGCCGCCGTCGCGCTCGCTCTGCTTCTCGGCAATGCGGCGGGCATCGTCTGGCTCTGGTACGAGGGCGGGAACGTCACCCAGGTCGACGACGCCGCCGAGCTCGTCACGAGCCTCGCGCGGCTCACGGGGTTCTTCGCCGCGTACCTCGCGCTGATCCAGGTGCTGCTGCTGGCGCGGATCCCCTGGCTCGATCGCCTGGTCGGCTTCGACCACCTCACCGTTGTCCACCGCTGGAACGGCCACGCGACGATCGCGCTCGTCGTCGCCCACACCCTGCTCAGCGTGTGGGGCTACGCCCTGCTCGACGACGTTTCGCTCTGGACCGAGGTGGAGACGCTGCTCGGCTCCGGCGTCTATCCCGGGATGATCACGGCCACCGTGGGCACGGCGCTGCTCCTGGTCGTCGGCCTCACGTCCGTCGCCGTCGCCCGCCGGCGGCTTCCCTACGAGCTATGGCACGCGATCCACCTCACGGCCTACGCCGGCATCGCGCTCGCGTGGTTCCATCAGATTCCAACCGGGAACGAGCTGGCGCTGGACGACGTGGCGGCGAACTACTGGCGCGCCCTGTATCTCTTGACACTCGCCGCCCTGCTCGTGTTCCGGCTGGGCGCGCCGATCGTCGACGCGCTGCGCTTCAGGCTGCGAGTCGCCGAGGTCGTGCCGGAACGTGAGGACGTCGTCTCCGTACGCGTCACCGGCCGCGAGCTCGACCGGCTCGGCGCGCGCCCCGGCCAATTCTTCCTCTGGCGCTTCCTGACGCGAGGTCGCTGGTGGGAGGCGCATCCGTTCTCCCTGTCGCAGGCACCCGACGGTCGCTCGCTACGCATGACGGCAAAGGCGGTCGGTGGTTACACCCGCGATCTCCGCAAGCTCCCCGTGGGAACGCGTGCCGTCACCGAAGGGCCGTTCGGCGTCTTCACAAGCGACGCCAAGCTCCGCGAGAAGACGCTGCTCATCGCCGGCGGGATCGGCATCACGCCCATCCGCGCGCTGCTGGACGAGCTGGACGGAGACACGATCCTCCTCTACCGCGTGATCGAGCTCGAGGAGGCCCTGTTCGCCGACGAGCTTGAGGTCGCGCGGGCACGCGTCGAAGTCGTCGCCGGTGATCATGCTGACGACGAGGGACGAGACCTGCTTTCACCCGAGCACCTGCGCGAGCTCGTGCCCGACATCGCCGAGCGCGATGTGTTCGTCAGCGGGCCGCCGGGTATGGTGAATGTCATCGAGAGCAATGTCCGGCGTGCGGGAGTCCCGCGCCGGCAGGTGCACAGCGAGCGCTTCGCGCTCTAGCCGGGGGATCGATCAATCGTGAACGCACGAGTCACCGCAGTCGTCAGCGCCGCCGTGCTGGTCCTGCCGACCGTCGGAGCACTGGCCGCTCCACCGAAGAAGAAGATCGTCACCCAGTGGAAGCAGGCACCCGGCCCGGCGGTGCAGGTCGACCGCTGGGGCGAGGTCCAGGTAGTGCTCACCGTCCGCAAGCGCACGACCACCGTCGGCAAGAAGAAGACCGTCACCCGCAAGATCACCGCCGTTCGGCTGCCCGTCTGGCCCAACCAGGGTGGAGCACACACGCTTCATCTCAACCGTATGGCGTTGCCGCTGCTCTCCAGCCAGGTGCTGAGCGAGCAGTTCAAGACGACGGTCGACTACATCTCGGAGGCGACCGACACGAGCGTGGCGTTCGAGAAATCGCTCCAAGTCGCGCTGCTCAACGGACTCCGCGTGTGACGACCGTCGAGCATGTGATGGGGATGGGCATCGTCGTCGACGTCCGCGATGCCGGCGTGGAGGAGGCAGCCGTCGACGACGTCTTCGACTGGTTGCGCTTCGTGGACGACACGTTCTCGACCTACAAGCCGGAGAGCGAGATCAGCCGCATCGACCGCGGCGAGCTCTCGCACGCGAACAGGCTCACCCGGACGTCGGAGACGTGCTGGAGCGCTGCGAGCAACTCCGCGAGGAGACGCGCGGGTACTTCGACTCCCGAGCGGACGGCAGCCTCGACCCGTCCGGCCTCGTCAAGGGCTGGGCCGTCGACCGTGCCGCGGAGATCCTCGAGGACGCCGGCGCACGGAACTTCGCGATCTACGCTGGCGGCGACATCATCCTTCGCGGTCGCCCGCTCGCCCGAGGAGCGGTGGCACGTCGGCATCCGCCACCCACATCGCGCAGACGAGGTGGCGGCCGTCGTCGGAGGCGGACGACCTCGCGATCGCCACGTCGGGCGCGTACGCGCGCGGGCGACCACGTGCTCGACCCGCACACCGGGCCTGCCGCCGGCAGGGGCTGCTGTCGGTGACGATCACGGGCCCGGTGCTCGCCACCGCCGACGCGTACGCGACGGCGGCGTTCGCGATGGGCGCGCACGGACCGGCATGGACGGCGCAGCTCGACGGCTACGAGGCGATGTCGATCCTCACGACGAGACGGTGCTCGTCGACGCCGGCTTTCCCATGCCCTCGACGGCTAGGACGTTCAGCTTCTCGCGAACGAGCGGCAGGACGTCGTCGGGGTCGGGGTAGCGGCCGAGCATCGTCTTCTCGAAGACGAGCTCGCCGTCCACGTGCACGTCGAAGATCCCGTCCGCTCCCGTCACGATCTCGACTGTGCCGATCTCATCTGCTTCCCACTCCTCGAGCAGCTTCGCCGCCAGACCGGCGGCGTTCGGTAGCGCCCCTCAGGGAACGCAGTACTCGATGCGGATGTGGTGTCGCTCGGCCATCGCGTTATTGTCTCAGACCACTGACGCCTGCCGAGCTCACACTGCATCTCGAGCGCGTCGTGCCTGCACAGCCTCCGCGCGTCTTCAACGCGCTCGTCGATCCGACGGAGCTCGCGAAGTGGTGGGGCCCGAAGGGATTCACCTCGCCCGCGATCGACGTTGACGCTCGCGTCGGAGGTGCCTATCGGATCGCGATGCAGCCTCCCGAAGGTGACGTGTTCCACCTTTCGGGAGAGTTCGTGGCGGTCGACCCTCCCAGCCTGCTGAGCTACACGTTTCGCTGGGAAGAGCCGACGCCCGACGACCGCGAGACCGTCGTGATGCTCACGCTCGGCGACGTCGACGGATCGACGAACGTGATCCTCGATCAGGGGGTCTTCGCCACGGAGGAGCGCCTCGCGCTGCACACGCAGGGCTGGACCGACAGCCTCGAGCGCCTCTACGAGCTTGTAGCCAGCTGGCGGACGGTCTGAATGCTGTCGGCCTCCGCAGCTGACTTGTCGGGGCGGTAGCCCTTGACGCGCGCGAAGCGGAGCGCGAGCCCGCCCGGGTAGCGCGAGCTCTGCTGGAGGCCGTCGAACACGACCTCGACGACGAGCTCGGGTCGTACGTAGACGGTGCCGCCGTCGCGCGAGGTCTCCAGCCCGAGCAGTCGCTCCGTCTGCCAGCCGAGCATCTCGTCGGTCATGCCCTTGAACGTCTTGCCGAGCATCACGAAGTCGCCGCCGGCTTCGTCGCGGGCACCGAGGTGGATGTTGCTCAACCAGCCCTGCCTGCGGCCGTGCCCCCACTCGGCTGCGAGCACCACGAGGTCGAGCGTGTGTGAAGGCTTGACCTTGAGCCAGCTCCCGCCGCGCCGTCCCGCCTCGTACGGAGCGTCGAGAGCTTTCACCATCACGCCCTCGTGACCGTGCTCGAGCGCAGCCGCGAGAAAGCTCGCCCCTTCCTCGACGTTGCCGGTCACGATGCGCGGAACGAGAAGCTCTTCGGGGAAGCGTTCGGCGAGGGCGGCGAACCGCTCCCGGGCGGGCCGGTCGAGCCCGTCGTCGCCGTCCAGGTGGAGCAGGTCGAAGAAGAAGGGCGAGAGCGGGACGCCGTCGCGCAACGCCTCCACCCCACGCCGGCTGCCGAACCGGCTCATCGTCACCTGGAACGGGTGCGGCCGGCCCCGTTCGTCGAGCGCGATCACCTCGCCGTCGAGGATCGCGGCCTCGAGCGAGAGCCCGCGCAGCGCCTCCACCACCTCCGGCACGCGATCCGTGACGTCGGCGAGATTCCGCGTGAAGGCGCGCACCTCGTCGCCCTGCACGTGCACCTGGAGCCGGGCACCATCGAGCTTCCACTCGACGGCGGCCTCGCCGACACGCTCGAATGCACTCGCGATGTCAGTGGCCGGCTGCGCCAGCATCGGCTGGACTGGGCGCAGCACCGTCAGGCGGAACTCTGCAAGCCCTTCGCTGCCCGACGTCAGCGCCGCCGTGGCGACAGTTCCGAGGTCGCCCGCCAGCATCAGCGCCCGCCGGACCACGGTTGCCGGGAGGCGGGCGGCCTTCGCAACTGCATCCGCCATCACCGCTTGTAGCGCCCCCTGGCGGAGCTCGCCGGTCAGGAGCCGCGCGAGGAACTGCTGCTCCGGCTCCGTCGCACGAGCGAACAGGCCGTTCAGCTCTTCTCGCCGAGCGGCCTGCGAGCCCGGTCCGGTCGTCGCTCCGATCGTGCGTAGGGCGGCGTCCACCTCGAGCACGCGGAGCACGGGCGGCGGGGCCTGCTCGGGCGGACGATCGCGGAGCGCCGCCCAGCCGATACCGATCGGCGCGTGCGGCAGCTCGCCCGAGAGGTACGCAACTGCCACGGGCACCTCTTCTGGCTCCAGGCGC
This sequence comes from uncultured Actinomycetes bacterium, assembly GCA_963786725.1. Classification (GTDB taxonomy): domain Bacteria; phylum Actinomycetota; class Thermoleophilia; order Gaiellales; family Gaiellaceae; genus PALSA-612. The sequence goes on along the minus strand of CAWBAD010000015.1, from coordinate 123,685 downwards.
TCGAGCACGCTCGCCAGCGCCTCGATCTTCTTCAGTCGGGCGCGCGTCGAGGCGACCTCGGCCGACACGCGTACGAGCTCGCTCAGTAGCACGCCCTGGATTGTCGCCGCCCCGACCGGGCCTGCTACTGTTCTCTTGCATGTGTGTTTTACCAATAGCAAGGCGACGGTGAGGCAACACCCTCGCCGCTCCCGGTCCAGACGACTCCACGGTGGGCGCTGGCGCGTCCACGCGCGCGTCGAGCGTTTCGTGGAGCCGGCACTCCTGCTGCTCTTGCGGGAACGACCCACGCATGGGTACGACCTGCTCGAACGGCTTCCGGAGCTGACCGGAGACCAACCCGTCGAGATGGGCAACCTCTACCGGCTGCTGCGCGGGCTCGAGGACGAGGGCATCGTCACGTCCGAGTGGGACTCCTCCTCCCCGGGGCCGGCGAAGCGCCGCTACGCGCTGACCAAGGCGGGCTCGCGCCTGCTCGATCAGTGGGCAGACGCGCTCCGTCGCTCGCAAGAGCGCAGCGCCGCCCTCCTCGACCGCTACGAGCGAAGGGAGGTGAACGATGCATAGAGGACACCAAAGACACGGCCGCGGACTCCGCTTCCGCCGGCCCTTCCCTAACCGCACCGAGCTGCTCGCGCGCCTGGAGGCCTACCAGCGCGACCTCGAGCAGGAGCTCGCGGACCTGGACGATCTGATCCGTCATCTGCGGGACACGCCCGCGGATGCGCCGTCCGAGCAGCCCGCCCAGGTTTAGTCAGCTGGAGGCGGAGGCGTCACGGCCTCCGCCAGCCAGCGCTCAGCCTCACGGTAGAGCGCGGCGTTCGTCTCGAGGGTGTAGTAGGACAGAGCGTTCACCGCCTGCGAGAGGGCGAAACCTCGACTTCGGACCCAGGTCGCATCGTCGACCGAGAGCACGGTCCGAAAGACGTCGCGCGTGTGCGCCGAGAGCATCTTCCACGCGACTGCCACGTCGCAAGCGGGATCCCCCACGCCGAGACACCCCCAGTCGACGACGGCGCTGAGCCTGCCTCTCGCAGCCAAGACGTTGCGAGCATCGAGGTCTCCGTGGATCCAGACGGGCGGGCGGTGCCACTCGGGTGCACGAAGGGCGGCGTCCCAGAGCGCCGTCGCTGCGGCAGCGTCGATCGTCGAGCCCAGCACGGCGATCGAAGCGCGCGTACGCTCGTCCCACCTTGCCAGCGCGTCACCTCGGAACACGTTGTGCGTGCTCGGCGGCGGCCCGCCCGCGGCATCGATCCGTTGCAGCGCCGCGATGAACTGCGCGAGGTCTGTCGCCAGGCTCACGTGATCGGCGATCGGCTCGGCAGACGCAGGCTCACCGTCGAGCCACTCGTAGATCGACCACTCCCACGGGTAGCCGGCCGCGGGCCTGCCGCGCGCGAGCGGCACGGGGACGGGCAGCGGCAGTAGCGGAGCGAGCTGCGGCAGCCACCGATGCTCTTGCTCCAGCGTGCCGGCGGTCCGCTCGTGTCGCGGCAGCCGCACGACCATTCGCTCGCCGAGGCGATACAGCGCGTTGTCCGTGCCGCCGGACGGAACCGGCTGGACCGGAAGTTCGGCCCACTCGGGGAACTGCGCTTCGACCAACCGACGCACGAGCGATGCGTCGGTGTCCACCTCGTCGTGGTGCATCCTGGGCACCCGCAACGAAGGCGCTACTGCTCGTAGCCCTCCACGACCTCAGGTCGTCGAACGTCGCGCGCCCTCGGGGTCCTTTCCCGCCTCGCGCAGCGCTCGACGCTGGCGGAGCAGGTCCCAGCACTGGTCGAGAGAGACCTTGACGTCGTGCAGGCGCTGTCGGTCGGCATCGGTTGCGTTCCCGGCTGACTCCCGCTCCCACAACTCGTGCTCCTCCGTCACCAGCTGCTCGATCGTTCCGTGAATCTGGTCGTCCATCAGGCCTCCTCGGGCGTCCGAGCGGGGAGTGGAGCTAGGCGGATTCGAACCGCCGACCTCCTGGGTGCGATCCAGGCGCTCTCCCAGCTGAGCTATAGCCCCGCGACAGAGACAGTGTAGTCACGATGCCCACGGGTCAAACGCACCCGGGAGTGCTGCCGAGGCTAGACCGTTAGGACGACGTTGCCGACCTTCTGGCCGGTCTCGACGTACCGCGTCGCCTCGATCACGTCTTCCATCGGATACACGCGATCGATGACGGCGCGATACTCCCCCGCCTCGACCAGCTCCTTGAGCAGGAGGACGTCCTTCCGCGTGTAGCGAGGTCTCGGGAACAGCACCTTCTTGTCGCCGATCAGCGAGGTCGCGAGCGCCCAGATCATATTGCGAAGCCCGTCGGTCGGCAGGTACGTCCCACCGGCCTTCAGCGAGCCGCGGCAGCGGCTGAACGAGTGCTTGCCGACCGCGTCGAAGACGACGTCGTATGTCGCGCCGCTCTTCGTGAAGTCTTCCTGCAGATAGTCGACGACCACATCGGCGCCGAGCGATCGCACGAGCTCGACGTTCGGCGTGTTGCAGACCGCGGTGACATCGGCCCCGAGGTGCTTCGCCAGCTGGACGGCCGCCGTGCCGATCGAGCCGGAGGCGCCGTACACGAGGATGCTTTGCCCTGCTCCGACATCCACCCCCTGCAGGAAGTTCAGTGCTGACAATGCGCCGTCACAGGTGGGCGCGGCCTCTTCGAACGTCGTGCCCGCCGGCTTGTGCGCCAGCAGCGTCTCCCGCATGCAGACGTACTCCGCGTGGCAACCGAAGCCCTCGGACAGGTAGGCCCTGACGCCGAACACTTCATCACCGACCTCGAACTCGCTGACAGCCGGGCCGACCTCTTCGACGACTCCCGCGAGCTCGCTGCCGAGGATCCTTCCCTTCGGCCGGAGCAGACCGAGGAAGAAGCGCCAGATGAACGGCTTGGCGGCGCGTACGTGGCAGTCGGTCCTGTTGAGCGTCGTGGCGCGAATCCTGACGAGGACCTCGTCGTCCTTCGGCACGGGCCGCTCCACCTCCTCGATTCGCTGGACCTCCGGCGGCCCGTAGCGGTCATGGACAATGGCTCTCATGGTTTTTGTCGCCACGACTATTACTCTAGCAGATAGTTCGAGTCTTGTCGACTAGAACTACCTGAGCTCACACTCGCTCGAGACCGACGTAGTTCTCGGCCAGCGAGGTGCGCTGCCGCCGGCTCGACGACGTCACGTAGCGCAGCTGTGACAGCTGCAGCGTCAGGTCGAACTCGTCGTCGTCGTCGGCTCGGTGAAGCATCGACGTCATCCACCAGGAGAAGTGCTCGGCGCGCCAGACCGCCGCAGACATGTGTCCGAGTACGCATCGAGCAGGTCGGGCCGACCCTGTCCGCGTACCACGCACGACCGCCTCCGCGAGGACGCGCTGGCGTCGTGGAGCGCGAGGTTGAGGCCCTTGGCGCCGGTCGGAGGCACGATGTGCGCGGCGTCCCCGCGAGAAAGAGCCGGCCGTAGCGCATCGGCTCGGCCACGTAGCTCCGCATCCCGGTGACGCCCTTCTCGAGCACCGGCCCTTCCGCCAGCGTCCAGCCGTCGAGCCCGAGCCGGAGCTGTAGCTCCTCCCAGATGCGGTCATCGGGCCACTCCCCGAGGTCCTCGTCGGGGCGACACTGGATGTAGAGCCGGCTCAGCTCGGGATTGCGCAGGCTCAGCAGGGCGAAGCCGCGCGGGCTGTGGGCGTACACGAGCTCGTCGCTGGACGGAGCCACCGCCGCGAGGATTCCGAGCCAGCCGAAGGGATAGTCGCGCGCGCGCTCGCGAAGGACGCCGGCCGGAATGCTCGGCCGACACACTCCGTGGTAGCCGTCACAGCCGGCGATGACGTCGCACTCGAGCTCGTGCTCGGCCCCTTCGCGGCGGAAGCGAACGTGGGGTCTGTTCGACTCGAGGTCGTGGACGGTGACGTCCGACACGTCGAAGAGGAGTGGGAGCCCCGCGTCGAGCCGGCGCGGCGATCAGATCCTTCACGACCTCGGTCTGGCCGTAGATGAGGATCGTGCGCCCGCCTGTGAGCTCGCTCAGTGGGATGCGATGCCGCTCGCCGTCGAACTGGAGCTCGATGCCGTGGTGGACGATCCCTTCCCGCTGCATGCGGTCCCCGACGCCAGCCTCGACCAGGAGATCGGTCGTCCCCTGCTCGAGCACGCCGGCACGGATCCGTGTGCTCGACGTAGTCGCGGCTCCGGTCCTCGAGCACGACCGACTCGATCGCCCTCGCGATGGAGCAGCTGTGCGAGCGTCAGCCCGGCCGGCCCGGCGCCGACGATCGCCACCTGCGTGCGCATCAGGCTCAGTGCTCTTGCTCGTCGAGCACGCGCTGGGCGACCGCGAACGCGCCGTTCGCCGCCGGCACCCCGCAGTAGACCGCGCTGTGCAGGAGGACCTCTTTGATCTCGTCCGGAGTCAGCCCGATACGGAGCGCGGCGCGAACATGCATCGCGAGCTCCTCCTCGCGGCCGAGCGCCACGAGCGCCGTGAGCGTGATGCAGCTGCGCGTCCGCCGATCGAGACCCGTCGCGCGACCAGATCTCACCCCACGCGTAGCGCGTGATCAGATCCTGAAAGTCCTCGGTGAAGCCGGTCGTGCGTGCGATCGCCTCGTCCACGTGCTCGTCCCCCAGCACCTCACGGCGCGTGCCCATGCCACGTTCGTAGGCGTCACTCATGTCTCACGCTCCCATCGTCCGGTATCGCTCGAGCGCGCGGTCGACGAAGGCCTCCGCCGAGCCGAGGTACGTCGTGGGATCGAGCGCCTCGGCGAGCGCAGCGTCGGGCAGCTCGACGCGGTCGTCGGCCTGCAGCTCCTCGGCGAGCGTTCGCCCGGACTCGGCGGTGCGATCGGCCGCGTCACGCACGACGTCGTGCGCCTCCCCGCCGCCCATTGCGACGCTGAGCCTCTCGGCGACGATCAGACCGTCCGTCAGCGCGAGGTTCGCCCGCATGCGGTCGGTGTCCACCTCGAGATTCTCCACCGCCTCGGCGATGTTCCGAGCTGCACCGCCCGTGTAGGCGAGGGCTCCCGAGAGCGCCTCCCACTCCGCATGCCACGCCCCCGCCGCGCGCTCGTGCTCCTGGACGACCGAGCGGGAGAGCACCGAGGCGTAGCCGCTCACCAGCTCGGCGCATGCCCGCGCGAGCACGGACCGGACAGGGTTGCGCTTCTGGGGCATCGTGGACGATCCGCCGTCCGCTCCGCTCCCGCACCTCCCCCACCTCTGTCTGTGCGAGCAGGACGAGATCGAGGCCGATCTTCGCCAGCACGGAAGCGCACACGTCGAGCGCTCCAGCCGAGCTCGGCGACTCGTGTCCGGTTCGTGTGCCACGGCAGCTCGGGCTCCATCAACTCGAGCTCCGCCGCCAAGAGACGCAGCACCTCGAGCCCCTGGCTCCCGAGAGCCGCCAGTGTGCCCGCCGCACCGCCGAACTGCACCGCAAGGCGCTCGCTTCGCACCTGCTCGAGTCTGCGTCGCGCGTCGAGCACGGCGACGAGCCAGCCGGCCGTCTTGCAGCCGAACGTCGCGGGAACGGCCTGCTGGAGGAGGGTGCGGGCTGCCATCGGCGTTGAACGATGTACTTCGGCAAGCTTCTGCCAGCCCGGCCGCGACGCGGCCGAGCTCTGCGCCGATGAGATCGAGCGTCGCGCCGGGAGACGAGCATGGCGGCGGTGTCGATTACGTCCTGGCTCGTCGCGCCCCGGTGTACGTGGCCGGCTGCATCACCCCCGACTCGCTGCCGAAGAGCCCGGACGAGGGGCTCCGCGGGGTTGCCGACCGCTCGTCCCTGCTCGAGCAGCTCGCCGAGGTCGTACAGCTCTAGACGGCAGGCGTCGGCGATCGCCTCCGCCGCCTCGGCAGGCACGATGCCTGCCGCCGCCTCCGCCCGCGCGAGTGCGCTCTCGAACTCGAGCATCGCCTTGAACCACGCCTGATCCGAGACTGCGGCGAGGAGCTGCTCCGGGACGAAGACCGGCCCGAACGCCGTCATACGAGGAAGAACGCCGTCTGTTCCTCGCCCTGAAGGCGAATGTCGAAACGGAGGCCGCCGTTCTCCTGGCAGCGTCACGAGCGTCGCACGCTCTCGCTCGTCGAGCTCGGAGAGCACGGGATCGGCGGCGTTCGCCTCCTGTCTCGTCGGGGAAGTAGAGACGGGTCGCCAGCCGCTTCAGCAGCCCGCGTGCGAAGACGCCGACGACGATGTGCGGCGCCTGCAGACGGCCGTCGGGCGCCGGCACGCGACCCGGCTTCAGCGTCACGATCTCGTACCACCCGTCGTCAGCCGTGCCGGAGCGGCCAAAGCCCCAGAAGCCCGTCCTCGAGCGGCACGTCGTCGCGTGTGTCGGCCGGATGCGCGTAGCGCCCTGCCGCGTTCGCCTGCCAGAACTCGATCATCCCGTCCGGCACCGGATCGCCGTGGCCGTCAAGGAGCCTGCCTCGCACGACGATCGCGCGCGGGTCGTCCGCGGGGACGATGCGAGGCCGTCACGACGTCGTCGAGCAGGCCGATCGAGAGGTACGGCCCGACCGTCTGCGACGGCGTCAGCCCCAGCGGCTCAGTCATCGTGCGGCTCCTCGAACGAGCGTCGAGTCCCGGCCGCCGACGACGATGTCGAAGCGATACCCGAGCGCCCAGTCCGGCGTCGTCAGGGCGAGGTCGAACGTGCTGATGAGCCGCTCGCGCGCTCGCTCGTCGCGGATGGAGTTGAAGATCGGGTCGAACTCGAACAGCGGATCGCCCGGGAAGTACATCTGCGTCACGAGCCGCTCCGTGAACGCTCGCCCGAACAGCGAGAAGTGGATGTGGTTCGGGCGCCACGCATTCGGATGGTTCGGCCAGGGGTATGCGCCCGGCTTCACCGTGATGAACCTGTACTCGCCGTCGTCGTCCGTCAGGCAGCGCCCGCCGCCTGAGAAGTTCGGGTCGAGCGGCGCATCGTGGTCGTCGACGACGTGGTGATAGCGGCCGGCGGCATTGGCCTGCCAGATCTCGATCAGCTGGCCGCGCAACGGCTTGCCGTCAGAGCCCAGGACACGGCCGCTGACGACGATGCGCTCACCGAGGGGCTCCCCGGCGTGCTGCCGCGTGAGGTCGTGGTCGAGCTCTCCGATTGCCCGGTCGCCGTACACGGGGCCGGTCAGCTCGGACAGCGTGTGAGGAACGACGATGAGCGGCTCCTTCGGCGACCGCAGCCTCGTACCGACGTAGTCGGGGTAGTCGTACGGGGGGTCAACACCACGGTCTGAGTCGCGGACGTGCGTAGACGAAGGCGACGTAGGTCTCATTCAGTCCTCCAGCTCGACGTTGAAGCGCGCCTCGGTCGCTGCCCGGACATCCTCGAGCGTCGCTCCGTCCAGCAGCTCCGTGAGTGCGAGCGAGCCGTCTCGGAACCGAAACACCGCGAGCTCCGTCACGACGACGTCAGCGGCCTCGCGGGCAGTGAGCGGGAACGTGCATTCACGAATGAGCTTACGCCCGCCGGTCGGCGTCGTGGAGGTCATCGTCACGACGACGCGCCCGGCGCCCACGACCAGATCCATGGCGCCGCCCACGCCGAGCACGTCCTTGCCGGGCATCGCCCAGTTGGCGATGTCGCCTCGCTCGCTCACCTGGAGAGCCCCGAGCACCGCAACGTCCACGTGACCGCCCCGGATCATCGCGAAGCTCGCGGCACTGTCGAAGTACGAAGCGCCCGGGAGAGCCGTGATCGGCTGCTTGGCGGCGTCGACGAGATCGGGGTCAAGCTCGTCGTCGGTCGGCCGCGGGCCGACGCCCAGCAGCCCGTTCTCGGTGTGAAGAAAGATCTCGGTCTCGGCGCCGAGATAGCCAGGAATGAGATTGGGAATGCCGATGCCGAGGTTCACGACCTCCCCCGGGTGGAGCTCCTGGGCGGCCCGTTCGGCGATCAGGGCCTTGGGGTCGGCAGCCGTCATGTGCTCGCCACGAGCTGGTCGACGTAGAGGTGGGGCGTCGCGATCGACTCCGGATCGAGCTCGCCCACGGGCACGATCTCGCCCGCCTCCACGATCGTGATCGTCGCTGCGGTCGCCATCAGCGGATTGAAATTCCGCGCCGTGTGCCGGTACCAGAGGTTGCCGAGCGCGTCGGCGCGGGCAGCGTATACGAGAGACACATCCGCCCGGATCGGGCTCTCGAGGACGTGCGGCACTCCGTCGATGTCCCGCTCCTCCTTTCCCTCGGCGAGCAGCGTTCCCGCTCCCACCGGCGTGAAGAAGCCGCCGATACCGGCGCCTCCTGCGCGAATCGCCTCAGCGAACGTCCCCTGCGGCACGAGTGTCGCCTCGATGTCGCCGGCGTTCACAGCGGCTACGGCCTCGGGGTTCGAGGTGAAGAAGGACGAGATGCCGCGGCGAATACGGCCCTGGCGCAGCAGCTTGCCGAGACCCTTGCCGGGCTCGCCGATGTTGTTCGAGACCACCGTCAGGTCGGTTGCGTCGGAGTGCTCGGCCAGCGCGTCGATGAGCGTCAGCGGCGCGCCGACGAGACCGAACCCGCCCACCATCACGGTGTCGCCCGAGCGAACGTGCGAGACCGCCTCCTCCGCACTGATCGTGCCCCGCACAGTCATCGGCTGATTATCCGCCGTCAGAGCCAGTCGAGCAGCTCGCCGACGCCGTCGACCACGTCGTCCGGGCGCTGCTCCTCGGGGAGGCTCTCACGGTCGATGTCGCCCGAGATGCCGCTGCGGACGAGAATCGTGTGCGCGCCGCCGAGATTTCCGAGCGCGATGTCCATCGTCACGTCGTCACCGATCACGGCCAGCTCATCCGTCGGCACCCCGAGCCGGTCGCGCACCGCCTCGAGTGCCGCTTCGGAGGACTTGCCGACGATGATCGGCTTCGCTCCCGACGCCTTCGCGAGCGCGGCGGTGGTCATGGCGCCGCGCGAGAAGATCGGCCCGTTCGCGCCCGCGTAGTACGGCGCGTAGCTCGCCGTCAGGAGCGGCGCGCCGTGCAGGAGGACCATCGCCGCCCGCTCGAGCTCCGGGTACTCGACCGCATCGACGTGCGCGACGAACACCGCCGCGACGTCCGTGTCATCCGCATCGGCGACGCGCACGCCTCCCTGCTCGAGGTACGCCCGTGCCGACGGGTTGACGAACGCGATCACCGATCCCTCGATGCGGTGGGTGCGAAGGTAGAACTGGACGCTCACGAGCGGGGTCAGCAGCTCCTCGTCGCGGACGTCGAGGCCTGCTGCCCGGAGCTCGGCGGCGAACTCCTCGGGCGACCCGTGGGCGCCGTTCGTAAAGAGGGCGAAGGGCCGGCTCGACGCCCGGATGCGCGCCAGCACCTCGGCTGCGCCAGGCTGGACGTGGAGCTTGGCGCCCTCGCGGTGGACAAGCGTGCCGTCGATGTCGAGCACGAAGCCGCGGACGCCGGTGAGCTCAAGCTCCACGGCGCCACTCCACGATCTCGTCGCCCTTCTGCACACGGATCTCCATGACGGACGTCCGCTTCTCGACCTCCTCGAGCAGGGTCTCCACAGGCGTCCGGCGCGGAGGGGGCGGTGCGGCGGCCGCCGGAGCAGCGTCTCCGACCTGCCGCATCGCGTCGACCTGCTCGTCGGGCATCGTTAGCCGAAGGAGGAGCTCTTCGTCGGAGATCCGCGTGCCGAAGCGAGCGCGTGCGTCCTCGAGGTGGAGCGGCTCGAGGTGGGCGAGCTCCTTCACCCGCGGCAGCGACAGCACCCTCGCCGCGACGGCGGGGTCGACGGGCGCCGCCGACTCGCCGTAGTGGCCGAGGAAGTAGCGGACGGTCTCGTCGGAGACGTTCGACCAGCGCTCGCCGTCGATCACGTTCCGTACCGCCTGCGTGGCGACGAACTGCGAGACGGGCGTGACGATGATCGGGTAGCCCATCTCCGTGCGGACGCGGCCGACCTCCTCGAGCACCGCGTCGAACAGCTCCGGGCGGCGCAGCTCCTCGAGCATCCGCTTCGTCGTCGACACCATCCCGCCCGCGAGCTGGTGGTGGTAGTACGTCGCGTCGAACTCCTGCGGCTCCCCAGTCGGCAGCCCCTTCTCCTCGGCGAGCGTCCGGAAGTGCGCCGCGGCCTCGTCGATCGCCTCGGGGTCGAGCGCGTGGGCGAACCCCTCGGCCTGGAGGTCGCGGAGCGTCGTCTCGACGGCCGGGTTCGACGTGCCGCGGGCGAGCGGGCCGATCGCCGTGTGCAGGACATCGAAGCCGGCGTGGAGACCCTCGACGTAGACGAACGGTGCGAGGCCGATCGTCGTGTGGCTGTGCAGCTCGATCGGCCGCTCGCCCGCCGCGGCGGCGAAGTGGGGCGCGAGCTCGCGGACGGCCGCCTGCGTCGAATAGGCCGCCCGGATCCTTGAGGTAGAGCCGGTCCATGTCGGTGCAATCGGCCAGCGCCGCCGCGCGCTCGGCGTAGTAGGCGTGCGTGTGGACGTCGCTGATCGAGTACGTGAGGCCGATCACGACCTCCTCGACGCCCTCCTGCTTCGCGACCGCGGCCATCCGGCGCAGCCGCGCGGGGTCGTTGGTCGGGTCGGCGATCTGGAAGCGCCGGATGCCGTTCCGCGCCACGCAGCGGAAGGCAAGCCGCATCACGTCTTCGTCCGCCGGCGTCCACGTGATGAAGCGCATGCCCGTCGTGATGAAGCTGAGCGGCGTTCCCGGCATCGCCGCACTGACGAGCCGCGTCCGCTCCCACGGGTCCTCCTGGTGGAAGCGAACGGCGACGCCCATGTGCGTGCTCGACGTGAAGTCCGCGGCGTGGAAGCCGATGCGGTCGAGCGTCGGCGCGATCGCGACGATGTCCGCTGTCCGGAGGCCCGTCGCGCTCCAGAGGCTCTGGTTCCCGTCGCGCGTTGTCGTGTCGACGATGCCGATCGCGCGGGTCATGCGTCGTCCCCCGCGACGCGGAAGAGCGATGCGCCGTACTCGACGAGCTCGGCGTTCTCGACGCAGATCTCCGCGATCGTGCCGGCGACCCCGGCGGGGATCGGGTTCATCATCTTCATCACCTCGATCAGGCAGACGACCGTGTCGGCCTCGACGCGCGAGCCGACGTCGACGAAAGGCGCCGCTCCGGGCGCCGGAGCGCGATAGAACGTCCCGAGGATCGGCGCGACGATCGTCAGCGAGCCGTCGGCGGATGGCGCGGGAACGGCGCCTCGATCCCGGATCACGGTCAGCGAGAACGCCTCCGTCTCGACACGGAGCTCCTCGCCCTCCGACTCGTCGATCAGCCGCAGGATCTCGCGGACGTCATCCTCGTCGAGCGGCACTCCGTCACGCGTCCTTCGTCGTGTCGCGTGCGACGCCGAACGTGTTCATCACGAGCGAAAGCGCCGAGCCGGAGAGCGGCGTGGATGTCTGGGGCCGCACCGTCACCGGGCGCGCCTGCAGCACGACGAGGGACTCGGGTAGTTGCTGACCGCGCGCGAGCGCCCACTCGACGTCCTGATGCGTGCCGAAGTGCCGCTCGACACGGCGCGCGGCCTCGACGAGCGCGGCGATCTCCTCGTCCCCGAGGCACGGCTCAGCCTGCCGGTCGGGCGGCACGTCGAGACGGACGGTCCCCCGCCCCCTCTTGTCGGGCACGTACTCGACGTGCTTCGCGCTCACGGTCTGCCGCACGACCTCGCCCGTGACCTTGCTCACGAGGTAGTCGTCGGGCGTCACGTCACCGCCGACGACGCCGATGCCGAGGCCCCAGCTCGCGTTGATGGCGACCATGCTCGGGTCGCCGCTGACGGGATTGCACGTGAAGAGGACGCCCGAGACCTCCGCGTCGACCATCAGCTGGACAGTTACGCCCATTGCAGCCTCTCCGCCCGCAGCCGGATGCGTCGCCCGATAGCTCATCGCCCTCGGCGTGTAGAGGCTGACCCAGCAGTCGCGCACGGCGTCGCACACGTGCTCGACGCCACGTACCCAGAGGAAGCTCTCCTGCTGGCCTGCAAACGTCGCCTCGTCGCCGTCCTCGCCGATCGCGCTCGAGCGGACGGCAACGGCCGGCTCGCCGTCGCCGATCGCCGCATAGCGGGCGCCGATCTCCGTGCGCACGGCATCGGGCAGCGGCGCGAACCGCATCGCCTCGTCGATCGCCTTCGCCGCTGCGGCGACCGCCTCGACATCTCCTCCGGCACGCGCCTGGGCGGCGGCGATCATGCCTGCCAGTCCGGCGTCCTCGACGAAGAGACGGAAGGCGTCCGCGCTGACCGCGAAGCCGGATGGCACAGGCACGCCGCCCGCGATCAGGTCGCCGAGGTTCGCGCTCTTGCCGCCGAACGAGTCGGCGTCGGTTCGCCGCAGCTCCGCGAGCGAACGGGTGAAGGCGGCGCTCATGCCCGCTAGCCGAGGATCGTGACTACGCCCGCCGAGCCGTCGACGCGGATCTTCTGCCCGGTCTTGATCTCGGCGGTCGCACGGCCGGTACCGACGACGGCGGGTAACCCGTACTCGCGACAGACGATCGCTGCGTGCGACATGACACCGCCGATGTCCGTGACGACGGCCTGGACGTTCGAGAAGATCGGCGCCCAGGCCGGCGATGTGATCGGGCAGACGAGGATGTCCCCGTCGCGCACGCCGACGAGCTCCTCGGAGGTGATCACGACCCGCGCGACGCCCTCGACGGTGCCCGGCGAGGCTGCGGCTCCCATCAGGCGGCCTCCTCCCTCCTCGGCGTGTGCCCACGCGTGCACGCGTTCCGTCGTAACGCCCCAGAGCATGATCGTCATCGGGTCCGTGATCGCATCCGGCGTCACCCCGAGCGCGGGCGGCGGCGTCCATTCCGCGAGCCGCTCGAGCAGTTCCTTGCGCCGCGCGACGATCGGCGGCCAGTGCGCAGGCCCGAGCGGTCGCCCGCCCGTGGCCCACGTCAGCAGCAGCTCGTCGAGAGCCATCGCAACCTCGTGACGGCCGAGGTTGAAGATGTCTTCCGCATCGTCGAGGAACTCGTGACGCGCGAGCAGCGCCCCGAACTCGCGCAGCTTGTTCCACCAGCGTGTGAGGAACCAGTAATCGCAGTAGAACTTGTGCTCCTCCACGTACGGGAAGACCATGCGCGAGAGCCCGAGCAGCTCGTTGAACGTCTTCCGCACGTCCTCGTCGAGGAGCGACTCGTACTCGTCCGCGAGGCGGTCCCGCTCACGCTCGACCTCCTCCGTCGGGCGTTCCGAGAAGTCGCCGTCCGCCAGTGCGCGGATGTAGCCGGCGATCGACGCGTACGGGATGCTCGGGTCGTCGTACCAGCTGCGGTAGTAGTGGTAGAGGCCGTCCCCCGTGGCCATGTTGAACCACGGGTCCTTCGTCCGCTCGAGCTCCTCGAGCCAGGCGCGACCAGCCTCCGACTCGCCGAGCTCCGTATCGATCTCGGCCGGCTTTCGACCTTCGACGAACGTGCCGTCCACGCCGCTAGAGATGGCGAGCTTTGCGAGCCGCAGCAGCTCGGCGCTCGGCCTGAAGAGGATGACGTCGATGCCGGCGACCATCTGCGCGATGTGCTGCTCCGGGATGTCGGGGAGGGCGCTCTTGCAGAAGTCGGAGAACGTGACGTACGCGCCGTAGCCGAGGAGCAAGAGCTCGAAATGGTGCTGCCACATCAGGTCGCCGCAGCGAAGCGTGCGGCTGTACGCGGTGAGGACGTCGACGACCGCCGTGTTGCGGTCGTCCTCCTTCATCAGTGCGTCCGGCTCGTACTCGGGGAGCTCGGGGACGGGGAGCTCCGTGATCTCTGCGATCAGCGCCTCCATCTTCCGCCTCCACCCGGCGTAGAGCTCCTCCCAGTGCTCGAAGTAGTAGCCCGCACGACGCTGGAAGTACTCGACGCGCTCGGCGATCTTCTCCGGGTCGGTGACGGGATTTCCGGAGATGTAGACGTAACCGTTGACGATCCGGTAGTCGATCCCCATCGCCGGCGGCACTGCGAAGAAGCGGTTCTGCCACTCCCCCACCGCCTGGTACGGCGCGTCGATGCACTGGACGTCGAACGACGGCATCGGCACGGGGAAGTGCATCGAGTTCCAGAACCAGAAGCGGTTCTCGTCCTCAGCCCGCCGCGACTCGTCGAAGACCGCGTAGTACGGGTACATCTCCTGCCAGCCCTCGCAGCCCGGCGGAGTCGCGATCTCGTACGGGCTGGGAAAGGCGCTCATCAGATCTCCTCCGATCGGTGGCCAGGCCTGTATACACGACAATTGCGAGACTGAGCGCGTGCGTGCGATCACGCAGCAGACGATCGGTGGGCCGGAGGTGCTCGAGCTCGTCGAGGTGGAGCGGCCCGAACCGGCGCCGACCGAGGTGCTCGTCCGCGTCCGCGCGGCCGGGGTCAATCCCGTCGACTGGAAGGTTCGCGCGCGGGGCGGCTTCCTCGGTGAGCCGCCGTTCACGGTCGGCTGGGACGTCGCCGGAACGGTCGAGGCACTCGGCGGGGGCGTCACGAGGTTCGCGCCGGGAGACCGGGTCTTCGGAATGCCGCGCTTTCCCAAGGAAGCAGGCGCCTACGCCGAGTACGTGACTTCTCCTTCGCGCCAACTCGCCCGCACACCGGAGGGGCTCTCTGACGTCGAGGCCGCCGCGCTTCCGCTCGCCGGGCTGACGGCCTGGCAAGCGCTCGTCGAGACGGCCGACGTTCAGCCCGGACAGCGCGTGCTCGTGCTGGGGGCCGCCGGTGGCGTCGGTCATCTCGCCGTGCAGATCGCGAAGGCGCGCGGCGCGTATGTGATCGGTACGGCGCGCTCGGCCAAGCACGCATTTCTCGCCGAGCTCGGCGTGGACGAGGCGATCGACTACACCTCACAGCCGGTGAAGGACACCGTCGGCGACGTCGACGTTGTGCTCGATCTCGTCGGGAGCGAGGAGACAGCGCGGGCACTCGGGACGTTGCGACGCGGCGGCCTCTTCATCGTCGTGCCGTCGGCGGCGGGCCTCGACGCGCTACGGGAGGCCGCAGGGGACCAGGTGCGCGTCACCGGCATCCTCGTTGAACCCGACCGGGCCGGCCTGGAGGCCATCGCCGGTCTCGTCGAGACGGGCGAACTACGCCCGCACGTCGCGCAGACGTTCCCGCTCGAGGAGGCAGGCCGTGCGCACGAGGCGGGCGAGACCGGCCGCACACAGGGCAAGTTGGTGCTTACGATCCCCTAGATGGCCCGCTTCGTCCTCGTCCACGGCGCGTTCGGCGGCGCCTGGTGCTGGGAGCCGGTCACCGCACCGCTCCAGGCGGCGGGTCACACGGTCGAGGCCATCGACCTGCCCGGCCACGGCGACAGACGAGACGCCCGTCGCAGAGGTCACGCTCGACGCGTACACCGAACGCGTGTGCTCGACTCTCACCGCCCGTCCCGAGCCGGCCGTGCTCGTCGGCTACAGCATGGGCGGCGTCGTCATCACGCAGGCCGCCGCGCGCTGCCCGGAGCGGGTCGCCTCGCTCGTCTTCGTCTGCGCATTCATGCCGTCGAACGGCCAGAGCCTCCTTGACATGACCAAGCTTCCGGAGGGCGCCAACGACCAGATCCAGGCGAACCTCACGATCGAGGGGGATCCTCCGGTTGCAAGCCTGTCCGACGAGGTGACGGCCAGGGTCGTCTACAACGACTGCACGTCCGAGCAGGTCGCCTGGGCCGTGTCGAACCGGCAGCCGCAACCGGTCGCCCCGTACACGACGCCGGTGGCGATCGACGACGCGAAGCTCGCGTCGATCCCGCGCTCTTACGTGCTCACGACTCGTGACCAGGCGATGCCGCCAGCCCTCCAGCGACGGATGATCCGCGAGCACCCGTGCGAGCGCGTGTTCGAGCTCGACGCGGACCACGCGCCGTTCCTCTCGGCGACGGACGAGCTGGTCTCCGCCCTCGCCGAGATCGTCGCCTAGTCAATGGCCCACGGAGTCATCGGACGAGACGACGAGCGGGATGCGATCCACGAGTTCCTCGCGAAGGTGGAGGAAGGGCCCCGGGCGCTCGTCCTCTCCGGCGAGGCCGGGATCGGAAAGACCATTCTCTGGGAAGATGCGGCCGATTCGGCTGAGGAGCGCGGGTGGCGCGTCCTCTCGCACCGCAGCGTCGAAGCCGAGGCCTCGCTCTCGTTCACCGGGCTGTCCGACCTTCTCGATCCGGTGTTCGACGAGGCGGCACCAACGCTCGCGCCACTCCGACGCCGCGCGCTCGAGGTCGCGCTTCTTCTCGCTGAGCCGGGCGAGCACGCGCCGGACCCCCGGGCGATCGGCCTTGCGCTGCTCGATGTCCTCCGTGGGATCGCCGCAGAAGGCCCGGTCGTCGTCGCGCTCGACGACGCTCAGTGGCTCGACGCGTCTTCCAGCGCCGTCCTCCAGATCGCCCTGCGCCGGCTGCGTGAGGAGCGGGTGGGACTGCTCGTCACGGTTCGCGGCCAGGCCGCAGAGGGATCATTCGACCCCGAGACGTTCCTCTCGGCCGAGCAGTTGACCCGCCTTTCGATCGGACCCCTCAACCTCGCGGCGCTCCATAGGCTCCTCCGAGAGCGGATCGGACTCGACGTGACCCGGCCGGAGCTCGCGCGCCTGCAGGACGCCTCGGCAGGCAACCCGTTCCTCGCACTCGAGCTGGGGCGCGAGCTCGTCCGGACGAACACGAGGCCGACGCCGGGCCAAGCGTTGCACGTTCCCGACAGCTTGCGGGACCTGCTCGGCGGCCGCCTCGCCCGGTTGCCGGCAGAGACCGTGGACGTGCTCGTGCAGGTCGCGGCGCTCGCGCGGCCGACCGTCCAGCTCGTCTCGGCCACGTACGGAGACGAAGAGCGTGTCATCGAGGCGCTCGAGGCGGCCGTTCGGGAGGGTGTGATCGAGCTCGACGAGTCGCGTATCCGCTTCGCACATCCCTTGCTCGCCTCCATCTGCTACGACCAGGCGCCGGTCTGGAAGCGCCGCGCAGTGCACCGGGCGCTCGCGGGAGCGGTCTCGGACGTCGAAGAGCGCGCCCGCCACCTGGCCCTCGCCGCGGACGGTCCCGACCCCGAAATCGCATCTGAGTTGGATAGGGCTGCCGAGCGAGCGGCTGTCCGCGGGGCTCCCGCCGCGGCAGGTGAGCTCTCGGACCTCGCGGCCGAGCTCACCTCGGACGACCCCACCCTGGCACTGCACCGACGCTTGCACTCGGCCACATACCATCGCCTTGCCGGCGACGGAGAGCGCGCAGTTGCGACGCTCAACGAGCTCTTGCGGGAGGCTCCGTCCGGTGTCGAGCGGGCGGACGTCCTCTTCGAGCTCGCGCTGACGCGCAGAGCGAACGCCCCGAGGATCATCGAGCTCTGCAACGAGGCGTTAGCCGAGGCGGGCAGCGACGAGGTGCGCTTGACGAGGATTCTCGCGTACCGGAGCTTCATGCGCCTGTTCCAGGCGGACGTTCGGGAGGGGCTGGTCGACGCAAGGGCCGCGTTGGAACGGGCTGAACAGGTCGGTGACCCCACGCTGCTCGCAGTGGCGATCGCACGAGTCGGGCACGCCGAAGTGTGGGCCGCGGAGACGCCGACGCCCGGTCTCGTCGAGCGAGGAGCTGAGATCGAGGCGCGTCTCGGGCTCTCGCTCGAGTACTACGAGAGCCCGCGTGTAGCACTCGCGCGCATGCTGGGGGGAGCGGGGGAGATCGAGCGAGCCCATGCCATCTTCGAGGAGCTGGAGCAGAATGCGATCGAGCGCGGCGACGAAGGAAGCAGAGGTCAGATCCTCTGGCGGCTGAGCCTCATGGAGTGGTACATGGGCCGCTGGCATCGCGCGCTCGAGCACGCGACTGCGGCACTCGAGATCGCGGAGCAGACACTGGACGGACATCAGCGCATATTCATGGGCCGTATCAAGGCACTGATCGAGACGGATCTCGGTCTCGTCGAGGAAGCGCGGCGCGCGGGGAGGAAAGTCTCCAGCTTGCGCAGGAGATGTCAGACGAGGTCAACGTATTCGCATGCAGTGGCAGCGCTCGGGCGACTCGAGCTCGCGCTCGGCAACCTCGAAGCCGCGGGCGCCTACCTCCGCGACATCCCCGGCCAGGCGCTCTCGCTCGGATACAACGACCCGACGGTGCCATTCTGGGGAGATGCGATCGAGACCCTCGTCTCGCTCGGCGAGCTCGGGCACGCCCGGGACTACCTCGGCCGCTACGAGCAACACAGCGCTCGCGTCGGAGACCCGTGGGCCGTCGCCGTCGCCGCCCGACCGCCGGCCTGCTCGCCGGCGCCGAGGGAGACGTGGCCGGTGCGTCCGCCGCCTTCGAGCGCGCCCTCGCCGAGCTGGACGGACGGCCCTACCCGCTCGAGCGCGGCCGCACCCTGCTCTGCCTGGGCACGGTGCGCCGGCAGGCGCAGCAGAAGAAGGCCGCCCGCGAGGCGCTCGAGCAGGCGCTCGCAATCTTCGATGAGCTGGGCGCCCGCCTGTGGGCGGAGAAGGCCCGCGCAGAGCTGCGGCGGATCAGCGGCCGCCGGGCGGCATCCGATGAGCTCACGGAGACGGAACACCGGGTTGCCGTCCTCGCCGCCGAGGGGAAGAGGAACAAAGAGATCGCCTCGGAGCTGTTCATGGGCGTGAGCACGGTGGAGGCGCATCTCTCGCGTGTCTACCGCAAGCTCGGCGTTCGTCGGGCCGAGCTGGCCGGCCGGCTCGCCGGACCGGACGATCACGCGACCGACATTCGCCCGGGCCAACGAAGCAGCCGGCGAGCGGCAAGGGAGGTGGAACCGCATTGAGCCCACTGAACGTGTTCGCGGAGGACTGGGACGAGGGACTTCCAACGACCCACCAGGGGCTTCCGTCTACCGAGGGCTGGAAGCAGAAGGTGAAGCGCATCGTTCCGACGGGCCACGTTCTCGGGATGAGCCTGTACGAGCTCCTGCCGAGGCAGACGCAAGCCCCTTACCACTTCCACCACGGCGCGGAGGAGTTGCTGCTGGTCCTGCGCGGCCATCCCACGCTTCGCACTCCGGAGGAAGGAGAGCGCGAGCTACGTCCGGGTGACGCCGTTCACTTCCCGAACGGGCCTCGAGGCGCACATCAGGTGGTGAACCTGGCGCCGAGCCGGTGCGGTACGTGATCGCGTCGAGCAATACCCTCCCGGAGGTCGTCGAGTATCCCGACAGCGGAAAGGTCTTCGCGATTTCACGAGGAGAAGTCCTCAGGAGTAGGTCAGTTGCGAACGATGCACCGTCTGGCCGACGCGGTCGACTACTTCGACGGAGAGGAGCCGCGCGCGTAGCGCTGCACAATCCGTGAGCGCATGACTGCAACAGCCGTTATCGGCCGCGATGAGGAGCTGCGCTCGATCGACGCCTTCCTCGAGCGTGTCTCGGACGGTCCCACTGCGCTAGTCCTCTCCGGTGAGGCAGGAATCGGCAAGACGATCCTCTGGGAGGAGGGTGTCGAGGAGGCGCGAGAGCGCTTCGGCCGTGTTCTGACCTGCCGGGGAGTCGAAGCGGAGGCGTCGCTCTCCTTTGCCGCGCTGTCGGAGCTGCTCGCGCCCGTCTTCGATGATGTCGCAGCTTCCCTGCTGGCACCGCGCCGGCGAGCGCTCGAGATCGCGCTGCTACGGGTCGAGCCCGGTGAGCTGCCTCCCGATCCGCACGCGATCGGCCTGGCCGTGCTCGATCTGCTCTGTGTCATTGCCGAGCAAGAACCCGTGTTGGTTGCCCTCGACGATCTCCAGTGGCTGGATCCCGGCTCGGCCGGCGTCCTTCAGATTGCGTTGCGCCGCCTCCGCGAGGAGCGGGTCGGGTTGTTGGCGACGCTCAGGACCGGTCCGGAGATCGCGATCCCGGTCGAGCTCGAGCGCTCCCTTCCCCAGGAGAGACTCGTCCAGCTGACCGTCGGGCCGCTGACCCTGGGCGCAATCCACACCCTGCTCGGGGAGAGGCTCGGGCTCGAGCTGACCAGGCCGGAGCTCGCTCGCGTCCAGGAAGCGACCGCCGGCAACCCGTTCTTCGCCCTGGAGCTCGGCCGCGAGCTCGTACGCACGGGCACGCGTCCGGCCGCAGGCCAGGCCCTGCACGTGCCTGACAGCTTGCGCGAGCTGCTCGGCGAGCGCCTCGCTCGTCTGCCGGGGGAGACCCTGGACGTCTTACTCGAGACGGCGGCCCTCGCCCGGCCGACCGTCGACCTCGTCGCGGCGGCGCACGGAGAACGTCCGCGTGTCCTGCGAGCACTGGAGGCGGCTGCGCGCGAAGGTGTCGTCGAGCTTGACGACTCGCGCCTCCGCTTCTCACATCCGCTGCTCGCCTCGATCTGTTACGAGGAGGCGCCGATCTGGAAGCGCCGCGCCGTCCATCGGACGCTCGCGGGCGCGGTCTCGGACGTCGAGGAGCGAGCCCGTCACCTGGCACTCGCAGCCGATGGTCCGGATGAGGCCGTTGCAACCGAGCTGGACGCGGCCGCCGAGCAGGCGGCGGCCCGTGGCGCGCCCGCCGCCGCGGCTGAGCTCTGCGAGCTTGCCGTGGAGCTGACGCCCGACGATCCCGCCCTCGTCCAGCGGAGACGATTGCAGCAGGCGAAGTTCTCCATGCGTGCCGGCTACCGCGATCAGGCAGTAGCCCTGCTCGATGACCTCCTCGGGCAGCCTCTGTCCGATGTCGAGCGAGCCGATGTCCTGCTTGCGCGTATCTCCACCTTGAGCGGCGGTACTCCGGAGCTACTCGCCCTGTGCGCCGAGGCACTGGCCTTCGCAGCCGACGACGACGCCCGCTCAGCGCGCATGCTGGCGATCCGAATCTGGATCCACCTGTTGGAGCCGGACATGCAGGCGGCACGGGCTGACGCGCGAGCCGCGCTCGAGAAAGCCGAGCGGACCGGCGACGCCGCCCTGGTGGCCGCCGTCATCGCTCGAGTGGGGCAGGCCGAGATGTGGGCCGGCGAGGTGACTCCGGGCCTGCTCGAGCGGGGAGCGGAGATCGAGGAGCGGCTCGGGCTCGAGCTCGACCACGTGGACAGCCCGCGCTACTACCTGGCTCGACTCCTGATGCGGCGGGGGGAGATCGACCGGGCGCGCACCATCCTCGAGGAGCGGGAGAGCGAAGCGGCCGCTCGAGGCCATGAGCTCATGCGGTCGTTTCTCATCTGGTACCTGAGCATGCTCGAGTGGCTGGCCGGCAACTGGCAGCGCGCGCTCGACTACGCCGCCGCGGCGCACGAGCTGAGCGGGCAGATCCAGCACCAGACCGGCTTTGTAGGACGCACCACAGCGCTCATAGAGACAGACCTCGGCCTCGTCGAGCAGGCTCGCGCCTCTGCTGACGAAGGCCTCGCGCATGCGCGAGCGTACTCGAACGAGATCTTCGTCATCGTCATTCACGGTGTGCTCGGCCGCCTCGAGCTGACGCTCGGCAACCTGCCGGCAGCCGGGGACTACCTGCGCGAGCTGCCCGGACGGCTGCTCGCCAGTGGAATGAACGATCCGACGCAACCCGTCTGGGCCGACGCGATCGAGACGCTGGTCGCCCTCGGCGAGCTGGAGCAGGCCCGCTCCTACCTGGAGCACTACGAGCTGAACGCAAAGCGCCTCGGGAGTCCCGTTGCGACGGCTGGCGCCGCCCGCTGTCGGGGCCTGCTCGCGGCTGCCGAGGGCGATCTGTCCGCTGCGACGGAAGCCTTCGAGGCGTCTCTTGGCGACGCAGCGCCGTTCCCACTCGAGCACGCGCGCACCCTCCTGTGTCTGGGCACGGTCCGCAGGCAGGCACAGCAGAAGAAGGCCGCCCGCGAAGCCCTCGAGCAGGCGCTCGCCATCTTCGAGGACCTCGGCGCGCGTCTCTGGGCCGAGAAGGCACGCGCCGAGCTCCAGCGGATCAGCGGCCGGCCGCGCGGCCGACGAGGAGCTGACCGAGACCGAGCGACGCGTGGCCGAGCTGGCCGCGCAGGGCCGCACGAACAAGGAGATCGCCGCCGAGCTCTTCATGGGCGTGAGCACGGTCGAGGCTCACCTCTCCCACGTCTACCGCAAGCTCGGCGTCCGGCGTGCGCGGGCTAGGGCCGCAGCTCGCGAAAGCAGAGGGACGAAGCCGCTCAACCCTAGGGCTTTCGGGGTTTCGAGCCCCCGACCCTAAGCCCTACCGTCGACGACATGGTCTACGTCGTCGAGCGATACCTCCCCGGGCTCTCCCGCTCCGACCTCCTGCGCGGGCTCTCCAGGCTCGAGCAGCTGGCACAGCGGGATCAGGCTCCGGTGGTGCGCTACCTCGGCTCGACCATCGTCCTGGGGGACGACGCCTGTTTCTGCCAGTTCGAAGGGCCCACCGAGGCCGCTGTGGCCGAGGCGAACCGGAGAGCAGGCCTCTCCTTCGACCGCATCGTCCTCGCAGTAACCGTCCAACCGAAGGGAGATACACGATGAGCATGTCAGCCTCCGTTCCCGCAACCGTCCACATCAAGCGGACGAATCTCATCGGCCTCGTTGCACTGGCCGCCATCGTCGCAGCCACCGTGACGGCCCTCGTCCTCGTGTTCGCCGTCGGCACCGGAAGCAGCGTCCAGGCATCCGTCCCGGCCGTCGTCGTGTCTAGCGGACAGGCCACGAGCCCGATGACCTCCGCCGAGGCGAAGAGCGTCGGCATGTACCTGTTCGGCCGAACCGGCTCGCTGACTTCGGCCCAGGAGCAGCAGGCCCGCAATTACTGGCTGGGCGCATCGATGCCGATCGGCCCGGACGAGGTGAAGAGCATCGGTTCGTATCTCTTCGGGGTGTCGGCGCCCCTGAAGCGCACACAGCTCCAGACCGTGCGCAACTACTGGCTCGGCGCATCCTCGCCGGCGTCAACTCCGGCGCCGGACGAGCCGACGCCCTCCGCCGCCAGGAGCATCGCGACGTATCTCCTGGGCCATTCCTCCTCGCTGACGCCGCTCCAGAAGAAGATGATCAGCTACTACTGGTTCGCCGCCGCCTCCGCCTCCCGTTGAGGCCGCTCTGAAGGTTCCACAGAAGGCCGCGCAGCTCTCGCCGCGCGGCCTTCTTCGCATCGATGCAATATGACACGACCTAGACGAGTACGGCGACACGGAAACAGC
Organism: uncultured Actinomycetes bacterium; assembly: GCA_963786725.1. GTDB lineage: Bacteria > Actinomycetota > Thermoleophilia > Gaiellales > Gaiellaceae > PALSA-612. The sequence continues at coordinate 100,688 of CAWBAD010000015.1, read as the reverse complement.
CAATGCGCAAGCGCTTCCCGAGCCCCGCTGAGGTGCCCATCCCCGCCGATTGCAGCGGGTGGGAGGAGATGTACCCGTACCACGTGCTCTTCTCCGAGGACCGGCGATCCCACGACGAGAGCCGGTTCTGGTTCCTCGAAAGCCTTCACGTGCCGGAGCCGCTGTACCCGTTCGACGCGATGACATTCGACGCTGCCGTTCTCGCCCTGAACCAGGCGAACTCGCGGATCTTCGTCGTGCCCAACTCGCTCGGCTTCGAGTACAGGATTCTCAACGGATACGTCTTCGACAGCGTGAACTCCATCACGGACGAAGCCGCCGTCTCGCAGCGAGCCGAGCTTTTCGCCACCCGCAGCGGCTTTTACTACCGGCACTGGGACGAGCTCTACGCGCGCTGGGTGGAGAAGGTGGAGCAAGAAACAAGGGAGCTGCAGGCGCTCGCCGTACCAGAGCTACTCGAGGTCGAAGACGAGTCCCTCGTCCTCGAGGCGAGGGGCGTCGGATCGGGGCATCTGCTCATGAACGCGTACGACCGGTTGCTCGAGGGTGTCGATCGGATATTCCAGTACCACTTCGAGTTCCTTGCTCTGGGCTACGGCGCGTACCTTGCGTTCCTCGAGCTCTGCCGCGACGCCTTCCCGGACATTTCCGAACAATCGATCGGCGCGATGGTGTCCGGGATCGACGTCCTCGTCTTGCGCCCTGACGACGAGCTGCGCCGGCTCGCCACGCTGGCGGTCGAGCTCGGGGTCGCACGTGATGTCATGCGCGCGACCAGCGAGTCCGAGCTCGAAGCTGCGCTCGAGGGAACCGATGCCGGCGCACGATGGCTCGCGGACTTCGAGCGAACGAAGGATCCGTGGTTCTACTTCTCGTACGGCGGCGGGGCGTTCCACCACCACCATCGATCGTGGATCGACGACGCGACGCTGCCGATCGCGACGATCGGCTCCTACATCGCGCGGTTGGAGGCCGGCGAGGACATCGCGCGGCCCGCCACCGTCCACGAGCGGCGGGAGCGCGTGACGAACGGGTACCGGGAGCTGCTCGCCGACGATACGCGCGAGGTATTCGACGAAAGCCTCGCGCTTGCGCGAACGGTGTATCGCTTCGTCGAGGACCACAACTTCTACATCGATCATCGATACATGACGATCTTCTGGAACAAGGTCCGGGACTTCGGTGCTCTCCTCACCGACTACCAGTTCCTCGACGACGCGGAAGACGTCTTCCTCCTCCGCCACGGCGAGGTCCGCGGCGCGCTAGAGGAGCTGCGGCTCACGTGGAGCACAGGCGGCGCAGGGCGCTCCCGAGGGCCTGCGCACTGGCCCCCGCTCGTCGAGCGTCGGAAGACGATCTACGCAGCTATGAGCCGCTGGTCGCCACCACCAGCTCTTGGCCGCGTGCCGGACGCCATCACGGACGCGTTCACCATCGTTCTGTGGGGCATCACTCCTGAGCGGGTCGAAGAGTGGCTCGCCGAGACCGCCACCGACGTCGTGCTGCGAGGGATTCCTGCAGCACCGGGAGTGGTCGAGGGGACGGCTCGCGTCGTGCTAGACCTCAACCAACTCGCCGAGCTGAAAGCGGGTGAGATCCTCGTCGCCCGGACGACGACGACGAGCTGGACGCCAGTGTTCGGAACGATCGCCGCCGCCGTGCTGGACGTGGGCGGGGTCATGTGCCACGCGGCGATCGTCGCGCGCGAATACAGCCTCCCCGCCGTCGTCGGGACGGGGACGGCAACGAAGCACATCCGGACCGGCGACCGCCTGCGCGTGGACGCCGATCGGGGCGTCGTCACGATCCTCGAGTAGCGCCGGGCTAGCTGACCCCCGCCTTCGTGCGCCAGCCCTCGGCGTACGACGTGCGGGCGACCTCGGAGTACGGGCACGGGCTCACGACGGCGCGGATCTCGGCCTGCGTGTGGCGCTCCACCACCGGCTTCGACGATCCCCTGTCCTCCTCTCCCCACACGAGCGTCAGCTCGGTGCCGATCGGGACGTCGGCGTCGACGTAGCCCAGCGAGAGCATCGAGCGCTCGTTGTAGCTGTAGCCCGAGAAGGTCGAGAGGCCGACCAGCTCGCCGTCGTGGAGCAGCTTGTCGTGCGGCCAGGTCGCGTAGTTCGAGAGCGGGAGGTCGATGTACTTCGCGGCGTCGCCCTTCTCGAACAGCGTGCCCATCGCGTTGGCGACGTCCTCGCCGTTCCACGCGAGCGTCACCTTGCGGCGCTTCGGCTCGTCCCCCATCTCCTCGAGCGCCTCGCGTCCGACGAAGTCGTGGTCGAACTTCACGAACGGCCAGTAGCCGAGCTCGTGCGGCGTCGCGTAGTAGTCGGAGATGTCGTCCGCGTAGTAGCTGCCGCCGAGCGAGCCGGTGCCCTCGTAGCCCTCGGCCGGCAGCCACTCGCGGTACGCCTTCAGCTCGTCGCCGGTGAAGATCGCGGGCAGCGGGCACGGGATCCAGCCCGACTCGAGCGTGTTCGTCGCGTAGACGCGCGAGCCGACCTGGCACAGCCCGTAGTCCTTGCCGGCCTCGACGATCGCCGCGCGAACGTCCTCCCGCTCGGCCCAGGGGCCGAACAGCTCGAGACCCGGCACACCGGACATGCCGTGGTGGAGCGCCCGAACAGCCTTGCCCGCGATCGTGATCTCGCCCATGTTGAAGAACTTGATCTCGGGCAGGGACCCGCCAGTCGCCTGCGCCAGAACGTCCATGGCGGTCGGGCCCTGCACCTGAAAGCGGTACAGCTCGCGCCCGCCGGTAGGGTTGACGGCGGTGCGCTCGTCCCGCGACACGGTCACGTCGTAGTCGCCGGTCTCGGCGTGGTACTGCGACCCAGTTGTGCGCCGAGGGACGTCCCACGAGTCGAACGCTGTTCTCACCCATGAAGAAGAGGATCCCGTCGCCGATCACGTATCCGTCGTGGTTGCACGCCACGAACTGCTTTGCCTTGTTGACCGCGAAGTTCTCGAACGAGTTCACGCCGAGCGCCGACAGGAGCGTGATCACATCGGGCCCTTCGATGCGGAGATCGGTCATGTGATGCGACTGATCGAACAGCGCCGACGTCTCGCGCCAGGCGACCTGCTCGTCCATCCAGTTCGAGAACTCGCTGGGGACGGCCGGGTAGACGTACGGGCCGATCTGCGAGTTCCGCGCCATCTCGACCGGGTTGCCGGCCGCTTGCAGCTTGTCCTCGAGGCTGTGATGTGTCATCTCGGCGTGACCTCCGTGTGTATTCGGGAGCCAATGCTATTCGTGGCCGATTGCTTTTCCCGCTCCCAGCGCCACGTCTCCAGGAGTCGGTTGAAGGTGAAGTAGTGGAAGCCCGCGATCTCGAGCTGCGGGTCGTCGACGTGGGGCGCGAGCGCGTCGTACAGGCTGTCGGCCGAGCTCGCAGACAGTCGGAAGAGGTCCCGGAGGCGACGCTGCTTGCGCAGGAACCTCAGCGACGGTCCGACGCCGACCCGCATCGAGATCTCGAGGAGCTTGCGGCGATCGACGACTCCCGGCATGCCGACGATCACCGGCAGCGCGATTCCCGCTTCACGCGTCGCCTTCACCCACGTGAGCAAGGTGCCGGGGTCGAAGCAGAGCTGCGTCGTGACGTAGTCGGCGAAGTGGCTCTTCTCCTCGAGAGCCTTCGCCAGCGTCGTCGGGGTCGATCAGCGGATGCCCCTCCGGGTAACCCGCCGATCCCGATCGGCCTGCGGTCGGTGCGAGTGCTCGTGGATGATCGGGAGCAGCTCGACGGCAGATGAGTACGGGCCGTGCGGAGGCGTAGCATCGCCGCCGATGACGCAAGGCATCGTCGATGCCCGCCTGGGCCATGGCTGCGAGCAGCTCGTCGAGGTGGTTGCGATCGCGGACCATCCGCGCGGTCAGGTGCACGGTGACGGCGTGCCCGAGCGTGCGCAGCCGCGTCGCGACCTCGACGCTGTGGTCGATCCCGTGTTTCGGCGAGCACGTGACCGTCAGCCGGACGGGCTCCGGCAGCTTTGCCGCTTCCTCTTCGCCACGGGCGAAGGGCATGATCTCGAAGCGCGTCCGGTCGGTCACTCCTTCGCCTCGACATCCGGTGTGCCGTACGTGTGGAAGCTCTCGATCGTCTGCACGCCCCAGTACTGGCCGCGCGCGCGTTCCGCCGACGTCCAGACGATCGGCTCGAAGTCCGGGTCGTAGACGAAGTAGCCGCCTGTCGTCACCTCGATCCGGTTTCCGCCCGGCTCGAAGCCGTAGAGGAAGAACCCCTGCGCGACGCCGTGCTTCGAGGGCGCGGCCTCGATCGGGACCCCGTTGTCGACGAACAGGTCGGCGGCGCGGAGGCACTCCTCGCGAGTGTCCACCCAGAACGCGAGGTGGTGCAGCCGGCCCGCCCGCACCGTACGCGTCGGCGACGTAGATCAGCTCGTGCGCAGCGATCGAGAGACTCATCCAGGCGCCACCCTCGGTGCCGTCGTCGCGCTCGATCCGCTCGTAGAGCCGGTAGCCGAGGATGTCCTCCGCGAAGACGCGGTTCGCGCGGACGTCCGCTGCCAGCACGTTCACGTGGTCGAGCCGCTTGACGGCAGCGCCACGCCCCACGTACCGCTGAGGCTGGTTGCGCCACGAGGGCTTCAGGTGCTCGGGCGGCGTATAGCGCTCCGCCTCGTAGTAGAGCTCGAACACGTGGCCGTCCGGGTCGGTGAAGCGATAGGCCGGCCCGTGACCGACGTCGCCGTCGATCCAGCCCGTTGCCGAGCCCGGACCTCTCGATCGCAGCGACCCGCCGCTCGAGCGCCTCCGGGCTCCACGCTCGTAGCGCCAGGTGGCCGAGACCTGCTTGCGGCGAGTCGGTCAGCTTCAAGCTGTAGCGGAGGTAGTCGCCCCAGCCGCGGAGGTAGACCGACTGGCCCTCCCGCGCCTCCTCCTCCATGCCGAGCACGTCGACGAAGAAGCGCAGGCTCTCGTCCGCCTTCGGGGTCAGGAGCTCCGCGTGCCCGATCCGGGCGATGTCGTGGAGCGCTTCGGTCATGACTCGACAAGCTTTCGCAGGCCGTCGAGGTCGTAGGAGAGCTCCCCGGCCTCGAGCTTGGCTCGCTTCTCTCGCTCGCGCTCGGCCCGGTCGCGGGCGGCCGACAGCACCTCGTCGATTCGTTCCTGCTCGACGACGACAGCGCCGTCCACATCGAGCACGACCACGTCTCCCTGCCGTATGGTCGCGCCGCCGACTTTCACCGGCTCGCCGATCGCACCCGCCACGCGCTTGTCGGCGCCCCGCACGCGCACGTAGCGCGCCCAGATAGGCAATCCGACCTCCCTCAGGTCCTCGAGATCACGCACTGCTGCGTCGACGAGCAAGGCCGCGACGCCGCGATGCTTCGCCTGAGTCGCCAGCAGCTCGCCAACGAGCGCCACCGGGCGAGGCTCGGGCATCGTCAGCACGAGCACCTCACCCGGCTGCGCCTCGGCGATGGCGGCGTGGACCATGAGGTTGTCGTCCTGGCCGCAGCGCACCGTCCTGGCCGGGCCTGCCGCGCGCGAGCCGGGCAGGACCTGAACGAGATCGACGTCGACAACGGGGGCCCGCGCCGCTGCTTCGTGAACTGTCGCGCTCCCCAGAGCCGCCAGCTCGTCATACGCGTCGCTCACAGGGCATCCACCACCTGAGGCGTCACGCGCTGGAACGCCTCTGCATAACGAATCGCGGCGTTGCCCGACGAGCGCCGGGCGTGGTTTCCTCGCTGCTCGGCGCGCTGGTCGTAGTACGTGTGCAGGTATGCCTGGGCCTTCATCTCGGCCATTGCTGCGCGCTTCTGCTCGATCACGGACGTGATGTCGACGAACGTCGTCGGCGTGAAGTTGCAGAGCTCGGGCTGGTGCGGCTCGAACAGGAGCAGCTGGGGCGGCTGGATCGTCTCGAACGCGCTCGCAACCCCGGCGCCCGCCGCGAGAGCGCGCGCCCGCTCGACCGCGTGGAAGGCAATCGCGTGGTCGGGGTTGAACGGATCGCGATCGGTGTGCGTGACGAGCACGTCGGGCGCGTACTCACGGATCCGGTCGGCGAGCGCGACGAGCGCTTCGCTGCCGATCTCGAGCGGGTAGTCGCCGAGGTCGAGGCACTCGAACTCGGCGCCGACCGCGGCGGCTGCTCGTTCAGCTTCGCCGTGGCGAATCTCCTTCACGCGCTCCACGGTCTGGCCGGGCTCCTTCCACAGCTCCCCCGATTCGCCCTGCTCGCCGTACGAGAGCGCGAGCACGTGCGCGCTTCCGCCCGCGGACGTCGTGACCGCGATCGCACCGCCAGCGCGCCAGACGAAGTCGGCGCTATGCGCGCCGACCACGAGCAACCGTCTACTCATCGCCGGCCAGTCGCCGCGAGTGGGTGACGATCATCTCGCGCACTTCGTCCTCGTCGAAGGCAGCGGCGAGCAGCCGGTCCGCCCACAGGGCAAGACCGTCTTCGACCGGCGGGTAGTCGGGATTTCCGCAGTCGCTCGAGAAGATCGTCCGCTCGACGCCGACTGCTCGTACGCCGTCAAAGACGTGCTCCCACGTCGCCTTGCCGCTCTGTGGCGTCGTCAGACAGCGCTCGAGGAGGCAACCCCGGGCGGCGAGCGCGGCCTGGTCTTCCAGGGAGAAGTCCTGGCACGGGAACTCGGGATGCGTCACGACGACGTGCTCGACGCCCTCCTCGAAGGCGCCGTCGACGACGGCGAACGTGTCGTCACGGGCAAGGTGCCCGGTGGCGAGAATCAGCCCGTGGCGCGCAATCGCGTGAAGCACGTCGCGCGTCTCGGGCAGCAGTACGCCGTTCGCGTCGGTGACGTCGACGGGCTCGACGCTCAGGCCGAGTCCGCGCAGCTCGTGCTGGAGCGCTGCCCACTGCGGCACCTTGTCGCCCGGTTTGGGCTCCGTGCGCCCGGCGGTCTCCGCGGGCGAGTCGACCGTCGGCATCCAGACGATCCTCGCCCCCTCGCGCGCGGCGATCTCGACAGCGAGTGCGTTCATACCCGCCGACTGCCCAGTTGAGCGTTAGCGTGCCGATGGCCCGGACGCCCGGGACGAGCGAAGAGACGATCTGCGCGCGCTCGGCCGTCGAGGTGTAATGCGACTTGAGCCCGAATCCGGCGAGACCCACCTCAGCGAAGCGATGGGCGAGTGCGACGTCATCGATCCGCCGTAGTGGCACGTCCGGGGAGACGTGGACGTGGAGGTCGTACGCGCCCTGGACGATCACCCGCGCCCGCTCGCTCGGTCGGACTTCCTCTTCGGTGCGGGTCGCCATCGAGTTCGACCCTAACCCTCGTCCGCTTCCGAGAGCTCGGCGAGCAACGCTGCGCTGGCAGCGGCGATCCGGGGCTCGACGCCGAGCTCGAGCAGCAGCTCGCGTGCCGCGTCCAGCTCGTCGACGCGACGGCCTGCGTGCTTTCGACTGCCTTCGAGGAGACGTTCGAGCAACGGCTCGCCGATGACGCCGGCGATCTCGCTCCGCAGCCAGTCGGCGTGACCTGCGCGCTCCGCAGCGTCGAGGCTCTCGATCGCGGACGCGGCCAGCCCCTTCATGAAGACCGATCGCAGCAGCTTCATCTCTGCGGCGTCGCCCGCACGGCCCGAGACGACCTCCACCGGCATGCCGAGGGGTCGCAGAGCGGCTGCGAATGCCTCTGCCCCGGGGCCTGAGGCGAGGGCGGGCGTGCCGAGTCCTTTCTCGGGCACGGGACCGAACAGCGCGACGTCGGCGAACCGGCGGCCGGCGATCGCTGCCAGCTCTTGCTTCTTCGCGGGGGAGGCGGTGTTGAGATCCGCGTAGACCGCCCCGTCGCCGAGTGCGGGCAGCGCAGCCTCGGCGACCGCCACGGCAGCATTCGCTGCATTGGCGCTCAGCACGACGTCAGCGCCCGCCACCGCCTCCTGCGCCGATGTCGCCGTGCCGCCGCGGTCCGGATCGGGGTCGTATCCGCGAACGTCGGCGCCCGCCGCAGCGAGGTCCGCCGCGAGCCGCCCCCCTGCCTCGCCCAGACCGAGCACGGCAATCTCTGGCACTCCACTTCTCCTTCCACTGGCCCGCCGAGAAGTAAAACAGGATTGTTGACGATCTTCGCAACGATACGGCAGTATGGTGCCGCCCATGGCAACCAGCGCCAGCTACGAGGCCCTTCGCGAAGCCATCGTCCGCGGTGAGCTCGCGCCGAACGCCCGCCTCGTCGAGTCGGACATCAGCTCGGAGTTCGACATGTCGCGCGGTGCGGTACGAACTGCGCTCATCCGACTCGAGCAGGAGGGGCTCGTCGTGCGCGAGCCGCACCGGGGCGCGCGGGTGCGGCCGGTCTCGGACGAGGAGGCAGTCGAGATCCTCCAGGCCCGCGCCGTTCTCGAAGGGCTCGCCGTCCGGCTGGCGGCTGAGAGAATCGACGACGCGGGCAGCGCGCGTCTGCAAGCGTGTCTCGAGCGCCAGCGTGAGCTGCTCGACGCCGACGACCTCCTGGGAGCATCAGACGCGAACGCCGACCTCCACGCCACGCTGCTCGAGCTGTCGGGACACGACACGGCCCTTCGTCTGATCGACGCCCTGAACTCGCAGAGCGTTCGCTACCAGTACCGCACCATTCTCATCCCCGGACGCTCGGCCGCGTCCGTGGCGGAGCACGCGGCCATCGTGGAAGCCGTCGTCGCCGGCCGTGCCGCCGAGGCCGAGAGCGCCATGCGGCGACATCTCTTCAACGTCGCCCAGGCCGTGCAGCAGGGATTGCTTCCCGGCGGCATCGACAACGCGAGCCGTGGTGTCCTTTGAGGGGACTACGTGACCCGTCGTAGCCTGGAGGACGTCCTCGGCGCTGCGCCGAACACCGTCGAGCTGCTCCGCAATGCGCCGGCGGGCCCGAACGTCTACCCCGGCGTGCCGGCCGAGTTCACGAACTGGCGTGACGAGCAGCAGGCTTGGCAGCAGACGTCCGTCCTTTTCGACCAGTCGTTCCACATGGCCGAGCTTGCCGTAGCAGGCCGAGACGCGCTCGCACTGCTCTCCGGGCTCGGCGTAAACAGCTTCGACGGCTTCGCGCCGGGCCGGGCCAAGCACTTCGTGCCGTGCACGTACGAGGGGTACGTCATCGGCGACGTGATCCTCTTTGCCCTGGCCGAGAACACCTTCAACCTCGTTGGCCGCGCCCCGGCGCTCAACTGGGTCACCTACCACGCCGAGACGGGTGGCTACGACGTGTCGGTGGAGCTGGACCAGCGCTCGGCGCTGCGTACCGACGGGCGGCGCAAGCACTATCGGTTCCAGGTACAGGGCCCGAACGCGATGCAGGTGATCGAGAAGGTGCTCGGCCAGTCGCCGCCCGAGCTCCGGTTCTTCAACCTGACGCACGTCACGATCGACGGGAAGACTGCCGGCGCTCTTCGTCACGGGATGGTCGGCCAGCCGGGCTGGGAGCTGTTCGGTCCCTGGGACGACCGTGAGGCCGTCCACGAGGCGCTGCTCATCGCCGGCGAGGAATTCGGCTTGCGCCAGGCGGGCGGGCGCGCCTATTCGTCGAACACGCTCGAGTCGGGTTGGATCCCTTCGCCGCTCCCGGCCGTGTACACGGGGGACAGCCTCAAGACGTATCGCGAGTGGCTACCGGACACCGGCTATGAGGCCAACGCGTCGATCGGCGGCAGCTTCGTCTCGGACGACGTCGAGGACTACTACTTCACGCCGTGGGACCTGGGCTACGGAAGCTACGTGAAGTTCGACCACGACTTCATCGGGCGGGAGGCGCTCGAGCGCATGGCAGAAGACGAGCATCGTCACAAGGTGACGCTGGCGCTCGACGACGAGGACGTGACGCGCACGATCGGCACGATGTTCCAGCCGACCGGGCGGGCGAAGTTCATGGACTGGCCGTCCGCCGTCTACTCGATGCACCCGTACGACCGGGTCACCGTGGACGGCGAGACCGTCGGCGTCTCGACGTGGATCGGCTACAGCGCGAACGAGGGGAAGATGCTCACGCTCGCCGTCCTCGATGCGGAGCACGCGGAGCCCGGCGGCGAGGTGACGCTCGTCTGGGGCGAAGAGGACGGCGGCACCGCCAAGCCGACGGTCGAGCCTCACGTCCAGACGGAGTTGCGCGCGATCGTCAGCCCCGTGCCCGTACGTCGAGACGGTGCGGAAGTCGTACCGCCCGGCACGTGTCTAGTTACGCCTGCGCAGCCTCGGTGCGTTCACCCAGGTAGCTGGCGATGAGCAGATGGCGGTCGCGCCTGAGCTCCTCCGCGGGCTTGTGCAGTACGACCTCGCCGTGCGAGAGGACGTAGCCGCGGTCGGCCACCTCGAGCGCAAGGTGGACGTGCTGCTCGACGAGCAGGACGGCGCAGCCGGACTCCAGGGCGTACTCGCGAACGATCGGCAACAGCGACTCGACAATGATGGGCGCGAGGCCGAGCGAGAGCTCGTCGAGGAGCAGCACGTGTGGGTGGCGAGCGAGGGCACGTCCGATCGCCAGCATCTGCTGCTCTCCACCCGAGAGCAGCCCGGCACGCCGTTGGCGAAGCTCTTCCAGCTTCGGGAAGTACGTATACGCCAGCTGCTCGTCGAGCTGTTCGCCCCGGTGGCCCAGGCGGAAGTGCTCGGCGACGGTGAGACCGAAGAAGATCCCTCTTCCCTCGGGCACGTGGGCAATGCCACTGCGGGCGCGGGTGCTCGGCGACAACGAGGCGAGATCGTGGCCGTCGAGCAGGACACGGCCGGCCGACGGCTTGACGATGCCGGAGATGACGCGGAGCGTGGTCGTCTTGCCGGCTCCGTTGGCGCCCAGCAGGGCAACCACCTCGCCGGCGTCGACCGTGAGGTCCACATCCCGGATCACGGCGGCCTGGTCGTAGCCCGCCGTCAGCCCCTCGATCTGGAGCACCGTGCTCAGGAGACGGCTCCCGCGTCGGCGCCGAGCTCGGCCGACACCTCCGCTCCGGCGTCGCCGAGGTAGGCGCTGATCACGTTCGGATCGCCGCGGACGGCCTCCGGCGTCCCGCGCGCGATCACCTCGCCGAACTCGAGCACGACGACGTAATCCGAGATGGACAGCACGAGCCCCATGTCATGGTCGACGAGCAGCATCGTCGTTCCCCGATCCACGATCTCGCGCAGTTGACGGCCGAGCGCCTCGCTCTCGAGCGTGTCCAGTCCCGCAGCGGGCTCGTCGAGACAGAGGAGCCGCGGCGACGCCGCCAGAGCACGCGCCACTCCGACGAGCTTCCGGTGCGCCTGCGAGAGCTCGCTCGGCATCGCCTCGCTGAGCCCATCGAGCTCGAACGTGCGCAATGCGTCGTCGACCGCCGCCGTCCCCTCGCTCGGGCCCGACACGACTTCGCGGGCGACGGCGAACGCAGACAGGTGCTGGGATGCGACGGCAACGTTCTCGTGCACCGTGAGGTCGTCGAAGAGCTCGATCGACTGCCATGTTCGTGCAAGGCCCATTCGCGCACGGACATGCGGCGCCTTGCCTGCGAGATCGCGACCGTCGAGCGCGACGCTGCCGCGGTAGCTCACGAAGCCTGTGATCGCATCGATGAACGTGGTCTTGCCCGCGCCGTTGGGTCCGATCATGCCCACGAGCTGGCCGGGCTCGATCCGGAAGTCGACGTCTACGAGGGCATGGACGCCGCCGAAGCTGACGGACAGCGCATGTGCGTCAAGGACCGGAGTCACTCAGCCACTCTCCGCGCCCGATCTGAGCTGCGAGACGATTGCCAGGATTATCAACAATATGTTGAACAGTCGGGGAAAAAGGTGTTACTGTCGCCTCGCTGCGACCGGTCAGACAACCATATCTGCACGAGAACGGGAGGTCCCGGATGTCGATCTCACCTTCGCCCGGCCCGCGTGGACGTGCGCGCGGACATCGGGCGATCGTAGCCTTTGGTGCTCTCGTAGTCGCGTTCGCGGTCTCGCTCCCCGTCGCCTTCGGCGGCGCGACCGCTTCGACTGCACCGGTAACGAATTACGCGAAGTTCGTCGGGGCCAAGCCCGGGAAGGCGAACCCGAAGCTCGCGCCCGTCGTTATCGGCATGGTCAACCTCCAGGGCGGCCAGGTCCAGGTCGGACCGCTGTGGACGCCCGCCGTCGAGACGGCGGTCAGGTACGCGAACGCGGAGCTTCGCGGCGCTGACGGTCACCCGATCATCCTCAAGAAGTGCTTCATCAAGAGCGCTGAAGAGGAGGGCACGAAGTGTGGTCAGCAGATGGCGAACGACAAGCGCGTCTCCGTGGTCCTCTGGGGCGGCGTCGTCATCGGCAACCAGTCGTTCTATTCGGCCGTCAAGCCCAAGCCAGTGGTCGGCGGTGTCATCGTCTCGCCGATCGACGAGCAGTACAAGCAGGGCTTCGGCCTCTTCGGGTCGGGCACGTCGGTGCTCACCCCGTATGCGACGTTCGCGAAGAACACGCTGAAGGCGAAGACGGCGGGCGTCGTCTACCCGACGATCCCCGGCATCGCGGAGAACGGCGTCGCCATCGTCAACGCGATGAAGAAGGTCGGGCTCAGCGTGAAGCAGGTCGCGTACGACCCGAACACCACCGACCTCGTCGGCCCGATCACGGCGGCGGGCGGCCAGAGCGTCGACGTCTTCGTGCTCCAGGACGTCGCCGGTGGATGCGTGAACATGGCGAAGGCGCTCACGCAGCTCGGGCTGAACTCGAAGGTGCTGACGAACCCGCTCTGCCTCGACCCGCGCGTGGCCGCAGGCCTCGGCGGCGACTACCCGAAGTGGACGTTCGCCATCGCCTCGTCGCTCGGCTTCGACCTGACGGACAAGAGCGTGCCTCCGTTCCTCAAGGTGTTCAAGAAGTACGCGAAGGACCCGAAGATCACAGCCGACCCGTGGACACCGGTCGGCTTCGGCCAGACGCTGACGCTGATCCAGTGGCTGAACAAGATCGGCTACAGGAACATCTCGCCGGCGGCCATCGTCAAGCAGGGCAAGCTCGAGCTCGGGCCGGTGCCCCTGGGCGCCCCGACCGTGAAGTGCGGCAAGAACAAGAGCATCCCTGCGGCCTGTAACGACCAGACGCAGTTCTTCGAGTACAAGGGAGGCTTCAAGTTCGTGCGGGTCTCGGGCTGGGTCAAGGGACCGTAGTCCCGCCGCTTCGAGGCCTTGGAATCGCAACTGACGACGGGGGCCCGGCCATCGGCCGGGCCCCCGTGTCATCGCACTAAGGTGCGCGCGTGAGCTCGGACGAGATCCAGCAGATCTGGCAGTTCGCCCTCCTTGGCGTTGGCATCGGGGCGCTGATCGCGGGCATCGCGCTCGCCGTCGTCCTCTTCTACCGCGGCTCGGGCGTGATCAACCTCGCGAGCGGCGGCATCGCGATGTTCGCCGGCTACACGTACTGGGCGCTGCGCACAGGCCTCTTCGGCCCGGACATCTCGACGGCACCCGCCCTTGTGATCACGTTCGTCGTGATCGTCGTCTTCGCCGTGGCGATGGAGCTCCTCGCCTTTCGACCGCTACAAGCGGCGTCGCCGCTCGCGAAGCTCGCGGCGTCGCTCGGCGTGCTGCTCACGCTCCAGGCGTCGATGCTCGTGGCGTTCGGCGACACCCCGAAGCCGCAGCCCCCGGTGCTACCGCAGAGCCGCCAGGTTGAGCTCTTCGGCGCGACCGTGGGGCTCGATCGGTTGCTGATGGCGGGAATCGTGATCGCGGCGGCCATCGTGCTGGCGGCTCTCTACCGCTGGACCCGGTTCGGGCTCGCAACGCGGGCCGCGTCGGAAGACGAAGTGTCGGCGAAGCTCGCGGGGCTCTCGCCGAACAGCCTCTCGATGGTGAACACGATCCTCGGCTGCCTCGTCGCTGGAGGGCTCGGCGTGCTCGCGGCGTCGATCACCGTTCTCTACTGGCAGACGCTGCCGCTGTACATCGTCCCGGCGCTCGCCGCCGCCCTCTTCGCACGATTCACGTCGTTCGGCATCGCCTGCACCGTCGGGCTCGTGTTTGGCATGGCCCAGTCGGTGCTCCTCTACTACATGGCGCCAAAGCCGTGGTTTCCGACCGATCACACGCCTTCGGGCAGCTTCGCGCTGCCCGGCGTCTGGGACCTGTTCGTGTTCGTCATGATCGTGATCGCGATGTTCTGGCGGGGAGCGAGCCTGCCCGGCCGAGGCGAGCTGATCGAGAAGCGCATGCCCTTCGTCCCCCGGTCCGAGCATCTGCTGCGTAACGCGCTGATCGGCGCGGCGGCATGCGGCGCGGCGCTCATCCTCCTCCCCTGGGACTTCCGCCAGGCGCTGATCGTCTCGCTGCTCGCGTCGCTGATCTGCCTCTCGTACGTGATCATCACCGGCTTCGTCGGCCAGATCTCCGTCGTCCAGGTCGCCCTCGCCGGCGTCGCCGGCTACACCGTCTCGAAGATGGCGACGAACTACGGAATCGGGTTCCCGCTCGCGCCGTTGATCGCCGTCGCCGTGGCGACGGTGGTGGGACTGCTCGTCGCGGTGTCGGCGCTACGTGTGCGTGGCGTGAGCCTGGCGGTGGTCACGCTGGCCGCGGCGGTCGCGATCGAGAAGTTCGTGTTCGCCAACTACCGGTGGGGCGGCGGGTCCGGCTCCGCACCCGTGGACGAGCCGAAGCTCGGCGGCCTGGATCTCGGACCCAATGCATCATGGCGCGGCCTCGACGGCAAGCTGCCGAGCCCCGTCTTCGGCATCTTCCTGCTCGTCCTGATCGTCGGCCTGTGCCTGTTGATCGCCAACGTGCGGCGATCGAGCGTCGGCCGGCAGATGCTGGCGGTGCGCTCGAACGAGCGCGCGGCAGCCGCGGCCGGCATCAACGTGACGGTGGTCAAGCTGACGGCATTCGGGCTCTCCGCCATGATCGCGGGTATCGCGGGCGTGATGTACGGCTACGAGTTCGGCGGCGTCGCGGCGACGAAGTTCGGCGCGTTTGCCGCTCTCGGGCTGATCGCCTTCGCGTACGTGGGCGGGATAACCATGATCTCCGGCGCCTTCATTGCGGGCCTGATCTCGACGTCGGGCCTCGTCTCGTACTCCCTCGACAAGTGGTTCGGCCTCTCGGGCAACTGGGCGTTGCTGTTCGGCGGCGTCGCGCTCATCGTCACGCTGATCCTGAACCCGGAGGGTGTCGCCGGAGCCAATTACAAGAAGGCGCAGCAGCGGCGTAAGCGGAAACAGGCACAGGCGTCCGCGCCGGTCCCCGAGGGCGCCACATCGTGAACACTGCCGGATCGTTTCCCAACCCGTACGAGATCGAGACTCCGCCCGGCTGCGAGGGCTGGGAGGAGATGTACCCGTACTACGCCCTCTTCGACGAGCGCAGGCGCGAGACGGATGAGCAGCGCTTCTGGTTCTGGAACTCGATGCACTTCCCGCTGCCGATGCCGGCCTTCGACATCGCGTGCGTGGACGTCCCGTACCAGGGGATCGGCACCTGGCAGAACCGCGTGTTCGCCGTTCCCCCGGCCATGGGCATCGATTACCGCGTCGTCAACGGTTACGTCTACATCTCCGGCAACCCCGTCACCGATCCGGAGAAGATCGCCGAGCGCGCGGAGTTCTTCCAGCGACGCGCGGGCTACTACTTCGAGCACTGGGACGAGCTGTACGCGAAGTGGAAGCAGAAGATGGAGGCGCTGATCGCCGAGCTCACCGAGCTACGAGTCCCGGAGCTGCACGAGTACGAGCCCGACGAGGTCGTGTTCGAGGACGATCGCGACACGGCATACGTCGAGGTGCTCGACGCCTACGGGCGGCTCCTGCGCTGCGGCGAGCGCGCCTGGCAGCACCACAGCGAGTTTCTCCTGCTCGGCTACGGGACCTACGCGACGTTCTCCGACTTCTGCAAGGGCGTGCTTCCCGACATCCCGGACCAGCACATCGCCCAGATGGTCGCCGGTATCGACGTGCTGCTGTTCGTGCCGGACGCAGAGCTCAAGCGGCTCGCGCGGCTCGCGCTCGAGACAGGGGTGGACTCGGCGTTCGTCGAGGGACGCTCGCCTGAGGAGATCGACGCCGAGCTCGCGCAGTCGGAGGCCGGGAAGGCATGGCTCGAGGAGCTCGAGCAGGTGAAAGACCCGTGGTTCAACATGGCGACCGGCGACGGGCTCTACCACTACTACGGCAGCTGGTTCGACGATCCGACCATCCCGTACGCGTCGCTCGTCGGGTACGTTCGCGCGCTGAAGAACGGTGAGGAGGTCGAGCGGCCGACCGAGGAGCTGGCACGCGAGCGGGACCGGCTCGCGGAGGAGTACGGTGCGCTCCTCGACGAGGAGACGCGCAAGGGCTTCGACGAGCTGCTCGGCCTCTCACGCATGGTCTTCCCGTACGTCGAAGAGCACAAGTTCCTCTGCGATTACTGGTTCCTCACGAGATGGTGGAACAAGGTGCGCGAGTTCGGCGCGCTACTCGCGAAGCACGGCTACCTCGAAGATGCCGAGGACGTCTTCCAGCTCTCCCGGCACGAGGTGCAATCGGCCCTCGACGAGCTCGTCCTGATGTGGGCGACGGGCGGCGAGCCGCTGGGCCCGAAGCACTGGCCGCCGATCGTCTCGCGCCGCAAGGAGATCCTCGAGAGACTCGCGGACTGGACTCCGCCTCCTGCCGTTGGCGTCGTGCCCGAGGCGGTGAACGACCCGGTGCTGAACATGCTCTGGGGCATTACGACCGAACGCGTGCGTGCGTGGGCAAGGCAGGAGGAGGGCGGGCTCGAGCTGACGGGAGCGGCGGCGTCGCCGGGTACCGTCGAGGGCGTCGCGCGCGTGGTGATCGACGTTCGGCAGATCAGAGACGTGCGCGACGGCGACATTCTTGTCTGCCCGATCACGTCGCCTGCCTGGGCGCCGATCTTCTCGAACGTCAAAGCGGTGGTCACCGACATCGGCGGCGTGATGTCCCATGCCGCGATCGTCTGCCGTGAGTACGGCCTGCCGGCCGTCGTGGGCACCGGCCGAGCTACGTCGCAGATCCAGACGGGCCAGACGATCCGCGTCGACGGGACGGCCGGCACCGTGACGATCGTCGAGGCGGGCTCAGATCCGCCCGCATAGGAGCGCCGTGCACCTCGACGGCGTCAAGGGCTTCGGCTTCGACGCCAACGGAACGCTCGCACACAGTGCCGGCGGCGAAGTGCGTGCCAACTCCTCCGGCGTCAACGCCTCCGCCGGTATGGCATATCGCCTCGCCCTCGCGGGGGCTTCGAGGCTTCCTCAATCTCACGTCTTGCGGACTCTGGACAACGGTTGCAGGCTCCCTTAAACTCGGCGCGCCAGGCAGGCTGCCTGTCCGATACGGAAAGGAGCGTCTCATGAGGAGGAGCAAGATCGGGGGCGTCGTGGCCGCCACTGCTGCGGCCATCTCCCTCGTCTTCGCGTCGGCGTCCGCGACGAGCACTGACCAGGGAGGACCGATTTACTTCGGCATGGACGCGCCACTGACGGGCCCGACGCAACTCGTCGGCCAGAGCGACCGCCAGACCGTCGACGCAGTTTTCAAGTACTGGAACGCCCGCGGCGGGATCAAGGGCAGAAGGGTCGTAGTGGACGTTCTCGACAACGCGTCGAACCCGTCACAGGCAGTGCAGAACGTGCAGAAGTTCATCGGCGACCCGAAGTACGTCGCGATCTTCGGGTCTGGGAACGCAGCGGCCGCGGTCGCGACCGGCGCCCTCGCGAGCCAGGGCAAGATCCCGTTCATCGCCCTCTCGCCGCCGACGCAGCTCGTCAGCCCGCCACAGCCGTTCGCGTACATCCTCACGGCCACGACCCGCCTGTACGCGTACAGCGATGCCCGTTACCTTCGGACGCTCGGCATCAAGAGGATCTGGCTGATGGGCGACAACGGCGCCTTCGGGCGCGAAGGCCCCGAAGTCGTGAAGAAGCTCGCGGCGACGTACGGCTTCGAGATCGTCGACACGACGATCTTCTCGCCGGCGGCGACCGACTTCTCGGCCGAGCTGACCAAGATCAAGAGCTCAGGAGCCCAGGCGCTCTGGCTCTGGACGGCGACGCCCGCCGGACCGACGATTGTGAAGCAGTTCAAGCAACTCCAGCTGCCGCAACAACTCGTGCTGACCGGCGCGAACGCCTCCCCGCAGTTCCTTGAAGGGACCTGTGGTGACGTGAACGGCGCGATCATTAACTCGTTCCTCGCCACGGTCTGGAAGTCCCTGCCGAAGAAGGACCCGGTGCGCGCCCAGGCGGCCCTGCTCGAGAAGATCATCAAGCGGCCCGTCTCGAACTTCGACGGCGACGCCAGCGGCGCGCTCTGGGCATACAAGGCCGCGATAGAGAAGAGCAACGGCACCCGCGCCGGTATCAACAACGCTCTGGAAACGAAGCTCCGTGGGCTCGTCACGCCCGCCGGCAAGATCTTCCTATCGAAGATCAACCACACGGGCCTCCAGATGGGCTCCATGTGGGTCGGGAAGATCCAGAGCTGCAAGCTCAAGCCGCTCTACGGTGCCGCCTTCGAGAAGAAGAAGTAGAGGGATTCTCGCGCCGCAGGGCCCGGCAAGACCGGCGCCCTGCGGCGCGTCTGGCGCGACACGATGGACGCTTTGACCGAGCCTCTTCCAGCCGAGAAGGCCAGCGAGTGGCCGGAGCCTGGCTATTGCTACGCGATCGCCCGTCTGCAGCAGCGGGTGTTCGCCGGGGTCACAGAACGAGTAGCACCGTACGGCCTCACGACGCTGCAGTTCACGACGCTAAGCATCCTCGACCGCCATGGCGCTCCGCTGTCGACGTCGCAGCTCGCTCGGCGTGCGTTCATGACGCCGCAGTCGATGAGCGAAGTGATCCACGCGCTCGAGAGCAAGGGCTTCATCAAGCGCGACCCGCACCCGAGTAATCGAAGGACGCTGCCGGCGGCGCTCACTGGCGAGGGCGGGCGCGTCCTCGCCGCATGCGAGCAGACTGTTGCCGAGTTCGAGAGCCAGTTGCTCGCTGGGTTCACGGCTGAAGACCGCGCCGTGTTCCTGCGAATGGTCAAGGCCGCCGTGCGCAATCTCGGCGGAGGTTTTCCGCATGCCTGATAGTCATCACGAGTGGCAGGTGGCCTGATTCTCAGTGGCGCCGGCTCCCGTCGCGCTCGCATCTGAGTCCGCCGACGAGCTCGCTTGCGAGCTCGTCGGCGTTGGTAAGGCATTCGGTGCGGTCAGGGCGGTCGATGACGTGTCGCTCGACATCGCGGCCGGCTCCCTCACCTGCCTGATCGGACCGAACGGCGCCGGGAAGTCGACGCTCCTCGGCTGCATCTCCGGCTTCCACTCGGTGGACGCGGGCTACGTGCGCATGGGCGGCCGCGACGTCACGCGCTGGCCGGCGCATCGCCGTGCCCACCATGGGCTCGCCACGGTCTTCCAGACGATGCGCCCGCTTGCACAGCTCGACGTGCTCGACAACGCCGCCGTCGGGGCACACGTCCGCTCGCATGCAGGTTTCCTCGCCAGCATGCTGCGCCCCCCCTGGCAGTGGCGCGAGGAGGACCGCGTCCGGCGGGATGCGCGAGAGGCGCTCGAGATCGTCGGGCTCGATGACCGCGCGTCGGCGCCCGCGGCGGTGCTCCCGCTCGGGCAGTTGCGGCTCCTGGCGCTCGCGCGGGCTCTCGCGCAAAGGCCCGACCTCCTCCTACTCGACGAGCCCGCCGCGGGCCTGCGTGCCGGCGAGAAGGAGCGACTGATCGAGGCGCTTCAGATGCTCTCGAAGCGAGGGCTGACGATGGTGCTCGTCGAGCACGACATGCAGTTCGTCGGCGCGATCGCGGAGCGTGTGGTCGTCCTCGACCGCGGACGCGTGATCGCAGATGGTACGCCCGCCGACGTGAGGACAGACCCCGGCGTGATCGCTGCCTACCTCGGCTCCACCTCGCTGTGAGTGCCCTCGTCGACGTACGAGAGCTCGTGGTGCGGTATGGGCCGGCGGTCGCCCTCGACGGCGTTTCGTTGACGGTGGACGTCGGCGAGCGGGTCGCGCTCGTAGGTGCGAACGGCGCCGGGAAGAGCTCGTTGCTGAATGCCGTGTGCGGCGTCGTCCGGCCTGCCGGAGGCACCGTTCGCGTCGGCGGCGACGACGTGACGGGCAGAACGCCGAACCAGGTCGTGCGGCGCGGGCTGACGCAGGTGCCGGAAGGGCGTCAGGTCTTTCCCAGCCTGGCGGTCGAGGCGAACCTCATGCTGGGCGCGTTCGGCCGCTCCTTCAGGACCGAGATCGTCACGTCGACGCTTCGCTACCTTCGGCGGCGCCGCGAGGCCCGCGAACGCCTCGAGCGGATCTACTCCCTGCTGCCGAAGCTGTACGAGCTGCGCGACCGCCCCGCAGGTCGAACGTCCGGCGGCGAGCAGCAGATGGTGGCAATCGGACGCGCGCTCATGGCCGAGCCACGCGCGCTCGCGATCGACGAGCTCTCGCTCGGCCTCGCACCGCTCGTCGTCGAGCAGCTCGTCGGCTTCCTGCACAGGCTGAACGAGGAGGACAAGGTCGCCATACTGCTCGTCGAGCAGAACGCGCTCCTGGCATTCGACCTCTGCGAGCGCGCGTACGTGCTCGAGACGGGACGTGTCGTCCTCGCCGGCGAGAGTCGCGAGATACGCGACCGCCCGGAGGTCCACAGGGCTTACCTCGGGGCCGGTCCTGGATGACGACGTTCCTACAGCTCGTCGTCATCGGTCTCTCAACGGGATCTGCGTTCGCGCTCGTCGGCATGAGCCTCGTGCTCGTATATCGCACGACGGGCATCGTCAACTTCGCGCAGGGCGTGTTCGCGGTGATGGGCGGGCTGTTCACGTTCCAGCTCTCCGACGACATGCCGCTCGCGCTAGCGGCGCTCGTCTCGATCTTCATTGCGGCGTTCGCCGCATCGATCCTCGCCGTCGTTGCTGTGGGCTTTCGCGGCCGGACGACGAGCCTTGCCAGCACCATCATCACGCTCGGCGCGGCGTTCCTGGCGCAAGCCCTGCTTCTGCTCAAGTTCGGCGACATCCCGCGCAGCTATCCCGGCATCTCCGATCGCGCCTGGAACGTCGGCGGCGTCCTCATCCAGCCGCAGTACGTGCTGATCGCGGGCGTGGCGGTGCTCGCGGCGATCGCGCTGACCCTCTTCCTGCGCCGGACGATCGTCGGCCAGGCGCTGGTGGCCTGCGCGGACTCCCGTCCCGCCGCCGAGCTCGTGGGCTTGAACATCCGCTCGCTCGCTGTTGTCGCCTTCGTCGGCGCGGGAGCTCTGTGCGCGCTCGGCGGCTCGCTGCTTGCGCCGAGCAACCCGATGACGTACAGCTCGGACGTCGCGATCACCGTCAACGGCTTCGCGGCGGCAGTGTTCGGCGGGCTCGGCTCCATCCGCCTCGCGCTGATTGGCGGGTATGCGCTCGGGATCCTCGAGCAGCTCGTCGTCGGCTACATCGACCCCCAGTACAGCCTGATCATCGCGCTCATCGTCATGCTCGTCCTGATCGGCTGGCGCTCGCGAGCGGAGATCGCGACCGCATCCCACGAGGCACACGCGGCAATCCAGCGTGCGCGCGTGCCCTGGCCCGCACCGGTCCGCATCGCGCTGATACTCGCGGGCGGCGTGTTCGCCTGCTGGCTTCCGTACCAGCTTTCCTCGTTCGACGTCTCGCTTTACGACCGAATGGGTCTATACGCGCTCGTCACGATCGGCCTCACGCTGTTGATGGGCTACGCGGGTCAGATCTCGCTGGGCCAGGGCGCGTTCTTCCTCATCGGTGCCTACACGTCGGCGATCCTCACCGTTGGGCTCGACCCGGCGACACGCTTCATCGACCCCGAGGCGGGAATCTCGCCCCTCGTCGCCGTCCTCGCCGCGCCCGTCGTCACCGCCGTGATCGCTGCCGTCATCGGAATCCCGCTGTTACGCCTCCACGGCCATTACCTCGCCTTCGCAACGCTCGCGCTCGCCCTCATCGCCTTCGCCCTCCCCTCCGCCTGGGACCGCTTCACCGGCGGCGAGTACGGCATCTCGGTCACGAAGCCGCTCAGCGTCTTCGGGCAGGACCTGCGAGGGCCCCTCCACGCAGCTGTCGTCTGGGCCATCGTTGCCGTCGCGTTGCTGCTCGCGACGAACCTCGTCCACTCACGCGTGGGTAGGGCACTGCAGGCGATCGCGACCGACGAGACGTCTGCGGCCGCCTCGGGAATACCGGTTTCGAGCTACAAGCTGCGGCTGTTCGTGTTCGCGGCGGCGCTCGCCGGCCTCGGCGGCGGCCTGTTCACGTTCTCGTTCCTGATCGTCACGCCTGGGGCATTCCCGATCGTGCTCAGCATCGAGTTCGTCGTCATGGTCGCCGTCGGTGGCCTCGGCAACATCTACGGAGCCGTCGCCGGCACCATCGCGATCCTGTACCTGGAGCAGAAGCTGCGCGAGCTCGGCGCCCGCTCCGAGCTATTTGGCTGGGATCTTCCCGCCGCGGCACCGACCGTCTTCTCGTTCGGCGTGTTCGGTCTCATCCTCATCGGCATCATGCTCTTCTTCCCTCGTGGGCTCTTGCCGGCGCTCGGTGACGCTGCGGTGGCAGGTCGGAAGCGTCTTCCTCTCGGGCGCCGAGCACGGAGCTTCCACCGGCGTCGAGCCGTTGTCTGAGACGAACCCCGACGCAACGCTCGCCGAGACGCACCAGGCTGGACCAGAGCGGCTGTCTTGAGGTCGTGGGATCAGCCGGCTGCGCGCGTCCGCACCGGCGGCGTCCAGCGAACCTGCCCGTGCAGGAGCGGTGGCACGGCCTGCTCAGTCATGTCAACCGTCTACAGCTCGTCCAGGGCTCGCCGGACGAGCACCCGTGCCAGGTGCGCGCGGTACTCGCTGCTTCCGCTCACGTCACCCGGGGGCTCGGTTCCTTCCGCGGCGTGCTCGGCGGCGTCGGCGGGCGAGGCTCCGCCCGCGATCGCCTCCTCGACGGCCTGCGCCCGCAACGGCGTCCCGCCCATGCTCGCGAGGCCGACCTGCACGCGGCCGTCGACGTCGGCCGCCGCAACACCGACGGTCGCCCAGTCTTGCGAGCGCCGATTGTGCTTTACGTAGACGCCTCGCTCGACCTTGGGAACGCGTATTTCAGTCAGCACGTCGCGCGCGCCGAGTGACGTCATGAAGGGGCCGAGGAAGAAGTCGACGGCAGGAATGGTCCGCTCGCCGTCTGGACCGCGCGAAACGAAATCGGCGTCGAGCGCGAGCAGGATCGTGCCCAGATCGGAGGCCGGATCGCCGTGAGCGACGGAGCCCCCGATCGTGCCTCGGTGACGAACCTGCGGGTCGCCGACGTGCCTGGCCGCCTCCGAGATGATTGCGCAACTCTCGCCGAGCACCGGATCGCGGACGAGCTCGGCATGGCGCGTAAGGGCGCCGATCGCGATCCGATCACCGTCCTCGCGCACGTAGCGCAGATCGTCGAGCCGTCCGACATCGACGAGCACCGAGGGGCGTACAAAGCGAAGGCGCAGCAGGGGGATGAGCGATTGGCCGCCGGCAAGGACCTTCGCGTCCTCGCGGCCCAGCAGCTCGATCGCCTCATCGAGCGACGCCGCCCGCTCGTATTCGAACTCCGCGGGAATCACGCCTGTGCCTTTGCCGCCGCCTCGACCGCGCGGACGATGTTGTGGTAGCCGGTGCAACGGCAGAGGTTGCCCTCGAGGCCTACGCGGATCTCTTCCTCTGACGGATTGGGCTGCTCCTTCAGCAGTGAGACAGCGGCCATGACGAAGCCCGGCGTGCAGTAGCCGCACTGGAGCGCGTGGTACTCGTGAAACGCCTGCTGCATCGGGTGCAGCTCGTCGCCATCGGCCAGTCCCTCGATCGTCGTCACGTCGCTCCCGTCCGCCTGGGCCGCGAGCAGATTGCACGACTTGACCGACTCGCCGTCGAGCAGCACCGTGCAGGCCCCGCAGGAGGACGTATCGCAGCCGACATTCGTCCCCTTCAGCCCGAGCTGCTCGCGGAGGAAGTACACGAGCAGCTGCCGCGGCTCGACGTCCGCCTCGTGGCTGACGCCGTTGACTGTGAGCGAGATCTTCGTCACGACTTCGCCTCCTGGAGCGCTCGCCAGACGTTCTCGCCGTTGCACGGCAGATCGACGTGGCGCACGCCGTACGGCGCGAGCGCATCGAGCACGGCGCTGTGGACGGCCGGAGTGGCTCCGATCGTCCCGGACTCGCCGATCCCCTTGGCGCCCAACGGATTGTTCGGGGTCGGCGTCTCCATCTCGACCGTCTCCCAGGACGGGAGGTCGGCCGCCGACGGGAAGGCATAGCCGACGAAGGTGTTGGTCAACGGTGTCCCCTCCTCGTCGTAGACGAAGTCCTCGTAGAGCGCCTGCGCAACGCCGGTGGCCACGCCTCCGTGCACCTGGCCCTCTGCCAGCATCGGGTTGATCAGCGTGCCGGCGTCGTCGACGGCTACGAACCGCGAGAGCTCCACCTCTCCCGTCTCGATATCCACCTCGACGACGGCGATGTGCGCACCGAACGGGAAGGTCGGCGGCGCGCCGAACTCGTCCGCAATCTTGAGCTCGCCGAGCCTCTCGTCCTCGCCGGCGCGGGCCGCGAGCTCCTCCCACGAGAGCGAGGGATCGCTCGTCCCGGCGACGTGGAAGCGGCCGAGGCCTGTGTCCAGCACCATGTCGTCCGCGCTTGCCTCGAGATATTCGGCGGCGAGCTGCTTCCCTTTCTCGACGACGGCGTCCGCCGCGACTCTCGCCGCCGAGCCGCCGATCTGCAACGACTTCGAGCCGAAGGTGCCGGTGCCCTGCGGGATCGCGTCGGTGTCTCCCTTGACGACCGTAACCTTGTCGAGAGGCAATCCCAGCCGCTCTGCCGCCACCATCGCGAACGACGTCTCGTGTCCCTGGCCGTGGGAGAACGAGCCGGTGTAGACGAGCGCCCCGCCGTCCGGCGTGATCTCGACCTCACCGTACTCGGTCTCGCCGAGCGGGTTAGTGATCTCCGTGTACGTGGAGATGCCGATGCCGAGCTGCTTCGGACCGCCGTCCTCACGGCGACGCTTCTGCTCGGCGCGCAGCTCTTCGTAGCCGGCGGTGCGCAGCGCAAGGTCGAGCGCACCCTCGTAGTCGCCCGAGTCGTAGGTGACGCCGGAGTGCGTCTGGTGCGGGAAGGCGTCCTTGGGGATGAAGTTCTTGCGCCGCACCTCGACCGGATCCATGTCGATCTCGGCGGCGAACAGATCCATCATGCGCTCGATGGCCTGCGCTGCCTCGGGCCGCCCGGCGCCTCGGAACGTCGTCATCGGCGTCGTGTTCGTAACAGCCGATCGTCCTTCGACCTCGACCCGGTGGATGTGGTAGACGCCGGTAGCGAGCATCGCCGTGAGATTCGGCATGAAGGCACCGACTCCGGGATAGGCGCCACAGTCCTGCGTGACATCGAGGCGATAGGCGAGCACCTTGCCGTCCCGGGTGCCGCCGAGCGTCATCTCGAGCCACTGGCCGCGGCCGTGGGCAAGTGCGTTCATGTTCTCGGTGCGCGTCTCCGTCCAGCGAACCGGCGTGCTGTGGTTCTTCGCCAGCCAGACGATGATCGCCTCCTCGGCGCCGAAGGCGCTCTTCGCCCCGAAGCCGCCCCCGACGTCCGGCGCGATGATGCGCAGCTCGTGCGGATCGAGCCCGAGCGTCGGGCAGAGGCCCTGGTGGTCCCGGTGAGGCACCTGCGTCGAGAGCCAGGCGGTGACCTTGCCGTTCGTCCGCTCGGCCGCAGCCGAGCGCACTTCGAGCGGGCAGGCGGCCATGCGCTGGCTGACGAGTGCGTCCGAGACGACGACGTCGCAATCCTCGAACAGCGTCGGGTCGTGTTCCATGCGGCCGGCGCGGCCCGCAATGTTTGTCCCGACGTCAGGGAAGAGCAGCAGCTCGTCCTTCGCAGCCTCTCTCGGATCGAGCAGGACCGGCAGCGGGTCGTACTCGACGGACACGAGCTCGGCGGCGTCCATCCCGGATGCTCGGTCATCGCTGAGGACGACCGCCACGATGTCACCGACGAAGCGCACGACGTCCTTGGCGACGATCGGACGGCGCAGCCGCTGCTCGAGCACGGGGATCGGAGGCGGCGCGATCTCGACGCCGTCGAAGTCGGCGCCGATGAGGACCTGGATGTTCGGCAGGGCCTCTGCTGCGGATGGGTCGATCCCGGTGATGCGCGCGTGGGCGAACGGCGAGCGCACGAACGTCACCGTGCGCGCACCCTCCAGCGGCAGGTTCTCGACGTAGGTCGCCTCGCCCCGGAGGAACCTGGGGTCTTCCTTGCGCAGCACGCGATTGCCGAGGATGCTCACAGCAGCGAGCCTAACGAGCCTCGGACGCCGAGACAACTGCCTGCACCGCTGCCGTCACGTCCGCGCGGCCGGGCAGGTACGCGTCCTCCAGCGGCGGGCTGAACGGAATCGGCGTGAACGGCGCGCCGACGCGGGCGATCGGTGCGTCGAGCTCGTCGAACACGGCGGCCTGAACTTGCGCAGCCACCTCGGCGCCGTAGCCGCCGTGCGCCACGGCCTCGTGCGCGACGACCAGTCGATGCGTCTTCGCGACGGACTCGGCGATCGTCTCGAGGTCGAGCGGGACGAGCGACCGCGGATCGATCACCTCGACCTCGATGCCTTCGCTCGACAGCTCGCCGGCCGCCGCGAGCGACTCGTGGACGAGCCGCGACAGCGCGACGACAGTCACGTCTCGCCCGCCGCGGACAACCTTCGCGCGGCCGAGGGGCACGCGCTCGGGATCTGCCGGGATCTCCTCGCGACGGAAGTAGAGCGTCTTGTTCTCGACGTAGACCACGGGGTTCGGGATCGGCGATGGCCGACCGGAGCAGGGCGGCGGCGTCAGCGGCGGTGCTCGGCATCACCACCTTCAGCCCTGGTACATGCGTCAGCCATGCCTCGAGGCTCTGGGAGTGCTGCGCACCGCCCCGCTGACCCGCGCCGCCCTGGGTGCGCAAGACCATCGGCACCGTGAGCTGGCCGCCCGACATGAAGTGCGCCTTCGCCGCCTGGTTGACCAGCTGGTCGAGCGCAAGCGTGAGAAAGTCGATGAACATGATCTCGACCACCGGGCGCAACCCCGACTGCGCGGCGCCGATCGCGATGCCGGTGATCGCGGCCTCCGAGATCGGCGTGTTGCGGACACGCTCCGGGCCGAACTCCTCCACGAGGCCGCTCGTGCCGCCCCACGGCCCGCCTTCCGCGACGTCCTCGCCGAGCACGAACACGCGCGGGTCGGCGCGCATGGCCTCGGCGAGCGTGTCGGTGATTGCCTGGAGATAGGTCGTCTGCGTCATGTCGCGTAGACGAGCTCCGCCGTGAGCGAGAACGGCGGGAACCGGCTCTGCCGTGCCGCCTCGACCGCCTGCTCGACCTCCTGCTGCGCCTCCTCCTCGAGCCGCGCAGGCTCGTCCACCGCAAGCCAGCCTTCTTCTATGCCTCGCCGCTGGAGGCGCAGGATCGGATCGAGCGCCTGCCATTCGTCGGCCGCGAGCGCCTCGCGGTAGTGCTGGGGATCGCCTTCGTAGTGGCCACGGAGGCGGTGGGTCAGGCACTCGAGCAGGAAGGGCCCTTCGCCGCGGCGCGCCCTGGTCAGGAACTCGGAGAACGCAGCCCGGACGGCGACGACGTCGTTGCCGTCGACGGTCTCCCGGTCGAGCCCGTAAGGCGCCACGACGTCTGCAACGCGCTCGACGTTCGTGTGCGCCGAGCGCGGCGTGAACTCGGCGAAGCCGTTGTTCTCGCACACGAGGATCGCCGGCAGCCCCCAGAGAGTCGCGAGGTTCACCGACTCGACGAAGATGCCGCCCTGGACGGCCCCGTCGCCGAAGAAGACGACGGCCACCTGATCGCCGCCGGAGAGGCGGCTCGCGAGCGCGCTCCCCAGCGCGAGCGGGACGTTCCCTCCCACGACACCCGTCGCGCCGAGGAACCCGTGCTCGACGTCCACGAGGTGCATCGAGCCGCCAAGGCCACGGCAGAGCCCGTCCTCCCTGCCCATCAACTCCGCCATCACCCGGCTCAACGGCGCGCCTTTGGCGATGGCGTGGCCGTGCGCACGATGGCCGCTATACACGGCGTCGTCCGGGCGCAGCTGGCTGCACACGCCCACCGCCACACCCTCCTGGCCGACGCTGAGGTGCACGAGACCGTGCACCTCGTCCGCCCGAGTCAACTGGCCGACGCGCTCCTCGAAGGCGCGGATGCGCCACATGGTGCGCAGAAGCGCGAGGCCGGCGTCGGCCGTCAGCCGAGCTGCCGCCACAGCGGTGTCCCAAGGAGGGTCTGACGAAACAGTGGCTGTGCCGCCGGAATCACGCTGGAAGGCCGTGCTGCGGCGTCCTCGGTCGCCCACGTACTGACCAGTACGTGGGCTCCCTGCGTCCTTGCATCACAACCTCCAGCGCGCCCCGGCGACGAGCACCGCTCCGTCAGACCCTCCTACGCTACGACCGGCGACGTGCCGAGCACCTGCTGCACCGCCGCGACGATCTTCGCCTCGTCGGGCAGGAGGTACTGCTCCATCGGCTCGCTGTAGGGGATCGTCGCGTCGAGCGCGGTCACGAGCTCGATCGGCGCTTTCAGAGACGAGAAGCCCTCGGACGCGACCTCGGCGGCGATGACGGTTGCCACCGACCCGTGCCGCGTCGCCTGGTCGACGACGACGAGCCGGCCGGTCTTCTCCACGGACGCGAGGATCGTTGCCGTGTCGAGCGGCGCGAGTGTCCGTGGGTCGATGACCTCGGCGTCGATTCCGTCGGCGGCGAGCTGCTCGGCGGCGGCGAGCGCCTGGCCGACCATCCAGCCGATCGCGACGATGGTGACATCGGCTCCCTCGCGCCGTACCGCAGCCTCGCCGAGCGGGACGACGTGCTCCCCCTCCGGCACGTCGCCGTGCTCGAGGGTCAGCAGGTAGTGGTGGAAGAAGACGACGGGGTTGTCGTCGCGAATCGATGCCGTCATCAGGCCCTTCGCGTCGGCCGGCGTGGACGGGACCGCGACCTTGAGGCCCGGCACACCCATGAACATGCTGTAGATCGTCCCGGTGTGCTGCCCGGCCCAACCGGCGGTGAACCCGTAGCCGGCCTGGAGGACAATCGGCACCTTGACTTGCCCGGCCGTCATGTAATGGAAGCGCGGAGCCTCATTCACGACCTGGTCCATGGCGACGAGCATGAACTCGGCCATGTACAGCTGGACCACCGGCCGGTAGCCGGCGAAGGCGGCGCCGATCGCCATCCCGATCTCCGCGGTCTCGGAGATCGGCGTCACGCGTACGCGATCCGCGCCGAACGCCTTGAGGAATGGATCCTCGTCGCTCGTCGCGAGGTTCTGGCCGAAATAGAGCACCGTCTCGTCGCGCTCCATCTCCTGGTGGACGGCCTCGCCGATCGCCGCGATGTAGGGAAGCTCACGTGCCATGGTTCGGCCCTCCTCAGGCGTAGACGTAGTTCACGGCCTGCTCAGGGGCCGGGAACGGGCTCTCGAGACCGAACGTAACGGCCTCGTCCATCTCCTTCTTCGCAGCTTCCGCGATCGCGTCCGCGTCGTCGGCGCTCAGCGTCCCGTCGGTGACGAGCCGCGCGCGGAAGCGAGGAAGCGGGTCTCCGCGCTTCGCGGCCTCGTACTCCTCGACCGCGCCGAAGATCGTGATCGCCTCGTGCTCGGGGAAGTGCAGCGGTACACCGGGCGGGGCGATGATGTTCCCGTGCGCCGAGAGCCGGTAGACCCGTGACTCCACGAGCGTCGGCCCTTCGCCCGAGCGAGCGCGCTCGGCGGCCGAATACACCTGCTCGTACACCGCCACAGGATCAGCGCCGTCAACGGTCAGGCCCGGCATGCTGTGCGCCTGGGCCTTTACCGCAAGCGGCTCACCTGCCGCCGCGTTCGCGTCCTCCTGCTCGACCTTCGTGTAGACGTTGTAGCTGTTGTTCTCCATGACGAACACGATCGGCAGCTTCCAGAGCGAGGCGATGTTCAGCGTCTCGTGGAACGCTCCCTGCTTCGTGGCGCCGTCGCCGAAGAACGAGAGCACGACCTGGCCCTGGCCGCGAATCTGGGCGGCCCAGGCGGCGCCTGCCGCGTGGGGAATGCCCTGTCCCACGATGCCGGAAGTGCCGAGAAAGCCGCGCCCGACGTCGGTCAGGTGCATCGACCCCCCGTAGCCCTTGCAGATGCCGGTCTCCCTGCCGTAGATCTCGGCCATCAACGCCTTCGGATCGGTGCCGAGCGCGATGGGGTAGCCGTGGCAGCGGTACGTCGCCGTGAGCTGGTCGTCGGGACGCAAGGCGGCAAGCGAGCCCACGATGGAGGCTTCGGCCCCGTCCGCCAGGTGCGTGTGGCCACGGATGACGCCGGGATGCTCCTCGAAGGTCCGCTTGACGCGCTCCTCGAACTCCCGGATGCGCAGCATCTGCGTGAACATCCAGGTCAGCCGCTCGTTGTCGAGGCCGTGCTCAGGCACTGGGGCTCCTTTCCGGTGACGCAGCGAGTTGCGCGCTCGTCGTCTCGTAGGCTCGATCGAAGATCTGCTCGATGGGCAGGTTGCGGAGCTCTTCCGACAGCACTTCGACCCCCCAGGGGCCGTCGTACCCGAGCTCGCGGCACACGGACACGTACTCGGCAATCGGGAACTCGCCTTCGCCGGGCAGCCGGCGGCGGTTGATCACCTCGTCGAGGCGGTCCTCCGCATACTCGTACGGGCCGTCCGAGAGCTCGACCCAGGAAACGAAACGCGGCGGGATGCGGCGGAGGTCGTCCGGGTCGAGCCTGAGCTTTCCCAGGTGCCAGGTGTCGAGCGCGAGGCCGCCGTTCGGAGCGTCCGCTCCCTCGACGAGCTCGACCGCCGTCTCGACGTCGCCCACGTTGACGTCGTACGGCATGAACTCGTAGACGATCTTCGCGTCGGTGTGCTTCGCGGCGTCGGCGCAGAGCTCGGCGAAGCCCTCGACGATCCGCCCTAGCTCGCACTCCGTGCCCATGATGTTCCCGGCCTTGATGTGGTGCGCCGGCAGCTCGGCAGCCGCCTCGAAGAGCAGCGCTCGCCTCTCGTCGGCCGCCTGCCGACGCTCATCGTCCGGGTCGAGGAACCAATCCCCGAGGAACTCGAGCTCGAGCTGGTCGAGCCCGTACTCGTCGAGGATCTGCCTCAGCTCGCCGAGCGGCTGCGTCTCGAGCAGGTGCTCGAGGTCGGCGTGCCAGAGCCCGATACCCCTGAACCCGACCCGCGCAGCCTGCTCGCAGCGCTCGCGAAAGCTGAAGAGGCTCCACTCGCGCCCGAAGTGCACCTCGACCGGCCCGGAGGTGGTCCAGTAGAGGCCGATCAGGTCGTCGCTGCCGCCCACTCAGGGCGAAACCTAACGTGCGCGGCCAGTGTTGCCAACAATCTTGGTCACGGGATCGCCAGACAATTAAGCTGCGTCCCGTCAGCGAGAGGAGGGCTCGATCGTGGCCGACTACGTCATCGTGGGTGCAGGGTCTGCGGGCTGCGTGCTCGCCGGCCGGCTGAGCGAGGATCCCAACGCGAGCGTGCTGCTGCTCGAAGCAGGCCCGCCCGACACGGCGGCCGAGCTCCACGTGCCGGCGATGTTCCCGCTCGCCTTCAAGTCCAGCCTCGACTGGGATCTGTATGGCGAAGAAGAGCCTGGTCTCGGCGGGCGCCGGCTCTACTTCCCGCGCGGCCGCGTGATCGGGGGCTCGAGCTCGATCAACGCGATGATCTACCTGCGCGGCAACCGCGCCGACTTCGACGAGTGGGCAGCGAACGGCGCGGATGGTTGGTCGTACGACGAGGTGCTCCCGTACTTCAAGCGCTCGGAGGACAACGAGCGCGGCGAGAGCGAGTTCCACGGCGTCGGCGGCCCCCTGGCCGTGTCCGATAGCCGCTCGATGACGCCGTTCATCGAGGCGCAGCTCGAGGCTGCCGTGTCGGCGGGATACGAGCACATCGACGACCTGAACGTCGACCGGCCGGAGGGCGTCTCTCGCTTCCAGCTGACGCAGCGCAACGGAATGCGCTGCAGCGCGGCAGACGCGTTTCTCCATCCAGCCGAGTCGAGGGCGA
This sequence comes from uncultured Actinomycetes bacterium, assembly GCA_963786725.1. Classification (GTDB taxonomy): domain Bacteria; phylum Actinomycetota; class Thermoleophilia; order Gaiellales; family Gaiellaceae; genus PALSA-612. Next base: position 68,659 of record CAWBAD010000015.1, on the reverse strand, counting down.
ACCTCGAAGTGCGGTCCGGCGTATTCGTAGAGCGAATCGTCTTCGAGGGCGACCGCGCCGTCGGCGTCGAGCTCTTCCAGAACGGTGAGCGCGAGACGGTCCGGGCCGAGCGCGAGGTGATCCTCTCCGCCGGCACATACCAGTCACCGGTGCTGCTGATGCTCTCGGGGATCGGCCCGGCGGCCGACCTCGGGATCTTCGGAATCCCCGTGCGGCAGGACCTGCCGGTCGGGGAGAACCTGCAGGACCACTGCATGGTCAACGTCAACTACCTCACCGACCAGCAGGGGCTCTTCGGGATCTTCACCCCGGAGAACTTCGAGCTGCTCCACTCCGAGGGACGTGGGCCGCTCACCTCGAACTACCCGGAAGCGGGAGGCTTCTTCCGGACACGGCCAGACCTGCCGGCGCCGGACGTCGAGTTCCACTTTGCAGCAGCTCCGTTCTTCGACGAAGGCCTCAGCCCCCCGCCCGACAACGGCTATGCGTTCGGGCCCGTGATCATCAAGCCCACGTCGCGCGGCAAGGTCGGCCTGCGCACGCCGATGCCCGACTCGAAGCCGACGGTGCGTCTGCAACTTCCTGACGACGGAGGAGGATCGCGCGAGCATGCTGGAGGGAGTGCGGATCGCGCTCGAGATCGCGTCCCAGCCCTCGCTCAGGGCACTCGAGCGGGAGCCGCTCAGCGTTCCCGCTTCGGACTCGGAGGACGACATCTGGGCCTGGGTTCGCCGAGCGAGCCAGACCGTCTATCACCCGACGTCGACCTGCGCGATGGGCGCCGTCGTCGACCCGGAGCTGCGCGTCTACGGCGTCGAGGGGCTGCGCGTCGTCGACGCCTCGGTGATGCCGACGGTAACGCGCGCGAACACCCACGCCGCAACGATCATGATCGCGGAGAAGGCTGCCGACTTGATCGCCGGTAAGACACCGCTCCCGGCCGAGGCGGTCGCGACCTCCTAGACGCTTCCGCTTACGAGGCCTCGAGATCGCGGCGCAGCCGTGCGCCGTGAGGCAGCAACGCGAGCGCGGGCACGATCGGCAGCCAGAAGCTCACCAGCCGGTGCAGCAGGACGCCCGCCAGCGCCGGGGCAAGCGGTACCCCGACCCAGACGAGCGCGAAGGTCATGAGCACCTCGACGACGCCGGCCCCTCCCCCTGGCAGCGATCGACGGCTGGCGATGGACCCCGTCGCGTACGCGAGGACGAGCGCCGGTAGTGAGATCTCAACGGAGAACGCCTGTAACGCGGCCCACAGGCAGGCCATGTCGCCGAGGCAGAAGCACGCGACGCCGAGGAGCCCCGGTAGATGCTGCCGCGGCTGCCTGGCGAGCGACCGGACAAGCACGAGCCCCGCGACGCCGTGAGCGAACGTGGCCCGAATCGATCCGCCGGCCGTCGAGTCGGCCAGGCGATCGCGACGGGACGGCGACGTCACCCAGGCCGCGGCGAGCAGGCCGGGGATCACGAGCAGCCAGGGCCACGTGACGGAGGCCCGGACGTGCGCTCCGGCGACGAGCAGCACGATGGCGGAGGCCAGAGACGTGAGCCCGATGACTGCCAACTCGAGCGTGCCGAGGCACGCGACGCGCGCGATTGCCTGCTCACGCTCCAGCCCTGCCCGTCGCAATGCCCAATAGTCGACGCCGAAGCCCCCGGACACATGCGCCGCTCCGTGAACGCCGCAGCCTGCGACGACCGTCCTCGCGCTCTGCCCGAAAGGAATGTGCGGCCCTCCGTCCACCTGCGCAACGTTGCGGAGCGCAAACGCGTAGCCGATGTAGCCGGCAACCTGTGCGCCGACGCAGACCGCGAGCCAGATCGGGTCGAAGCGCGCTGTCACCGTGCGAACGGCGGCGAGGCCCGCGGCGTCGGCCACGACCGCGGCTGCGACCATTGCCAGCGCAGCCGCTGTCGTGAAGACGATCAGATGCGTATGCCGCTCGGCCGCGGTGTCGGTCTCCATGGTGGCGCGTGGGGCTGTCATCGCTCGAGTACCGGCAGCCCACGCGCGGCGCGTGCGCCACGAGATCCATCGAGCTCTCTGCTCGCCCGGGAGATACCGAGGACGGGGGAACCGTGTCTACGTGATGTTCAACTCGATCCGGATGCCGTTCGGATCGCTGAGGAAGATCTGGCGCATGGACGCCGCTGGGACGTCATTCGTCACCGCCTCGACACCTGCTGCCTCGAGGCGTGCTGCGATCTCCTCGTACCCTTCGGCGGCGAAGGCGACATGGTCGATCGCTGAGCCCGTGGGCGCCAGTCCCATGTTCGCCGCGTGCGCCTCGTACGCGGCGCGGTCGGCGACGTGGACGCACGCGGCGCCGCCGAGATAGAGCCAGTGGCCGGGGAACGGAAGCGGTGGGCGGTCGCCGCGCTCGAAGCCGATCACGTCGCAGTAGAAGGCGGTCGTCGCGTCGAGGTCGTCCGTCAGCACGAGGACGTGGTCGAGCCGCTCGAGCGTCACGAAGCGCGAGCGTCTGCGTAGTCCGCGAACGCCTCGATGGACTCAGGGTCGATCAGCATGTCCCGGCTCACGACCTCCTCCACGGAGACGCCCGTGAGAATGCGCTTGACCGGTAGCTCGAGCTTCTTGCCGGTGAACGTGCGCGGGATCGCCGGCACCGCGACGATGTCGTCCGGGCGGTGTCGTGGCGAGAGCTCCGAACGAAGAGCGTCGGCGATCCGCTTTCGCAGCTCGTCGGTCAGCTCGATCCCCGGGCGGAGCACGACGAAGAGCAGCAGGTCGTCCGTTTGCTCCAGGTGAACGACAAGGCTGTCGAGCACTTCGTCGAACTCCTCGACGACGCCGTACAGCTCGCTCGTGCCGAGGCGGACGCCGCCGCGGTTGAGGGTCGCATCCGAACGGCCGGTGATCATCGAGCTGCCCCGCTCGGTGAACATGATCCAGTCGCCGTAACGCATCATCCCCGGGAAGTCCTCGAAGTAGGCGGCTCGGTAGCGTGAGCCGTCGGGGTCGTTCCAGAAGCCGACGGGCATCGAAGGCATCGGCTGTCGGATGACGAGCTCGCCGAGCTCGCCGACGACGGGCTTCCCGTCCGGGTCGAACGCGACGGCATCGACGCCGAGGCACGGGGCGCTCATCTCACCTGCGTACACCGGCAGCAGCGGGTAACCCTGCACGAGGCCGGTGCACACGTCAGTGCCGCCGCTGCCGACGTTGAGGTAGACGTCCGGGCCGACCTGTCGGTACAGCCACTCGTAGCCCTCCAGCGGCAGAGGCGAGCCGGCCTCGCAAAGCATGCGGATCGAGGACAGATCGAAGCGCGTCCCCGGCTCGAGCCCTTCCTTGCGGCAGGCCATCGTGAACGCGGGGCTGAGGCCGAAGAACGTCGCCCGCGTCTCCTCCGCCAGCTGCCACTGGAAGGACACGTCGGGATACGCCGGGCTGCCGTCGATCATCACGATCGAGGCGCGCGTGAGCAGCACGGAGACGAGCGCGTTCCACATCATCCAGGCGGTGGTCGTGAACCACTGGAGGCGGTCGCCGGGACGGAGGTCCCAGCTGAACGCGTGGTTCTTCAGGTGCTCGAGGAGGATGCCGCCGTGGCCGTGCACGATTGCCTTCGGCAACCCCGTTGTACCGGACGAGAAGAGCACGTACAGCGGGTGAGCAAACGGCACCGGCTCGAACTCGAGAGGCCCGGGCTCGGCCAGGAGCTCTTCCCACCCCACCGAGCTCGGAAGCGTGTCGCCCTCGCCGCCCGCATAGGGAACGTGCACGACCGACCGCAACGACGGCAGTTGCTCGCGGACAGAGGCGACCTGCTCGCGGCGATCGACGTGCGTGTCACCCCAGCGGTAGCCGGCCACCGCCAGCAAGACAGCCGGCTCGAGCTGGCCGAGCCTGCTGATCACGCTGCGCGTGCCGAACTCCGGCGGGCACGTGGCCCAGATGGCGCCGAGGCTCGCGGTCGCGAGGAAGGCGACGAGCGTCTCGGGGATGTTCGGAAGGTAGGCAACCACGCGATCGCCGGGCTCTACGCCGAGCCGTTGCAGGCCCGCTCGCGCCCGCGCAACCTGCTCGCGGAGGTCGCCGAAGGTCAGCTCGAGTGGCCCCCTGGACTGCGATCGGGCGACCACCGCAACGGAATCGCGGTCTTCGTCGCGGCCGAGCATGTGCTCCGCGTAGTTGAGCCGCGCGCCCGGGAACCACTCGGCGCCTGGCATGTCCCGCGAGCCGAGGACTCGCTCGTAGGGCGTGTGCGCGCGAATCTCGAAGAAGTCCCAGATCGAGCCCCAGAAGCCTTCGAGGTCAGTGATCGACCAGCGGTGAAGCTCCTCGTAGCCGGGGAAGTCGAGCCCACGCTCGTCCTTCAGCCACTCGAGGTAGCGGCCGAGTTCGAACGAGGTCCGCCAGTCGGCGGGCGGCGTCCAGAGGATCTCTCCCTGCGTGAGCACGAAGCGCGGAGCCTACGGGACGAGGACGGCGCGGCCGGTGATCTCGCCCTCGCGGAGGCGGTCGAGCACCTCGTTCACCTGCTCGAGCGGGAACGTCTCCGAGCGCAAGGTGACCTCGCCGCGCGCATGCAGCTGAACGAGCTCCCAGAGATCGATCCAGCTCCCGACGAGATTGCCCCAGATCGCCGTCTCCGTCGCAATCATCGCGACGGAGGGGTGCGTGACCATACCCCCGTAGCCGACGACCGAGTAGATGCCACGCGACGCGAGCATCGCGAGGGCAGACGTGTGCGTGTCGTCCGTGCCGACGAAGTCGAAGACGATGTCGGCACCCCTGCCGTTCGTCGCCTCGCGCACGGCGTCCGCCGGGTCGGGCCGCTCACCGAGCACCTCGTCCGCGCCGAGCTCGTTCGCGAGGCTGCGACGGCGCTCGTCCGTGTCGATCGCGATTACCCTCGACGACCCGAGGATCTGGATCAGCTGGAGCGCGATGTGTCCGACTCCACCGACGCCGATGACAACGGCGGTCGTTCCCGGCCCGAGCCTGTCGGAGAGCCGCTTCACCGCGTGATACGCGGTGATCCCCGCGTCCGAATGCGGCGCCACCTCGGCCGGCTCGGTGCCCGGCGGCAGCGGCACGAGCGAGCGCTCGTCGACACGGACGTACTCCGCGAACCCACCGTCTTGCGTGAGGCCCGTGAACCGGTGGCGCTCGCAGTGCATGTCGATCCCGCGACGGCAGGAGACGCAGAGCCCACAGCTGTACGGCGGGTACAGGAGGACCGGGTCTCCGACCGAGGCGGCGGTGACGTCATCGCCGATCGCATGGACCCAGCCGGCGTTCTCGTGCCCGAGGACGAGCGGCAGAGTGACGCCGGCGACCTCCATCAGCCCGTCGATGGCGTGGAGATCGGTCGCGCACACGCCTGCACCGCCGACGCGGATGACAACGCTGCGCGCGCCGTCCGGCTCGGGCTCGGGCCGCTCGACGAGCTCGAGCGGCTGGTGGTACTCGCGCAGCAGCGCAGCCTTCACGCCGCTGCGCTCGCACGCCGGCTTCGCGCCGAGGTAGCCGCTCGCATCGGCATCGAGGTGGTCGGCGAGCCTGGTCGCAAGGGCCATGATCGTCAGCGACGGATTCACAGACAGCGTGCGCGGCACGAGAGACGCATCGCCGACGAAGAGCCGCTTCACCTCGTGCGTCTCGCCGTTCCGGTCGACGACCGAGCGCGCCGGGTCGTCGCCCATCCGGCAGCTCCCCTGAACATGGGTCGAGGCGAGGCCGGTCCAGCAGACCTTCGTTGCACCCGCGGCCTCGAGGACGTCCTTGCTGAACTGGAACGCCGCATCGATCCGCTCGAGCTCCTGCGGCTCGAAGTCGATGTCGAAGCGCTCGTTACCGTCGTCGACGACTACGGCGCACGTGTTGTCGTCGTTCGCCATCGCGAGCACGCCGTTCCAGCGGCGGAACGCGCGGACCGCCTCGACGAGCCGCTCGCCCCACATCGGCCCGTTCTCGTCGCAGAGGGTCGTCGCGAACGAGATCGGGTCCTGGATCGTCGTCGCCTCGATCACGAAGCCGCCCTCCTCGTCGTGCTGGTGGTCCATCGCGTGCGCGGTGATCGGGTAGACCATGTGCGCGTCCTGCGGCTCGTCGAACAGGCCATATACGAGGCGAACGGGATGGAGCCCGAGGTTGCGCCCGATCGCCTCTCCCGTCAGGCCCGAGCGGAGGAGGAGCTGCGGCGTGTTCAGCGCGCCGGCGGCGACGACGACCCCGCCGGCACGCACGGTGTGATGCTCGCCCTCGCCGTCGACGTACTCGACGCCCGTCGCCTCGGCGCTGTCGATCAGCACCCGCTCGACGTTCGCGTTCGGGCGCAACTCGAGGAGACCCGCCGCCCACGCGTCGTGGATGTAGGTGTTCAGTGTCGACTTGCCCGCGTTTGTCGGGCAGCCCTGAAGGCAGGAGCCGCAGGACATGCAGTTCGCGTCCGTATACGAGCGCACGGGCTCGAGTTCCGCACCGAGGGCACGGAAGCCGGGCTCGAGGGTGTAGACGCTCTTCCGCCAGTCCGTGCGCTCGCGCACGCCCAGCCGCGCCTCGACGCGGTCGTAATACGGGTCGAGGTCGGCCGCCGTGAACGGCGAGCCGTCCTCCTTCGTCAGGCCCGTCGCGGGATGCCACTTCGCGACGTCGCGCTCATGCGCGCGCAGCGCGACCTTCGTGTTGATCGTGGTCGTCCCTCCGACGCACCGGCCGGCAAGGAAGGCGACCATCTCACCGTTTCCGGCCGGCGCGAGACGAAGCGGCCAGAAGAGATCGTGGGTCGCTTTCGCCTCGAAGCGCGTGAAGTCCGCGGCGGTCAGGTGCGGGCCGCACTCGAGGAGGAGCACGTCCCGGCCGCGCTGCGCGAGCTCACCTGCGACGACACCCCCTCCCGCGCCCGACCCGACGACCACCACGTCGAACCTGTCTTTCACGCGATCCCCAGGTACGACCAGTCCTTTGCGAGGCGTGTCGCGAGCGGCGAGTTGAAGTCGATCTCAGCCCACGCTCCTGGGCCCTCGTGGCCGGGCGCGACGAAGTCGCTGTAGTACGCCTCGACCGCGAGCGCGCGCACGAAGCCGAACTCCGGCGTTTGCTCGTGTTCGGCCAGCGCCTCCGCACCCTCGGCGGCGGCGGGCGCCAGTGCGTCGATCGAGGCAAGCGCGCCGTCCCGTACCTCCGGCGGCATACCCGACAGCACGGCGTCGATGTACACGCTCGGACCGACTCTTCGCGACCCGGGGACGATCAGCTCGCAGAGAGCCTCGACCGCTTCGGCGCGGTCCGCATCGAGAGTCCGGAGCGCCACGCGCCGACTCTAGTCGCTAACCAGCGGCCATGACGAGCGTGCCACCGTCGACGAGATACACGGCGCCGGTCATGAAGCTCGAGGCCTGCGAGGCGAGCAAGAGCACGAGACCTTTCAGCTCCTCGGGCTCGCCCATGCGGCCGAGCGGCACCGTCTTCGCCCACATGTGCTCGAGCTCGGGGGTCGGATTCTCGGTCACGCCACCGCCTATGCGCGTGCCCTTGAACGGTCCAGGGCAGATCGCGTTTACGTGGACTCCGTGCGGGGCGAGCTCGAGCGCCGCCTGGCGGACGAGGTTGACGATCGCCGCCTTGCTCGCGACGTACCCGTAGCAGACCTCCGGCTCGGCGCGCAGCCCCGCGTTCGACGAGGTGACGACGATGCGGCCGGCGCCCTGGCGTTTCATCACCGCTGCCGCGTGCTTCATGGTGAAGAGCACTCCGTCGAGGTTAACTCCGAGCACCCGGTCCCAGTCCGCGCGCTCGACGGTGTCGAGCTGCTGGCCGCCCTCGACCGCGAACCCCGGCACTGCCCCGATGCCGGCGTTGGCAAAGAGGACATCGACGCCTCCCTCGGCCGAGACCACGTCGTCGACGAGCGCCTTGACCTGATCCTCATCGGAGACGTCGACCACGAACGAGCGGACGGTGCCGCCGCGCTCGGCTAGCGACGCGGTCATGTGCTCCAGCCGGTCGGCGTCGATGTCCGCCAACGTGACGCGCGCACCGCAGTCGGCGAGCACCTCGGCCATGGCGAACCCGAGCCCGCTCGCCGCGCCCGTGACCGCGATGCGTGTGCCTCGTACATCGAAGAGCTGCTCGTAGACGCTCCGGGAGTCCATCATTGTGTTCCGTCGAGACGGACCACGACCTTCATCACCTGCTGCGGGTTCTCGATCGCGTACGCCAGCGCCTCGGGCGCCTCCTCCAGCGAGAACTCGTGCGTGACGAAGCCCGCGAGCGCGTCCTTGCGGCGGGCGACGAGAGCGATCGCCTCGGCGAACTCGTCCGCGTTGCACGTGCTCGTGCCGAGCACGTCGACCTCCTTGAACGCGAGCCGTCCGATCTCGAGCGGCGCGAGCGTCGTCCCGAGGCCGACGATGACCACGCGGCCGGCGGACGCGACGAGCTCGACACACGTCTGGGCGATCTCGGCGACCCCCGTCGCCTCGAACACCACCTCGGGGCCGTCACCGCCCGCCCACTCCCGCGCGGCGTTGATCGGATCCGTTCCGGGGCTGAGAGCGAGCACATCTGCGCCGGTCGCGCGTCCCCGCTCGAGACGCGACTCGATGGGGTCGATGAGCAGCACGTCCGCACCCCTGTCGGTCGCGGCGACCGCGACCGCGACACCGATCGGCCCCGCGCCGAAGACCACCGCCTTCTCGCCGGCTGCAACCCGGCCGCGGACGACCGCCCGCACGGCGATCGACATCGGCTCTACTACCGCGGCACTCACCGCGTCCTGCTCGCCGACGGGAAAGGCCTGCGCAGCGGGCAGAAGCAAGCGCTCCTGGAGCGCCCCGTCCCGGTGGATCCCGATGAGATCGAGCCGGATACACGCGTTGCTCCGGCCGATGCGGCACGGGTAGCAGTGCCCGCACGAAGTGTGCGGCCAGATCGCGACGCGCTCGCCGACGCGGAGCGTCGCCGGAGTCTCGGCACCGATCGCCTCGATCACCCCCGCCGCTTCGTGACCCTGGATCCGCGGGTAGCGCTCGTGGTCCGCCACGCCGCCCACGTCGCCCAGGAAGTAGTGGAAGTCGGAGCCACAGAGACCGACAGCCTCGGGCCTGACGAGCACCTCGCCCGGCCCCGGCGCCGGCGGCTCCGGCACGTCGACCACGCGCATCATCGCCCGAGCCTCCGTAACGGCCGCGCGCACGTCTCTCCTCAGGCGCCCGCCGCGGGGCCGTCGGCGACCTCGGCTCCCATGAGGTACGCGGAGTGCAAGACGCCGGGTCGGTTCCTGAGGTCGTCCGCAGTGCCCTCGTAGCGAATTCGGCCCCCTTCGAGAACATACGCCGCTTTCGCGAGCGAGAGCGCGAGGTGGGCGAACTGCTCGATCAGGAGCACCCCGACCCCGTTTGCCGCGACGGACTCGATCGTCGGGACGAGACGCTTGACGACGACGGGCGCAAGCCCGAGAGAGAGCTCGTCGACGAGAAGCGTGCTCGGACGCGAGACGAGGGCCTGGGCGAGCACGACCATCTGTTGCTCCCCACCGGACAGGAGCCGTCCCGGCACCCCCCAGCGCGCCTTCAGCTCGGGGAAGAGCTCGAGCGCATACGCCAGGCCGTCCCGTCGCTGCGCGCGTGAGAGCGCGTACGTCGCCACCCGGAGGTTGTCCTCGACGCTCAGCGCCGGCAGAAGCCGGCGGCCTTCGGGGACGATCGCAAGGCCGGCGGTGCGAATCCGCTCTGGCGCGCGCCGGGTGAGATCGCGGTCGCCGAGCAGGATTCGCCCGGCACTCGGGCGCAGCACCCCGGCGACGGCCAGCACGAGAGACGACTTGCCGGCGCCGTTCGGGCCGAGCAGCGTCGTCACCTCGCCCGGTGGGATCTCGAGGGAGACCTCCTCGACGACGAGTCGCCCGCCCCGCGGAACGGACACGCCCTCGATCCGCAGCGAACGCTTCGCGCCGTTGGCGGATGTCAAAGCTCCTCCTCCGTGCCGAGGTAGGCGTTGATCACACGCTCGTTCCGCAGCACCTCTGCCGTCGGGCCCGACGCGATCAGCTCGCCGAAATCGAGCACCGCCGTCGTCTCGCAGCACGCCGACACGAGGCTCATGTCGTGGTCGACGAGGATCACGAGCGCGCCGAACTGCTCCGGGATCTTGCGTATCAACTGCCCGAGATGAACGGTCTCCTGCTCTGGTAGGCCGGCTCCCGGCTCGTCGAGCATCACGACCCGAGGGCTACCGACGACCGTCCGTGCCACCTCGACCAGGCGCCGCTCGCGCGCGCCGAGTCCTCCCACCTTGGCCTTGGGAGGCGCTTCGAGTCCGACGAAGTCGATCGCGCTCAGCACCTCGGCCCGCCGTGACGCACGCTTGGCGCCCGAATGCTCGTGGATGATCGCCACGTTGTCGTACACCGAAAGCCCCTCGATCGCCTGCTCCTGCTGGAAGGTGCGTCGCAGACCCCACCGCGCGCGCCGGTAATCGGCCATCTTCAGGAGATCCTCACCGAACGCTCGAATCGACCCGGCGGCAGGCTTGACGAAGCCGCTCAACACGTTGAAGAACGTCGTCTTGCCGGCGCCGTTCGGCCCGATCAGCCCGCACGCCCCGCCCGGGAACGTCACGCTCATGTCGTCGACGGGAATGACCCCGCCGAAGCGTACGGTCAGGCCCTCGACCTCGATCACGCGACTCGCCCCTTCGGACCGACGAGTCGCCGGAGCCCGCGGCCGAGCTTCTTCACGTCCTTCGGCACCTGGTCGACCAGCCCTCCGGGAGCGGTTGCCAGCACCTGGAGGACCCCGACACCGAACAAGAGGAGCAAGAGGTAGTACGAGAGCCCCCAGTCTTCCAGGAGCGCGGGCAGGAGCCTGATCAGGAGGCCGGCCACGACCGCGCCCCACACGCTGTAGATCCCGCCCATGAGGATCACGGCCAGGAGCACGATCGAGTCCTGCGTCGGGAACTGCAATGGCGTCAACTGCCCGCCGCTGGCGCCCATCAGGCCGCCTGCGACACCCGTCATGAAGGCGGCGAGCGCGAACGCCCACAGCTTGTACTGCGTGATGTTGACACCGGCCGCGAGCGCGGCCGGCTCGCTCTCGCGGATCGAGGCCCACGCCCTCCCGGACTTGCCGGCGATCTGCCACAAGGCGAGCAGGAACATGATCGCCGCGACGATCACCGTGTAGCGAAAGTACGCCGTGTCGCTCGTCGCGATCGCCGGCCGGCGAATGTTCGGGCCCGCCCCGAACTGGAGCACGCCCAGGAACCCTCCGCCGCCGTTCGGGAAGTGGACGACGCTGATCACGAGCGTGATCGCGCCGGCGAACATGAGCGTGATCAGCGCGAGGTGCAACCCCGAGATGCGTAGCGCCGGCAACCCGACCAACGTCCCGATCACCCCGGTGGCCAGACCGGCAAGCACGAGCACCAGCGGGAAGGGAAGCGAGGTCGCGTACAGCAGCCGTGCCCCTGCCCAGGCGCCGACCGCGAGCAGAGCGATCTGACAGAGCGACACCATCCCGACGCGCCCGTATAGGAGCCCGGCACCGAGCGCGACTACGGAGTAGATGGCGACCGCCGTCAGGATCTTGATCCAGTAGACGCCGACCAGCTCGGGCGCCAGTAGGAGGAAGAGTGCGAGCAGCGCCGCGATCACGATTGCGCGCACGACGGTGCGTCGCTCGATGTCTCCCGCCGCCGTGCCAGCCAAGAGCGCGCGCACTCGGCGCGGGCCGTGAGCCTCGGTCACCGGTCTAGTGCCCCGCCCGCGCGATCGAAACCTCGCGACGCCGTCCCAGCAAGAGAAGTGCCACGATCGCGAGCACGAACGGCGTCATTGCCCGGTACTGCGAGAGCGGCTGTTCCTGCGTGGGCCACGTTGCGAACGCGGACAGGCACGACTCGACGATGCCGATCACGAGCGCTGCGAAGAGCGTCACCCACAGCGACTGCAGACGCGCGATGAGCGCTGCGGCCAGCACCGAGATGACGAAGAACGTCAACTGCACTGCGTCGAGCGAGTAGAAGAGGCTCGGCAGCAACAGCCCTACGGTGCCACAGATCAGCCCGGACACGAACCACGCCGATGCCTCGACTCGCCGCACCGGGACGCCGAGGGTTGCAGTGATCTCGCGGTCGTTGGCGAGCGCCCTCATCGCCGTGCCCAGCTTCGTCACCCGCAGGAACATTGCCGTCCAGGCCGTTACTCCCACGGCGAAGGCCAGTGCGATGATCTGCGTCCAGCTCACCCGGACGTCGCCGACCTGGTAGCCGAAGTTGTGCCAGTTGTTGCTCGGGAGCGTCAACGACTTCGCCGCGCTGGCCGGCCAGGCCCAGCTCATGATCGCGAGGAAGATCAAGGCCAGACCCAATGTCGCGCAGGCCTTGACGAGTGGCTCGCGCGCCGCGAACACCGGCCCGAAGACGAGCCCGTACACGAGGCTGGCGACGCCACCGAACAGCACACACACGACGTACGCCAGCCAGTTCGGACACCACGTCGTGTTGTTGATCAACTCCCAGGAGAGGAAGGCGCCCAGAGCCCCGATCGCCCCGTAGGCGAGGTTGAGCACGCCTGTCGTCCGGTAGAGAACGACGATGCCGACACCGGAGACCCCGTACATCGCACCGAGGGCTACGCCCAGCGGGACGTACTGCATGAGATCGTGGAGTGTCGGCATCGAAGACTCCGGGCGCCTTGTGAATCCTCTCTAGTACTCCTCTCTTCCTATCGATCCCACGGGCGCGGCGGGAACGGCTTCCCGCTCGTGAGCCCGAACTTCTTCTCCGCCGCGTAGGCGGCCTTGAGCTCTTTGGTGATGGGCGCGAGGTTGAAGCAGGCCTCGGCCTGCACCATCCTGCCGTCCTTCGGCACGACTGTCATGCCTGCGTGGCTCGGAATGTGCCCGGGGAGCTTGCCGTAGTACCACGGGCCGCAGAGCAGATCGCTCCTGACAGTTCTTGATCTTGAGGAACGCCGCGTTGGCGGTCTTCGCGGTGATCTTGTTCGGCGGGATCGTCAGCAGGGCCTCGGTCGCAATCCTCGCGTCGAGGAATCCGAACTGACCGAAGCTCGACTTGCCCCACTTGTCGACGTACTTGTCGTGGACGGCGCGGTAGAGCGTCGCGTCGGGCCCTCTCCCCTGGAGGAGGGTCAGTTCCGCGTTGACGCCGAACTTGCCGTTCCAGAACTTCCCGGCCCCCTTGGCGAAGGTCGTGTCGTTCGAGGGCGTCGAGCCGGCCCAGAGCACGTCGTTCGCGATCCCGGCTGCCTCAGCGGCCTTGATCACCTTGAGCGTCTCCGAGGTCGTGGAGTCGAGGATGACCCCGCCGCCCTTGCCCGCCAGCTGCACGTACTTCTGTGCCTGCTGCGGTCCCTGGAATGGGTACGGGTCGTGGACGTCGATGCCCTTGATGCCCTTTGACTTGAGGAATGCGATCGCAGGCTTGTTCCACGTCCCCGCCGCGTCGACACCGAGTGGCGAGACGACGACGACGGTGCCCTTGACGCCCTTGCGGACGAGGTACTGCGCCGCGCCCAGGGTGCTGTAGGCGGGGCCGTAGTTGATCGCCGCGTGGTAGGGCGTCCCTCCGTAGCAGCTGTCGTGGACGCCGTCACCGATCACGTAGAACCTCTTCTCGGCGTAGTACTTCGCGTTGACGGCGCAGTCGAGCGCGTCGATCGTCCCGGCCAGCGCGACGACCTTCTCCTCCTCGATGAGCTTCTTCGCGAAGGCGGCCACCTGCTCCGGGTTGATCTGCTCCACGTGGACGATGAAGTTGATCGGCCGGCCGTTGAGGCCGCCGTTGTCGTTCACGCAGTTGTAGTAGGCCGCTGCGTTGTCCGTGATCTCGTCCCAGTTGAGCCCCGGTACGACCGTGACGATCGCGCCGATGTTGACAGGCTTGCCCGTCGCCTTCTTGCCCGTGCCGAGGCCGCACACGCTCTTCTTCGGGGACGCCTTGCCCTGCCCCACGATCGTGGCGGCTGGAGACCGACTGGCGCTCGCGGCGATCGTGAGAACCGCGGTCGCGACCAGCGACGCGAGGAGTACGAGCGCAATGCCCACTCTTCGATGCGTCATCTACTTCCTCCGTTCGTCGAAGTGTCGGGTCGAGGCCCGACCTGGCAGCATCTCGCTGCTCGCCGGCGGATGCCGACAAAGCAGATCTTTCTCGATTAGCAGCGACTCTGCAACTACAGGCGTCAGGGCGCAAAGTCGAGCGTGGGCGCCACAAGGACGTCCAGCACCAGGGGCTCGTCACGATCTGCAAGCGTGGGCACGACGTCGTCCAGCGACGAGAGCAGCTCGTCGTGGGTCGTGATGCGTTCGGCAGGACAGCCGAAGCCGCGCGCAATCGTCGCGAGCTCGACCTCGGCGAACGCGGGCCAGGGGCCGGTGCCTCCGTGGCGCTCGACGAGCCGGTCCATGACTGCGTAGCGCTCGTTCGAGAGGACGACGAAGAGGACGCCGATCCCGTAATGGGCCGCGCTCCAGACGACCGGAACACCGTAGATGGCCGAGCCGTCTCCGACGACGGCCACGACAGGCCGGCGCGGCAATGCCATGCGTACTCCGGCGGCCGCAGGCATGGCGAAGCCGAGGCCGCCCATGGCGGCGCTCAGGTAGCCGAGAGGCTCGCGGGCCGGCAACCGTGCATGAATCTCGGGCCGGTCGACAGGCGCCTCCTCGACGACGACGGCGTCGCGCGGCAGCCGCTCGGCCAGCGCCGCAAGCACGTGGCTCGCGGAAAGCGGCTCGCCGGGCGCCGGCGGCGCGGGTGGCGGCGGCGGACGAAACGGCTCGGGCGACTGGGCGTCGCGCGCCGGCACACGGCCGGCGAGCTCGCGGCACACGATCGCCGGCGAGGCGACGCACGGCCAGCTCGGCAGGGCTCCTGTGCACCTCGTCCGGGTCGTCGCCGACCACGGCGATCCGCGTTCCCGGCGCGGTGAAGCGTCCCGGGGCATACGGCGCCTGGCGGAAGACCGGCGCGCCGACGACGAAAATCGTGTCGTACGGCTCGAGCCGCTCCCGCAGCCGCCCTCGCTCGGCGGGCAGCACGCCGCAGAACAGCCGGTGGTCCTGCGGAAATCCCGCGCGGCCGCCGAACGACTCCTGGAAGACCGGAGCCACGAGGCGCTCGGCCAGCTCCACGAGCGCTGCCCACGTCTCCTCGTCATCCGCCCCCGCACCGACGACGAGCGCCGGGGACTTCGCCTCTGCGAGAAAGGCCACGAGAGCATCGACCGCCTCGGGCGCTGCAGCGACGCTGCGCCACACGGGCCCCGTCGCAGCGGCCGGCTCACGCTCCTCGTCGGCAGGTTGCTCCCAGTCGTCCATCGGCACGATCACGAGCGCCGGCCCGCGCTTCGCCTCCGCCGCGTGGAACGCGCGCTCGATCGCAGCCGGAACGTCCTGCGCGAGCGCCGGCTGGTCGACGCTGACCGGATACTCGCCCGCCAGCCCCGACAGCCTCCCCGCAAGGAACGGCTCGTACGCGAGATGGCGCCGGTCCTGCTGACCCACGACGACGACGAGCGGCGCCCGGTTCACGCGGGCGGTCGCGATGGCGCTGACCCCGGTGCCAAGCCCGGCCGTCGTATGCAGGAGAACGAGCGCCGGCCGGCCACTGCCGATCGCGAGACCTGAAGCGAGCCCGACCACGGCAGTCTCGTGCAGCCCGAGGACGAAGCGGATGTCGTCCGGCAGGTCGGCGAGGAACGGGACCTCCGTCGAACCGGGGTTCGCGAACATCGTCGTCAGCCCACGCCGGCGGAAGACGTCGAACGTCGCCTCTCGAACGGTTCTCAAGCGCCCCAGACTTCGTCGGCCACTTCGACGATGAGGCGGAGCTTGGCCGCCTGTTGCTCGACGGTGAGCTCATTGCCCTCGAACGTGGAGGCGAAGCCGCACTGGGGCGACAGGCAAAGCTGGTCGACGTCGACGTACGTCGCTGCCTCTTCGATCCGTCGCTTGAGCTCGTCCTTCGACTCGAGCTCTCCGCGCTTCGTGGTCACGAGCCCTAGCACGGCCACCTTTCCCTTGGGCATGAAGCGGAGCGGCTCGAAGCCTCCGGAGCGCTCGTCGTCCCACTCGAGGAAGTACCCATCGACTTCGAGCTCGTTGAAGAGGGCCTCGGCGACGAAGTCGTAGCTGCCGGCCGCCGCCCACGACGAGCGGAAGTTCCCGCGGCAGAGATGCGTGGTGACCGCCATCCCGGCCGGCCGGCCCGTGAGCGCTTCGTTCATGTGGCGGATGTACTCCTCGTGCTGGTGGACCGGGTCGCCCCCGATCGACGCGACGTACTTCCGCTGCTCGGGATCGTTCATGTAGGCGAGGCTCGTGTCGTCGAGCTGGAGGTACGTGCAGCCGAGCTCGCCCAGTTTCCGTACCTCCTCGCGGTAGGCCGCCGTCAGGTCGACCCAGAACGCCCCGAGGTCCGGGTAGACACCGGGATCGATCGAGGCCCGCCCGCCGCGGTAGTGGACCATGCTGGGAGAAGGAATGGTGAGCTTGGGAGTGGCACCCTTCACGGCCTCCCGCAGAAAGGCGAAGTCGTCGCCGAAGATCGTGTGCCGGAGCTCGACCTTGTCCTCGACGTGCATGCCGGAGAACACCGCCTCGAGATCGCCCTCGTCTGAGTGGAACTCGATCGTGAGACGTTCCTCCGGATGCCGCACGACGCCGCCGAGCTGGTAGATGAAGTCCATGTGCCAGGAGGCTCGGCGGAACTCGCCGTCCGTGGCCACGCTCAGCCCGACGTCTTCCTGCATCTTCACGGCCTGGCGGATCGCCTCATCCTCGATCGCACGTAGCCCGTCGCCGTCGATGCCACCCGAGGCGTGGTCCTCGCGTGCCTGAAGCAGCGCCGGCGGGCGGAGCAGGCTCCCCACATGGTCGGCGCGGAACGGCGGTGTCGTGCGGTGGGCCATGCGCAGCCGTGTATAGCACGGGCGCGACCGTGGCTTGGAAGCTGAGGTGAAATGATCGACCACATGACCGATCCGGCCGACCTAGGAGTACTGGAAGCAGCCGCGGCGCTCGAGGCACGCACGCTCTCCTCGCGCGAGCTGGTCGGCTGCGGGCCTCTCTCGTATCCGCGAGCGGGACGGCGCTCACACCCACGACGGCGATCCCGACTCGATCAACGCGTGGGTGCGCGTCTACGAGGAGGACGCCCTCGCGGCGGCGGCAAGCGCGGACGAGCGGCTCGCCGCCGGTGACGCGCCGAGGCTCTGCGGTATCCCGATCGGGCTGAAGGACCTCTATGCCGTCGCGGGCAAGCCGTTGACGGCGTCCAGTTCCGTGCTGGACGAGGTGCCCGACCGCGACTGCGACGCGTGGGCGCGGCTCTCCGCCGAGGGGATGGTGCTGCTCGGCCATCTGCACACGCACGAGTTCGCCTGCGGCGGGACGACCGACCAGGTCGGCAACCCGTGGGCGCTGGAACGGTCGGCGGGCGGTTCCAGCGGCGGCTCGGGTGCTGCGCTCGCATCCGGCCAGGTCTCAGCCGCCACCGGCACCGACACCGCCGGCTCGCTCCGCATTCCCTCGGCCGAGTGCGGGACGTCGACGATCAAGCCGACGCGCGGGCTCGTCTCGCTGCGCGGAATCGTCCCGCTCGTCGCCGACCTTCGACCATGCCGGGCCGATGACCCGCACCGTGCGCGACTGCGAGCCGCTGCTCGCGGCGCTCGCCGGCGTCGAACCGCCCCACGAACGCGGCACCTTGCGCCGCTACGCCGTCTCGCCCCGGATCGCGGATCTCGACCCGGACGTCGCCGACGGGTTCGAGCGCGCGCTCGAGGCACTTCCCGGCGAGCGAGTCGAGCCGCCGCCCCCGGCAGCCCGCCTGGACGTCGTCGGCGAGTTCTTCGACCTCGTGCTGACGGAGATGCTCGTCTACCACCGCCGCTTCGAGCATCTCCGTGAGGCGTATCGCTTCTCGAATCGCGCCCGGCTCGAGCACGCAGAGGAGCGGGCGATGACCGCGGAGGAGTACGTCGCGAGCCAGAACGGCCGGGCAGAGGACACCGCCGCCTGGCTCGACTGGTTCGCAGAGCACCGGATCGACGCCGTCGTCGAGCCGACCATCCCGATCGTCGCGCCCGTGCGCGGCCGCGGCTACGAGGAGCCGTTCGGTGATCTCGACGACCTTTCGCTGACGTACTACTGGGACTGGACAGGCTTCCCGGTGGTCGCGCTGCCGTCCGGTGTGGGTCAGCAGAGCGGCCTGCCCGTGAGCGTCTCGCTCATCGGGCGCCCCGGAGCGGAATGGGATCTCCTCGCGTGGGGCGCGGCGCTGCAGGACGAACTCGGTACGGTCTCGCCGTGATCGACGTCGCCTCCGTCTCCGCCATCGACGTCCACGTCCATACGGAGCTTTCCCGCGCGGGACACGATCCGATGCCGGCGGAGCTCCGCGCAGCTGCGCACCGGTACTTTGGTGCGGACGGCTCGCTCCCCACGGTCGACGACGTCGCCGCCTACTACCGCGAACGCGGCATGGCCGCGGTGGTCTTCACGGTCGACTGGGAGTCGCGCAGCGGGATCGCCCCGATTCCGAACGAGGAGATCGCCGAGGCCGCGGCCGCGAACGCAGACGTGCTGATCCCGTTCGCGAGCGTCGATCCCGCGCGCGCAGATGCTGTCGAGCGCGCGCGCGCGCTCATTCGGGATCACGGCGTCAAGGGGTTCAAGTTCCACCCCAACCTCCAGGCGTTCTTCCCGAACGACCGCGAGCGCCTATCCCCTTTACGAGGCGATCGCCGAGGCGGGGCTGCCCGCGCTCTTCCACACTGGCCACAGCGGCATCGGCACGGGGGTCAAGGGCGGTGGCGGCTTCCTGCTCAAATACTCGAACCCGATGTGCCTCGACGAGGTCGCTGCGGACTTCCCGGAGCTCGAGATCGTGCTCGCGCATCCGTCGTTTCCCTGGCAGGACGAGGCGATCTCCGTCTGCCTGCACAAGCAGAACGTCTGGATCGACCTCTCCGGTTGGTCGCCGAAGTACTTCCCGCCGCAGCTCGTCCAGTACGCGAACACGCAGCTGAAGACGAAGGTGCTGTTCGGCTCCGACTTCCCGCTGATCACGCCGGACCGCTGGCTCGCGGACTTCGAGCAGGCTGCCTTCAAGGACGACGTGCGGCCCCTGGTGTTGAAGGAGAACGCGGCCCGGCTGCTCGGTCTGACCTGACTGCAAGGTACTCCTCGATCACGCTCTTGGGCACGGTGAAGGCCCATGCGTCCTCGACGAGCTCGTGCATCTCGTCGGCGTCGATCGCGTCGAGCCGGACGTGAACCCAGTGGTAGCGCATGTCGGACTGACGCGGTAGCGAGTACTTCTCGGGCTCGGACTCGACGAGAGCTTCGCGCAACTCCTTGGGGAACGCGAAGCCCATCGTCGAGCCGTCCCGAGAGAGCGCGAGATAGACGATCCGGCCTATGCGGAACTTCACCTGGCCGCGCACGAGCCCCTCGTTCGTCCGAGGAAGCGTGCGCGCGAAGGCGCAGACGTCGTCGGCCGTCACCATCGCTCCGCCGTTCAGGATAGAGCCGCTGGCGAGCCCTAGGATTGCCGGTTGGGCACGGTCGAGACGGTGCGCGGATGATCAGATCGACGCGATGATGATCGCGAACCCGCGCCGGTTCTTCCAGCGCTAGATCAGCTGTAGGACGGTTGGCGCGGGTGAGCCGAGGCGAGAGCGAGCTTCACGGCGCGGACGAGGGGCTCGGGCAGTTCGTCCAGGGGCGCATGCGCCAAGTGGGACCACGCACGCTCGGGCTTGGGTCCCCTTCCGTGAAATCCGGCGACGCCCTCGAAGTCCGGCTCGAGCACGATGGTTCGCCGCGCCCCCGCCAGCCGGCGGATGAGCGCGTTCAGCTTCACCTCGTCTTCCAACGACTCGCGCTCCGGCCGTAGATCGCTGTCGTGGATGACCACAAATGGAACCCGAGCCCGTCGACAGATCTCGATGAACAGCGGCATATTCGCCTTGCCACCGCACTCCACGATCGAGATCTGCTCACCGTCGGGATCGTGGCCGAGCGCTTGGAACACGAACGGCAGGGTGATCTTCTCCGTCATGCCTTCGACGAGGATCGCCGCCCGCGAGAGGAAGAGCTCGGAGCGCTCCGCGTCGAACTCGCACATGACCCGAAACGCGTCGTCGACGTGAATCGGGCGCAGCCGTTCAACCGCAGTCACGCCAAGCTCATCACGGGTGACGAGGTTGACTTCGTCGAGCGCGACGAGGCTGAGCAGACCCGGCGCGTGCGTGGTGAAGAAGATCTGATTGCCGCTCTCTGCGAGACGTCGGATGAGCCTGCGTAGATACCGGTGTGCGTGCGGGGCGAGGAACAGCTCCGGCTCCTCGATCGTGAAGACGACGCCCGAGAACTCGGTCGCGCAGGCCTCGAGGCCGCGGATGAGGGCTACGCGGGGAGCCGGCGCGCGTGCGAGCGCCTCGCGAATCACCCCGTGGATCGCCTCCGCGGATGAAGAATCGACCGAGCCCGACATGAGATCACCTCCGCGAAGGGTGGTTGGAAAGTGGACGATCGGCGGGGCGCCGGTACGCTCGTCGAGCGAGATGGTGCGACCGTTGGCAAGCGTCGCCTCGATGGAGAGCGAGCCCTGCCCGGACGCTACGTCGGCCGCCGAGAGGTCGAAGCTCGGATCGAGAAGGGCACGTATGGCGAGGAGCACGTTGGACTTTCCGGCCCCTGGCTCGCCGATGAATGCGCAGATCGGCCCGGGCCGCAGCGCCAGTCGGCGCGCGCTGCGAAAGTTGGCGACGCGAATCTCGCTGAGCAGCGCGCCAGGCACAGCGCGACCAACCGTATCTCGCCCGCCTCAGGCTTGCTGTGACCGCCGCATAGCGGCGCGGTGGAACCTCCGGCGGCACCGCGGTGTATATGCCGCATCCGGCTAAAGGAGGTTCTCATGCGCAGGCAACTGATCACTGTCGCCGCAGCCCTGGCACTCGTATGCGCGAGCACGGCGCTCGCCGGAGGCTGGGCGACCGTCAAGCTGCAGCTCGACGCCGAAGGGCCTGTCCGCCGGCGAGCCGTGGGTGCGTCGACATCACGGTGCTCCAGCATGGACTCGCGAGTCAGCCGCTCTGCTGCCTGAGCCCGACGGTCACGATCCGGAAGGTTGCGGCTGCCCGCTCGACGAGCCTCGCAGCACTCGCGGTGTCGAAGACCTTCCGGGCGAGGTCGACCAGCCGCATCGGCGTCGTACCGGGCTCGCGTCGTGTTCCCCAGCGCAGGCACGTGGCGCTACGAGGTCTTCGACGGCTTCACCCAGTACGGCGGCGCCCGTACCCACAAGTTCGCACCGGTGAAGGTCGCGCCGTCGGATACATAGGGCCGGCCATCGCCCGGGAACGGTGGTGCAAAGGAAGGTCGTCGAGATACGGCGGTTACCCATTCGAGGCAGCACATGGAGGCGGATCCCCTCCGCAGCGTGGTGAGTCCTTCGGCGGCGCCCGGGAGGTTGGAGTAACGTGCCTGCTCGCCCGGAACACCCTTCAGGCGTCGGTGTTTATCAAGCAAGCGCAGCGTGAACTGGCGCGAATCCGGTGCTGGCGCTCCGGCCGGGTGAATCCAGCGCACCGGAATTGGGTTCGGTAGACCAGCGCTGTGGCTGAGCAGATGACAGATCGTCGCTGGGCTTCGGCTTCCATGTGGCGAGTGCGGAAACTCGGGCACGTAGGTCGCGACGGGCTCGTCGAGCCCCAGTTTCCCGCGCTCTGCGAGCTGGACGACAGCGGTCGCCGTGGCGATCTTCGTCATCGAGAACCACAGGTAGACGGTGGCCTCGGTTGCCGGCCTTCGCTGCTCAATGTCTGCGAGCCCGGCGGCGCCGATCCAGCTCACGCGCACGAAGCCCAAGCCTGTGGGGGAGTCGTCTCCCGAGACGACGAGCGGGATCCACAGAATCCACGACGCCGCGTACGCCAGGACGAAGAAGCTCGCGAGCGGATGGTGCCGGATCACGTTCGACAGGCGGGACATCGCTTCGGCTGGGGTCGATCAGGACGCGCCGCGCCCTAGGTCGCTGGCACCTGTGCGGCGTGCTGTCCGCGAAGGACGGCGTAGGTCCAGATCGCCTTGACGACGGCCCACACGAGCGCAACCAACGCGCTGGCAACCAGCAGGTAGACGAGGTCGGGGAACCCGTCGTCAAGGACCGAGAGCGGCAAACCCAGCTGCTTCGGCACGAGCACGAAGACGAACAGCGCCCAGACCAGGCTCACGACGAACGAGAGGCCGATGCGCCACCAGGGGCCGATCCGGCCGCGTCGGATACTCCCGCGGCGCAGCGCAGCGACCGACTTGACGATTCCGCGGGTCTGGAGCACGAGCAGCGCGAACAGCGCCGCGTACACGATGAAGGTCGGGATGTTCGAAGGGCGAGAAGGGGGCTGCTGCCCCTGGAGGAGGCTCGTGACGCCGTCTGCGATCGTTCCCATGCGACCGCTGGTGAAGAGGTCGAGGGAGTTTTCGGCATTCATCAACACGACGACTCCCCTTCGGCTCTGCGGGATCAGCACGACGTTGGCGTGGTAGTTGAACGTCTCGCCCTGATGGTGGACCGCCGGGATGTCGTTCCGAGGGCCGACGAACCAGCCCATGCCGTACGACGTACCTTCCTCCGGCGTCGGCACGGCCGGCCGGTGGAGCTCGCCGATCCCGCCGGACGAGAGAACGGATGTGCCGCGATACCGACCGCCGTTGAGCTGAGAGATCAGGTAATGGGTCATGTCCTCAGCACTGGAGATGAGGAAGCCCGCCGGCGCGAGGCCCCGGTTGTACGCCTCGTTCGCCGCCCGAGGTCGGCCGAACCAGTAGTTGTGACCGGTCGCGAGGCCTTGTGGCTGCGCGGCCACCTCGGACGTGTACGAGTTCCGCATCTGGAGCGGATCGAAGATCCTCGTCTGGACATAGCTCTCGTACGACTGTCCGGCGACCGTCTGCACGATGAGGCCCAGGACCGAGTAGTTGATGGTGCTGTACTGGTACTTCGAGCCAACGGGTGCTATCAACCCAGCGCTCTTCAACCTGCGAACTGCCTGCTCCAAGGCGGTGGCGCTCGTATCGCCATCACCCTGGTACGACCTTCCCGTCTTGGTGGAGATACCGCTCGTGTGGTTGAGCAGGTGGCGCACGGTGATCTCGGCTGACGCCTGTTCGTCGGCCACCCGGAACCACGGCAGGTAGCGCTGCACGGGCGCGTCGAGCTCGATCTTGTTCGCCTCGACGAGCTGCATGATCGCCAGCGCGGTGATCGATTTGGCGACCGAGCCGATGATGAACGGCGTCTGCGGAGTCACTTCCGTCCCCGAGTCGTCGGCCGTCCCGAAGCCGCGCACGTACGCGACGCGGTCGCCCTGCACGATGCCGATGGCAAGGCCCGGGATTCGCTGCGCGGCCATCTCCTTCTGCACGAAGCTCTCGATCTCCGCGAAGTTGGAGCCTGCGTCTGGGCCGTTGGCAGCAGGCTTGTCTGAGCCGGGCTTGCTTACGAGGTAGGCAGCGCCCAGGACGAGCGCGGCCAGCGCGACTGCGATGACGATGCTCCGACGCCGCGCCCGAATACGGCCCGTCGTGCGACCCGCCGCGGGTTCACCCGCCTCGGGGGAGTTGGTGGTAGCCGTTCTGTCCGGTTCACTCTCGGTCACGAGTCACTCACATCGTCCTTCGAGTACCTGCTTGAGCTTCGCACAGTGGCCCGCGAATTGGCGCTTCAGCGTGCGCCGCAGAAGAGGCTCGGCGAGGCGCAGGGCGCCCGTCGGCTGGCCATGGGCGCCGAAGCGCATGAGGGTGCCGCTTTCGGTCGGCTCTAGGCTGATCCGGGCATCGACGGGCAGGGCGCCTTCGATGACGTGCAGCGCGAATACCCGATCGGGCTCGTACTCGGACACTTCAACCAGGGACTCGAGCTCCTTGCCGCCCGCGCGGTGAACCTCCCGCAGGCGAGTGCCGAGCCCCAGCGGGCCGATCTCCCTCCTGCACCGCTGACACGGTGTTGGTCTGCCAGGTGGCGAGCTTGTCGGGATCAGTGACGTAGGCGAAGACCTCGGCGACGGGCCGCTCGATCTCAGTGTCGATCGTGAACTGGATCATCGCTGCTTCCTTTCCTTGAGGAGATCCCACCAGGTCGCGAACGCGGTCTTGCGCCAGCGCGGCCCCGTGTCCAAGCCAGCGAATACCCGGGCAAGGAACGGTCCCGCGAAGAGGTCGAGCGCGGTCTCGGGCTCGATGTCGCTTCGCAGGTCGCCACGCTCTTGGCCGCGTTCGATCAGCGCTCTCGCGGCGGCCCGGCGAGGATGCAGGACGCTGCGGCGGAACGCGTCGATCAGCTCGGGGTGGCGTTCGTGCTCGGCAATCAGGCCGCCGATCAGACCAACATAGGCGACACCATCCTTCGGGAAACCCTGCTCCACTACCCGCCACAGCTCGGCCCGCGTGTCCCCGAGGTCGGGCGGATCGAGCTCGGGGAGCTGAAGACCGATGACCGCCGCCACCAGCGCAGCCTTGTCCGGATACCGCCGATAGATCGCAGGCTTGCCGACGCCCGCGCTGGCTGCCACCGCCTCCATGCTCATGTGCGCGAAACCGCGCTCGGCCAAGAGCGCGAGCGTCGCCGTCTCGATTGCGTCATTGACGCCGAGGTCGAGTGGTCTCGCCATCTGGATAACGTAACAGAGCCGTTACGTAATATCGACTCGGATGGTCTTGCTCCTGGGCTGTGCGGCGGCTAGATCCCACACTTGAGGTCGCTAGACCCGGCCGGTCGGGTACCAGCTCCCACGTAAGCCCACTCCATGGTCTCACGACCGAACCTCTTGGCCACGTCGGCCTTCTTGCTTCTTCGAGGATTGAGGCCGATCATGCCGCAATGCGTCCGGAAACACGGTATGCCCGTAGTGGCGACGTTTCGATCGCCTATCAGGTTCTCGGTGACGGGCCGTTCGATCTCATCCTCGCACCGGGCTTCGTCTCAAATGTCGAGTACGGCTGGGAAGAGCCGACCTTGGAGCACTTTTATGCTCGGCTTGCGTCGTTCTGCCGCCTGATCATCTTCGACAAGCGCGGAACCGGGCTCTCCGATCGGGTGAGCGGTGTGCCAGACCTGGAGACGAGGATGGACGACATTCGCGCGATCATGGATGCCGTCGGCTCGGAACGGGCTGCCTTGCTCGGCTACTCGGAGGGCGCAGCAATGGCCGCGCTGTTCGCGGCCACATATCCGGAGCGGACGCCGGCGCTTGTTCTCTACGGGAGCTTCCTGTCGCCGGAGTCGCTGTCCTGGCAGGGGACGTACCGGAAGGCGACTCCCGAACAGCTACTCGAAGAGATGGCGAGGCGCTGGGGAACACCCGAGTACTGCGACGAGTTGCTTCGAACCGACGCGCCGTCCAAGGCCGATGATGCGGACTTCCGCCGCTGGTATGCAACCAGGCTACGCCTCGGCGCGAGCCCAACAGCGGCCGTCACTCTGATGAAAATGGTCATGGAAACCGACGCTCGGACGGTCCTGCCGTCGATTCACGTGCCGTCCCTGATCGTGCACCGCGTCCGCGACCGTAACTGTGACGTCAGGGGTGCCCGATTTGCAGCAGGCCAGATCCCTGGCGCCAGCTACGTCGAGCTCCCTGGCGACGACCACCTTCCATGGGTGGGAGACAGCGAGGCGATCGTCGGAGAGATCGAGCAGTTCTTGACCGGGATCTGGCACGGGGGTGGATGGGAGGAGCCCGAACCGGAGCGCGTCCTTTCGACCGTGCTCTTCACAGACATCGTCGGCTCGAGTGAGCGTGCTGCCTCGCTCGGCGATCGCGCCTGGCGTGAGCTGCTCGAAAAACACCATGCGCTCGTGCGCAGTCAGCTCGTACGCTTCCGCGGCCGGGAGATGGACGCTGCCGGCGACGGCTTCTTCGCCAGCTTCGATGGTCCGGCGCGGGCGATTCGGTGTGCGCGCGCCATCGTCGAGGGCGTGCGCGAGCTCCAAATCGAGGTGCGGGCCGGGTTGCACACCGGGGAGTGCGAGCTCGTCGACGGGAAGGTGGCGGGAATCGCCGTGCACACCGGAGCGCGCATTGCTTCGCTGGCGGCGCCTGGCGAGGTGCTGGTATCGAGCACGGTCAAGGACCTCGTCGCCGGCTCCGGAATGGCATTCCAGGAACGCGGGCTCGAAGACCTGAAGGGAATTCCCGGAGAGTGGCGCCTGTACGCGGTCGCTACATAGGTTTCTGCAGAGATCAGAACCTCCGGGGATGGGGGTGGCGTATGGCCGAGCATGCGGTGGCGGTAGCCGGAGGCGGCCCGACGGGGCTGATGTTGGCGGGTGAGCTGGCGTTGGCGGGGATCGACGTCGTCATCGTCGAACCACGCACCAGTCAGCAGGTCGATGGCTCGCGAGCCGGGGGTCTTCTCTCCCGCACGATCGAGGTGCTCGATCAGCGTGGCATCGCGGATCGGTTCCTCTCCGCGGGGCAGGTGCATCCGGTGCAGGGCTTCGCCGGGAACATCTTGGACATCAGCGACTTCCCCACCCGCCACAACTACAGCCTTGCGCTCTGGCAGAGCCTCTTCGAGCCCATCCTTGCCGACTGGGTCGCCGAGCTCGGGGTTCCGATCCTTCGTGGTTGCGAGGTGGTGGGCTTCGCTCAGGACGACACCGGTGTCGACGTCGAGCTGTCCGGCGACCGATCACTCCGGGCCGAGTACCTCGTCGGTTGCGACGGAGGACGCAGCCTGATCCGCCAGACAGCCGGCATCGACTTCGTCGGGTTGGATCCCTCGAGAAGCTGGATCATCGCCGAGGTCGAGATGGCCGAGGAGCCGGAGTTCGGCCTGCGCGAGGGTGGTGGCATCGGCCGGGCGGCGGACGAAGAGCTAGTACGGGTCGCACTGACCGAACAGCACCTCGAACACACCGGAGAGCCCACCCTGCAGGATCTCAGCGAGGCACTCATCGCCGTCGACGGGACGGACTACGGGGTGCACAGCCCCACCTGGATCTCCAGGTTCACCGACATGTCGCGGCAGGCAGCCTCCTACCGCCACGGCCGTGTACTGCTGGCCGGGGACGCCGCACACGTGCATCCCCCGCACGGCGGTCAGGGCCTCAACACCGGCGTGCAGGATGCCGTGAACCTGGGCTGGAAGCTGGCCCAGGTGGTCAACAAGACATCGCCCGAGAGCCTCCTGGACACCTACCACGCCGAACGGCATCCGGTCGGTGCCCGGGTGCTGCACAACACCATGGCGCAAGTCGCGCTCGTCAGCCCCGACGACCGTCACCAGGCCCTGCGCGACACCATGACCGAACTGCTGGGCATGGACGAGCCGCGCCGGCGCATCGCCGGGATGCTCTCCGGTCTCGACATCCACTACGACCTCGGAGAGGGACACCCGCTGCTCGGGCGCCGCATGCCCGATCTCGACCTGGTCACCCCCGGTGGCACGGTGCGAGTATTCACCCTCCTCCACGACGCCCGAGCGGTCCTGCTGAACCTCGGCAAGCCCTGGGCTTGCGATACCTCCCCATGGTCAGACCGAGTGTTGGCGATCGACGCCGAATATGACGGCGATTGGGAGCTTCCGGTTCTGGGCCGCGTAGCAGCCCCGGCTGCTGTTCTCATCCGACCCGATGGATACGTCGCCTGGGTCGGCGACGGCACAGATACCGGATTGCGCGACGCGCTGACTACCTGGTTCGGATCACCATGAGGAGCTAGCGGATTCGAACCGCCGACCTCTGGGTGCGATGGTCCCCGTCCTGCCGGCGTTGCGGAGCGCGGGCGTTACGGATGATCAGATCGACGCGATGAAGATCGCGAACCCGCGCCGGTTCTTCGACGTGGGCTAGGTCACTTCCCGCAGCTCTGCCGTTTCGACGTCGTAGACAAAGCCTCGGATGCTGTCCTTGTGCGGGATGAACGGGCTTGCCTTGATGCGCGCGATCGAGTGGCGCACGTCCTCCTCGAGGTCGTCGAAGGCCTCGACCGTCCAGTGCGGCTTGAGCCCCGTGTCCTCCTGAACCTGTCGGCGGAACTCCTCGTCGGTGAACGTGAGCATGCCGCAGTCGGTGTGGTGGATCAGCATGATCTCCTTGGTTCCCAGCAGCCGTTGCGAGATCGCCAGGGAGCGGATCTCGTCATCGGTGATCACGCCGCCGGCGTTGCGAATCACATGCGCATCGCCCTCGCTCAGCCCGAGCAGTCCGTAGGGGTTCAAGCGCGCGTCCATGCAGGCGACGATCGCGACACGCCGGGCGGGCGGGAGATCCAGGTCGCCCTTCTGAAATCCCTCGCGGTAGCTCTCCGCGCTTTCCAGCAGTTCGTCGATGACGGTCACCGCGTACCTCCCGGATCGTGGACGCCTCCACTATACATAGTGAAGTGAGGTACGCCAGGCGCCGGCCTCCTAGCCCGTGGTGCCGGCGACCCCCCGCTTCTCGTCGAGCTTGCCGGCGCGGATCGTGGCCGCCATGTCCTTCGACTGCTCGCGGTAGATGCTTCCGTCCTCGAACTCGATCACGGGGTAGTACTTCTGGCCCGAGAGCTCGATGATGCCCTGCCGCTTCCGGCGCGAGATCGGGTGCGAGACGACCTCGTATTCGATGCCCATGTCGTCGAGCGCGCTCTGTACGCGCGAGCAGATGTCGAACTGGAGCCAGCCGAACGAGCAGCGGTGGAGCTTGACGGCCATGAGAGGACGATAACTTCCCGCGATGGCCGAACGCGTCCTCACCCTCCGCGAGCTGAATCGGGCGCTCCTCGCCCGGCAGCTCCTCCTCGAGCGGCAGCGACTCTCCGTCCCGAAGGCGATCGAACGCCTCGGCGCGCTCCAGGCGCAATGGTCGCCCGCGCCGTACGTCGCGCTCTGGTCGCGGCTCGAGGGGTTCGCGGTTCCGCAGCTCGAGCGTGCGCTCGCGCGGAAGTCGGTCGTGAAGGCGACGCTCATGCGCTCCACTCTCCACCTCGTTTCGAGCTCCGACTACCCGGTGTACGCGGCGGCGATCGTCGACGCGCGCCGCCCGAAGCTCGAGCGGCAGTTCCCTGTCGACCTCGACGCGGTCGCCGAGCGCTTGCGGGAAGCCACGACAGACGGGCCGCAGACGTGGGACGAGTGGCGGTCGCTCGCGATCAGCCTCGCGAACCGCCCGATCAAGCAGGGCGAGATCTGGCCGTTGTGGACGGTCGGCTTCATGCACGCGCGGCTCGTCCACCTCCCGCCGTCGGGGACGTTCGGCTTCTACCGCGGCGCGCAGTTCACGCCCTACGAGCGGTGGGTCGGCCCGCTTCCCGCGATTCCCTCCCCTCCGATGAGCCACGCCGTCGCGCGGTACCTCGCCGCGTTCGGGCCGGCCTCGGTGGACGACATGGCGTCGTGGCTCGGCGTCCCGACGCCAGCAATCCGCACAGTTCTCGACACCGTCGCCCCGCGCACGTTCCGCGACGAGGCGGGTCGTCGCCTCTACGACCTCGAGCGTGCGAGGCTCCCTTCGCCGGACACACCAGCCCCGGCACGGCTGCTCGCGAAGTGGGACTCACCGCTCCTCGGCTACACGCCCCCGGAACGGAGCCGGATTCTTCCCGATGCATTCCGGAAACGCGTGATCGCCCCGAACGGGGACGTCGCGCAGACGTTCCTCGTCGACGGCTTCGTGGCAGGGACGTGGAAGGTCGACAAGCGGCGCTTCCTCCTCGAGCCCTTCACGCGCCTATCGGCGGCGAACCGGCGACGAGCTCGAGGCAGAGGGCGAGCGACTGCTCGCGTTTCTCCCGTGAGCGAGCGCGTGCTCACGCAGCGGGAGCTGAACCGCGCGCTGCTCGCCCGGCAGCTGCTCCTCAAACGATCGGCGCTGTCCATCCCCCTCGCGCTCGAGCGGATGGGAGGCGTCCAGAATCAGTACGCGCCGAACGCGTACATCCGGCTCTGGTCGTGCCTCGAAGACTTCCGCCGCGAGCAGCTGACGCGCGCGCTCGAGCGCCGAACGGTCGTGCAGGGGACGCTGATGCGGACGACCATCCACCTCGTCTCCGCGCGGGAGTACTGGCTGTACGCGGCCGGCCTGCGGCGGGCTGTTCGCGAATGGCAGCTGCGAGTCGACAAGGCGACCCCTCGTGAGATGCAGCGGCGGGCGGCGAAGCTCAGGTCGGCGCTCCTCTCTGGCCCAGTCCCGGCGAAGGAGCTCGACGGACGCGCGCAGCTCTGGGAGAACGTCGTCCGCGCGC
The DNA here is from genome assembly GCA_963786725.1 of uncultured Actinomycetes bacterium. Classification (GTDB taxonomy): domain Bacteria; phylum Actinomycetota; class Thermoleophilia; order Gaiellales; family Gaiellaceae; genus PALSA-612. Next base: position 38,429 of record CAWBAD010000015.1, on the reverse strand, counting down.
CGCCGTCGGGGACGTGGGAGCGGCGCCGCGCGGATAACTATGCGCTCGCCAAGCAGTGGGTCGGGCCGGGCGCGGTCTCGGAGGCGGACGGCCACGACCATCTCATCCGGTCGTACCTCCGCGGCTTTGGTCCGGCCGCGCTCGAGGACGCCTCGTCCTGGGCCGGGGTCCCCGTTCGACTGCTCGCCCCCGCACTCAAGCGATTGCGGCTGCGCCGCTTCCGCGACGAACGGGGTCGCGAGCTGCTCGATCTCCCCCGTGCTCCGCTGCCACCGGCCGACACGCCGGCACCAGTCCGCTTCCTACCCTGGTGGGATGCGGCGATGCTCGTCCATGCCCGGCGCACGGGCATCCTGCCGGAGGAATACCGCCCGGTCGTCTTCGACACGAAGAACCCGCCGTCCGTCCCGACCTTCCTCGTCGACGGTCGCGTGGCCGGGGCGTGGCGCTACGAGGCCGGGCGCGTCGAGCTCGAGCCGTACGAACGGCTGTCGCGGCCGGCGCTCCGGGAGCTACGCGCCGAGGGGAACCGACTGGCCGCCTTTATGAACGGCGGCGGATGAGCGTGACGCCGTCGCGCACGGTCAGGAGAACGGAGATCACGCGGTCGTCGCTCATGACATGCTCGTTGAAGGCAACGATCTCGGGCCGCGAGCCGTCGACGACGCGTCCGTCGGACAGCGTGTTGTCCGCAGCGATCAGACCGCGCTCGGAGAGTCGCGGCAACACGGCCTCGTAGTAGTCGATGTAGCCCGTCTTGTCGGCATCGATGAAGACGAAGTCGAACTCGCCCTCGAGGCGCGCGATCGTCTCCACAGCCGGGCCGAGGTGCACCGTGATGCGATCCGCATACGGGCTGCGGGCGATGTAGCGGCGAGCCACGTCCGCCCGCTGCTCGTCGATCTCGCACGTGTCGATCCGACCGTCAGTTGCGAGCCCCGCCGCCATTGACAGCGCGGAGTAGCCGCTGTACGTCCCGATCTCGAGCACCCGCTGCGCACCGATCGCGTGGACGAGCAGCTCGAGGAAGCGGCCCTGGGCTGCGCCGGCCAGCATCTGCGGGTACGAGAGCGTCGCCTTCGTCTCCGCCTCCAGCTCTTGCAACAGTTCTTCGGGCGGCGTCGTGTGCTCTTCCGCGTAGCGCTCGATGTCCTCGGGAACGATCACGTCAGCACCTCCTTCGCCTCGCGCAGCCGCTCGATGTGTCCATCCGGCCCATCCAGCCCACCGCCCATGGTCGCCAGCGAGAAGTGTGTCGCGCCGAGCGAGCGCCATTCGTCCGCCGTCCGTAGCCACTCGTCAGGGGTGCCCGCTGCGACGTTGATCCGCTGCTCGACGCCAAACGACGCCCAGTCGCGGCCGGCTTCCTCCACCCACTCGCGCATCTGATCCATCGTCGCGGGCCAGCCCTCCTCCAGTGGCCGCTGCGGGAAGTACCCGTCGGCCAGTAGTGCCGTCCGCCGTAGGGCCCGCTCGGCCGAGCCGCCGATCCAGATGGGAATCGGCCGCTGTACGGGCAGAGGATTGATGCCGGCGGCGGTCACCTTGTGCCAGCGGCCCTCGTAGTCGAGCACGGGCTCCGTCCACAGGCGCCGCATGAGGTCAATCTGCTCCTCGAGCCGGCGGCCGCGATCGTGGAAGTTCATGCCCAGCGCCTCGTACTCGACGGGATTCCAGCCGATGCCGAGCCCGAGGCGGAAGCGGCCGCCCGTGAGCACGTCGATCTCTGCCGCCTGCTTCGCCAGCAGCGCCGTCTGCCGTTGCCCCGTGATGACGACGCCGGTGACGAGCTCCAGACCCGGCGCCACGCCTGCCAGATAGCCGAAGAGCACGAGGATCTCGTGGAACATGTGTTCGGTGCGATACGGGCCGACGAGGTCGGGGTGACGCGCGTCGTCCGCCCCCAGCACGTGATCGTAGGCGAGGAGATGGTCGAAGCCGAGCTCCTCCACGGCCTGCGCGAACTCCCGCACGCCACCCGGGTCGGCGCCGATCTCGGTCTGCGGGAAGACGGCGCCGAGCTTCAACGCTCGACTCTGGACCCGCCGACGATCGCGTCGCGCCCGTCGGCGAAGCGCACCCAGGCCTTACCCTTGCCGTCGTAGTCTGGCGACCAGACGATAAGCGTCGCCGCCTCGCCGCCCACCGTCACCGGCTCCGTGCCTTCGGGCTCGGCACCGCGCCAGACGCCGACGAACGGGTTCGCCTCCCACTCGTCGCCGATCGTCGTCTCCTCCGTGTGCCCCGGGTAGACGCGCAGCTCGTGCGGCAGCGTCATGAGCACGTCCATGACAGATGCCTTCACGGTCTCGAAGTCGCCGCCGCCGACGGAGTTCTTGAACAACGTGTCGCCGGTGAAGACCGCCTCGCCGTTGGCCACGAACGCGACGCCGTCTTCGGAGTGACCCGGCGTGGGCAGCGCCTCGAAGCGCAGGCCGCCCGTCTCGACACCCTCGGTCAGGACCGGGCACGAGAAGCGCTCGACGAGCTCGTCGTGGCCGGCGATGTGGTCTCCGTGCCCGTGTGTGGTGAGCACGTGAGTGACGGTCAGCCCGTGCTCATCGACCGCCGCGAGCAGCGGCTCGAGCGGCGCCCCCGAGTCGACGAACACCGCCGTCCCGCCCGGCTCGTCGTAGGCGAGGTACGCCTTCGAGAGCCACCCGGGATCCATGCTGCCCAGGACGTGCACGCTCGTAGCCTAGTAAGCGACGGAGGGGCCGCGCAGCGCAGCCCCTCCGTTTGCTTCCGACCCTGCGTTCGGGCTGCGTTAGCCGACCGTGAACGATCCCTTGATCGACGGCTTGGCGTCCGAGAAGTACCGGTACGTGCCCTTCCGCAGGACAACCGTCCACGTGACCTTCCCGGCCTTCCTGACAGTCGTCTTCCTGTCGACTCCCGGGCCTTTGAGATGGAAGTTCTGCTTCGCGGACCTGTCGACGATGGCGAACGTGTCCGCGCCCGCGGCAAGCGTCTTGACCGACTGGCGGTCAAGCCTGAGCGAGATCGTGGTCGCGCCCACTTCGCCCTTGAGGATGACGCCGCTCGAGATGGTCCCCGGGACGAGCTGCGTCATGTCCGGCAGCCGTGCGATCACCCCGAACTCCCTCGCGTAGCGGGCGAGCTGGAGCAGCTTGCCGCGGTCGAGGATCGGGCTCCACACCGGCAGGCGAACGTCCCGGGTCGCCGCGGGCAAGAGGGCACGGATCTCGTCCGGGTGACCCTGCGCGTAGATCAGCGACTCGTTGAGCGCCAGCCGGAACTGGCGGGCGAGCGCCTGGTTCTGCGTCGACCACTCCTTGCGGGCGACGTACACACCGTTCGGCAGGAAAGGCATGACTACGGGTCCCGGCGCCATCACGATGCGCGCACCGTCCTGGTTCAACGCCTGGGACATGAACGGCTCGGGCGTCCAGATGGCGTCGACCTGCCCGTTGGCGAGGGCTGAACGCATGGCGGGGAACGGAGTCGCCAGCAGCTTCACGGAGTCCTGGCTCATCCCGAGCTTCTTGAACGCCGCCCTGATCACGACCTCACCAACGCCCTTCAGGGCGTTGACGGCGATCGTCTTGCCTGCCAGGTCCTGGGGCGTGCGAATCGAGCTCGACCCCTTGACGAGGATGTTCTGCCAGTTGTCGGCCTGATTCGTTCCCTCCACCTCGCTGGCGGCGGCAGTCACGATGTCGATTCCGGACGTGTCGGCGATGAACGCCGGTACCCAGCCGATGTAGCCGATATCGCCGTTGTCGTTCGCAAGTGCGAGCACGATGTCGTTCCCGCTCTGAAGCACGGTCTTCTTGATCTCGATCCCGTGTTTCTCGAAGATCCCTTTGCTGATCCCGAGATCGAGCGGAAGACCGTTCGCGATCGGCAACGTGTCGATCGAGATCGTCGCCAGCGCTCTGTTCGGAGCGCTCGCGGACGAGCCGACCAGCAGCGTCAACGCGGCCGACATGCTGCAGAGCAGCGCGACCGAGAGCGTGATCACCCGCCGACGAGCCTTGTGACGTGGCATGTACGACCTCCTTGAGTCGGAGGGGCCGGCATGCCGGCCCCTCTCCTTGACGAGTGCTGTGGTCAGTTCTCGACCTTGAAGGATCCCTTCAGCTTCGGGTTCGCGTCGGAGTAGAACCGGTACGTCCCCGGTCTGAAGACGACCGTCCAGGTGATCCTTCCAGCCTTCTTCATGCCGGTCTTCTTGTCCACCCCCGGGCCCTTGAGGTGGAAGCTCTGCTTGGACGACCGATCGGAGACGGCGACCGTGTCCGCACCGGGCGCGAGTGTCTTGAGCGGCGCTTTGTCGAGCTTCAAGGAGATCGTCGTCGCCCCGACGTCGCCCTTCAGGATCACGCCGCTCGAGATGTTGCCGGGCACGAGCTTCGTGAAGTCAGGCAGCCTCGAGATTGCCCCGAACTCCTTCGCGAGTTGCGCTAGCTTGAGGAGCTTCTTGCGGTCGAGAATCGGGCTCCAGACGGGCAGCCGGATGTCCCGGGTCGCCGCCGGCAGCAGCGCGCGGATCTCGTCGGGGTGACCCTGGGAGTAGATGAGCGACTCGTTGATCGCCAGGCGGAACTGCCGGGCCAGCGCCGGGTTGTCTTTCGCCCAGGACGTCCGGGCGACGTAGACCCCATTGGGCAGGAACGACATGATCGCCGGCCCCGGCGCCATCACGATTCGCGCGCCGTCCTGGTTCATAGCCTGCGACATGAACGGCTCCGGCATGTGGGCCGCGTCGACCTGGCCGTTCGCGAGCGCGGTGCGCATCGCCGGGAACGGGATCACGACCAGCTTGATCGAGTTCGGATCGACGCCTACAGCCTTGAGCGCGCCTCTGATCACGACCTCGCCGACGCCCTTGAGCGCGTTGACAGCGATGGTCTTGCCCGCAAGGTCCTGCGGCGTACGGATCGAGCTCGACCCCTTGACCATGAGGTTCTGCCAGTTGTCGGCGATGCTCGTGCCTTCGACCTCGCTGGCCGCCGCCGTCACGATGTCGATTCCCGACGTGTTGGCAATGAACGCCGGCGTCCAGCCGATGTAACCGATGTCGCCGTTGTTGTTCGAGAGCGCGAGCACGATGTCGTTGCCGCTCTGCAGCACGACCTTCTTGACCTCGATGCCCCGCTTCTCGAAGAAGCCCTTGCTGATACCGAGATCGAGCGGGAAGCCGTTCGCGATCGGGAGCGTGTCGACCGTGACGGTCGCCAGCGCCCGCTCCGAGGCTCCGGCCGACGGTCCGACGAACACAACCAACGCCCCGAGGACGCTGCATAGCATCGCGGCCGAGAGAGCGAGCCCTCGCCGACGAGCCTTGTCACTTGACATCTCTGATCCTCCTTGTCGATCCCAACCAGCCGGCGTGATTATCCGCCCGCGCGACCGGAATTGCCACCCTTTACTCGGCGGCGGCGGCCTGACCGGCCAGATCCGCCTCGGCCTCGTCGCTCCCGGAGTGCTCGCGCTTGATCAGCCGGTATACGTGTGTGCGCAGTTGCGCGAACGCTGGAAGCTCCTTGGTCTCGATCTGGTCACGCTTGGATCCGAGCTCGACCGCCACGATCTCCTTGACATGCGTCGGCGCATGCGTGAGCACGACGATGCGGTCCGCGAGGTACACGGACTCGTCGATGTCGTGAGTCACGAACAGGATGGTGACGCCGTGGTGCTCGCGCACTCTGAGCACGAGGTCCTCGAGATCGTCACGCGTTTGAGCGTCCACGGACGCGAAAGGCTCGTCCATGAGCAGGATGGAGGGTTGGTAGGCGAGCGCGCGGGCGATGGCCACGCGCTGCTGCATGCCTCCGGAGAGCTGCCATGGGTAGTGATCCATGAACCTCGCGAGACCCATCTCGTCGAGCGCGTCCTCGACCAGCCGGGCGCGCTCGTCTCGCTTCAGTGCTCGCCTTGTGTCGCAGAGGCAACGTGACGTTCTCGCGGACGGACATCCACGGGAACAGCGACCGGCTGTACTCCTGGAACACGAGCGCCATCTCCTCCGGCGGAGAGGTGACGAGCTTGCCCCGGAGGACGACCTCGCCCTGGCTCGGCGGCAGCAGGCCCGCGATGCACTTCAGCAGCGTCGTCTTGCCGCAGCCGGACGGCCCGACGACGCATACGAACTCCCCGTCGGCGACGGCGAACGACAGGTCACCGATCGCGTGCGTCGCCTTCTCACCGATGCCGTACGTCTTCCCGAGTCCTTTGATTTCAAGCATCGATGCTCACTTCGGCGTAGCCGCGCGCCAGCCCCTGTGCCAGGCCAGAGCGCGGCGCTCGAAGAGGTTGAAGAGCAGGTTGAGGGCGTAGCCGAGCACGCCGATCAGCAGGATGGCCGCCCACATCGGCCCGAGCTGGAAGGTGTTCTTCGAGATCAGGAGCACGTAGCCGACGCCGTTCGTGCTCGACCAGTACTCCGTCAAGCACCATGATGATCACTGCCAGCGAGAGGCTCGTGCGCATGCCGGCAAAGATCTGCGGCATCGCCGCCGGCATGATGATGCGGCGCACGGCTTCGCGCCAGGGAATGCCGTACGACCGTGCCGTCTCGACGAGCGTGGGCTCGATCCCGCGCACGCCGTCGATCGTGTTCAGCAGGATCGGGAAGAGGCAGACGAACGCGATGAACGACACCTTCTGCGTGTTGCCGATCGAGTGGAGCAGGACGATCGAGATCGGGATCAGCGCGGGCGGTGGCATCGCCCGCCAGTACTCGACGTGAGGCATCGCCCAGAGGCGCGCCCAGCGCGAGAGGCCGATCGGGATCCCGAGCGCGACGCCGACCACGACCGCGATGCCAAAGCCGAGCAGAACGCGCTCCACGCTGGGGACGACATGCGTCTCGAACTGGGAGAAGAGCCACAGCTCCTGGAACTGGACGAGGATCGTCGACAGGCGGGGAAACTTCGGATCGTTCGCACTTACCGTCCATAGCTGCCAGGCGGCGAGAATCGCGATCGGAACGGCGATCTCGGCCGCGATCACGAGCACCCGATAGGTGCGCTGACTCAGAACCGATCCGTCCGCTGAGAGGGATGCCAGCGTAGGACGCGACGCTCGACGCCGACCATTGCGTAGTGGATCGCCACCCCGAGGAACCCCGTGGCCAGCGCGAGCGCGTACACCTGGCTGGTCAGGCCGTACGCCTCGGCGAAGTTGAGCATCGCGCCGAGGCCGGGCGTGCCCATGAAGAGCTCGGCCGTGAACGCGAGGATCAGCGCGACGGTCGACGCGATCCGGAGCCCGGTCATGATGTACGGGACCGCGCTCGGCAGCGTGATCTTGTACAGCCGGGCATGCCTCGGGATACCGAAGGACCGGGCGGTATCCACTGCGATCGGGTCGACGTCGTGGACGCCGTACATCGTCTGGATGAGCAGCGGCCAGAACGCGCCGAACGTGGCGAGGAAGATCTCGCTCTCCAGGGTCGTCCCCAGCGTGAGGAAGAGCAGGGGAATGAGGGCGGCGGACGGGATCGGCCGCAGGAACTCGATCGGCACACGGAACGCGCGCGCGGCGAACTCGCTCGAGCCGAGGACGATTCCCAGCGGCACCGCGAGCAGCGTCGCGAGCCCGAGGCCGATCGCCCAACCGCGGACGGTCTGAAAGAACGCGACCCAGAAGTCGCCCGTCTTCATCAACGACCACAGCTCACCGAAGCTCGACGTCATCGATGGGAGATCTCGCTCTACGATCACGCCGGCGCGCGAGATCAGCTCCCAGAATGCGAGCGCGACAACGATCGACAACACGGGGACGAGAAGCTCGAGAGCCCGCGACCTTCGCGCGCGTGCCGCAGTAGCTCGTGGGGGTGCGACAGGATCAGCGGCTGCCGCGATGTCCCCGGTAGCCGACATGACCGATGTATATCGAATGCGGCGTCCGCTCTCGGCGATCTTACGTGGGAAGCGGCTCGCGCACGCTCCGCGGCTCAGCCAGGGTCAGCGGAGGCCGGTAGAGCACGAACGAGAGCGCCACGAACAGCGTCCAGATGGTCGCCGCGAGCATCACGTGCACGAGCACCAGGCCCCAGGGCAGCGCGTTGCGGTATTGCACCTCGCCGACGATCGCCTGGGCCACCAGCACCGCGACCAGCGCGCCCCACACGAAGAGGACGCCGGGCGCCTCTCGGCGGCTGCGCATGAGCAACGCGCCCAGCACCAGCACGCAGATCCCGAACACTGCCGCCACGCGGACGTGCCAGTAGACGGTCTCGGTGATGGTGAGCCCGAGCCGCTCGACGTCCGAGTCCGCGCCCGGATGCGGCCCTGACGCTGTCGCCACCCCGCCTGTGACGACGAGGGCGGCGCACAACGGCAGACCTGCCCACATGACCGCTCGACGCATCCAGGTCGGGCGAACGGGAGTTCCCAGTCCCCGCTCGTGACTCCACGCCTCGACCACCACCACGACCGTCAGCGCAACGACGACGAGCGCCAGCAGGAAGTGGGACATCACCGCCAGAGGGTGGAGGTCGAGGATCACCGTCACGCCGCCGAGCGGGATCTGCGCCAAACCGCCCAGGAAGGCACCCAACGCGGCGAGCCGCACGAACCGGGGTAGCCCGGGCGTCCTGCGCGCCGCGAGCCAGGTGACGAGCGCGAAGAGGATCCCCATGGCCGCGACGACACGGTTCCCGAACTCGACGAACGCGTGAAATCCCTGCTGCGGGAACGGTGTGTCCCCGCAGCGCGGCCAGTTCTCGCACCCGAGCCCCGAGCCCGTGAGCCGTACGAACGCACCCGAGGTGACGACGACGAACATCGCCCCCAGCGAGAGCGACGCGAGCCTCAGAAAGCGGCGCGCCGACACCTCGCCGTGCCACCACGCGCGAAGAGTTGCCAGCACGGCACTAGCCTAGACTCCCGCGGCATGGCCGCCGGGCGCCTCCCCCTATGGGTGTGGATTCTTCCGCTCGCCTCCGGAGTGGCCGCCGTCCTCGCCTGGACGGTGTGGTGCCACAGCGAGCGCGGCACGTGGCTCGGCGGCGTGCTCATCCTGGGCTCGGGCGTGCTCGTGCTCTCTTTCGTGCACGAATCGCTGCCGCGACGGCGGGGCGTCCTGGGCTCCCTGGGTCGCTGGGGGTTGGCCTTGCTCGCGGGGGCAGCGACGACGGGAGTCGTCTTCCTGGCGGCCGGCCTCGGGTACTACCTGCGGTGCCCGCCCTTCTGACCCGGCTGGTCGTCGTCGCGATCGGCGCGCTGGCGTTCGCCGGCGCTGCGCACGCCGCAACCGTCTCCGTGGTCGTCGTGCCGCCCTTCTCGCTCGAGAAGTACGCGGCCCGCGGCGCGGTCGGCCTCATGCCCCCCGGCGACGGGACGACGGTCAGCCGTGAGGGCGCGCTCGCGGCACTCGTGCGCGGCCGGACGAAGAAGTCGCTGCTCGGCGGCGTCCCAGGAGGCGAGCCGACGATCGAGCTCGCCTCGCGGCCGGCGCAGGTGACGATCTACGTCTCGCTGCCCCCGCCGGGCACGCACGCGAACGACACGCGGTATCCCGTGGCGATCGTCGGCGGCGGCTATCGCGGCATCCTCGAGTCGCCGTCCACCCGAATTGCGGGGCTCATCTCGATCGCGGACATCGCTCCCACGGCCGTCGCGCTCGCCGACGAGGAGGAGCCGCGCATCGGCTGGACGGCCGGTACTCCCGCTGACCTCCGCGAGCTCGACCTGAAGCTCGACCGGCAGTCTCGCGTTCGCAATCCTGCCGTAGCGGTGCTCGCCATCTCGGCGCTCGCCTTCGCTCTCCTGGCACTCGGCTTTCGATCGCCCCGCCTGGCCGGCGCGTGCCTCCTCGCAGCGCCGCTCTCCCTGGCGGTCGCGATCGCGCTGTCGGGGATGGACGTGACGCGGCCGGCGGCGCTGATCCCGACGTTGGCCGTGCTGGTCGTGCTGCTCAGTGCGGTCGGCGGGGGCCTGCTGGGCAGGAGGGCCTTGGCAGTGTTCTTTAGTGCGCTCGTGGGCGCGTACCTCGTCGTGCTGGTGGCCAAGCCGACGTGGGCCGCGCTCGCGGCGATCGGCCCCACGCCAGGCGAGGGTGGTCGCTTCTACGGCTCGACCAACCTCACGACGTCGATTGTCGTCACCGTGACGCTGTTCGCGGGGGCAGCGTTCGGCCTGCGCGGTCTTGTGCCCGTCGCTGCGCTGTCGCTCGTCACGGTCGGCTGGAGCAAGGCCGGCGCCGACGGCGGCGGCCTGGTCGTGCTCGCCGCGGGCTGCGCAGTGCTCGGGATGCGGCTTGCCACCGGCCGGCTGACGGCGAGGGCGGTCGCGCTCGCAGCCGCTGTGGCCGTCGGACTCGGCCTGGCTCTCGTGGGGCTCGACGCAGCTACCGGTGGGTCGAGTCACGTGACGCGCCGGGTGGGCGACGGTCCGGGTGCACTGCTCCGCGAGCTTGGCAACCGACTTCACATCTCGGTGGAGCGGCTCGTCTCGTCGTGGCACGCCGCGCTCGTGTTCGCGATCTCGATCGTTGCCCTGGTCGTCCTGGCCACTCGCCGCCCCCGATTTGCCGCAGGCGACGCGTTGCTCGTCGCCGTCGCGGTGTCGCTGCTCGTGAACGACACGCCGCAGCACGTCGCCGCCGCGGGTGCGATCTCGTACGGCGTTCTGTGGACCTTCGAGCGGTTAGACTCGCCTTCGATGCGCCGGGCTCCTGTCATCGCCGCCGTTATCGCACTCGCGGCCGGACTTGCGGCCTGCGGGTACGAGGGGCAGACGACCGCCTCGCCGGAGACGGTCGAGGGACGCGTCCCAACAGAGACGACCACCACTGAAACCGAGACGACTGAGACTGGGACGACGGAGACGACGACGACCGAGACGACGACGACCGAGACCACGCCGGCTCTGGAAGGCGACCCGGTTGCGGGCAAGGTCGTCTTCACGACCAACTGCGGCGGCTGCCACACGCTCTCCGACGCGGGCACGTCCGGCACGGTGGGACCGAATCTCGACGACGCGCAGCCCGACGCCGCGCGCGTCGTCGACCGAGTCACGAACGGCAAGGGCGTGATGCCTCCGTTCGAGCGGCACGCTGACCGAGCAGCAGATCGCCGACGTCGCCGCGTACGTCTCCACAGCCGCGGGCAGCTGACGCTTTCCCTGCCCGCAGACTTCCCGACGAGCGTCGAGGCGCTCGCGTGCGATCTCGACCGCACGCTGATCGCCAAGGACGTAGAGCTTCGCCCGCGGACGCGCACCGCCATCGCCGCCTCCAGAGATGCCGGCATCCCGGTCATCATCGCCACGGGCCGGATGTTCCGGTCGGCTCGCCCGTACGCGCTCGCCGCGGGCATCACAGAGCCCGTCGTCTGCTACCAGGGCGCGATCGTCGCCGATCCGGTCGGCGGCGAGTTCCTCCGCCACGTGCCGATGCCGATGGCGGAAGCGCTGGAGGTGATCGAGGCCACGGCCGACCTCGGCCACACGGTGCTCTGCTACGTCGACGACGAGCTCTATGTCGCCCGCGAGACGCCGGCGTCGGACGCCTACGCGAACTTCCAGAACCTCACGGTCCACGTCGTGGGCGACCTCGCGACGTGGCTGGAGAAGCCCCCGACGAAGCTGGTGACCGTCGGCGAGCCCGAGGAGATGGACGCGCTCGCGGTCGTGATGAAGGCGCGGTTCGGCAACCGGCTCTACATCGCGAAGTCCCTCCCCCACTTCCTCGAGTTCGCCGGCCCCTCGGTGACGAAGGGCGCGGGGCTCGCGTTCGTGGCGGAGCGGCTGGGCTTCGCACGCGAGGCCGCCGTCGCCTTCGGCGACGGCGAGAACGACGTCGAGCTGCTCGAGTGGGCAGGCTACGGCGTCGCCGTTGCCAACGCACACGAGCGTGTGCTCGCGATCGCGGACTACGTGTGCCCCTCCGTGGACGAGGAGGGCGTGGCGCAAGTCATCGAGGCCTTTCTAGACTCACGGCGATGATCGACCTTCGAGCCGCCCGCTCCGATCCCGACGCGTTCCGTGCCGCGCTCGCTCGGAGAGGCGCCGCCGAGCTCTTCGACTCGCTGCTCGCGGCCGACGCGCGCTGGCGCGAGGCGAGCACGCGACGCGATGAGATCCGCGCAGAGCAGAAGCGGCTGGGCAAGCCCTCATCGCCCGAGGAGATCGACGAGGCACGGCGCCTCAAGGACGAGCTTCGGCAGCTCGACTCGGATCTGGCCGCAGCGGAGAGCGAGCGGCAGGAGCTCTGGGACCGGGTCCCCAACCCACCCCATGAGTCCGTGCTCGAAGGCGAGGAGGATGACGCTCTCGAGTTGAGGCGGTCGGGCGAGCCCGTCGCGACCGGCGCAGCGAAGGATCACACCGAGGTCGGCCGCTTCGACATGGAGCGGGCGGCGCGCGTGTCCGGCTCCCGCTTCGGCTACTGGATCGGGGACACGGCGCTGCTCGCGCTCGCGCTCTACCGGCTCGCTCTGGAACGACTGGTGGCGAAGGGATTCGTCCCGGTGCTACCGCCGGTGCTCGTCCGCGAGCATGCTCTGTACGGCACGGGCTGGCTCCCCGCCGCCGACCCGAACTCGTACAAGCTCGAGGGCGAGGATCTCTACCTGGCGGGGACGGCCGAGATCCCGCTCGGCGGCCTCCACGGCGACGAGGTGTTGGAGGCGGAGGCACTGCCCCTTCGCTATGTCGGCTTCTCGCCGTGCTTTCGCTCGGAGGCCGGCGCCGCCGGGAAGGACACGAGTGGGATGTTTCGCGTCCACCAGTTCAACAAGGTCGAGCAGTTCGTATTCACTCGGCCGGAGGACTCGTGGGCCGAGCACGAGCGCCTGCTCGCGAACACCGAGGAGCTCGTCGCCGAGCTCGGCGTGCCGTATCGCATCGTCGTGCTGGCGACGGGAGACATGTCGAAGGCGTCAGCGAAGACATACGACGTCGAACTGTGGTTCCCGTCGCACGGGCGGTACAGGGAGACGGCGTCCATCACGAACGCAACCGACTACCAGGCCCGCCGCTTCGGCACGCGCTACCGCTCGGAGCGCGACCTCGAGCCCGTGCACATGCTCAACGGCACCGCCGTGGTCGACCGAATGGCGCTCGCGATCCTCGAGAACCTCCAGGGCGACGTGCCCGAAGCGCTTCAGGCGTTCGGCGCGCCCGAGCGCATCACATCGGCGTAAGGATCTCGGCCGTGTGACCCGTGGAGCGGGCGAGCCGGACGTCCGTCGTCACCAGCGGCATACCCAGCAGCTCGGCCAGTGCGACGTACGCCGCATCGTATGCCGTTAGATTCGAACGAAGCGACCAGATTCGGTCGCGGAGCCTGGCTGCCGGGTACCGCATGAGCCGGAGATCGCCGATCTGATCGAGCGCGACCACGCCGCGCTCGGCGGCAAGCTCGCCGGCCAGGACGAGCCTCCGTAGCGCCGACGCTGCTTCGAAGTCGATGAGATGGGGCGCATGCAGCATCTGACTGCCCACAATCCGCTCGGCAAGCCAGGCCCTCCCGGGTTGCCTGCCAAGCACGTAGTTGACGGCGGCCGCGGCGTCGAGAACGATCACCGCGAGTCGCGATCCTGCCGGATGATCTGCGCCGGATCCGTCCGCGTCTGTACAGGCGGAAGCCCGCGGATCCGCTCGTCGAGCTCCTCCGCCGTCGGGATCTGCGAGAGCGTGACGATCTCGCCAAGCATGTACTCCGAGAGGGACTTGCCCGCCTTGGCCGCGCGCTCCTTCATCGTCTTGTGGACACCGGGCGGGACATTCCTGATCTGGATGTGCACCATGGCACGAGTCTAGCATGCACTTTGCATGCACATCTGGCCGAGGCCGAAAGGACTACGCTGTGCCGTCGGGCGGGGTGCCGGAGCGGTTGAACGGGACGGTCTTGAAAACCGTTGGACGTGCAAGCGTCTCGTGGGTTCGAATCCCACCCCCGCCGCCTTTGTTCAAGCGGAATCCGGCTCAACCATGCAGGCTAGCAGGTGCTCGCGTTACCGAACACGGCCCTCCCGTCGACCGCCTGGAACCGCTCGGAACCGCCCGTGCGGGGTGGAGTTCACCACGCATCCACCACGCACCCACCACGCGGGCTGAGGCCGAACCGGCCCCACTGTTTCTGTGACCCCTTCGCCAGCGATCAGCCCGCCGCAGCAGCGGTAGCCCACATCCGCACTCGCACAGTTTCTCCCCGCTTACGCTGCCACCTGCTCTCCGGTCGCCTTGCACCAGCGAGCAACGGCCTCTCCCCAAACTGCCTGGTTGGGTGGAGCGCCAGCCGCTTCGATCAGCCCCTCCGCCGCAGTCTCCAACGCCTTGACTCTCTCGTACAGGCGCTCGTTCCGCTCCTCGGCGGCGCGCAGGCCGTCAAGCTGGGGCACGTGCATCCCGCACGTCGAGCAATGATTCTCCCGCCAGTGCCGCACGCCCTCACTCGTCTCACTCATGCCGCCACCGCCTTGTCCCACGCCGCCCTCTTCTCCTCCGTCGGCGTAGTCCAGAGCTTCTCGTAGATCGCGAGCAGGGCACGGTTGTCCCCGTCCGAGAGCGGACCGCTCCGAACAAAACCGCGAATCATCTGGCGGAGAAGGTTGCGCTCCGCCAGCGTGAGATCGACGGGGAGCGCGTTCAGTTCACCGTTCATGCGACCCATTCGAGAACCTCCTCGGGCGTTAGCAGCCGCCTTCTTCTCAGCCTCGATAGCCGCCACAAGCGCCTGCTTGACTTCGATCATCTCGTCGTCGTAATTGTCGAGCACGTCGCTAGCGTGCCCTTTCCTCACCTCGCCCGCTAGGACGCAAATGGGTCAATTCCCGGGGACGCCCACACCCCAGGCGGCGGTGCGCGGGCGAATCCAGAATCCCACCCCCGCCGCTGACAGGGAAGCCGCACGACGGCGAGGACGACTGACGCGGAGCAAACGAGAAACCCCGACTACCGGGGGCCTTCCCGTTTACGGTGATCGAGGTACTACGTGTGACTACGCCTCGACGTAGGCCGTGATCGGTGGGACGACGCCGTGCGCTGCCATCGTGGCTGCGACCTCAGGGGACGGCGACGCCAACATGCTTTGTATGGCCGCCAGATCGGAAACGTCCGCTGTGACGGCGATGTTGTTGGTGCCATCATGGGCAACGTAGTCCGTAACGTTGCTGCCGGTACCCGATTCGATAGCAGCGGCGCGTTCCGCCTTGCCCTGTAGCCAACGCTCGAGGTCTTCGACGGCGTGGGTGATGACGACTTTTGGCATCACAACTCCCTTCGTGCACGGAGTAGCGGTCGGATCAACCGACCGTACTACACGCACGGCCTACGGCTCGACCATCCAGAGCGGCGCGGCACCGAGCGAGTCCCTCCCACTCGGAGTCGGCTCGAGCCCGAGCGGCACGAAGAGCCTGGGGCGAGTGAGCTCGTCGACGATCCGCCGCAGGGACGCCGCGGGCTCCCGCGCGGGGTTGCCGCTCAGCGCCCGTGCCAGAGCGGCCATGTCGGCTGCCTGAGCTAGCTCGGCCCGCTCGACGAGGAAGAACACGAAGTCCCGTGTAGGAAGCGACACGGCCACGACGTCGGCCGAGGTCTCGAGGAACGTTCGCAGCGCGAGCTCGAGCGCCTGCCGTCGGGGAAGGAAGGCCGACGGAGGCCGCGCGAGGCGCGGCGCCGGATAGGGACAGGTGGCGCGAGCCGGGCAGATCGCGTAGTAGATCCCGTTGTCAGCCGGAACGATCCGTAGCTCGTCCAGACGACCGGTCAATAGCAGGTAGGACTCGATGACGCCGGTCGAGGAGGCCTCGGTGACGGCCAGCTTCGGCCCCACCGGCCTCACGTAGCGGGCCGTGATCCCGGCCTTGATCGTGCGCGCCTGAGACAGCGCGCGCGGATCCAGCGCATTCGAGCCGGCAGCCGCCGTGGTGGCCGTGACGACGGCCAGGGCGGCGATGACGAGGGCGACGGTGACCTTGGGCATGGAAGCCTCCTTCGTGTGGCTTCCACTGTCGGCCGCCCGGGGCGAGAGCGCATCAACGAAAGCCCCACAGTTCGCCTGCTCGTGTGGAGAAGGCCTACGAGGCCCGCGGAAGAGCCCGCGTGCGGACAATCGTCCGTACGTTGCCGACCTGATCGCTGGCTTCGATGTCGAGCCGGACCCTGCGTTCGCCCGCCCGGGGGAGCACGTTGAGCACCACGCCCGACGTGTCCGGAAGGGCGACGCCGTACTTCGCTGCCAGAAGGACGCGGCTCCTCGCCGTGACGAGGAACGAGACCGGTCCGCCCGAGGCATCGCGAGCTCTGAACACGAGGCGAACCGCGTAGGCGCCGCCCGGCTGGCGCGGCTTGGCGATAGAGATGCCGAGGACGATGACCTGCGGAGGCACGTCGTCGAAGTCGGCGAGCCCGCGCCACAGCTCCGCGGTCGACGCGGACGCGTCTTCCGGAGAGACTCGGACGTATGTGCCCTTTCCGCGCAACCTGTCGTACGCGCCGGTTCCGGCGACGATCAGCCAGACGCCCTCCTCGTAGCCGGACGAGGGATCTCCGCCGAGCAGCCACGTGCGCGCGATGATGCTGCCGGCTCCGCCGTCGCAGTCGAACCGTCGCACCCCGGTTATCCACCCATTCGTCAGCCCGCGCTCGACATCGACGGCTTGTCCAGCTTCGCAGAGTGGGGGCAGAGCGTTGAACGCGCCCTCGTCGCGAAAGCCGAACGCAAACGTCGCCGTGTCCGCGGAGGTGCTCCTCGCTCCTTCGAAGACGAGTGTGAACGGCGCCCTCCCCGACCCCGTGGATGCGGTGGCCGTGACAGCGGTCACGGCGGCCATGAAGAGCGCAACAGCGAGTCTCGGCACGGAAGCCTCCTTCGTCTGGCTTCCACTGTCTGCTCAGCAGGTGGAAAGCGCATCAAGGAAAGCCCTACAGTTCGGCGGTGGCCATGACGCCGACCTTCGAGCTCGTCGGGAGGAGCAGGGAACAGGCGCGTTTGTTCGATTTGGCCGCCCGGCTGAGGGAAGGTCCCGCTGCGCTCTTGATCCGCGGCGAGCCCGGCATCGGTAAGACGATCATCTGGCGCGAGGGTGTTGCCGTAGCTGAAGGCGAGGGCGTCCGCGTGCTCGTCGCCCGGTGCGCGGAGGCGGAAATGCCGATCCCGCTCGGCGCTGTGTCGGACCTCCTCGATCCCGTGTTTGCGGGGATCTCCGACGAACTGGTCGAATCACAACGCCGCGCCCTCTCTGCGGCGCTCGCGATCGAGGCGGACGCCGGCGGACGCCCCGACCGGCTCACGCTGCTACGTGGGCTTGTCGCCTCGTTTCGAGCCCTCGCCCGCGATGCGCCATTGCTCCTCGCGATCGACGACGTCCAGTGGCTCGACCCCGCGTCGGCACGCGTGCTCTCGTTCGCGGTCCGCCGCATCGGCGAGGAGCCGATCGGCGTCCTCACGACCTTGAGAGGTGCTGCCGACGAGCCAGATCCGCTCGGACTTGCGGACGCATTTCAACCAGGAGCGTTCGCGGAGCTCCAGATCGGGCCGCTCGCAATCACGCATCTCCAGAAGCTTCTGCGCGAGCGGTTCGACGTGCGCATCCCGCGGTCGAAGGTGGCAGCCGTCCACGCCGCATCTCGCGGCAACCCGATGTTCGCACTCGAATTCGCGCGGGCAGTCGAGCGGGAGCCCGCGGATCTGCAAGCGCAGCTGCCGGTCCCGGCGTCGCTCCAGGAGCTCGTCGGCGATCGCGTCCGAGCACTCCCGCAAGACACGCGGCCGCTCCTCGAGCTCATCTCGGCGATTGAGCGCCCAACGCCGGCCTTGCTCGCGAAGGCCCTTGGTGAAGTCCACGCCGAGTCGCTCGTGGACGAAGCCGCCGCAGCCGGGGCACTCGCCGCCGGCAGCGACGGCGTCGTCCGCTTCACACACCCCCTGCTCGGAGCAGCCGTGTACTTCGACATGCCCTCTGGACGCCGCCGCGCCGTGCACCTGCAGGCGGCCGAGCTCGTGGACGACCTGGAACAGGAGGCACGACACCTCGCGCTTGCGACGTCGACGCCCGACGAGGGGATCGCAGCCGTCGTGGAACGAGCGGCAGAGGCCGCTGCCGAGCGCGGAGCGCCCGACGCCGCCGCGATACTTTCGGCCGAGGCCGTACGCCTCACGCCTCCTGAAGGCCAGGTGGAACGCGTCCGCCGAACGTTCGTAGGTGCCGGCTACCTGATGGAAGCCGGCGACGTTCCAGAGGCGCGAGCGCGAATCGAGCCCATGCTCGATTCGAGTCTTCCACCCGCGGTGCGATCGCAGGCGCTCGTGTTCAGGGCGGAGACCGAGCACCAGGATCGACCGATGCTCCGCGCGTACCTGCAGGAAGCCATCGACATCGCCCCGGATCCGAGGGTCCGCTGGCAGGCGTGGATCCGCTACGCGCAACAGGGCGGCTTCATTTCCCGCGATGCAAGGCTGGCCGCCGAATCGGCGCGGGAGGCCCTTCGCATCGCCGTCGAGCTCGACGATCAGCCGTTGATCGCGGCGGCCACCGCCGCGCTGGCGTTCTACGAGGCGACCCGCGGTCATCGCAAGATCGAGTTCGGTACGGCCGAACTCGACGGTTCGGAGCTCCTGCCGCGAGCAGCCCCCTGGCAGATCACGCCGGCCGTCTCGGTGGGGGCACGGCTGTTGTGGGCCGGAGAGCTGGACCGCGCCCGCGGCGTGCTCCGCCGGGAATACGACACGCTCGTGCGCCAGGGCAGGATGTTGATGCTCCCACTCACGCTCATGGCCACGCTCAGCGACCTCGAGTGGCGCGCCGGGCGGTGGGCCGACGCCGAAATGTACGCCTACGAGGCTCGCGCGATCCTCGAGGACGCGCTCCCGGGCGGTGCCCACGTACTCGGGTACGCCCAGGTCGTTATCACCGGATCGCTCGGTCGCGTGGACGAAGCTCGCCGTGTTGGCTCGACCGACCTGCGCACTGCCGAGCGCTACGAAGACTTGAACGTCCTGCGCATCCGCTGGGCGCTCGGCCACTTCGAGCTCGCATGCGGCGACCCGGCCGCGGCCGTGCAGGAGCTCGACTGGTTGCCGGATGCTCTCGACGCCTTCGGAATCGCCGAGCCAGGGCTGGGAGCCGATGCTCCCGGACGTGATCGACGCGCTCGTGTCCGTCGGCCGCCTCGACGAGGCAGAGGCCGTCTTGCGGCAGCTCGAGCAACAGGCGGCCGGGCTGCAGCACAAGTGGGCCACGCCCGCCGCCTTACGGTGCCGCGCGTTGCTGCTGCTGGCCCGAGAGCAATCGGACGAAGCGGCGGCAGCCGCCGAGCAGGCTGCCGCGGCGTTCGCGGAGCTCGGCTTTCCGCTCGATCGTGCTCGTGCGCTGCTCACCGCAGGAGCCGCCAGACGTCGCGCCGGCCAGCGGAGGCAAGCGGCCGACGTGCTGAAGTCGGCGATCGAGATTCTCGACGAGCTCGGAGCGCCGCTCTGGCGCGAGCAGGCCGAGGACGAGCTCCGGCGTGCCAGCCCGCGCCCGCGCCGCGACCGCGAGCTGACGAGCGCCGAGCGCCGCGTCGCCGCGCTCGTCGCCCAGGGACTGACGAATCGCGAGGTTGCCGCACAGCTGTTCACGACGATCTCGACCGTCGAGGCGCATCTGACGCGGACCTACCGGAAGCTCGGCATTCGCTCCCGCACTCAACTCGCGCGCGCGGTCGCCGACGGCAGCCTCCAGCTCGAGAACTGAGTCCGCTTACTGATCAGGCGGTAGCGTATCGGGCTCGCCCATAGGCCTAGAAGGGGGAACGCGTGCGTGCGATGAGACTTGCACTGGCAGTGATGGCCGTCGTCGTCTGGTCGGCAGCGCCTGCGCATCCCTCAGAGCTGATCGCGCGCGACGCGACGGACGTGCGGCTCCAGGTGGACCGGGCCGGTAAGGCCCTCCTGTCGTATCGCGCAGGCGGAGCGTCACACAATGTGCTTGCCTGGGGGGCGGTCAACGCCCGTGCGTCCGACTCGGGCCGCCCGCAGGTCGAATTCCAGGTCGACTATTCGGGTGGCTCAGGGATTGGTGCGAACGTCTGCGCCCCTGCGCGACCGCCGATCAAGTGGCTCGTAGCCGCGTGCCGCACGCCGGACGGCTCGTACTGGGCTGTGCAGAGCTGGCAGCGGACGCTGCCGAATTACGGCGTCGCCGCGGGCCCGGGACGAGGTTCCTGGGAGCTGCGGCTGTCGCACTGGTCGGGACCGCTGCCGCGCCTCGAGATCCACTTCGGCTGGACGTACAGCCGCTTCCACCAGATCTACGGCCGGCTGACGTACCGCGGGCTGCCTGTCTACGGCTTCCGCCACACACCGGCGGGCGTGCCCCTCGACGACTACGGGCGCAACATCTACGTCGACACGCTCGACGTCTACGGCAAGGGCTGGCACAGGGAGAACTCCTTTCTCACGCACCCGCCGACGGGAGGCTTCTGCTACGGCTTCTACCCCCACGGCGGTCGGCCGGTAGGCCGTGACAAGCGCTACCGCGCCACGGTGATCGGGCCCGGAGTGACGCCGGATGCCTACTGGGAGGGGACGCCGCCCCAGCGCTACAACCGCCAGTTCGACCTCCGCGCGGACGCTCACATGAGCACCCTGCTCGCGGGCGATCCCCTCTGTAAGCCCCGGTAGCCACGGCCCACCGGCCCAGAACGGGGGAAGCAGGGCGGGCCTCTCGGCGCCGAACAATGGGGGGTGCGCGTCTGGCGAATTGCTGTCGTGGCAATAGCCGCGGTCGCGTGTTCGGCAGCGCCGGCCTCGGCGTCGGAGCTGATCGCCCGCAACGCGACGCAGGTGCGGCTCGAGGTGAACCGCGAGGGTAGGGCAATGCTCTCGTACCGCTCCCAGGGAAAGATGCGCCACGTGCTCGCCTGGGGCGCGATCAACGCCGCGCCGCCCGAGTCCGGCCGCCGCCAGGTCAGGTTCCGGCTCGACTACTCCGGCGGTTGGGGAACGTCACACCGGCCGGTATGGAAGACGTTCGAAAGCGTGTGCGTGCCGGCGCGTGTGCCGCTCGCCTGGCTCGTCACCGCGTGCCGCGCGCCCGACGGCTCGTACTGGGCGGTGCAGAGTTGGCAGCGCACGTTGCCCGTGTACGGAGTCCCGGCCGCACCTGGCCGCGACGCCTGGGAGCTGAGGCTGTCCCACTGGTCCGGGCCCGTGCCGCAGCTCGAAGTGCGCTTCGGCTGGACATACCGCCGCTTCCACCAGATCTTCGGCCGCTTCACGTACCGCGGGCAGCCCGTCTACGGCTTCAGCTGGAAGCCGAACGGCGAGCCGCTCGACGACTACGGCCGCAACATCTACGTCGACACGCTCGACTCTGCCTACGGCGAGGGCTGGTACCGGGAGAACGGCTTCCTCACGCACCGGCCCACGGGAGGCTTCTGTTACGGCTTCTACCCGCACGGTGATCGGCCGAGCGGCCGCGGCGTTCGTTACCGCGCGACCGTGATGGGCCCCGGCGTAGCACCCGATGCGTACTGGGAAGGCTCACCGCCGCAGAGCTACGACCGCAGCTACGACCTGCTCGCCGACACCCACCTGCTGGCGCTGCTGCGCGGCGACCCCGTCTGCGAGCCGCATTAGGTCGGAGGTCTCGGTCGCGGTTCAAGATCGCGCGTAGAGAGCACGACGGCGCGACCGGCGCCCCGGGCGCCTCCAGGCACGCCGGGGCGCCGGTCGATTGGAGATAGACGCGTCGCCGTCAGTTCGAGGGAGGCAGCAGCACCTGGTTGACGACGTGGATGATCCCGTTCGAGGCCCTCACGTCGGGCGTCGTGACGCGGGCCGAGTTGACGAACACCTTGCCGTTCTTGACACCGAACTTGACCTTGGCGCCCTGGAGAGTCTTGGCCGAAGCGAGCTTTACGACCTTCGACGCGGGCACCTTGCCGGCCACGGCGTGGTACAGCAGCACGCCCCGCAGCGCCTTCTTGTCGTTCGCGAGCGCGTTGAGTGTTGCCTTGGGCACCTTGGCGAATGCCGCATCTGTCGGCGCGAACACCGTCAGCGTCTTCGTCGAGAGCGCGCCGGCGAGACCCGCCTTCTTCGCCAGAGAGACGAGCGTCGTGAACTGACCGGCGTCGACCGCCGTCCTGACGATGTTCTTGCTGGCCGTCGGTGCTTGGTTCGTGCTGGACGACGCCGTCGCAAAGCCGGCGAGCGCCGCAGACACGACGAGAGTGCTGAGGATGGCTAGACCCTTCTTCATAACGTCCCCTTTCTTCGGTTGTTCAGGTTTTGTGCAGATACCGTAGCGAGTGCGCTCAGGTTTGTCAAAT
Source organism: uncultured Actinomycetes bacterium (assembly GCA_963786725.1). Taxonomy (GTDB): domain Bacteria; phylum Actinomycetota; class Thermoleophilia; order Gaiellales; family Gaiellaceae; genus PALSA-612. The sequence goes on along the minus strand of CAWBAD010000015.1, from coordinate 16,197 downwards.
TACTGTCCAACTTCTGTTAGGCTTTCCGCCATGAGCGCCATGCCCCACTCAGGTCATCTGCGGATCGGCGAGCTCGCCCGTCGTTCCGGGGTGAGCCCAGAGCTGCTGCGTGCCTGGGAGCGGCGATATGGGTTGCTACAACCGTCCCGCTCGACGGGCGGCTTTCGTCTCTACACCGATGACGACGAGCTCCGCGTTCGGCGCATGAATACCTATCTCGCCGACGGACTGTCGGCTGCCGAGGCGGCACAGCGTGCCCTCCGGGAACCGAACCCGCCGCCGCCGCCGAGCGGTGGTGGGCTGGAGGCGTCGGCGACCACGCTCGTAGACGCGCTGCGGGCCTTCGACGACGCGGCGGCGCACGAGCTACTCGACAGCGCACTGGCGTCATTCTCGATCGACGCGGTGATCGATGGCCTCATCGCCCCCACGTTGCGTGCCCTCGGCGACGGCTGGGAAACCGGCACGGTGACCATCGCCCAGGAGCACTTCGCGAGCAACATCATTCGCGGCCGGCTACTCGGCATCTCCCGCGGTTGGGGCCGAGGTGCCGGTGCCGTCGCGCTGCTTGCGTGCGCGTCACATGAGCAACACGACCTACCCCTCCTCCTCTTCGGCCTCCTGCTCCGCGCCGACGGCTGGCGGGTCTCGTTCCTCGGAGCCGACACGCCCGTCGCGACGGTTGAGGATGTCGTGGTCGAGCTCGAGCCGAGGGCAGTGGTGCTCGCCATGACTGTTCCCGATCACGTACCCGCAGTGGAGAAGGATGTCGCGACGCTTGCCGGCCGTACGCGTCTGTTCATCGGTGGCGCCGCGACGGATCGAGCACTGGCCGAGCGGTGCGGCGCGACGCTCCTCGTCCCAGACTTTCGCGGCGCCGCAGAGCAACTCTCTCCAGAGCTTCGCCGCTGACGATGTCGATCTCCGATTCCGCAGGCCCGCGTGGGACGATATTGCTGACCGGGGGCACCGGCTACGTCGGCGGCCGGTTGCTGCGCTGTCTCGAGGCAGGCGGCGAACGGGTTCGCTGCCTAGCTCGCCAACCAGAGGCACTGGCCGATCTCGCCCCAGGCACGGACGTCGTCGCGGGAGACGTGCTGGACCTAGCCTCCGTACGCCGCGCCATGGTCGGCGTACACACCGTCTACTACCTGGTTCATTCCATGGGCTCGGCGGGTAGCTTCGAGCGGGACGATCGACTCGCAGCTCAGAACGTCGGCCGTGCTGCACGTGAGGCGGGCGTCCGCCGCATCGTCTACCTCGGCGGCCTGGGGGCGGGCGCGGACCTCTCGAGCCACCTCGCCAGCCGTCATGAGGTCGGTCGTATCCTCGCTGCGTCTGGCGTGCCGACCGTGGAACTTCGCGCGTCCATCATCATCGGGCCCGGCAGCCTCTCGTTCGAAATGATTCGCGCACTCGTCGATCGCCTGCCGCTGATGATCACGCCGCGCTGGGTGCGCACCCAGTCGCAGCCGATCGCCATCGACGATGTGCTCGATTACCTCATGCGCGCGCTCGACGATCGCGTGCCACCAGGGCTGTTCGAGATCGGCGGCGCCGACGTCGTCTCCTATGAGGATCTGATGCGCGAGTACGCCCGGCAGGCAGGCCGGAGCATCCGCCTCGTACCCGTGCCGTTCCTCACGCCCCGGCTCTCGAGCCTCTGGCTCGGCCTGGTCACTCCGATCTACGCTCGGGTGGGCAGGAAGCTGATCGACAGCTTGCCGCACGAGACGGTGATTCGGGACGCGGCAGCACGCGATGCGTTCGACATCCGGCCGCTCGGCCATCGCCAGGCAATCGCGCGCGCGCTGACCAGCGAGCGTGGCCCGACCCGCTGGTCAGGCGCAGTGTCCTCCGCCGGCCTGCCAAACGTCGACCGACACGAGAACGCACGCTTGGGCCGCCGATTTGTCGACTCGCGCTCTCTGCACGTACCCGTTCCGCCCGACAGGGCTTTCGCGCCGATCAGCAGGATCGGCGGCGAAACAGGCTGGTATTTCGCCGATCGGCTGTGGAGCCTTCGCGGCTTCATCGATCTGCTCGCGGGAGGGGTCGGCCTGCGGCGTGGTCGGCTGGATCCCTCCCGACTCACGCCGGGTGCTGCGGTCGACTTCTGGCGTGTCGAGGAGATCGAGCCTGGGCGGCTGCTCAAGCTGCGGGCGGAGATGAAGCTCCCCGGACGAGCGTGGCTCGAGTTCGAGGTCAAGGGCGGCGCATCAGGCTCGACGATCCGCCAGACGGCCGTGTTCGACTCGGTCGGGCCTGCTGGGACGGCGTACTGGAACGTCCTCTACCCCTTCCACCGGTGGGTATTCGCCGGGATGCTTCGTGCGATCGGCCAGGAGGCCCTTCGTGAGCGACGAGCCCAGGGTTCGTAGCACCACGAGGGCGTGGTATGAGACCTCATTAGTCGCGCACCTATGATCGGCCCGTGGCCGACGGGGACGATCTTCGCGAGGTCATGCGCCGCTTCCCGAGCGGTGTCGCCGTCGTCACCGTCAACGTCGACGGCACCCTGCTCGGCCAGACGGTAAGCGCGCTCGTCTCGCTGTCGCTCGATCCGCCGCTCGTCGGCATCTCGATCGCGCGGCAGGCCCAGCTCCACGAGCTGCTGCGGGAGGCCGGCGGCTTCGCGGTCAGCCTGCTCGCGGGCGGCCAGGAGTGGCTCTCGCAGCATTTCGCGCGCAGCGTCCCGCCGATCGCGATGTGGCACGGCGTCGCGCACCACGAGGGCTCGGAGGGCGCGCCGCTCCTGGCAGGAGCGCTCGGCTGGCTCGAGTGCCGCCTCTGGGCCGAGCACGACGTAGGAGACCACACGCTGTTCGTGGGCGAAGTGCTCGCGGCCGAGCTGGGCGAGGACGCGCCGCCCCTCGTCCACGTCGGCGGCGAATACCGCGCGCTGTCATGAGCGTCGAGGCCGTCGCCTTCGACCTCGACGGCGTCATCGTCGACAGCGAGGGCCTCTGGGACGATGTCCGTGAGCGCTACGTCCGGGAGCACAGCGGCCGCTACGACGACGAGGCCCAGCGCGCGATGATGGGGATGAGCTCGACGGAGTGGTCGCAGTACATCCACGACGAGCTCGACGTGAGCGCGTCGCCCGAGGAGATCAACGCGGGCATCGTCGAGCTGATGGCCGTCCGCTATCGCGAGCATCTGCCCTTGATTCCTGGAGCGCGGGAGGCGGTCGAGCGGATGGCGTGCAGCTTCCCGTGCGGCCTCGCGTCCTCGTCCAACCGCCGGCTGATCGACCTGGTGCTCGAGCTGGCCGAGCTGGCCGAGCTCTTTCGCGCCACGGTGTCGTCGGAGGAAGTGCCGCGCGGCAAGCCGATGCCCGACGTCTACCTCGAAGCCGCGCGGCGGCTGGGCTACACCCCCGAGCGTTGCGCCGCGATTGAGGACTCCCACGCCGGTATTCGCTCGGCGAAGGCGGCCGGCATGCGCGTGGTTGCGATCCCTAATCCGCACTACCCCCCGGGCGAGGAAGCGGTGGCCGCGGCGGACGTCGTCCTCGAGTCGATCGCCGACCTGACGGTCGACACGGTTCTGCCATGATCCCGACTGCCCATGGCTGAGGTCACGCGCGGAAACCTCGACGCGCCGGACGAGGTGATCGAGTTCCCGAAGATCACGGCCAATCTCGTCGAGCTGGGCGACCTCACCGTTGGCTTCATGGTGTCGCGAGCCGGGCTGGCGCTGGTCACTGCACAACAGACCCAAGGTCGGCGGAGAGTGGTGTCAGGCACGCCACATCGGCGTCATCCTCTCCGGACGGCTGGGGATCGAGTTCAGCGATGGCTCGTCCGCGGAGTTCGGACCCCATGACGTCTTCGACATCCCACCGGGCCACGACGGTTTCACCGTCGGCGACGAGCCTCTGGTGCAGATCGAGTGGGCGGGACTGCGCGCGTGGGCGGGCTTTCCGACCGGCGTCCACAGCCGCGTGCTGCGCACGCTGCTCTTCACGGACCTCGTCGACTCCACGCAGATCGCCGGTCGAGTCGGCGACGCGCGCTGGCGCGAGCTGCTCTCCGACGCACTTCGAACGGCGTCCGTGCGGAGCTCGAGCGCTTCCAGGGGCGCGAGGTGACGACGACGGGTGACGGCATCGTCGCGACGTTCGACGGGCCGGCGCGTGCGCTGCACTGCGCTGCGGCCATACGCCGACGCGCCAATGCTGACGACCTTCACATCCGAGCGGGAGTGCACGTCGGTGAGGTCGAGCTCGTCGGCGACGACGTACGCGGCGTGGCCATGCACGAAGCGGCCCGCATCATGGCCGCCGCCGACAGCGACGAGATCCTCGTCTCGGAGCTCACGCGGGCGCTCGCGACCGCCACGGACCTCCGCTTCGAGGACCGCGGCGCACACGAGCTCAAGGGCCTCGACGGCGAGTGGAAGCTCGCCGCCTTCGTCGAGTAACTAGACGCGCCCGACGAGCACGCAGGCGTTGTGGCCGCCGAGGCCCATCGCATTCGACAGCGCCACGTCGATCTCGGCCGGGCGCGCCTCGTTCGGCACGTAGTCGAGATCGCACGCGGGGTCGGGATGCTCGTAGTTGATCGTCGGCGGCAGCACGCCTTCGTGGATCGCGAGCACGCACATCATCGCCTCGATCGCGCCGGCCGCCCCGAAGCAGTGCCCCATGACGGACTTCGTCGAGGAGACCGCAAGCTCGTATGCATGCTCCCCGAAGACGTCCTTGATCGCCTTCGTCTCGGCGGCGTCGCCGAGCGGCGTCGACGTCCCGTGCGCGTTGATGTACCCGACCCGCTTCGGTTCGACGTTCGCCCGCGCGAGCGCCTGGCGCATCATCTCCGCCACACCGGTCGCCTCCGGCTCGGGCTGGGCCAGGTGGTACGCGTCGTTGGACGCCCCGTAGCCGAGGATCTCCGCGTACACCTTCGCCCCGCGCTTCCGCGCCGCCTCCAGCTCCTCCAGCACGAGGACACACGCACCCTCCCCCATGACGAAGCCGGAGCGCAGTGCGTCGAACGGACGCGAGGCGCGCGGTGGGTGCTCCTCCTCGGCTGCGAGACCTCGCATCGCGCAGAAGCCGGCGAGGATCACCGGGTGCATAGCCGCCTCGGCGCCCCCCGCGAGTACGGCGTCGGCGTCGCCGCGACGGATCAGCTCCGCCCCCTCCCCTACCGCCGTCGAGCCCGTCGCGCACGCCGACACGGGGGCGTAGTTCGGCCCGCGGTAGCCGAGCGAGATGGCCATCTGGCCCGAGGCGGCGTCGGGGAGCACGCTGGGAATGAAGTACGGCGACACCCGGTCGCCCCCGCGTTCGCGCAGGACGTCGCCCTGCTCCATGATCCCGATGATGCCGCCGATCGCCGAGCCGAAGAGGATGCCCACGCGCATCGGGTCGTAGCTCCTGTCGAGCGAAGCATCCGCTACAGCCTCCTGCGCCGCCGCCAGCGCGAGCAGCACGTACCTGTCCAGCCTCCTCGCCTCCTTCACGGGGACGACGGAGGCCGGGTCGAAGTCCTTGACCTCGGCGGCGATGCGCACGGGATAACCGCTCGCGTCGAACGAGCGGATGAAGTCGATGCCGCTGCGACCAGAGACGGCGGAGTCCCACGTCTCGCGGGCGGTCATGCCCACCGGCGTGATCGCTCCGAGGCCCGTGACAACGACGCGTCGCATGACCTATCAGCCTAGTGGCTCGGAGCGGCAATGTAGGTTCAAGTCATGGCCCGTTCGCGCCGTCGCCCGCCTAGCAATGAGCCTGTCGAGCGACCGTCCGATCTCGATCGCGCGATTCCCTTCCCGCCGATGGAGGCGGAGCTCGTTCGCGAGCTCCCGGAGGGAAACGAGTGGCAGTACGAGCCGAAGTGGGACGGCTTCCGCGGCCTGCTCGAGAACGCGAGCGGCGACCTTCGGCTCTGGTCGCGGAACGCGCGGCCGCTGCTCCGTTACTTTCCCGAGCTCGAGCCTCTCGCGAAGCTCCTCCCGGCGAAGTCCGCGCTCGACGGCGAGATCGTCATCGAGCGCAAGGGCGTGCTCGACTTCGACGCCATGCAGATGCGGCTGCATCCCGCCGAGAGCCGGGTGCGAAAGCTCTCGGCGGAGATCCCCGCACGCTTCATCGCCTTCGACGTCCTCGTCTGGAAGGGTGAGCAGATCTGGAAGGAGCCGCTCGCGAAGCGACGGACGAAGCTCGGGCGAGTCGCACGGCGCTTCGAGCTCTCCCCTGCCACGCGCGATCAGGCCGAGGCGGTGCAGTGGCTCGAGCGGTTCGAGGCGATCGGCCTCGACGGGGTCGTCGCCAAGCGGCGCGACCTGCCGTATCTTCCCGGCTCACGCGACGGCGTCGTGAAGGTGAAGCCGGAGAAGACGGCGGACTGCGTCGTCCTCGGCGTGCGCTGGAAGGAGAAGCCGACGCGGCTCGCCACGCTGCTACTCGGGCTGTACGACAAAGAGGAGCTGCACTACGTCGGCTCCTGCGCCGTCGCCCCCGCCAGGCACGACATGACGCTCGAGCTCGTGACGCCGTTGTTGAAGGGCGCGCCCGAGCGCGGCTTCTCCGAGCCGAACCGCTGGGGAACGGGAGAGCTCGCGGAGTCGGCGCTCAGGCCGGAGCTCGTGGTCGAGGTCCGCTACGACAAGGTCGAGAAGCACCGCATCCGCCACGGCACGCGTTTCCTTCGCTTCCGGCCCGACAAGAATCCAGCCGACTGCACCTGGGCGCAGGTGCGACCGCGCCGACGTCGCAGCGACCCGACGATCGACAGCCTGCTCGCGTGAAGGCGGCAGATGTCTACGGCGAGCTGCAGCTGGCGGCGCTCGAGGGACGAGGCTCGGTCGGGGTCATCGAGCGCGACGACGGCTTGGTCGAGGTCACGAGCGTCGAGCTGCACCTCCGTCCGTTTCGGCGCTGGCCGGCATACGAGCGGCGGGCGATGCGCTTCGTCCGCGGCAGCGTGCTCGATGTCGGCTGCGGCGCCGGCCGCGTCTGTCTCCATCTCCAGGCGCGCGGGCGCGACGTCGTCGGGATAGACAGCTCGCCCGGCGCCATCGAGGTCTGCCGCCGGCGCGGGGTGCGGAATGCACGCGTGCTCCGGCTGGAGGACGTCGATGCATCACTTGGCGCGTTCGACACGGTCGTGATGTACGGCAACAACCTCTGCCTCCTCGGCAGCCCGGCGAAGGCCCGCCGGCTCTTGCGTCGACTGCACGCGCTGACCACCGAGCGCGGCCGGATCGTCGGCAGCACGTTCGACCCTTATGGAGGAGACGATCCCGTTCACGCCGCCTACCACGAGCAAAACCGCCGGCGCGGCAAAGCGGGCGGGCACGTGCGAGCGCGCCTTCGCTACCGGGACCTCTGCTCGCCGTGGTTCGAGCTGCTGTTCACCTCGGTGGAGGAGCTCGAGAGTCTCCTCGCTGGCACCGGCTGGCACCTCGCGCGAACCGTCGGCACCGGCGGCCCGTACGTCGCCGTCGTCGAGAAGGACTAGTCCGCGCGCTTCTTGGAAGGCTGCACGCGGCGTGGCTCGCCAGGCATCTTCGGGAAGTGCGGCGGGTACGGCGCCTCGCCTACTCCCGCCGCCTCGTCGCGCTCCACCCACTCCAGCAGCACGCGCGAGATCGCAGAGCGACATCGTCGATCCCCGCCTGCACGTCGCCGAGCTTCGCGAAGCGCTTCGGCATCGTCGCCAGCGTGAAGTCCTCGGTCTCGACGCCGGGCAGCTCGTCCCACGTGACCGGCGCAGAGATGGTCGCGTCCTGCCGCGCCCGCACTGAGTACGCCGACGCGATCGTCCGGTCGCGGGCGTTCTGGTTGTAGTCGATGAAGACGCGCCGTCCCCGCTCTTCCTTCCACCACGCCGTCGTGACGAGCTTCGGCGCGCGCCGCTCCACCTCCCGGGCGAAGGCGAGTGCCGCCCTGCGCACGACGGGGAAGTCCCAGTTCGGCTCGATCCGGCACGCGACGTGGATGCCGCGGTTGCCCGACGTCTTGGGCCAGCCGGTGTAGCCGATCTCCGAGAGCACCTCGTGCACGAGCGCCGCCACCTGCTTCCCTTTCTTGAAGCCCGGTGCCCGGTTGCGGATCGATGTCGATGCGGAGCTCGTCGGCGTGGTCGACGTCGGGACGGCGCGCGGGCCAGGGATGGAAGTCGAGCGTCGCGAGGTTGGCCGCCCACATCACCTGCGCCACCTCCGTCACGCAGAGCGCGTCGGCGTGCCGTCCCGAGGGGAATGTGACGCGCACCGTCTCGATCCACTCGGGCCGCTTCTCGGGGACGCGCTTCTGGTAGATCGGCTCCGTCGCCGCGCCGTCCGGGTGGCGCTTGAGATACGTCGGCCGGTCGCGGAGCGCGCGCACGATCCCGTCGCCCACCGAGCGGTAGTACTGCGACGAGATCGAGCTTCGTCTCCTTGCGCTTGCGGAAGTAGACCTTGTCCGGGTTGGAGACGCGCACCACGCGCCCCTCGACCTCGAGCTCCACGGCCGGCGCTGCCACCGCCGGGACCCTAGGCGATCGTCAGAATTGCGTCATGGCATCCGAGATCGAGAGCATCAGCCGCGACCAGCTGCAGGGCATGATCGAGCGCGGCGGCGACATCGTGCTCGTCGACGCGCTACCGCCGATCTCCTTCGCCGCCTCGCACCTACCCGGCGCCATCAACATCCCGCCGCGCGTCGGTGGACGAGCGCGCTCCTCGGCGTATCCCCGACCGGGAGACTGAGATCGTCGTCTACTGCCAGAGCCCGACGTGCGATGCGTCGGTGGAGGTCGGGCAGCGGCTGCATCGAGCTCGGCTACCGCAACGTCCGCCACTACCCCGGCGGCAAAGACGAATGGAAGGACGCGGGCTGCCGCTCGAGGGCGGCCGAGCTAGGCGCCGAGCCTCCGGGGCAGAGGCAGCCGGCTGACGATTACGCCGTAGCCCTGACCTTCGAGCAAGCCCGCGGCGCGAGCCGCCTGCGCCTCACCGGCTACGAGGATTCCGAGCACGCCCGCCGCGCTCAGGCGAGAGGTGGTGGAGCTCGAAGTCCTCGATGTTGATGCGCTCGGCGCCGAGCGCCTGCGTGATCGACGGCAAGAACGCCCGGCTCGTCCGGCACGTGGGCCCGGACGCGATAGAGGTCGCCGCGGGTCAGCGGCGTACGCCGCCCGCAGCACGCGCCGCCGATTGCCGGCAGCTTCGCCGATCCAGCGCCTCGAGCGAGCTCCGCATCGCGCGCCTCGAGAGCTGCCTCGAGCTGCTCGACTGCCCTGGCGATGGTCGGCGAGCGCGGCGAGTAGCTCGTCGCGGTTGTCGAGGAAGATGTCGACCCAGATCTGCGGATTGGCGCCGGCGACGCGGGTCACGTCGCGCAGCGACCCACCCGCCGCCGCGAGTGGATCATGTCCCTCGATGCTCGCCGCGCCCGCCTGGTTCACGACGAGGTTGGCGAGCGCGTGAGGCAGATGGCTCGTCAGCGCGACGAGGCGGTCGTGCGCGCCCGCGTCGATAGCCACCGGTGTCGCGCCTAGCTCGAGCACGAACGCGTGGACCTGCCGGTAGCTCGCCGGATCCGTGTCCGCGAGCGGCGTGAGGAACCATGTCGCTCCGTCGAAGAGCTCCGCGCTCGCGTGCGCGGCGCCGCTCGCCTCGGACCCGCAGACGGGATGGCCGCCGACGAACCGCGGCGAGCCTGCCGGCAGCGGCGCACACAGACGCCTTCGTCGAGCCGACGTCCGTCACCGTGCAGCGCTCGTCCCGCCGCTGAGAGGACGGAAGAGACGACGACCGGGAGCCTGTGCCACCGGCACGGCCACGCACACGATGTCCGCGCCGTCCACGGCGTCCGACATCGACTGGCACGGCACGTCGATCGCCCCTCGCTCGACCGCCTCCGCGAGCGAACGCTCGTCGGCGTCGAAGCCCGCAACTTCCGCGTTACCTGCGCGCTTGGCAGCGAGCCCGACCGACGCGCCCATCAGCCCGGTGCCGACGACGGCGAGCCGAAGCCGCTCGAGCTCGCTCACACCCCGGACGCCTGACGCTCATCTGCCTCGAGCCTGGCGACCTCCCGCTTGGTCAGGTCGAGGATCTCCTGGAAGAGCTCGTCCAGGCCGGCAGCCGAGAGCGGGCCGCGGTTGGCCCAGTGGAGGTACGTCCGCATCCACGCTCCCGGTCGGGATCGACGAAGTCCGATCCCTCGGTGGGCCTTGTAGTCCTTGATCGTGGCCACGAGCTTGAGCCGCTTGTTCACGAGCTCCACGACGGCCCGGTCAGTGTCCGAGATCTCTCTCCTGAGCTGAATCAGACGGGGATCGCTGGCCGAATCTGCAGTCACGCCGTTCTCCTTCCTCGACGACATGGGATGGGACTGGTCGCTCCGCCTATGGCGCCTAGCCGGCCACGGCGGAGCGGGCAGGCCGACTAGCGCAGGTAGCCGCGCGCGACGTACGCGTAATACGGGAAGGAGACTGCGGTCGCGCGAGTCATCCCCGAGAGAGTAGCTACTCCCACAGGGGACGGTCGTACCGGAGGATCTCCCGCAGCCGCTCGACGTCGATCTCGGGGAGAAGCTCTTCGACGAGATCGTGCGTCTCTTCCACCAGCGCCGTCACCATCGCTTTGCTTCGGCCCACCTCGAGGGGATAAGACGCACGCATTCGTTCGGCCAGGTCGTGCGGTGCGACCCCAAAGTCGCGGACCACGGCAGTCAGCGACTTGAAGCCCGAGTAGTACGTCCGGTTCAACCCGAGCAGCACGTGGAGGAGATCCTCTTGGGCCGCCGCGAGCACCGGGTAGCCGGCGACCGGGTTGTCCCGAGCGGCGTAGGCATCTAGGCGCCAGAGGCCTTCGATCTGCGCGTGGGCGCGCACGACGGCTAGACGCAGGTCGTCCGGGTAGTGCGCCGCGTGTTTCTGCCAACGCTCGACGAGCGTGCTGCCGTGTAACGGGATCGCCTTGAAGATTCCACCGACCGTGAGCTGCTTCGCGGGGTCGGGATCGCAGCCGTCGATCACCTCGCGAAGCGTCTGCTCGGCCGTCTCCACGAGGTAGTGGCTCATGTCCACCTCGATGCCCGTGAAAGGCACGTTGTCGCGGCGGCCGATCTTCCATGCGTCGGCCCACACGCCGTCCTCGAGGGGATAGAGATTCACCAGGTCGCCGCCGGCGGCGGAAATTGCGGCGGAGCGGTCCGCTTCGGTGGGCGGCTCCTTCCACACGACGGACAACTCGATGTCGGAGTACCGGTCGGCAAGACCACGCGCCGCCGAGCCTCCGAGCAGTACGGCTGCCACCCGACGATCGCCGGCGTACGCGCCCACAGCCTCCTCCGCGTACGCTCGTCTCCTGACCGCTGCGGCGGTGATCGTCGACGACTGGGAACGACCGGGCACGCCCAGAGTATCCCCGTGGTACGCTCGACCGTCCCGCTCGAGAGGAGGCTTGGATGCGCAGGTTCGCCGTTCTCGGATCCGTTGCCGCCCTCGTCTCTCGCCGTCGCGGGCCTCGGCACGAGCGCGCCGTCGCAGCCACTCCTGACCGGCAAGTGCGCCGATCGAACCTCGACCTCTACTCCGCGGGCAAGCTGACGCTCGCGACGGACAACCTCTCCTTCCCGCCCTGGTGGGGCGGCGAAGGGCGGACACGGCTTCGAGTCCCTCCGACCCGTACTCGGGCAAGGGATACGAGGGTGCAGTCGCCTACGAGATCGCGAAGCGGCTCGGCTTCGCGAAGAGCGAGGTGACGTGGAAGGCGGTGCCGTTCAACAAGGCGTATCGCGCCCGGGCAAGAAGGCCTACGACTGCGTACATCTCGCAGGTGTCGTACAACCCCGCTGCGCGCGAAGGCGTTCGACTTCTCGATCTCGTACTACTTCGTGAACCAGGCCGTGGTCGGGCTCAAGGGCACGCCGATCACGAAGGTGAAGACCGTCGCCGGGCCTGAAGCCGTTCACGCTCGGCGCGCCGGTCGGCACGACGAGCTACAACTACATCGTCAGGTACATCAAGCCGGTGCACGAAGCCCAAGGTCTACGACTCGGTCAACGACACGATCACGGCCCTCAAGAACAAGCAGATCGACGGGTTCGTCGTCGACTTCCCGAGCACCGGCTACATCACGGGCGTCCAGCTGCCCGACGTCGACGGTCGTCGGCCGCCTGCCGACACAGGGCGCAAGGGAGCGCTTCGGGCTCGATCTTCACGAAGGGCTCCTCGCTCGACGCCTGCGTCAACAAGGTGCTCGCCGCGATGTGGGCCGACGGGACGCTGAAGCGGCTACGAGTCGAAATGGCTTGCGGGCACTGCACCGATCCTGAAGTAACGGCGCCCTGAGCGAAGACCGCGGCTCGAAGATCGTCGGCAGCCTGACGGGCGGCCGCTCCGGCGGCCGCGCGGTCGCGATCGCGCTCGTCTCGACGGTCGTCTTCTTCGCGGCCATCGTCGCTGCTCGTCGTCACGTCGCCCGGCTGGGACGAGGTCAAGGAGGCGTTCTTCAACCGGGAGATCTTCCGGGAGTCGCTGCCCGGCATCGCCTCCGCCTTCCTCACGAACGTGAAGATCTTCTGCATCGCAGAGGTCGTGATCCTCTTCACGGCCCTCGGGCTCGCCGTCATCCGCAGCCTCCACGGGCCCGTCTTCTTCCCGCTGCGCCTGCTGGCGATCGTCTACTCCGACGTCTTCCGCGGCATTCCGACGATCCTGCTCGTCTACCTGCTCGGCTTCGGCATCCCGGCGCTCGGACTCGCCGGTGTGTCCGAACCCGAGCTGCTCTGGGGCGTGCCCGCGGAGATGGTCTGGGGGACGGTCGCGCTGATCCTCGTCTACACGGCCTACGTGTCGGAGGTGTACCGCGCGGGGATCGAGTCCGTGCACTCGAGCCAGAACGCCGCCGCACGCTCGCTCGGTCTCTCGCACGGGCAGTCGCTGCGCTACGTCGTCGTCCCGCAGGCCGTGCGCCGCGTGATCCCGCCGCTGCTCAACGACTTCATCGGCCTGCAGAAGGACACGGCGCTCGTCGCGCTGATCGGTGTCGTCGAGGCGTTCCGCCAGTCGCAGATCGACTCGGCAGCGACGTTCAACTTCACGCCGTACCTCGCCGCGGCGCTGATGTTCCTGCTCGTGACGATCCCGCTGACCCGGCTTCACCGACTACCTGATCGAACGCGACCGCAGGCGCCGCCAGGCCGGAGCCGTTGCGATATGAGCTGCGGCTCCGGCTCGAGGACGTCCACAAGTCGTTCGGCAAGGTCGAGGTGCTGCGCGGCATCGACCTCGACGTCGCCGAGCACGAGGTCGTCTGCCTGATCGGCGCCTCCGGGTCGGGCAAGTCGACGCTGCTGCGCTGCGTGAACCTGCTCGAGCCGGTCGACAGTGGCCGCATCTTCGTCGACGGCAGCGAGATCACGGCGCGCGGCATCGACGTCAACAGCGTGCGCCGCGGCATCGGCATCGTCTTCCAGGCGTTCAACCTCTTCCCGCACATGAGCGTGCTCGACAACGTCACGCTCGGGCCGCGGAAGGCGCTCGGCGAGTCGACCGGGCGAGGCGGAGGCCCGGCGCGACGCAGCTGCTCGCGCGCTTCGGTCTCGCCGACAAGGCAGCCGAGTACCCCGACCGGCTCTCCGGCGGCCAGCAGCAGCGCGCGGCGATCGTGCGCGCGCTCGCGATGAGGCCACAGCTCCTGCTGCTCGACGAGGTGACGAGCGCGCTCGACCCGGAGCTCGTCGGCGAGGTGCTCGACGTCATCCGCGAGCTCGCCGAGGGCGGCAGCATGACGATGGTCATCGCGACCCACGAGATGGCCTTCGCGCGGGAGATCGCAGGGCAGGTCTGCTTTCTCGACGAGGGCGTCATCCTCGAGCAGGGGCCGCCAGAGCAGATCTTCGCGTCGCCGGCGCAGCCGCGGACGCGGCAGTTCCTCGACCGGATCATCCGCGCCGGTCGCCTGTAGGCGGGCGGTATCGTGTCCTCGTGGCAGTAGAGCACCAGCACATCGACGTCTCGATCGAGCCGCTCGACGAGTACCTCGTCATCCAGCCGTCGAACGACGAGACAGAGACCCGCGCCGGCCTCATCCTCCCCGCGTCGGCCGCCGCAGCGGCCGCGGTGCGGACGGGCATCGTGACCGCCGTCGGCACCGACGCGAGCGGCATCGAGCCCGGTGACAAGGTGCTCTACCCGCGCGAGGAAGGCTTCGACGTCCGCCTCGGCGGCATCGAGGTGAAGGTGATCAAGCGCGAGTCGCTCATCGCGCGCATCCACGACTGAGCTCTTAGGGCTGCGCGCGGGTGAACGTGACCAGCTTCTTCCCTTCGCTGTCGGAGACAGCCCATAGTCGGCCCGTTGAAGCCATAGGTCGCAGCCGCACCGAGTGCGGCCAGGTAGGCGGCCTCCTGCTCCATAATCGCCCGCGGGCTCGGGGCAGAGTTTCTTCGTCGATGCCGCGGGCTCGATCTCGATGTCACCCGCGTCCGCGGTGTACGTCGTCGTGTAGCTGTTGCAGCCCGCAGAGCCCGTCAGCGATCCGTCGTCCGCGAACATGGCCGTCAACTCCGTGCCCACGATCGGGCTGACGACCGCGTCGCCGGTGTTCACTCCCGTCACCGTCCAGTTACCGGTGATCGATGCGACCTCGTAGCGCAACACCTCGTTGCCGTCTGCGTCCGAGAGCACGAGCTCCTCGCCGTCTAGCTCCCAGGTCGCGATCTGGTCGAGCGCGTCGAGATAGGCCCGCTCGAACTCGTCGACCGGCGGCGGACACCCGATGAGCGTTCCGGCGGCTCGCCGATCTCCAACGAGTCGCCATCGAGCGTGTACGACGCCCGATACGTGTTGCACCCGGCCGTTCCGAAGACGTTGCCGTTCGAGAACGCCGCGCTGGGGACTACACCGTCCGGGATGGTCAGGCCGGTCGCCGACGTGAGCTGCCACGGCTTGTTCTCGATATCGGCCGGATCTCCGCTGCTGCCCCCTCCGCATCCGGCAGCGAGGACTGCGAGCAGGACGATCGACGACGACGGCGAATGCGAGCGTCTCGAGAACGGAGAAGGAGGGATTCGAACCCTCGACGCAGGAGTTCACCCACGTAACGCCTTAGCAGGGCGCCGCCTTCAGCCACTCGGCCACTTCTCCACGCAAGTACCAGCTTACCGGGCTCCGACCGGCTCTTCTGCCGCCGGGCCGACTACTCTTTGAGCGCCGCGGAGGGGTGGCAGAGCGGTCGAATGCGGCGGTCTCGAAAACCGTTGACGGCCGCAAGTCTCCGAGGGTTCGAATCCGCTCCGCAAGCTGTCAGGGTAAGTTTCCGCTGACTGGACACTGATCTAACGCTCCATCTGAAGGCCATGCGGGAAGCCGGCGATCCAAGCCCAGTGCCGACTGCCGTCGGAAGCGACAGTGCGTGCAATGAAATACCGGCTGCGTAGCCGCTTAGCATCTTCGGCGTACGAGCAGGGCCAAATTTCCGATAGGCAAGTACGCTTCTACGAACACGTCTGGAAGGGTGGCAGAGCGGTCGAATGCGGCGGTCTCGAAAACCGTTCGGGTGCAAGCCCCGCGGGAGTTCGAATCTCCCCCCCTCCGCCTTTATCTACCCCGTTTCCCGCACCCCGTAAGGGGTTGCGGGCCATGCGGCAGCGCACTCGCGACCCCGCCGACCTACCGCTCCGAACCGCTATAGACCGCTCAGCTCGGGGGCCGTGCAGCCCAATTGCTGCCCACTTCTAGCTGCCGCCCGTCCACGGGCGACGCCGCCTGCGCGCGCTCGTGCGACCCGGCCCCGGACTCTGACGGCGCTCAGCCCCGCTGGCGAGCTGGGCGTTCCGGGGCCGTGGTCGCTGAGACGCCTCCTCCCGCGCACGATCCGCCGAGGCGCAGGAATCCCTCCCGTGTGCCTCGCGGCGCGGGAGGAGGCAAATGAGCGCCGTTCTCAGCGCAGCAAACGGGGCTAGTCGCTCTTGCCGCTGACGATCTGCGAGATGCGCTGGCGGCTGAGGCCGCTCACCTCTTGGGTGCTGGCAGCCACGGAGCCAGCGGCGGCCCCCGCGGGAGGGAGCTCGAGTGGGCGAGTGTGCGGGAATGTCCCTGGACGTCGCTGGTCGTTGCGCGCTCGCGAGCCGGTGACTCAGCCCGCTACTCGATACAAGTGCCAACGGTCGGGAACGCCCTTGAGTTCGTGGTCGCCAGCGTCTTCGAACATCATGCCCGAGCCGACGACGAGGTCCCGCACAGTACG
>CAWBAD010000014.1:0-9494 GCA_963786725.1 uncultured Actinomycetes bacterium | reverse complement strand
TCGGGCTGCCGCTCGTGCTCGCGGCGCTGTGGGCTGGAGGCTGGTGGCTCTTCGCGCTCGTCATGCCCGCCGCACTGCTCGCGCTCCACGAGTTCTTCGCGATGACAAAACCGTTGCGGCCGATCCCCCTGGCGGGCTACGCCGGGCTGGCGGGCGTGCTCATCGCGCTGCAACAGACGGACCTCGTGTGGGCTCTCGGCGCCCTCCTGGCGACGCTCGCGCTCGCGTTCCTGCTCAAGGGGCTGGCCGCGACGCAGGGCTCCTCGACGGTCTCCGTCGGCGTGACGTTGCTGGGAACGGCCTGGATCGGCCTCGGGCTCGGCTGCGTCCTCCTCCTGCGCGACCTGCCCGAGTTCGGCTTCGTCGTCGCCCTGGCCGTGCTGCTGGCGGTCTTCGCCGACGACACGGCTGCGTACTTCGGCGGCCGTGCGCTTGGACGCCACAAGCTCGCGCCCGCCATCTCGCCCGGCAAGACGTGGGAGGGGTTCGTCTTCGGCACGCTGGCCGCAATCCTCGTCGTCTTCGTCGCCCTCTACGAGGACCGCGAGGAGTTCCTCACCATCGGCGAGTCGCTGCTACTCGGTGTCGTGGTTGCGCTGGCCGCGCCGCTCGGCGACCTCTTCGAGTCGATGCTGAAGCGCGATCTCGGGGTCAAAGACTCCGGGCGCCTGCTGGCGGGCCACGGCGGCGTTCTGGACCGGATCGACGCCATCCTCTTCGCCTTCCCGGCCGCGTATTTCACGGTCCACGCACTCCTAACCTAGGAGCAACGGACAGAGCCGTACACTGGCCGCGTGAAGAGAGTCGCGCTCCTAGGGGCCACGGGCTCGATCGGCCGCCAGGCGCTCGAGATCATCGGCGAGCACCCGGAGCTCGAGCTCGCCGCTGCCGCCTCCGGCTCGCAACCCGTGGACGGGCTGGCGCCTCTGACGCAGGTCGGCGGCGACCTGACCGAGCTGCTCGAGCGTGCCGAGCCGGACGTTGTCCTCAACGCAGTCGTAGGCTTCGCGGGCCTGCCGGCCACCATCTGGTCGCTCGAGGCCGGCATCGACCTCGCCCTCGCCAACAAGGAGAGCCTCGTCGCCGCGGGAGAGCTGGCGCTTGCTGCCCTGGAGCGGGGAGGAGGCCTGCTGCTGCCCGTGGACTCGGAGCACTCGGCGTCTCTCCAATGTCTGGAGGGGAGGAGCATCGCGTCGGTCGACTCGCTCGTGCTCACCGCCTCTGGAGGCCCGTTCCGCGGCCGGTCCGCCGACGAGCTCGCCGAGGTGACGCCGGGCGAGGCGCTCGCACATCCAACCTGGAACATGGGCCCGAAGATCACGATCGACTCGGCGACGCTCGCGAACAAGGGCCTCGAGCTGATCGAGGCGCACTTCCTGTTCGGCCTCCCCTACGACCGGCTCGAGGTCGTGGTGCACCCGACCTCGATCGTCCATGCCATCGTGCGCTTTCGCGACGGCGCAGCGCTTGCGCATCTCGGCTACCCGGACATGCGCGTTCCTATCTCGTACGCTCTCACGTACCCGGAGCGGGGAGCCACGGAGGTGCCGCACCTGGACCTGACAGCGCTGACGCTCGAGTTCCATGCGCCCGATCTCGAGACATTCCCGCTGCTCGCGCTTGCTCGCGAGGCGGGAGAGCGGGGCGGGACCGCGCCGTGCGTGTTCAACGCCGCGAACGAGGTCGCCGTCGAGGCATTCCTGGAGGAACGGATTCGCTTTGCCGATATCGCCGAGATCGTGGCCGCCTCGCTCGAGTCCCTCGACCTGAGCCCCGCCCGTGACGTGGAGGAGCTCGTCGCAGCCGACGCCCAGACACGCGCCTTCGCGCAGGGAGCCTTGACCCGCGCATGAGCATTCTCGTAGCGATTCTCGGCCTGGCGTTGCTGATCGTCATTCACGAGCTCGGCCACTTCTACGGCGCCCTCGCGGTCGGCATGCGCCCGCGGGGCTTCTCGATCGGCTTTGGCCCACCGCTCGCGAAGGTACGGCGCAACGACATCGACTACGCGTTCCGGGCGATCCCGCTCGGGGGCTACGTGACGATCCCCGGCATGACACGGCCACAGCCGTCAGACGTCGACGCGTTCTTCGGCGGTGCCGTCCGCGACGCGCCCGAGCTCGTCGGTCCGGCGGAGCGTCTCAAGCGCGCCCTGTCGGCCGAGGACTGGGAGCAGGCGCGCGTCGAGCTGGACACCTTCGAGGCGGCGGCCGTCGAAAGCGGTTCCTCGAAGGGCATCGACCGCGGACTGAAGCACGTCCGCGACAGCCTTTCCGAGGACGCGTACTGGCGGCAGGCGATCTGGAGGCGCATCGTGGCCATCGCGGCCGGTCCGGCGACCAACCTCGCGTTCGCCGTCGTCATCTTCGCGATCGTCCTCATGTCCGCCGGTGGCAAGGCCACGACGACGGTGGAGCAGGTGTTCGAAGGGCGTCCGGCGCATACGATCGGCCTGCAGCCGGGCGACAGGATCCTCGAGATCGACGGCGCACCGGTGACGCCGGACAAGATCACGGAGCGGATCTCCGGCTCGGAAGGCGGCGCGCTGATCCTCGTCGTCCTGCGCGACGGCAAACGCGTGATGCTCGGCCCGGTACGCGCGAAGCTCGACGAGGGCGTCTACCGGCTCGGGTTCCGCCTCGGCGCGGAGCCTCTTGGCGCGGTCGAGTCAGTCAAGGAGTCGGTGCTGCTCACGCTGCGGCTGACCGGCGAGATCGGCAAGTCGCTCGGCAACATCGTCCACAAGGAGGGGCGCGAGCAGATCGCCAGCCCGATAGGCATCGTCGATGAGTCCTCGTCGGCGGCCCGCCAGGGATGGGAGTCGTACCTCGCGGTGCTTGCGTTCATCAGCCTGTCGCTCGGCCTGCTGAACCTGCTGCCGCTGCTGCCGCTGGACGGCGGCCACATCGTGTTCGCGGTCGCCGAGAAGGTGCGTGGTCACGCGATCCGCCGGGAGATCTACGAGCGCGTCTCGGTCGTGGGCATCGCCCTCGTGCTACTCCTTTTCTTTGTAGGCCTCACCAACGATGTGGGGCGCTTGGGAGGAGGCTAGGTGGCCAGCGAGCGGCAGATCTCGGTCGGCGGCGTCGCGATCGGCGGCGGGGCGCCCGTCGTCGTCCAGTCGATGACGCTGACGAAGACGCACGATGTCGAGGCCACGACGGCGCAGATTGCCGCTCTCGCGTCGGCGGGCTGCGAGGTCGTGCGTGTTGCCGTTCCGAAGACGGAGGATGCCGACGCGCTGCCGAAGATCGTCCGCCTGTCGCCGCTGCCCGTCATCGCCGACATCCACTTCAACGCCTCGCTCGCTTTGAAGGCGATCGAGGGCGGCGTCGCCGCCGTCCGGATCAACCCCGGCAACATCGGCGGCCCCGACAAGGTGGAGCTCGTCGTGAAGGCCGCGAAGCAGGCAGGCATACCCATGCGTATCGGCGCCAACTCGGGCTCGCTGCCCAAGCACCTGGCTGGCCTGGCGCAAGAGGACCAGGCCGAGGCGCTCGTCGAGGCGGCCCTCGAGGAGGTACGGCTGCTCGAGGCGCTCGACTACCGCGACTTCAAGATCTCGGTGAAGTCGAGCCACGTGCCGACGATGATCCGGGCCTACCGGATGCTCTCTGCGAAGGTGCCGTACCCGCTGCACCTCGGCGTCACCGAGGCGGGAACGCCGTTCTCGGGCGGGATCAAGAGCGCGGTCGGCATGGGCGCGCTGCTCGTGGACGGGATCGGGGACACGATGCGCGTGTCGCTGACCGCCGATCCCGTGGAGGAGATCAAGGTCGCCTGGGAGATCCTCAAGGCGCTCGGCCTGCGGGAGCGGGGCCCGATCCTCATCGCGTGCCCCTCCTGCGGGCGCGACAACGTCGGCGTGGAGACGCTCGCCGCCCAGGTCGAGGAGCGGCTGGACACCTACGCCGAGGCCTTCGAGGTCGCGGTGCTCGGCTGTGCCGTCAACGGGCCGGGCGAGGCCGGGGACGCGGACTTCGGCATCGCGGGCGGCCGCGACGTCGGCTTCGTCTACGCGCACGGCCGCGTGTTGAAGAAGGTGCCGTCGGACGTGCTCGTGGAAGAGCTGTTCGGCGAGATCGACGCGTGGATCGCCGACGGCATGCAGCGCCCAAAGCGGCTGAAGATGGCGAAGCCTGCGGCGCTCGCAATGGCCGAGGCGTCGATGATCCCCCTGGACTAACCTGCCTCGGATGCGGGCATCACAGCTCTTCCTGCCGACCCTGCGCGAGGATCCGGCCGATGCGGAGGCCGCGAGCCACAAGCTGCTCGTGCGCGGCGGCTTCATCCGTCAGGTCTCTGCCGGCCTCTTCACCTTCCTGCCGCTGGGGTGGCGCGTGCATCGCAAGATCGAGCAGATCATCCGCGAGGAGATGAACGCGATCGGCGGCCAGGAGATGCTGATGCCGCTGCTGACGCCGGTCGAGCTCTGGGAGGCAACCGGGCGAGACAAGATCCCCGAGGTCTTCCACCTCCAGGACCGCTCGGGCCGGCGGTTCATCCTGCCGATGACGCACGAGGAGACGGTGACCTTCCATGCGCGCGAGCTCCGCTCGTACAAGGAGCTGCCGCAGCTCTGGTACCACTTCTCCGTCAAGGATCGTGACGAACCGCGGCCGCGCGGGGGCCTGCTGCGCGTGCGCGAGTTCATCATGAAGGACGCCTATTCGTTCGACCGCGACGAGGCCGGAGCGCGCGAGAGCTTCGAGCGGAACCGCGGCGCCTACCGACGGATCTTCGACCGCTGTGCCTTGGAGACGTACGACGTCCAGGCCGAGAGCGGGATCATGGGCGGCAAGCTGAGCGTCGGCTTCCTCGCCCCGGCGGCCTCGGGCGCGAACATGCTCATCACGTGCGAGAACGGCGACTACGGCGCCGATCTCGAGATCGCCCGGGCGGTGCCCGCGGCGCCGGTGTTTCCCGAGACGCTGGCCACGCCCGCGGAGGTGGAGACACCCGGCGTGGAGACGATCGAGGCGCTCGCCGAGCTCCTCGGCATCGACCCCGCCGCGACCTCGAAGGCCATGCCGGTAGTAGAGGCCGACGGGACGCTCGTGCTCGTGCTCGTCCGCGGCGACGACCGCCTCTCCGAGACGAAGCTCTACGACGCGCTCGCCGGCGCCTCCAGGCCTGCCACCGACGAGGAGATTCGTGCCGCGTTCGGCGCGGGAGGCGGCTCGCTCGGCCCCGTCGAGCTTCGAGGGCCGCATCCTCGCCGACGAGACGCTGCGCGAGGGCCAGTTCGTCGCCGGAGCGAATCGCGACGGTTGGCACCTACGCGGG
Organism: uncultured Actinomycetes bacterium; assembly: GCA_963786725.1. Lineage (GTDB taxonomy): Bacteria > Actinomycetota > Thermoleophilia > Gaiellales > Gaiellaceae > PALSA-612. Next base: position 4,208 of record CAWBAD010000014.1, on the reverse strand, counting down.
GTCGAGGCGGGTCGCGACTACGAGCCTGAGTTCGCCGACCTCCGCGAGCCCCGCGAAGGCGACGTATGCGCGGAGTGCGGTGGCGCGCTGCAGTTCCGCACGGCGATCGAGGTCGGCCACATCTTCAACTTCGGCACCTTCTACTCGGGGCCGCTGAAGGCGACGTTCCTGGACGAGGACGGTCGCGAGCAGCCCCTGATCGGCGGCAGCTACGGAACCGGGCCTGCCCGGGTCATGGCGGCCATCGTCGAGCAGCACCACGACGAGCGCGGGATCGTGTGGCCGCGTTCGGTTGCTCCCTACGACGTGCACATCGTGTGCCTGCCCGGGCTCGAGCAGCAGGCGGAGGCGCTCGAGCAGCGGCTCGAGGCAGCTGGCGCCGCGGTCCTGCTCGACGACCGCGAGCTGCGGGCCGGCGAGAAGTTCGCCGACGCCGATCTCATCGGCTGCCCGTATCGCATCACCGTCGGCAAGAAGACGCTCGAGGACGGCGCGGTCGACGTGCTCGTCCGGCAGACTGGCGAGGAGCAGCGAGTACAGCTGGAAGAGGTGACGGTCTGATGTCGAGAAGGCGGCGGTTCAGCGAGCAGCCCTTCGGCGAGACGGCGATCCAGCTGATGGCCGAGACCGGCGTGACGTTCCGGGGCCTCGCCGCGAAGACGGGCCTGTCCGCGGGCTACCTCAACCACATCATGCACGGCAACCGGCCGGTGCCTTCCAACGAGATCCTCGCGCGGCTGGCGCGCGCGCTCGGCGTCGAGCCCGAGCACTTCCTCGAGTACCGCGTGCGCGTGATCACCGAGCGGCTCGAGCGGATGCCCGACCTCGTCGACCGTCTCTACAAGCGCCTCGGTTAGCCCGGCTAGTCGAGCGCGCCGAGCGGGTCGACGGCCGCGCCGCGCACGCGCACCTCGAAGTGGAGGTGGGGGCCGGTCGAGCGTCCCGTCGAGCCGACGGTGCCGAGCCGCGCGCCGAGCGAGACGCGATCGAGCAGTCCGACGTCGATCTGCTCCAGATGCGCGTAGAGCGTCCTGACCCCGCGGCCGTGCGCGACGACGACGGCGTTGCCGAAGCTGCTCAGCGGGCCTGCCCAGACCACGCGTCCCGCACGGGCGGCCGTCACGGGCGTCCCGGCGGGGGCTACGAAGTCGAGGCCGGCATGGAACGAGCCGCCTCGCGGCCCGAACCCATCGCCGAGCTCTCCGACGACCGGTCGGCTGAGATGGAGCGGGCTCGTCGGCAGAGCCTGACGCAGCGCAGCGAGGGTTCTCGGCCCGGCGATGCCGATCCGCGGCAGGTGGGCGAAACGCTGGAAGCGCCGCAGGGCTGCCTTCAGGCGAGGGCCGAAGGCGCCGTCGAACGGCCCCGACGGGAAGCCGTGCCAGGCGAGCCTGAACTGGAGCTCGGCGACGTCCCAGCCGCGAGCGCCGGCGGCGAGCGTGCGGGCGCCGAGCTCCGGCCGCCCGAAGCGGCCGAGAGCGTGTCGCGTACGTGGCCCGACGATCCCGTCGGGCTCGAGCCCCACCCGCTGCTGGAAGGCCAGTAGCGCTTCGTCCGTCTCCGGCCCGCGCCAGCCGTCGACCGGGCCGACGTACGCGTCGGCGGCCCGCAGCGCCACCTGCAGTGCGGCGACGTCGGCGTTGCCGGCAGCCGCCGGCCGCCCGGATGACGGGAGCAGGCAAAGCGCACAGATCGTGCCCACAGATGCGGCGAGGAAACGCATCCAGTACCTCTTTCGGCAGGCATGCCCGTGAACCTGATTGTTCGCTGATTGTTGGCTGTTTGTAAGGGTTTGAGGGCGGCCGTTTGCAAGGCAGGAACGCGGCTCTTCCGGGCGAAAGTCGGATGCGATGAACACGGCGTTCGTCACAAACCCCTGCAAAGGCAACGGATCGACCCGCGGCCTCTCAAGACCCTCCTCGAGGGTGCCGATAGGTATGCGGGAACGTCAGTTGCAGAGCAGAAAGGGCTTGTGTATGCTCGCCCCCTTGGCCGTGCCGGACCGGATCGACGACGTGCAATTGAGCCGTATCGACGGTGTCTGTCCGGCCGCCGTGATACGGAATGACGGCTTGAACCAGCCGTTGTTGTTGACCGAAGGTAGCCCGTCGCGGCTATCTACACCCGAGTAAGGAGGAGGGAGACCTCAGATGCACTTCAGTAGATCCCTCGCAGGCGTAGCCCTACTCGGCGTCTTTGCTGCCATGGCTTTTGCCGGCGCAGCGACGGGCGCGCCTGCACAATCACAGCTGTCACAGGCACAAGACATCACCGTGCCTGCTGGCGTGAAGCTGCCCATGAAGAAGATCGGCATGGGAAGCATGGCCGGCATTGGTGCTCAGCCGGTGGAGAAGAATGCGTACAAGTCCCTGAAGAAGGCCAGTGCGAAGCAGGCTCTTATCTCCACCAGCGCCAACCGGAACGTCCAGAAGCCCTCGAAGGCTTCCGCGCTGTCGTACAAGGCTCCGAGGGCCGCGAACGCGGCTGCGACTGCACTCGCGGACCAGCCGATCGTGCCCAAGCACTCGAGCGTGCTCAGCGGAACGGGCGTCAACGCGTTCCAGCAGGAGCTCTTCGGCGGCTACAACCTCGAGCCGCCCGACCCGTCGACGTGTGCAGGAGGGGGGTTCGTCATCCAGGTCGTCAACAGCCAGGTCCAGATCTCGGACGGCAACCTGAACAAGCTGACGGCCCCGATCTCGATGGAGTCCTTCCTTGGCGACTTCATCAACATCAACTTCGACCCGCTGTGCTCGTACAACCACTCGACGGGCAAGTGGTACCTGACCGTGGGCGTGTCGGACTTCGCGACGTTCTCCGGCGTCTACGTCGCCGTGAGCACGAGCTCCGACCCGCGCAGCCCTTGGAACATCTACTTCCTCGACCTCGGCCAGTTCGGCGGTGACGGGGAATGCTTCGAGGGTGGCATCGGCCTCTGTCTCGCCGACCAGCCGAACCTCGGGTCGGACCAGTACACCCTCGCGATCTCGACCAACCAGTTCGACTTGAACGGTCCGCCGGACTGCGCCTTCGGCTTCTGCGGCGCGTCTACATCCTGATCGACAAGGTCGCGCTCGCGCTGGGCAACCCGTCCCCGAACGTCGTGGCGTACGACCTGGCGGACACCGCACTGCCGCTTCCCGACGGCAACTTCGGGAACTGCGTCAGCGAACCCGTCTCCGGGCCGTGCTGGTACTCGGTCCAGCCCGCTGAGAGCGGAAATGGGCGGTACGACACGCGGGCAGGCGGAACCCAGTGGGCGATGAGTGCGCTGGACTTCTTCAACATCGGCGACAACCGCGTCGCCATCTGGCGCTTCGCCAACACCAACACCATCGGGGCCTTCATCCCGGCGATCGCCGCGTCACTGGTCGTACGCGAGGCCGGCCACGCGGTGTACGGGCCGCCTCCGATGGCCGCCAGCCCCAGGGCCTGGTCGGGCCGCTCCAGGGCGGTGGCAACCCGCTCGGCGACTTCCTCGTGCTGGCGGGGCTTTGCTCCCGGGCACGCCGCCGGTCGGCTGCAGTAACCCCGGTCCGATCGCGACGAACGACGACCGCATGCGTGACACGGTCGTGACACGCCAGGACAACGGCGCCCACGTCATGTGGGGCGGCCTGAACACGGCGTCCGGAAGCAGGGCCGGCATCATGCTGTTCGGCGTGACCCTCGGGACCAGCCTGACGCACCACGAACGTCATCCGCACGTGGACGATCCACAACCCGAGCAACGACGTGTACTTCCCAGCCGTCGCCTCGTTCAACAACGGGATCGTTCTCGCCGCGTACACGGTGAGCGGGAGCGGCTTGTTCCCGTCGAGCGCGTACTCGGTGCTCTCGACGTCGATGGAGCCGGATGCGATTCACGTGTCCAACCTCGGTAGGGGCGTGCAGGACGGCTTCACGCAGTACAACTGCGTCGACGCCGTCAACTTCGGGGGCTGTGGTGATTGGCGCCCGCGGTGGGGTGACTACTCGGGAGCCGCTGTGAGCGGCAACCAGATCTACTTCACCAGCGAGTTCATCCCGAACCCCAACTGCTCGCTGTTCGTATTCAAGGACGTCGACGACACCTGTGGCGGAACGCGGACGTTCTTCGCCAACTGGGGTACGTCCCTCAACAGGGCGACGCTCCCCTAGGCGGTTCGGCAGAGAACAATCCGGTCACGGCCAAGGGTCAAAGGGCGGCGGGGCGAAAGCCCCGCCGC
>CAWBAD010000013.1:0-304065 GCA_963786725.1 uncultured Actinomycetes bacterium | reverse complement strand
CTCCAGTCGGCTGCGTCACCCGTCCCGGGGCGGGAGGACCGCTCTCCACGCAGGCTTCTGCGCTCTCCTCGGGCTGAGTTGCCCACTTTCCTCCCCACTTCGGCGCAAACCCGCATGGTTATGCGGAAAGCCGGCGGACCTGGACCGCCTCGCGGAGCATCAGAGCGCCGGACGCTGTTTAGTCGCTGCTCTGCTGCTGGTGATAGATGCCCGATGGGTCGAGCCGCTCGTGGAGGAGCTTGACGTACCAAGCAACGTGGATCTGCTCCTACTCACGCCTCCGCCCGAGAAGCCTTGACGCGCGCTGGCGCACAGACTGGCGCGCACCGCTCACTTATGGCCCGGAATCGGCTCAACCAAGCCGTTTACGCGAAACTTGAGGACTGTCTCGAAAACCGTTCGGGGTGCAAGCCCCGCGGGGGTTCAAATCCCTCCCCCTCCGCCTCAGAAGCCCAAACCCACCCGGTCGAGCGGGTTTGGGCATCCTTGGACACCTGCGGCGGCTGCTCAGTCGATGCAGCGCCGTGCAGATGCAGCCAGGATCGTGTCAAGGCTTGAACGTCCAGAGCACGGCAGCCGCGCTCGTTGATCGCATAGGCCGGCACTGTCCGACCCACGCCGAAACCCAAATCCTCCCCACGTGTAGCACAATGTGTGCTACACTCTGGACGTGGCTCGTTCCCTGCACGTTCGGCTCGACGAGGCTTCGGCCGCAGCCCTCGAGATCGTCCGCGCCGACGGCCTGAGTGACTCCGAAGCAGTTCGCACGGCCCTGCGCGAGGCTGCTGCGCGCCGGCGTGTCCGCTCGGCAATCCGCGAAGAGGTACGCCTCGTTGCCGCCGATGCGGCCGATCGCGAGGAGATGCGCATCGTCAGAGAGCAGCTGGCGGAGCTCGCACCCGTCTCCCCGGACTGAGATACGTGGTGCGCGGCGAAGTCTTCCAGTTACCCGCTCCCCGTGGTTCGCGCGGGCACGAGCAACGTGGTGCTCGGTACGCCGTGATCGTCCAAGCCGACGAGTTCCTCGACCTTTCGACCGTGCTCGTCGCCCCGACCTCAACGAGCGCGCGGCCGACGAGCTTCCGCCCCGCGATCAGCCTCGATCGGCAAGAGACCCGCGTCCTTGTCGAACAGACGACCGTCGTCGACCCGCAGCGCCTCGGCCGCTCGGCCGGGCGCCTCGACGCAAGCGAGCTGCGTGCCGTCGACGACGCCCTCATGCTCGTCCTCGGCCTTTAGCACACTTCTCCCGAGTGCACGGATGCGGTCTGCCGCGAGCAGCCGACGACGAGCGCGGCGGCGCTGATTGTCATGCCGGCGACCACGAGCGCCACCAGGCGCTCTCGCTGGCGATGGCTGAGAGCGGCATTAAGTCCCCTGAGCCGGCGGTAGCGTCCCCTGGCGATGGTGGAGATTCCTGACGTTGTTCGCGAGAAGGCGCTGTCAGTCGGGGCAGACGCTTGGATCAACACCCTGCCGTCACTCGTCCGCAGTGTCGAAGTCGACTGGGGGATTACCGTGGGCCGGCCTTATCGTGATTCGACCGAGGCGTTCGTGGCCGATGCCGTCTGCGAGGACGGTGCTCCGGCTGTGTTGAAGCTCATCGTCCCGCGCGGCGATGACGCAGCGCTGCGCGAGATAACGGTGTTGCGGCTCGCTGCCGGTGAAGGGTGTCCCCGGCTGCTCCGGGATGACGCCAGTCGCGGCGCGCTTCTGCTCGAAAGGTTGGGTCGGCCTCTCTCCGAGCTCCGATTGCCGATCCGTCGACGGCACGAGATCCTGGTCTCCGCTGCGGCGCGGATCTGGCGTCCCGCTCCAGACTGCGGTCTGCCGACCGGTGCCAGCAAGGCCCGGTGGCTTGCCGAATTCATCGCCGAGATGTGGGAGGAGCTCGACCGCCCGTGCAGCGAACGCGCCGTCGAGCACGCGCTGGCGTGCGCGACCCGCAGAGGCGACGCGCATCGCGACGAGACCGCCGTGCTCGTCCATGGCGACGTTCATCAATGGAACACGCTCGAAGCCGGACGCGAATTCAAACTGGTAGATCCCGACGGTCTACTCGCTCAACCAGAATACGACCTCGGCATCATCATGCGCGAGGATCCGCTCGACGGAGACCTGCGCGAGCGAGCCCGCTGGCTCGCCGACAAGACTGGCCTCGACGAGGAATCGATCTGGGAATGGGGCGTTGTCGAGCGGGTCTCAACCGGCCTGCTCGGGACGCGCGTGGGCCTTCAGCCGATCGCCCAAGAGATGCTCACTGCCGCAGATCACGTAGCTGCTTGACGAACAGTGCGGACGCGAGGCGACTGACGCACTCATAAGCTCACACCATGAATGAGTCGTCGCGGGAGGCACTTGACCGGCTCGACCGCGAGGTCGCGGAGCTACGCGCATCGCGAGAGCGCCTCGTCCTCGCCGCCGACGCCGACCGCCGCCGCATCGAGCGCGACTTGCACGACGGCGTGCAGCAACATCTCGTCGCGCTTGCGGTCAACCTCCAGCTCGTGGAACAGCTCGTCGGCGACGATCCTGTGGCGGCGAAGACGCTACTCCAAGACCTGGGACGCGACGTGCACGCAGGCGCTGGAGGAGGCCGCCCAGCTCGCGCAGACGATCCACCCGCCTCTGCTCGAGACAGGAGGCCTCGCCGCGACGTTGCGGGCGGCTGCGTCGAGCATCGGCGTTCCCTCGTCCGTCGAAGTCGCAGCGGACCCGGGCTGGCCGCCCGAGGCCGTGATGACGGTCTATCTCTGCTGGCTCGACGCGCTCAGCGGCGCGACCGCGGGAACGCGCATGACGATCGGGGTCCGCGAAGCCGAGGGCGCGCTCTCCTTCGAGATCTGCGGTAGCGAGGCGCTACCCGACCGGCTCCGCGACCGCGTCGAGGCGCTGGGCGGCGAGCTCGTGAGCAGCGAGACCAGCGTTACGGGCTTCCTGCCGCTCTAGGCGGTCTCTGCCAGATACAGGATCACGGCCTTGACTCGCTTGTTGACGGTCTGCTCCCATGTGAGCCCGAGCTTGAGGAAGATCGAGTGGATGACTTTCTCGACCGACCGCTCGGTCACGTGGAGCGCTGCCGCGATCGCTGCGTTGTTCTTCCCCTCTGCCATCTCACGCAATACGTCTCGCTCGCGTGGGGTCAACTGGCTTAGCGGCGACTCCTCGCCGCGCGCCTTCTCCGCGACCAGCACGTCGACCACCTTCGGATCGATCACCGAGCCTCCCACGGCGACCTCACGGATCGCAGCCTCGAGTGGGGCGATATCCGTCAGGCCCTCCTTCAACAGGTAGGCCCGACCCGCGCTGCCGTGCTCCAGCAGGGCGAGCGCGTAGCTGGGAGTGGCGTACTGGCTGAGCACGACGACGCCGACCTCTGGATGGGTCTCGCGCAACCGTTCGGCGGCCTGTATTCCCTCGTCGTTGCTGCCCGGCGGCATGCGAATGTCCGTGACGACGACGTGCGGCCGTTCCTCATCCACCGCAGCCAGCAGCGAGTCGAGATCGCCGCACTCCGCCACGACCTCGAGCTCGGGGACGGTCTCCAGCAGGCGGCGGACGCCTTCACGCACGAGGTAGTGGTCTTCGGCGAGCACGAGCCGGATCGGCACCGCTGAGAGGATACGCTCATCGCCTGCTCGCCCTCATCGTCGACGACAACGAACAGAACCTGAAGCTCGCGAGCGACGTGCTGCGCACCGCCGGGCTCCGGACGCTCGTGGCGACGACCGGCGCCGAGGGAATCGCGCTCGCGAGAGAGCAGCTGCCCGACGTGTTGCTACTCGACCTTCACCTTGGGGACATGGACGGGACGGCCGTCGCGCGCGAGCTCCGGAAGGACGCTCTAACGGCGCGGATACCCGTCGTGGCGCTGAGTGCCATGCGCCTGGACGACGCCGAGTGGCTCCGAGACGCCGGCTTTGCCGGAGCAATCGAGAAACCGATCTCCGTCTCCGAGTTTCCCGACCAGGTGCGCCGCTACGGGCGCACCAACATCTCATAGAACACGCTGGAGCCGCACAAAAAGCGGAGGGGCGGATCGAGCCGCCCCTCCGTCCTTGGTTCCATCCGCTCCTAGAACGGACAGTTGCCGGGCTTCGGCGCGTCCACACGCCTGTCCGCGCCTGCTGGAAGCAGCTGTACCGCGACCGTCGCCGCCGGGACGCTGGCCTCGTTGCGGAGCAGGTGCACATGGCCGCCGCCCGGGTCGACGAAGCCCTCGCCCGCCGAGTAGATCTGCGGCGTACAGGTCGGATCGTCGCCCTCGTAGGCCCAGATCGTCCCAGACGTGACTGTGATCAGGCTCGGCCCCGGGTGCGTGTGCCAGCCCGATTGCCCACCGGAGAGCGGGCCTGCGCCGTCCGGATCGGCCGCGAGCGTGTTGCGCACCACGTGGACGTCGGTCGGTCCCTTCGTGTCGAGCTTCAGCTTGTAGCCGTCGGCGTTCGTCTTGATGTCGATCTCGCCGAACCGTCCCGGATTCGTCGTCCCCGGAAACAGCAGGTTGTCGGTCGAGATGCCTGATCCCGGCGTCGCCAGCGCCATCGCGACGACGGCGAGGACCGCGAGAGCCGCCAATGCCGCCACGCCGATGAGTCTGTTCATCTCCGCCCCCTTCGTAGTAGAGCCGCCGAGCGTACGGAGGCGGCACTGCCGGATCTACAGCACCAGCATGCGATTCGTCGGGAGGCTGCCTCCCCAATCGGATGCTGTGCTTGACCACTGCCGCGTGATGACGAACAACCTCCACGCGGGGGGTGCCTGCACCCAATTCAGATGCATGCAAGCACGGTTGTGGGCGTATAGTGCGCCGTCCTATGCTCGCCGGTATGAAGCTGACAACCTGCATATCGGCACTGGCGCTTGGATGCGCCGTCCTCTCGACCGCAGCTCTCACCGGGTGCGGAAGCGATAGCTCCGCTGCAGAGTCCGTCCGGCACGTAGGCCTCATGCACGTCGGCCTCGATCACGTGCCGACGTCGCTGGAGGGGATCGCGGACGGGCTCCAGAAGCTCGGTTGGAAGCTGCCGCAGGGCCAGATCGACCGCTGCCTCGAGCAATCCACCGCCGCCTCGAAGGTGATGAAGCCGTCGAGCTGCCGCATCAAGGGCGAGCAGCTCGAGCTCGAGTGGCACAACCTCGACAAGGACCAAGTCCAGAATCAGGCGGACGCGTTCGTGTTGGAGGGGGCCGACGTCATCGTGGCTTACGAGGACGCGTCCATCGACGCCGCACAGAAGGCGACGATCAAGTCGAGGACTCCGATCGTCTTCCTCCACCCCTCCGATCCGGTTCGTAGCGGACTGGTCGACAGCCTCGCGAGTCCGCGCGCCAACCTCACCGGGGTCTTCGGAGCGCGCGATCTCGTCGCCAGGCACCTCGAGATCTACACGCAGCTCGTGCCGGGCCTCAAGCGCGTGCTCGCGCTCGTCGACCCCGAAGACAAGGGCACCGAGTACGCGCTGGCGGAGACACAGAAGGCCGCCAAGCGACTCGGCGTCCAGCTCGTCGTCCGTCAGGCGACCGAGGAGGCCGACGTCAAGCGGGTCTTCCGGTCGTTGCGGCCCGGGGACGTGCAGGCCGTCATGCTGCTCTCCGCGTCGCTCCGGCTGAACCACACGGCGCTCACGCTTCGCCTGGCGAAGAAGGCGGGCCTGCCGGTCCAGGCGCACCGCAAGGACTGGGTCAAGGAAGGCGCGCTCTTCTCGTACGGCTCCGACCTCTACCCGATCGGCTTCGCCGGCGCCCGCTACGTCGACAGCATCCTCGACGGAACGAAGCCCTCGGAGCTCGCCGTCCAGGAGATCCCGGACATCCAGTTCGCGCTCAACCTCGCCACGGCGCGGCGGCTCGGGATCAAGATTCCGAAGCCGAAGATCGTCGAGGCCGACATCGTCTACCGGTAGCCCGCACGGGGTGGCACCGCGCCGACGACTCATCCGGAAGTACGTCGCGCTCGTTGCCGCCCTCGTGGTCGCCGCGTTGCTCACGAGCGGGCTGACCGAGCTGTACTTCTCGTACCAGGACAACAAGGACACGCTCACGCGGATCCAGAGCGAGAAGGCGCGTTCCGCGGCGGCCTCGATCGACCAGTACTTGGACACAATCCTCGTCCAGCTCAGGGGCGTCGCCCGCTCGCCGAGGGATCCTGGGGCTAGCGGCATGGAGGAGCGGGAGCTGAACTACGTGCGCCTCTTCGCCCGCGTGCCTGGCGTCAGCCAGGTCGCCTACCTCGACGGCGCAGGTAGGGAGCAGCTGCGGAAGTCGAGATACGAGCTCACGACACGAGGCAGCGGAGACGACTACTCGGCGGATCCCCGCTTCGTCGCTGCTAGGTCGAAAGGGACCTATCTCGGCGACGTCTACTTCAGCCGGGGCTCGCAGCCGTACATGGCGATCTCCGTCCGCGAGGCCGCGCCCGGACAAGGGGTGGTCGCCGCCGAGATCGACCTGCAGTTCATGAACGACGTGATCGAGCGCGCTCGAGTCGGCTCGGCCGGCTATGCCTACGCGATCGACGGGCTGGGCAGGCTCGTCGCCCACCCCGACCCCAACCTCGTGCTGAAGAAGACGAGCTTCAAATCGCTGCCGCAGGTGCAGGCGGCGCTCAAGGAGGGCGCGCCCGCGGCGGGCTCGACGGCCTCCGGACGCGACCAGGACGGCGGGAAAGTGTTGAGTGCGTTTCAGACCATCGGCCGGTTGGGCTGGCGGGTCTTCGTCGAAGAGCCGCAGAGCGAGGCGTTCGCGCCTCTCTACTCGGCAATCAAGCGTACCGCCCTGTTCCTCGTCCTCTTTCTCGCTCTTGCCGTCGGGACGAGCTTCCTGCTCGCAAGGCGGATGGCGCGGCCGATCGAGGCGATGCAGGCTGCGGCGGTGAAGATGGGAACCGGCTCGCTCGACCAGCGGATCGAGGTCACGAGCCGCGACGAGCTCGGAGCGCTCGCCGAAGAGTTCAATCGCATGGCGGCGCAGCTCCAGGAGTCCTATGCGGGGCTGGAGCAGAAGGTCGAGGAGCGGACCCGTGAGCTCGAAACCGCGCTCGGCGAGCTCGACGAGAAGAGTCGCCTGCTCGAAGCTGCGAGCAGGCACAAGTCCGAGTTCCTGGCCAACATGTCCCACGAGCTGCGGACGCCCTTGAACGCGATCATCGGCTTTTCGCAGGTGCTGCGCGAGCAGCTCTTCGGCGAGGTCAACGCGAAGCAGGAGGAGTACCTCGACGACATCCTCTCCTCCGGCAACCACCTGCTCGACGCTGATCAACGACGTGCTCGACCTGTCGAAGGTCGAGGCCGGGCACGTCGAGCTCGACGTCTCCGACCTTCTCGCTGCGACAGGCGCTCGAGCGCGGCGTCGTGCATGGTGCGCGAGCGCGGCGACTGAAGGACGGCGTCCAGCTGTCGCTCGAGCTCAACGCCCGACGTCGACCTGGTCGACGGCGACGAGCGGCGCATGCAGCCAGGTGATCTTCAACCTGCTCTCGAACGCGGTCAAGTTCACGCCGGCCGGCGGGAGCTGTCGACGTCGAGGGCGACGCAGGTCGAACGGCGAGGTGAGAGTCTCCGTGGCCGACACCGGCCCCGGCATCGCGCCGGAGGACGTCGACCGGATCTTCGAGGAGTTCCAGCAGACGGATGTCGGAGCGGAGCAGCGCGAGGGCACGGGTCTCGGGCTCGCGCTGTCGAAGCGCTTCGTCGAGCTGCACGGCGGCCGGATCTGGGTCGACAGCGAGCTCGGACACGGCAGCAGCATTCGTGTTCACGCTGCCGATCGAGGCAGGGAGCCGCAATGGCCGGTGAGCGGGTCTTCGTCGAAGGGGGCCGGAACTGCAACCGCTGACCCACCGACACCGTGCAGGTACACCCCTCGGATCGGGATGCTGGCACCCTGGTCATCGGTTCCCCTGACCGCGATTATCGGAATGAAGCGAGGCAACCCAAAGGAGGTCAGGAAGATGTGGAAGCCGCTCATCCCGAAGAGATCCACCTCCGCGGCGAACAAGCTACACGCCGCACAAGCGTCTGTTACGCTCGTTCCCCGAGCAAAGGAGGCCTCGATGGCCGGCCGTACTGGGTTGCCGAAGAGTGTTCTCGGGCTTGTGACCGGAGCTCGTCTTGCTGGCCGCGCTCGGGTTCTCCGTATCGGCTGCATCCTCCCAGAACCAGGCGCCCCGAGGGACGAAGGCGTTCCACGCGACGAAGGACTGCTCGGGGTTCACCGGGCTCGTCGGCGCGTATTGCACGATCAGGTCCTCGAACGTCAAGGCGGTCAAGGTGGGCTCGAGGATCTTCTACTTCCAGGTGGCGAGTAAGACCGCGCTGGACAGCGACATCGTCATCTATGTGGGGCGTGGCAGCGTCGCAACCGGCCATTGCGTGATGCGTTACGCGACCGGGGTGGGACTGTGCACGATCTCGGACGGCACGGGAAAGCTCGCCGGGTTCCAGGCTCGTCTGCGTACCACGGCCGATTCGTCGATCCCGAAGCTGTGGAACTGGGACGGGACGTACAGCTTCAAGCAGGGCTAGATCCGTGGGTAAGCGCCGGTGAACGAGCGGGTCGCCCGGTGGCTTTCATCGCTCTCGGCCAAGTACATCGCCGTGTTCGCCCTGCTGGTCGCCGTCCCGGTGATCTGCACGAGCGTCTACCTGCTCTACTCGTCCTACCAGGACAACAAGCGCGCGTTGATCCAGCTGCAGCAGGAGAAGGCGAAGTCGGTCGCGGTCACGATCGACCAGTACTTCATCGACCGGACCAACAGGATGAAGAGAATGTCGGGCCGCTACCTGTCCTTCACCGCACTGGGCGCGTTGCTTCAGCCCCTGCTCGAGGACAACGCGACCGACGCGTTCTACGTCGACCGTGCCGGGCGCAAGACGCTCGCAACCGCGGGCGGCGGGCTCACCCGGGTCAAGGGAACCTTCTTACACGACCCTGCGGTCGAGCGGACGAGGGTGGCGGGGGTCTACTTCGGTCCCGTGTACGCGCCAAGGCTCCTGTCCAACCCCGGAGCACGATCAATGGAGGTCATGGTTTCAGAAATTGGCGTAGCGGATGCACTACTCGGACCCGCAGGAACCGCAGGAACCGGCGTAATCGGCGAGACACTCGATCTCAAAGCCATCCAAGACCTTGTCAGGGAGACGCGGCTCGGGACGTCGGGATACGTCTACGCGATCGACGCCAAGGGCGTGCCCATCGCGCACCCGAACAGCGCCGCTTTCACGCATCGTTCCGTGGCTCTTCCTCAGGTGACCAGGGCGCTGGCTTCGTCGCAGACCGGATCGACGGTCGGCCGCAACTTCCGCGGAGAAAAAGTGTTGAGCAGCTGGGCGACCGTCGGGCCGCCCGGCTGGAAGGTGTTCGTCGAGCAGCCCGAGAGCGCGGCGTTCGCGCCGATCCGCGGAAAGATCTGGCGGACGGCCCTGCTGCTCGCGGCGTTCCTCGTCGCCGGGATTGGACTGAGCGTGTTGCTCGCCCGCCGTCTCGTCCGGCCTGTGAAGCAGATGCGGACGGCAGCTGCGCGCATCGGGGCGGGCGCCTACGACGAGCGGATCGAGCTCCGTCGCCGCGACGAGCTCGGTGGCCTCGCAGACGAGCTGAACGGGATGGCGGCCAGCCTGCAGGCGTCGGTTCAAAGCCTGGAGCGAAAAGTCGAGGAACGCACGCGGGCGTTGCAGCAGGCACTGGCGGAGCTCTCGCAGAAGGGCCGCCAACTCGAGATCGCGAGCAAGCACAAGAGCGAGTTCCTCGCGAACATGTCGCACGAGCTGCGCACGCCGCTGAACGCGATCATCGGCTTCTCGCAGGTGCTTGCGCGAGAAGCTCTTCGGCGAGCTCAACGAGAAGCAGGACGAGTACGTCGAGGACATCCTCACGTCCGGGAACCACCTGCTCTGCGCTCATCGACGACATCCTCGACCTGTCGAAGGTCGAGGCCGGGCAGGTCGAGCTCGAGGTGGCGCCGTTCTCGCTGACGGAGGCGCTCGAGCGCGGCGTCGTGATGGTGCGCGAGCGCGCGATGAAGAACGGCGTACGATGTCAGGCTCGCCACGGGCGCGGACGCCGACATCGTCACGGGCGACGAGCGACGGATCCGGCAGGTCATCTTCAATCTCCTCTCGAATGCCGTGAAGTTCACGCCTGCGGAGGGGTCGGTCGACGTCAGGGCGACGCAGGTCAACGGCGAGGTGCAAGTCTCCGTCTCGGACACCGGCCCCGGCATCGCCGCCGAGGACCAGGAGCGGATCTTCGAGGAATTCCAGCAGACGGAGGTCGGTGTCCGGCAACGCGAGGGCACGGGACTCGGCCTCGCACTGTCGAAGCGGCTCGTCGAGCTGCATGGGGGCCGGATCTGGGTGGAGAGCGAGCCGGGCCACGGGAGCACGTTCGTGTTCACCCTGCCAGCGGAGGTCTACCTAGCCATGGCCGGCGAGCAGATCCTCGTGGTCGAGGACAACGAGAAGAACATGAAGCTGTTCAGGGACGTCCTCCAGGCGAAGGGGTACCGCACGCTCGAGGCGACGACCGGCGAGCGGGCGCTGGAGCTGGCGACCGAGCATCTGCCAGATCTCGTGCTCATGGACATCCAGTTGCCTGACGTCGACGGCGTCGACGCGCTGGCGCGGCTACGAGCGGACGAACGGTCGGCCGCGATACCCGTGCTCGCACTCACTGCACAGGCGATGTCGGGAGACCGCGAGCGGTTCCTCGCGGTTGGGCTTCGACGACTACATCTCGAAGCCGGTGAACATCGCTAGCTTCGTAGCCACCGTCGATGAGCACTGCCGAGGTGCTCGATGAGCAGCGAACGGCGGCGCGCGGATCCTCGTCGTCGACGATGTCCCCGAGAACGTTCGCCTGCTCGAGGCCGTGCTAGCTCCACGCGGCTTCGACGTCGTCGTCGCCAACGACGGTCACGCCGCCCTCGAGCTCGCCGAGTCGGCGAGACCCGGACTTGATCCTGCTCGACGTCGTCATGCCGGGGCTCGACGGCTACGCCGTCTGTCGGCAGCTGCGCGAGCGCGAAGAGACGGCAGTGCTGCCCGTGATCATGCTCACGGCGAGCGAAAGGTCGAGAGAAGACGAAGGCGATCGACGCCGGTGCAGACGACTTCATTGCGAAGCCGTTCGACCACGACGAGTTGCTCGCCCGAGTCCGGTCGCTGCTCCGCATCAAGCGCTACCACGACACGATCAAGGAGCTCAACGCGACGCTCGCGCAACGTGTTCGATGCGCAGGTCGAGGAGCTCGAACGGTTGCAGCGCCTCCAGCGGTTCCTCTCGCCCCAGCTCGCCGAGGCGATCGTCTCCTCCGGCGACGAGTCGATCCTCGCGAGCCACCGCCGCCAGGTCGCGATGGTCTTTGCCGACCTGCGCGGCTGGACGAGCTTCGCCGATTCCGTCGAGCCGGAGGAGCTCATGCTGGTGCTCGGCGAGTTCCATCAGACGATCGGCAACCTCGTCGGTCGCTTCGACGCAACGGTCGGCTTCCTCCAGGGTGACGGCGTCCAGCTCTTCTTCAACGACCCGATCGAGATCCCCGATGCCCCCTTGCAGGCCGTCCGGCTCGGGTGTGCGCTCCGCGAGGAGATGGCAGAGCTGACGCCGCAATGGCGAAAGCGCGGCCACGAGCTCGACTTCGGCGCCGGCATCGCGCTCGGCTACGCAACGTGTGGCGAGGTCGGGTTCGAGGGTCGCTACGACTACGCGGCCATCGGCGCCGTCACGAACCTTGCCTCGCGGCTCGCCGACGAGGCGAGCGGCGGCCAGGTGCTGATCGCGCAGCGCCTGTATGCGGAGGTCGAGGCCGACACCGAGGTGGAGCCGGTCGGCGAGCTGACGCTCAAAGGCTTCCAGCGCCCCGTAGCGGCCTTCAACGTCGTCGCGGTGCGCGAGCCCGCGGCCGCGGCCGTAGCCGGCGAATCCCTCTAAAGGGCTATCGGCTTCTTGCCGATGCCCATCGCGTTGGGGGAACTGCCACTCCGCGGGAAGGGAGCTCGAGATGAAACTGTCCGACCTCGATCCAGGGTCGCTGTCCAATGACGACCTCGACCGTCTGATCGGAGCGCTCAACGAGAGGGAGAAGTTGATCTCACGGGAGAGACGGTTCTTGCACCGGTACCTGGACCTGCTCGGCGTCGACCGTATGACTCAGACGACGGGCGTTCCCCTGAACGGCTGGGCCGGAGCGTTGGCCGCACGGGAGAACGAAGTGTCGTACGAGCGGTGCCTCGTGCAGGGACGCCTTGACATCCTTCGGGCCGTACGCGATGAGCGCAAGCAAGGGAACTCGCGCGCTTCGCTCGGTGCCGAGGCCCTGGTCAGGGCACTGTCCCGCCCTGGCCGCCGGCCGAAGCCAAAGCCGTCGCTCGCCGGCGCATAGACTGGCGAGCGTGGGTGTGCTGCCCACCGACCTTCGTGAGCTGATCGAGTCCGGGCCGCTTGCCCATCTCGTGACGCTGAACGCCGACGGGGGCCCACAGGTGACCGTCGTCTGGGTCGGGATCGACGGCGACGAGATCGTCTCGGCCCATCTGTTCCGGCACCGCAAGGTTCGCAACATCCTTCGCGATCCACGCGTGGCCATCTCGCTCGAGGCGCCGGGCATGAACGAGATCGGGATGCAGGACTACGCCGTGCTCTACGGGCAGGCGCGGATCACCGAGGGCGGCGCACCGGAGCTCCTGCAGCGCCTGGCGTACACGTACGTCGGGCCAGGGGTGAAGTTCCCGCCCATGTCCGATCCGCCGCCGGGGTTCATCACGAGGATCCGCGTCGAGCGCATCGCGGGACAGGGTCCCTGGGTCGACGAGCCCTGATCGCCCCAATCGAACGCCGGGGGGCTCGGGCCCTGCTGCGAGCTCGAGCCCCCGGGATCAGCCTCACGAAGCAGCGAGCGCATCGTGTGAAGATCTCGATAGCCGGCCGGGAGAGACTCGCCCTGCGCGCCATGCGCTGAGGGAGCAAGGCCTTACCTGGTCTTTGCAGGCAGTCAGCTACAACTGCACGACCTGTGGGTCGTACGAGAATCTCCCTGGCCATTTGCGCCGTTGCCGCCGTGGCGCTCGCGGGATCCGCGACCGTCAGCTCCGGCGCGGCCGTGCAACGCGTAACGACTCCTGTCGTCCCGTCGCTCCAGCCCGAGGCCACTGAAGCTCTCTGGCGGAGCCTCGTGCGCAACCCACGGCACCTGCGCACCCAGGCTGGCTGCCGGCCGCTGCGAGGCGTGTTCTACGCGGCCACGGACTGGCTCCGGCTGGCGACGAAGCTCGCGGCCACCGCCTCGCCGTGCGCTGAGTACTACGTCTCCATTCCGCCCGATCGTCGGCAACAAGACGAACCTCCGCCCGGGCGAGGCCGCGCGGATCCGTGCGCTCGGCCAGAACTTCCACGCGCTCGCCGAGTTTCACTGGACGACCTGGAGCAGATGGGTCACCGACAACGCCACGACCTGGTACGCGGCGGGGGTCGAGATGCGGCGACGGATGGCGCAGGCCGGCTTCGACCTGGCCGCCGGCGACACCTGGGCCGTGAACGAGTTCCCGTCGACGGTGCGCAGCGGCTCCGGCACCGCTCGGGAGAACGCGCGCGAGCTCGTGCGCGGGCTCTACGAGGGCGACACCGGTCAGCGTCCCACGCGCGGCGCCGTCTTCATCACCGGCCTCGGCCAGGGCACGACGAACGTCAGCGTCTACCAGACGAACCTTCAGAACTGGCTGGCCGATCTCGCGTTCTGGACCGACATGAGCGCATACGTCAGCGACTGGTCGCAAGAGGTGTACGGCGACTTCCGCCGGTACGCCGTGCCCGGTGCTCCGATCACGCTTCGGCGTGACTACCTCAACGAGTACCTCGAGCACGCACTCGTCCTCGCCCGTGCAGGTCCGCCCACGATCGAGCTCGCCCGCGGCTACCTGCAGACCGCGTTCAGCCCGGTCGCCAACGCCGCGTGGCAGTACGAATCCGGCTACGGCTGGACGCTCGTTCCGTTCGACCAGATGCAGGCGTTCGTGTCTGCGCAGGTCTATGCACTCCGCTCGGCCAGCGTTGCGTTGGGCCTGGCGCAGGATCACTGGGGCTTCGCGTGGCAGCCGCGGAACGGAAGCGGCCTGTCCACGGGCGACTTCAACTCGCAGACGAGCAATATCCTCGACCGGCTCGGCGCAGCGATTCGGGACTCCGGCCAGGTCGATCCGAACGATCCTGGGAGCGGCGCATGCGGACCGCCGGGCCAGAACGTCTTCTGCGTGGGCGACTTCACGGGAGCGCTCTTCATCGAGTCATGGAAGGCGCTCCGCGCGTGGTTCGGGTCCGTTCTCGCCTTCTCGACGGCGCCGCAGACGCTCGTCGCCGGCCAGCCGTCGGCGCCGATCACCCTCGGGCTGCTGACGAGCACAGGCGCTCCGCAGGCGACGACGACACCGATCACCGCCCTGCTGACCTCAGGCTCGCAAGAGGGGCGGTTCTCGCTCAGCCCCAGCGGGCCGTGGGCGACAGCGATCAACGTCACGATTCCCGCAGGCGGCACGGCCACGCCGCCCTTCTACTACCTCGACACGCGCGCCGCACGGCCGCAGATTCGCGCGACCGGGACCGGGGTCACGACGGCGACACAGATCGAGACAGTGGGGCCCGGGCCTCTCTCGAGGCTGACCGTCGATCCCGGCTCGGCGTCTATCGGCCCGCGCGGGTCGCGACGGTTCGGGGTGGCCGCCGAAGATGCCTTCGGAAACCCGCTCACGGCTCGCCCGACCTGGACCGTCAGGCCGACTGGCCTCGCAATCGTGCAGCCGAAGGCGGGCACGTCGACGACCGTTCGGGCCGAAGGGCGTGGAGGCAATGGCCTCGTCGTCGCGCGAGCAGGCGCGATCTCTGCGAGTGCGAGCCTGCACGTGAGCCCGGGCGGCATCCGCGTGTCGTCGATCCGCTATTCGACGCGACGCACCGTCGTTCGCGTCACGGCGACTGTCTCCGAGGTGAGCGGAGGTGCGGCTCACGGGGTGCGCACGTCGGTCGTGGTGCGCCGGAACGGGCGCACGTACTTCTCGGCGAGCAAGCGGACCGACGCCGCCGGCAAGACGACGTATCTCGTCCCTCGTACCTCGGGTTGCTTTACCACCAAGGTGGCCAGCGCTACGGCTCCCGGCTATCGCTGGAACGGCCGCACGCCCGCCAACCGCTTCTGCACGTAAACAGCCGTCAGGTCTTTGCCCTAGGTCGGACGGGGGATGACAACCGGCCTCGGCTGGCCGATCCGTAATGAGTGCGGCTATTCGCAACTCTTGGGCTTCTGGCCATCACCATGTCGGCGTCGGCCGGGGCCAGCCCGCGCGTCGTGCCCCCGATTGCGTACGGCGTCGCGGATGACGCGTCGAAGTACGCGGACGACGGCGGCGCCCGCTTCTATGCCACGCTGCCCGGCGCAGGGCTGACCCAGAATCGCTGGACGCTGGCCTGGAACCCGGCCAAGCCGAACGCCATCGAGGAGCTGCCCTTCCTCGCGCGCGCCGCGCCGCTCGCGCAGCGCGCCGGCGTGCGCGTGACGCTAGCGATCTACTCGAAGGTGGCGTCGAAGCACGATCCCGAGAACTTCTGCGCCTGGGCCGCCAAGGTCGCACGCACCGTCAAGAAATGGGGCATCACGGAGTTCATCGTCGGCAACGAGCCCAATACACGCCTCTTCTGGCTGCCGCAGAAGGACGCTGCTGGCAAAGATGTCGCCGCGGCCGCCTTCGGAGCGCTGCTCGCACGCTGCTACGACACGATCAAGGAGGCGAGCCCCGGCGCCAAGGTGGTCGGCATGGGGCTGTCGCCGCGCGCCTCGACGCCGAAGTCGACCGAGCCGATCAGCTTCCTGCGCGACGTCGGCAAGTGGTATCGGGCGAGCGGACGCACGCGGCCGCTGATGGACCAGCTCGCCATTCACCCGTACCCCAACCCGAGCAGCCCCACAGACGCGCCGAGCGTCGGCTACCCCTCGCGTGAGCGCTTCGGGATCTCGAACCTCTCGCGCGTGAAGCAGGCGGTGTGGGACGCCTTCCACGGGACCGCCCAGCCAACGACGCTCGAAGGGCTGACATTTCGCATCGACGAGATCGGCTGGCAGGTCGACACGAAGGGGCTCCCCGGCTACGTCAATTTGGAGAACGTGGCCACCGTCGACGAGGCGACGCAGGCAGCGCACGTCGCAGAGATGGTTCAGGAGTACTTCGCGTGCGACTCCACTGTCACCGACGTGCTGCTCTTCCTGCTCGTCGACGAGCCGTACCGCAACGGTCGCAATGCGAAGGGCAAGGTGCTCGGAGGCGGCTGGCAGAGCGGCCTCGTGACAGTCGGCGGGCAGCAGCGCGAGGCCTACCGCACACTCGGACAGCTGGCGGCCAAGGGGCGCGGCGCCTGCGCGAGCCGCGACATCACCTGGGCGCCGACCAAGGCTCGTTCGAAGTCGCGATAGTGGCCGCCAAGACAAGGGCTTTGCAGGCGGTTGGCTCGGCTGACGCCGGCAAAGAGTCGGGCTGTACACCACTAGACATGGGGGATTCCAGCCTTCCGGTGTGACGGGCACGGCGGTACCGTTGGCGTGCAAGACACATAGGGGTCGTCGACAGCGGCCCTGCACACGACGGGAGGAAATCATGTCTCGCAACATTCACCGCCTGAGCACGGCGGTGTTTATTGCCATGCTTGGGCTCCTCGTGGTTCTGGGCGGCAGCGCGGTCGCGCGATCGAGCTACACCGCCGACGGGATTCGCGCGTCTACCTTCGTGTCGAACGGCGATCCCGGGAAGTGGCACGCATACGCAGATGCGTATGGGTCAGGTGACTGGAGTTGGGTCGGCGCGGGCCAGTATGCGAAGTGGACCTTCGACGTCTCTGACCTGCACGCTATCGCCAACACGAGCCCTGGGATCTCAGGATCCGTGCACCTGAACTTCGCCGCCCTCTCGACGAGCCCGTCAGGAGGCAGCGGCTACAGCACGGCCATCAGGGTCGTCGCTAGCAACGGGATGTTCGGCGGCGTGGCAACCGTGACGCTCGCCAACCCGTGGAAGCCTCATTGCGCGCCGTTCTCCGAGGGGCTCGGGTGGGATTCGCACGCAGCGGTCCCGATCCCGAGCAACCTGTGGGCGAAGGCACAGACACTCACGGTGACGGTGACGGTGCAGACACCGGGAGACTTGATCGCGATGAACAAGGACGCGCTCGTGATCGGCTACGCAACGCCGTAGTGTGATGAGCGCATGGCTCCGCGAGGGCCGGCGCGAGCCGGCCCTCGCTGTGCTCCGGCTCAAGCCGGGCTGCTCCTCTGGATGGCTGGGTCAGGAAGCTGCCTGCACGTAACAGTCCTCACAACCGTCGACCATCAGCGAATTCACTGATAGCTGAGCGGGTATCCGCGGATGCCTGAGCGGGCACTGGATGACACCCTTCTCGGTGGAGACTCATATGGACCAGCTCATGGTGAGGTCGCGAACACGCGACCACATCGCTGACGACGGATCACGTGCGCCGACTCGCGCCGAGGTGATCGGCCGCGGTGCCGAGCTGGAAGCGATCGATCGCTTTCTCGCGGACGGAACCGCTCGCGCTCTCGTACTCGAGGGCGAGGCCGGCATCGGCAAGTCGACAGTCCTGTCAGAAGGCGTCGAGAGAGCACGCGAGCGCGGACTGCGCGTGCTCCACGCGAAACCGGCCGCTGTCGAGCTGCCGCTCTCGTTCGCCGGACTTCACGATCTTCTCGAAGGTGTCCCGCGCCAGGCGCGTGAGGGCCTTCCTGGCTCGCAGCAGCAGGCGTTGGCCGTCGCCCTGGCCGAGGAGGAGGCGGGATCGTCTGCGATCGAGCCCGGCGTGCTCGGTGTGGCTGTGCTTGCCCTGTTGGGCGAGCTCGCCAGAGAGCGGCCCGTACTGCTCGCCATCGACGACCTGCAGTGGCTCGACGAAGAAAGCGGAGCCGTCATCGTCTATGCGCTGCGCCGGCTGGGCGGAGCGCGGATCCAGCTCCTTGCCTCGTGCCGCGGCGAGCCGGGAGCGCCGCTGCCGTTCGCGCTCGAGCGGGCGTTGGTCGAGAACTCATTGGTCCGGATCGCGCTCGGTCCCCTGAGCGAAGGCGCCATCAGACGCATCGTGCGGCTGCAGCTCGGGGTCAGCCTGTCCCGTGTCCAGCTGCACGCGATTTACGCGGCCTCGGGAGGGAACCCGTTCTACTCGCTCGAGCTCGTCCGCTCAGGGCTGGACGAGGACGAGTCGGGTTCGATACACCTGCCTCGCAGCCTCCACGAGCTCGCCGGCGCGCGAGTCGAGAGGTTGCCAGCGGAAACGCGTGACGCCTTGGTGTTCGTGGCAGCTCTCGTCGATCCGACTCGGGAAGTACTGGCCCGGGCCGGGCTGCGTGATGGACTCCAGCCTGCACTAGATGGAGGCGTGGTGGAGATGGATGGCGACCGGATCCGTTTCACGCACCCTCTGATCGGAGCCGCGGCCTGGTTCGCAGCGACCGAGGAACGGCGGCGCGAGATCCACCGGACGCTCGCCGACGCGGTCGAGAGTCGTGAGCAACGAGCGCGGCATCTCGCGGCTGCGGCGGAGTCGCCGAACCGAGAGATCGCGACCGTGCTGGAGCAGGCGGCTGCGACGGCGCACCTACGTGGCGCCGCGGCAGCGGCCGCCGACTTCCTCGATCGAGCCCTGGAGCTGACGCCGGCGGACGACACCGTCATGTGGGCTCGGCTGGCCGCCAACGCAGCGGTCGCCCACGCCGAGGCGAGCCACTGGGACAGCGTCTGGGCGCTGGTCGAGCAAGCTCAGGCGCGGCTGCCTGCGGGGCCGGAACGTGCAGCGATCCTGCTCATGGCGACGGAGATGCGGCCGGGCCTCAACGGGCTGCTGCAACAGGCGGTCGCCGAGGCCGGTGAGACGCCGGTGGGCGTGCAGGCGCGGGTCGGCCTGTCCCAGCAGGCCGGACTGTCAGGTCGCTTGCGCGATGCCAACGAGTCGGCGCAGGAGGCGACGAGGATAGCCCGCCTGTTGGGCGACCGGGGCCTGCTGGGCGTGGCACTCGCGCAACTTGGCGCCGTGAAGCTCCTCGACTCGCAGCTCGACGGCTGGGAGGAGCTGAATGAGGCGCTTGCGATCGAGGATGACCTCGGTAGCCTGCCGGCGAACGTGTTCCAGTCACCGCGGACATGGCAGGCGGTCTGGATGACGTTCGGCGACAACCCGCGCCGCGCACGACTGCTCTTCGAAAAGCGGCTGGCGATCGATCTGGAGCGCGGCGACGACATGAGCGCGTGCCAGTCGACACCGATCCTCGTCCTCGCCGAGCTGTTCGCCGGCGACTGGGCCGAGGCGCGCAGGGTAGCCCGCGTAACGCTCGACCGAGTCGAGGTGCTCGGGTACGAGTACGCGCGCCCGATCATGCTCGGCACGCTCGCGACGGTCGAGGCGTACGAGGGGAACCTCGAGCGGGCTCGCGACCTTGGGACGGAGGCGCTCTCGACTCTCGTGGCGTTCGGCGACCGGTTCATGTCCACATTCACGCTCGCCTCGCTCGTCTTCACCGAGCTCTGCGCAGGCAACGCGTCCGCGGCGCTGACGCGCGCCGGCGAGATCTCCGAGCGCTTCCCCACCGGGCGAGAGTGCTGGTGGTCCTACCACCAAGGTGACGAGATCGAGGCGCTCGTGCTCTGCGGTGAGCACGAGCGGGCGCTGGCCCGCGTGGAGGCCTTGCGCACGGCGGGCGCCCAGCTCCCGCTGCCGCGCTTCCTCGCCTGGGCCGAGCGTGGCGCGGCGCTCGTGCACGCGGCGCGGGGTGACCTGGAAGCGGCACAGGCTGCGCTCGAGGCTGCGCTTTCCTACCACGCGCTCTTTCCGAACCCGTTCGAGCGAGCACGGACGCTGTTCGTCTACGGACACGTCCTCCGTCGCCAGCAGCGGCGACGGGAGGCCCGAGCGGCACTCAGTGAGGCGCTTGCGGCGTTCGAGCGCCTCGGAGCCCGCCACTTCGTGGGCGCCGTCCAGCAGGAGCAGAAGCACGTCGGCGGCCGGCCGCCGGCCGGCGAGCACGAGCTCACCGGGGCCGAGGACCGCATCGCCCGGCTCGTGGCCGACGGCCTCTCCAACAAGGAGGTCGCGGCGGAGCTCTTCCTCGCCGTCAGCACCGTCGAAGCCGCCCTCACGCGCGTCTACCGCAAGCTCGGGCTGACCTCCCGTACCCAGCTCGCCCACGCGCTAGACAAGGACGACGAGACCGCGGGCAAAGGGTAGGGCTGTTCCCGCCAGACATAGGGGATTCCAGCCTTCTCCTGGGACGGATACAGCAGTACCTTCGGCGTGTAGGCAGTGGGTCACAACGGCCCCAGAAGCACACGAGGGGAGGCACATCATGTTTCGCAATATCCTCCACCGCCCGAGCCCGGCGGTGGTTCTCGCCTTGCTAGCGCTCTTCGTGGCGCTGGGCGGAACCGCGGTCGCGGCGGGAGTCGTCCCGCCGCTTGCAAAGCGGGCTCTGGTGGCAGACAACGCCAAGGCGCTACAGGGAAAGACCGCCGCGCAGCTCCTGGCAGCTCCGGCGAAGAAGGCCGTCGAGGCCGACAAGGTCGACGGAATGCACGCCGAGCAGATCGGGTCGCTTCCCAGCCCGGCCAGCACGGCGGCGGGCATGGTCGCCGTCAAGACAGCCGGCTGGACGATCAACCCCAGGTCGTACAGCCCGGCGACCGTGACGTGCGACGCGGGCCAGAAGGCGATCGGCGGAGGCTGGAGCGACCCCGGCGGGTGGGGCACCAGCTACGAGTCCTACCCGACGGCCGCGGGTGACGGCTGGACAACGTGGATCTACATCCAGAGTGCGGCCGGCACCGCGCAGTCGGGAACGGCGTACGCCATCTGCCTGAAGTAAGGGACCGGGAGCGATGACCACACGGTGGTCACGAGGAAGGTGCGGCGGCTGCGCTGCCGCGGTTCTCGCGGCGGCCGCGGCCGCCGTCCTCGTCGCAACCGGCGGCGGAGCTGTGCAGGCTCCTGGGGGCGCGCCGGCAGCTTGGCCGGTAGCAGCGTTCTCTTCCGAGCTCGCCCACACCGCCGTCGTGCCGACTTCGCTGAGACGCTCGGCTACGACATGGATCGGCGGGCCGACCAAGGCAGTCACAGGCGAGACGGTGACGGTGTACGTCTCGGCGTTGCTGGCGTCCGAGTTCAGAACGCCGCAGGGCTGGGCCGACTTCTTTGCCGGGCTCGTGCACGGCAGCGAGCTGTCTTCGCTGACCGCGTACGTCGCCACCTATGCGGAGATCCAGTCGATCTGCGGAAGCGATGATGCGCTCGGTTGCTACGGCTGGGGCGAGCTTTACACGATCGGAGAGCCTTTGCCTTGGGCCGATCCCCAAGACGTAGCCACGCACGAGTACGGCCACCACGTCGCGCTCAACCGCGACAACCATCCGTGGCAGGCGGTCGACTGGGGCACGAAGCGCTGGGCGTCGGTCGCGAACATCTGCGCTCGCGCCGCCACCGGAGCCGTCTACCCAGGCGACGAGGGAGACCGCTACAAGCTGAATCCCGGAGAGGGCTTCGCCGAGGTCTATCGCGCCACGAACGAGTGGAGGAAGGGAGCTTCCTCGTTCGACTGGCAGGTCGTGGACGGGAGCTTCTATCCGGATAGCGTGGCTCTTCAAGCGGTCGAGCAGGATGTGCTCAAGCCGTGGACGAAATCGAGCGCAAGCGTCGCTCGCCCACGGTTCACCGCAAACGGCAAGAAGACGTGGACGTTGTCGGTGGCGACACCGCTCGACGGCCAGCTCACCGCGACGCTCTCGCTACCGACGACGAAGCCGTACAAGCTGCTCGCTGCTCACGCTGGACGGCAAGCAGCTCGCTGTCGGGGCCTGGTCCGGTCCTAAGACACAGACCTTGAGCTTCACGATCTGCGGGCAGCGGTCCGTGATCGTCCGTGTGTCCCGCGCTGGGCAGCCAGGCCGCATCACCCTGACGGTGAAGAAGCCATGACCACCGGGATCACGACGCAGCTGGCCGAGGTCTTCGCTCCACGGTACACTCGGACCGCTCGGTTCCGCGTGGAGTCGGAGCGCATCCGCACTGCCACTGAACGGCTCACCCAGCGGGTGAGGCGGTCCGGTACGTGCGCTCGCTGCTCGTCCCGCGCGAGGAGACGGCCTTTTACGTCTTCGAGGCAGACGACCCCGATGTGGTCGAGCGCGTGCTGCGCGAAGCCGGCCTCGAGGCCGAGCGAATCAGCGTTGCGATTCCCGCGAACGACAGAACGCGATCGACAACGAAGCCGCCGCTGACTCAAACGACGGCCGCGACTACGCGCGACTGCGGTTCGAGATCCTCGACATAGGTCGTGTTACCGGCGTATTAGCGCCCCGCGTCGCTGCCGATCGACCGCGGGAGAGAAGGAGGAGACGTGAGCCCCACACGACTAAAACGTGGATCATGGCCTTCGGCCGCTGTGCGTGCTCGTCGGCACTGCGCGTAACGGCGGGCGCCACCCAGAGCCCGCAAACGACCGCCGAACGCGGCTGGATCGGCAAACCGATCGCCGCTCCTGCAGTACCGGTGGCTGCGAAGCGCTTCACCGCCACCTACAAGGTCACGCGTAGCGACACCGGCACGCCGCTCGTGAGCGGAAAGATGATCTGCGATCCGTCCTCAGCAGGCAAGGCTGATCCCGCACGCAGAGTCCTTCAAGGGCGGGACGGTGCGCGTGTCCTTCATCGTGCCCTCGAGTGCCAAGGCCTTGAAGGTGCGAGTGACGATCAGGCGCCGAGGGCCGCCAGGCGACCAGCATCACGAACTTCAAGGTCAGAGGTGGCTACATCCCGACGCTGTCGATCGCGGATGCCTCGGTGACGGAGGGGAACACGGGTACGGCGACACTGTCCTTCCCGGTAAGGCTCTCCGCCAAAGCACGGCACGTGCGGGAACTACAGTGGACAGACGACGCTGCCCGGACTTGGCGGCCGCCGGGCCACAGCTCTCTGACGGATGGCAATACGGGGATGACGACCCGGTCATTCACCGTCACGCTGTCCGCCAAGACCACGAAGGCTGTCACGGTCAGTTACGCGACCGCCGACGGAACGGCGACCGCACCCGCCGACTACACCGCCGCATCGGCACACTCAGCTTCACGCCGGGTGAGACGGCCAAGACGATCACTGTCAACGTCGTCAACGACACCGGGTACGAGCCGAACGAGACGTTCACACTCACACTGACGAAGCCGGTCGCCGCGAGGCCGCACATGATCAGTGACGCGCGGCGGATCCGCACCGTGATCGGGTGCTAGCCGGAGGAGATGATGCGCATGCCCCAATTGATGCTGAGGACCCTGCTTTGAGGAAGAACACCGATCGCAGACCCAGGATCGACATCTCTGCAGTGGGTGATCCTACGCAGCGACGCGCACCCCGCCCTGCGTAGCGGCCACTGCTCCGGCCACGACCTCGCAGGGCTACCCAGTCAGCTTCGATGTCGCGACAGACCTGAAGCAGCGTCAGCAATCTGACCTGGGCACCGACGATCTCGTTTGGTACCGAGGTCCGCGGATGACGCCCCTCGTAGCCGACAGGTGGAGTCTGATCGACGCCGAGCATTCACACTCACAACCGACTGGAGTTTCTCCGCTACAGCGACTGCCTACAGTGACTCCGACTGATCCGATCAACCCAGCCTTCGGCGGCAAGCTGACTTGCACCCGGCAGTGGCAGCGGCACACTTCGGATCGACCTGGCTCTCAACATGAGCTTCGGCACCGTGCACTGCTCGACCGGGAACGTGACCTGGAATGCCTCGTGAGCAGGAGCCTGCGCCGCGGAGGGGCGAGGTCGGTACGGGCCTCGGCCCCTTGACTCGGGGAGCGGCGAGTGCTGTCGCCGCTGCTCCACGAAGAGGCGGATCTGGTCCGGTTCCACGCGAGCAGCCTCGACAACGGTTTGCGCGGTCCTAGGGGCGCTCCCAGCTGCGAGACGTCGCTGCGGACAGCACAGATGATCGAGGGAACGTCGCGTTCGACTTCGACGGAGGCCCAGGCGCAACGTACTACCTGGTCGTGGCCCAGGAGCCGAAGTCGGAACCGGGCACGTTCCAGCTGGCGCTGGCTCGCCGGTCGTCGCTGAAACGACGAGTGCGCGAGGCAGCGCGACGGCACCGTGCCCTTCACGCAGCTCGGAACGCTGGGCGGTGAGTCCAGCGCCGCGACCCGGCTGTGCCGGAAGCGACCCGAGCGTCTGGTATCGCCTCTACTGGGGCAAGGCATCCCGTCTCGTCGTGCGCTTCCATGCCGGCGGAGACCTCGACGCGCCAGGTGCGTGGTCGCGCTGAACCGTGAGAGTCGCGAAGAACGGCTAGCCTGCATGCGTTCTCGACGACGAGGCCGATAAGACGGTCGACGCGGCACTCGACTTCGGGCGTCGCACGCACCACATACGACGGGTGTCAACTCGCAGTTGGCGGCCATCGATCCCGCGCCGTTTCGGTGCACGATCCTCAGCGGACGAGCTTCTGGTCCCGCCCGGAATCCTCTGCCGGCGAGCCGGCGGGACACCCAGGTCGAGCCCTCCGTCAACTCGAGGGCGCGTCGTCGGCTCCTCATGAACGCCGACGACCACAGGCTCACGGATCGTCACGCGGGCCCGCGGGCGTCGTCGACTCGCGATCGACTCGCCGCCCGGAGTAGCGTCGACGTCAGGACACCGGCGCAGGCTTCTCGTCGCCGTCTCCGAGTTCTTCACGCCGGGACCCGCGGCCGGGGCCGCACCCGGTCTCGTGGAGCCGAAGACGAGGCGACGACCTCGGCTGTTCGTCAGGCGCGTGCAGCAGGACGCCATCGGCCCGGGTGCTCATCGAGAGTCGGCAGCGCGTGCTGGGGTCGGTATCGGCAGCCGACCCTCGACCTTTACCGGTTCGACGTGCCCGGCACGAGCAACGTCGAGATCCAGGTCGCGTCCTCGAAGCGCTACGTCGACGTCGAGTTGAAGAACGGCGGCGGCGGGACGATCAGGTAGCGGAGAGCCGAACGTCCACCGATGGTTCGCGGTCTCGCCCCTGGTACGTACTACGTCGCTGATCAGCCCGGATGAGCTCGCGGCGAAGTATGTCGCTTCGCGTGCTCGTTCGCTTCGTCACCGTGACGTCGATCTCGGTCGATGGAGCGCGTACCGCGAATGATCCGGCCGGGAGTCGCCGTTTCCCTGCGGCACTGACGACGGAGTCCTGCACCGGGACCCGGCGTGACGCGAGGTGCAGGCCGACTTCTTCGACGTCGCCACGAACACGTGGGTGTTCCGTCAGCTCTGGGACGTCGCGCCGGGCTCGATCGATCTCGTTCACGCCCGGACGCCGTCGGCAAGCTGGCGTGTTCGCGCCACGTTCCGGGCCAATCGACGTCGCCAGCACGAGCCGCTCGGGTTACAGCCACGATCATCGTCTCGACCGTCTGAGACTCGAAGCGCGGGCGGCATGGCCGCACTGCCGCCCGCTTGCTGCGCAGGCCGGTTGAGCGCCGACGTCAGGCGGCGTTCTCGTCGAGCGCGTCGCGGTAGACGACGCGGTCGAGGAACTTCACGAACCCGGGATGTCGCTTCGACACGCGGTCGGCGAAACGGCCGAGGAGGCTGTCGTCCTCGTAGGCCGCGTCGAGCTCGCGCTCGTAAGCCGTAGTGATTCGGTCGATCTGCACGACCTCCGCCGCGGAAGGCTGCGGGTCAGGAAGATCCTCGGGCAGCTGGTCGAGCTCGCCCGGGTCGAACCAGATGAACTGGTCATCCCGGCAGACGTCCAGCGTCACCTGAAGGGCGCCGTCGGCTTCGGGCAGACTCGTCCGCGTCGACGTCGATCGTGGCGTTCGCCATCGGCTGGTCGCACATGGGACACGTGTGCTTCCCTGCCGACGCCGTCTTCGCGGCCTCCCACAACCTCGAAAGCTCGTCCTCCTGAGCCTGCTCGTACGCCTCCGAGAGCGTCAGGCCGACGCCGTGACCCGCAGGGCAGGTCCAGGCGTCGAGCCGGCCGCTCGCTCCGAGCTGCAACTCGGCGCCGCACTGAGGGCACTGTGGAGACGCGTACATGCTGAGCTTCTATCGGCACGCCGCTCTGATCCTTGACTCAACCGGGTGATGGGAGACCGGGCGCCCGTCTGCATGTGAACCCGCTCGGGGGATGGAAGGCAACCGGCTGGCTGGCGATTCAAGCCGGGAGTAGTCCCGCTCAGCCGGAAGGGGGTGAGAATTGTGCTGACGAAGATTCGGGCGCGCTTTGCGCGCGAGGAGGGTCAGACGATGGCGGAGTACGCTGTCGTGCTGGCCGTGATCACGGTGGCAACTGTGGCCGTGTTCACCGCCCTTTCCGGCGGTATTTCGGGCGCGATCACCAACGTGACCGGCATCCTGTAGCACGAGGCATTCCGGACGGCGCCCGACTCACCGGGCGCCGTCTGCTTCTTGCACGAGCCGGCTTCGCAGCGAACCATACGGGTGACTTCGCGACCGCTCCCCCTCCCGGGGGATGTGAGGCGGCCATCCGGCTGGCGATGTACCGGGCAGTTGATTCGCGATCAGCCGGAAGGGGGTGACAAATAGTGCTGACGAAGATTCGGGCGCGCTTTGCGCGCGAGGAGGGTCAGACGATGGCGGAGTACGCTGTCGTGCTGGCCGTGATCACGGTGGCAACCGTGGCCGTGTTCACCGCCCTTTCCGGCGGTATTTCGGGCGCCATCACCAAGGTAACCGGAATCCTCTAGAAAGCGATTCAGTCGGGGCGGCGCCCGGTTGACCGGGCGCCGCACACCCGGCGTTCTTCTCAGTGAAATCGGCTCGACGGGATAGCTCGCAGCGACCGTCTGCCAGGCCTCAAGGCACGCACATTGCCTGTCGATGAGACGAGCGTGGAAGCTGGCGCCCGAGACCTCACGGCTGCCCAGGCCCCGGCGCTCACATCGCGGTCGGGAAGCTGGACGCTGGTGCTCTACGGCACCGCGATCTTCCTCGCCGCCGCGCTCGTCTTTGCCGTTCAGCCCATGGTCGCGAAGATGCTCCTGCCGCACTTCGGCGGCACGCCGGCGGTCTGGCTCGTGTCGCTCGTCTTCTTCCAGTGCGCACTTCTGTGCGGCTACGCGTTCGCTCACTTCTCGCTCAGAGTGTTGGGAGTGCGCCGGCAGTCATTCCTCCAGCTCGGCCTGCTGCTCCTGCCGCTCGTCGCGCTGCCGATCGCCGTTTCGGCGGACGCAGGCCCGGGCGAGAACCCGCACCTCGGGCTGCTGTGGGCGCTGCTCGCAGCCGCCGGCCTGCCGTTCTTCGTCGTGACGACCGCGAGCCCGATTCTGCAGCGATGGTTCTCGGCATGTGGGGACACAGAGTCGCGGGACCCGTACTTCCTCTACGCAGCCGGGAACGCGGGCAGCCTGCTCGGGCTGCTCGCCTATCCCATCCTGATCGAGCCTCTGCTGACGCTGTCGGAGCAGGCACGGCTGTGGACGGCCGGCTACGCCGTCTTCGTCGCCCTGGCCGCCCTCTGCACCCTCCGGCTGCTCGCCACCGCGCCGCTCTCAGTGGCGGCAGAGACTCGGGAGGCATCTCCGCCGCTGGGACGCCGCACGTCCCTCCGCTGGATTGGGATGGCTGCTCTGCCGTCGAGCCTGATGGTCGCGACGACGAGCTATCTCTCGACCGACATCGCGGCCGTCCCGCTGCTCTGGGTGATTCCCCTGGCGCTCTACCTGCTGAGCTTCGTCGTCGCCTTCGCAAGGAGCTCACCGCTCTCGCTCACGGCGATCAGCTGGGCGACCGTCGTCTCTTCTCTTCTCGTGATCGCTTCGATGCTGGCGATCGTGCAGCTGCCGATCTGGGCCGTCGTAGGTATCCACGGGGCGAACCTCTTCTTCGTGGCGCTGCTCGTGCATCGTCGCCTGGCCCTCGAGCGACCGCCTGCGGATCGCCTGACCCAGTTCTACCTCCTCCTGTCGCTGGGAGGCGTGTGCGGTGGCGCGTTCAGCGCCCTGGTTGCCCCGGCGATCTTCTCGACGATCGCCGAGTACCCGATCGCGATCGTGCTCGCGCTACTCCTTCGACCGGGCTCGCGCCGCCCGCGCCCAGGGACCGGATTCCTTCGCCGAAACGCGGACCTGCTGCTGCCGTTCGCCCTGCTTGCGGCCATCCTCAGCTCCGCGAAGGCGATACCCACAGACGGAACGGCCGGACGCGTGCTCCTTGCCGCGCTTCTTCTCTCCGGCGTCGCGGCCCTCGCGCTCTTTGCATCGCGCCCGGTTCGCTTCGCCCTGGGCGTAGGAGCGCTGCTGCTGATCGTGGCCTTGCCCCCAACCTCGCTCTACTCCGAACGCACGTTCTTCGGCGTCTTGCGCGTGGAGGAGCAGGGCGAGCGGCACGTTCTCGTAAGCGGGACGACCGTGCACGGCGCGCAGAACTTTGCTCCCGGGCGACGCCGCGAGCCCGTCAGCTACTACGTCCGAGAAGGCCCGCTAGGTCAGCTCTTCGACGCCCTGGACGGGCGCGCCCGGAGCGTCGCAGTCATCGGACTCGGCGCCGGCGGTACATCCGTCTACGGGCGCCCGGGTGACCACTGGACGTTCTACGAGATCGACGAGGCGGTCGCCCGCATCGCCTCGAACCCTCGCTACTTCACCTTCCTGCGGGACGCGAAGGCCGACATCCGCGTCGTCATCGGCGACGGGCGCCTGAAGCTCGCCGAGGCACCCGACGGCTCATACGACCTCTTCGTGCTCGATGCGTTCAGCTCCGACTCGGTGCCGGTGCACCTGCTTACACGTGAGGCGGTCGAGCTGTACCTCCGCAAGCTCAGCCCTGACGGCGTGATGGCGTTCCACATCTCGAACCGCTACCTCGATCTCCGCCCGGTGATTTCCGGAAACGCACGATCGCTCGGCCTCCCAGGTCTTTCACAGTCCTACGTCGTGACGCGGGCGGCGGCCCGTGACGGAGCGGCAAGCTCGATCTGGGTCCTCGTCGCACGTGACATGGCTGCGCTCGGGAAGCTCGCGAACGACCCGCGCTGGAAGCCGCTCGACACGGGACCCGGGCAGCCGGTGTGGACCGACGAGTTCTCGAACATCCTGAGCGTCGTCAGATGGTTCCACTGAGTCACAACCGAGTCCTTCTGCCTGAGAGGCATTCCGCGGTACCATGGCCCCGGGCCGGCCGCCTCCCGGCCCTCAAGGGGCAGGGTTCCGCTCTCCCCAGAGCCCTGTCTCGGAGGCCCTGTCGACACCGTCGGCGGGGCCTCTTCTTTCGAGATGGAGGAACCCTTGGTTCCCCCATGGACCCCCTCCTTCGCCTCGCCCAGCGGTACCCTGAGCGCACGCGGAGAGGTGTCCGAGTTGGCCGAAGGAGCGCGACTGGAAATCGCGTGCGTGCCCAAAAGGTGCGTCGAGGGTTCGAATCCCTCCCTCTCCGCCTTCACGGTGTTCTCCGAGAGCCGACGTGAGCCGCGCCCGCCATGTCGGTCGCGGCAGCGATGTGGGCTCGCTTGCAGCCGCTACGTGCCGGCGACGGCTGAGACGTACGCCGCCACGTCGGCGATCTGCTGCTCCGTCAGCGTGCCGCCGAAGGGCGGCATCACACCGCCGCCGTTCGTCACCTGCTTCACCGCGCGGTCGTAGGACGGCTTGAGGTCGTCGAGGTTTGGCCCGACGGTGCCGGTCGTGCCGGCGTCTGAGAGCGTGTGACAGCTCCCGCAGTTCGTCGTGAACACGACCTTGCCCGCAGCGGCATCGCCCGCGGCGGTCGTCTCGGTGGGCGTTGTCTCCGTGGGACCGGACTCGGTCGGCGTCGTCTCGGTGACGTGCGTCTCTGCTGATGCCTCGTGCTCGGTCTCCTTGGCCACGAAGACGATCGTCGCGAGCATGCCCACCGTGAGGGCCACGCAGGCCGCGATGAACCAGCCCATGTGCCTGGCGGGAAAGTCCGGGCGGTAGCGGGGGATCAGCATCGCGCTGATCAGGGCGAAGACGACGAACGCTGCCGCCATGAGCCCGATCCCGAGCTTCTGGGTCGAGGAGAGGGCTAGCAGCACGGTCGAGGACGCTACCAGGCGGACCTGCGAGCCGCTTCCGGGTCAGCGAGCCGTCGCAAGCCCTCCTCGAACGTCGCCTGGCGCGCCTCCGCGGGCACGTTGTGGAGGCGCGCGCTGCGCTCCCACTCGGCGAGCCGCTCCGACTCGCTCTCGAGCCGCTTCCGCCACGCCGCGAGGCGCCGGCGCTCCTCATCGAGACGCGCATCGGCGTCGCGCACGCGCTGGGCGGCGGCCTCGACCTCGGCCTCGCGGGCCGAGACAGCTTCCTCGCGCGCAGTCGCATCGGCGGCCCGCTGCGCGAGCTCTCCGTCGAGCGCACCGGCGTGAGCAGCGGCCTCGCGAAGCGCGGACTGCATCGTCTCCAGCTCGGCCATCGTCTCCGACCGAACCCGGTCGCGCTCCCGCCGCACATGCCGCTCGACGTCCCGCAGCCGGTCGATCTCGGCATTCAGGCGGTCGATCTCGCGTTGCGCGCCGGAATCACTGGCCATGCGACGGATGTTAGGTCTCGTCGACCTCCTGGTGCCGCTCGATGGCGCCGAGGCCGCGCCCGATCAGCCACCCGCCGACCACCGTGAGGACGAGCCAGGCGGCTACGACGATCGCCAGCAGCGCGAGCCAGTGCGGCATGTCACAAACAACGGTATTTCGCCGTCCGGACGGAAGCGCTTGGACAGCGCGCCGGCGATGCAGCCGCAATAGCTGCCTCGCTCCGCGCGATCGCCGGGAGAGAGCTGGTCCTCCGCCACGATGTCGGAGATGCCGAGCCGCCCTCCCGGCTTCAGCACACGAGCGATCTCGGAGAGCACTGCCTGCTTGTCCACCGAGAGGTTGATGACGCAGTTGGAGATCACGACGTCTACCGAGGCCGCCGGCAGCGGAATCTCCTCCATGTGCCCTTTGAGGAAGATCGCGTTCCGCACTCCAGCCTCCTGTGCATTGCGCTGCGCGAGCTCGAGCATCTCGTCGGTCATGTCCAGGCCGTAAGCCGTCCCCGAGTCGCCCACACGCCGAGCGGACAGGAGCACGTCGATGCCGCCGCCGGAGCCGAGGTCGAGCACCGTCTCGCCCTCCGCAGCTCGGCGACGGCCGTCGGGTTGCCGCAGCCGAGCGAGGCGAGCACAGCCGCGTCCGGCAGCTCGCCGCGCTGCTCCGCCTCGTAGAGCCCGCTGCCAAAGCTCGCGCCGTGTCCTTGTCCGGGCAACAGCCTCTGGCGGTGCCCGAGATCACGGCCAGGGCCGACTCCGCGTAGCGGCGCCGCACCTCTTCACGCACCTCGTTCAAGCCCCGCCACAGCGCACGATCTGCTTGACGATCTTCACGCGCGCGGGGTCGGCGAGCGCCGCAAACAGCGCAGCCGTCCTCTCAGCATCGTCGAGCAACGTATCGATGACCGTCAATATATCAGTCGGAGCTTGGAGAGATCCCCCTGGCCCGAAGTGCGGCCTCGACGCGTGCACTGATCTGTTCTCCGAGATCCGCCGTGCGCCCGGCAAGCTCGTCCACGGCGGCATCGTCAGGCTCAGCATCCAGATCGCCCTCGAAGGCAGCACGGAGCTCACGATCGACCCGCTGCTTGATCTGCTCGCTGAGGCGCGACCGGAAGTCTGCAATCGGCTCGTCGACCTCGCTCGCCGGGGTCTCCTCTACCGGCGTCGCCTGGACACCTTCGATCGCCAGCTCGTAGACCTGCTCGGGCTGGTCGAGGTCCTTCAGGTGACGCTCCCCGAGCGGAGCCACGGAGACGCCCTCGGGCAGCGACGAGCCGACGAGCGACCGCGTCGTCTCCGAAAGGAGAACGTTGCCACCCTTGGCCACGGTGCAGATGCGCGCGGCGCGCACGACATCGAGACCGAGGTAGCCCTCGCTACCGAGTGCCGGCTCGCCGGTATGTAGCCCCATGCGTACCCGCACGGTCGCGTCTTCGGGCCAGGCGGTTGTGGCGTGAGCTCGCTGCGCTTCGACTGCTGCCTCCACTGCGTCACGCGCGCGGGTGAACGCGAAGAAGAAGGCATCTCCCTGCGTATCGATCTCGGCGCCGTTCGCCTGTGTGAACGTGTCGCGAATGATCTGGCGATGCTCGGCCAGCACCTCCACGTAACGGTCGCCGAGCTGCTTGAGGAGCGTTGTCGACCCCTCGATGTCCGTGAAGACAAACGTGACGGTTCCAGTAGGCAGCTCTGCCATGCCCGCATCGTAAATCCCGTACGTTTCAGGCGTGGTGGATTCATTTGGGGAGATGCTGCGTGCAGGGACGGATGCGGAGATCGTCGAGCGTGACGACGGGTTCATCCAGGGGTCGACACTGAGCTATTTCGCGCCCGTTCGTCGCTGGTCCGCGGTGGAGCGGCGGGCGCTGCGGTTCGTCCGAGGCCGCGTGCTCGACGTCGGAGTCGGCGCAGGACGGGTGGCCCTCGAGCTCCAGGCGCGCGGGCGTCAGGTGGTCGCGATCGACGTCTCACCCGGAGCCGTGGAGGTGGCGCAGAAGCGCGGCGTGCGCGACGTGCGGCTGCTCGCCCTCGAGGACGTGGACGCATCGCTCGGCCACTTCGACACGGTCGTCATGTACGGCAACAACTTCGGCCTCTTTGCGTCGCGGGCGAAGGCGCGGCGGCTGCTCCGGCGGCTGCGCCCTTTCGTGAGACGGATCGTCGCCTGCTCGAACGATCCGTACGGGACCGACGATCCCGCCCATCTCGCCTACCACGAACGCAACCGCGCACGCGGCCGGATGTCGGGACAGCTTCGCGTACGTGTCCGCTATCGCGACTCTCGATCGGCCCGTGGTTCGACTACCTGATCGTCTCGCCCGACGAGCTGGCCGAGATCATCGATGGCACCGGCTGGGAGATCGGCCGCCTCGTCCAGGACGAAGGCTCCTCCTACGTCGCCGTGCTCGATTAGGATCGCGCCGGATGCTCGCGACGATGACGTGGTACCAGTGGTTCAAGGCGGGGCACGTGCTGGTCGCGGTGCTCTGGGTTGGCGGCGGCGCGACGCTCGCGCTCTTGGCGATCATGACTTTGCGGCTGAAGGACCCCCTCCAGGTGGCCCGATTCGCCCACCAGGCCGGAAAGATCGGCGAGCTGCTCTACACGCCCGCGTCGCTGCTCGTGCTCCTGTTCGGAATCGGCCTGATGACGAACGACCAGAGCCCGTGGGACTGGGACCTGACCTGGGTGCAGATAGCCCTCGCCGGCTGGGCGCTGACGTTCCTCGTCGGCTTCTTCTGGATCCGGCCCACGGCGGCGAAGCTCGCGAAGACGATCGAAGCAAAGGGGCCCGAAGACCCCGAGACGCAGGAGATCATCAAGCGCATCCTGCTCGTGACGCGGATCGACGTGCTGATCCTGCTCTTCATCGTCTTCGACATGACCGCCAAGCCCTGGTCGTAGGCGACATCGCCGCCGCGACCGACATGGCGGGCGCGGCTCGGAGCTCGCTCGCTCCGGCACGCGGCCGAAGGCCGCACCCCCGAGCGGAAAGCGAAGCGGGCGAGGGACGAATGGGCGCGGCTGGGATCGAACACCCCTGCTAATGGCAATTTTCTGCGGCCGAGGTACGCACCGGGGTACGCACCGTGCGAGCGCGTGCGAGCCGATTTGAGCCCTCAGCCGGGTTGAATCTCGTAGTCGGCCAGGCTTCCTCGCCTGGGAGCACGCGGTTAGGCAAACGCTCAGTAGTTTCTACTCGAAGAGATCGGGAGCGACCACGATGGCGCCGGCGACGGGTGGCGTGATGCTCGCCTCGACTCTCAAACGCACGTCGACGAGGGGGCCCGGCTTTGCCGGGCCTTTTCGTCGTCCAGGTACCGCGTGACTCGTCTGGCGCGTCGCTCGCCACGGAGGCAAGAGCCCTGCGTCCAGCGCCAGAGTCCGGCGTCACCGCAGCACCTTCCCGTAGTCGAGCTCCGTCTCGTCGAGCAGCACGTGGCTGTAGGTGTTCGCGGTCACGGCGAGGTCGCGCTGGCCGACGTGCTGGCCGATGCGAGCCCAGGGAACACCGGCCAGATGCCAGAGCGAGATTCGCCGGTGGCGCAGGTCGTGGGGCGAGAACACGGGCACACCCGCCGCAGTGCAGGCGCGGGAGATCGCCGTTCTCAGCCTGTCGGCGGTGACGTTCTCGAACACGCGCCGGTCGGGGTGACGATCGTCGCGCGGACAGAGCCCCAGGACGGCCTCGAGCAGCACGTCGGGCATCTGCACCCATCGCGCCCGTCCAGTCTTCGAGACGGTCGCTGAGACGCGCCAGCGGCCACGCTGCTCGTCCACGTCGCCCCACGTCAGCCGCTCGAGCTCGCCGACGCGCATGCCGCTCGCGTCGAGCACGAGCAGCGGCAGCCGGTAGGCAGGCGCAAGTAGTGGGTAGACGGCCTGGACGTGCTCGCCGGTCGGCGGTGCGATCTCCGGGCGATCCTCGCGCGGCAGCTTGACGCGGACACGGTCGCGGGCCGCGCAGCGATGGCTCGGCCTACGGCGGCCCGCTGCTGTTGATGCCCTCAGACTGGAGCCGCGCCTCCTATCAGGAACTCGAGCGCTGTCTCGTCGCCATGAGAGACAACGGCCACCGTCGCCTGCACTGGCACGCCACGCGACGCTACCGCGATGCCGAGCGGCTGGCGCTCGAGGTTCCAGTACGCCGCACCCGGCTCGGCGCCACGCCGGTGCTGCCTCGAAACTGCGAGCTCGTCGGCGGCGCCGTGCTCAGCGGCTCGAAGCGTGCGCGCGTGCTCGTCCGCCGCTGGCCGGACAACGTCCGCGTCGAGCTGGCCGACGCCGGTGTGCGGCTGCTCGTGGAGACGATGTACGGCGGCCATCCCGAGCGGATCTTCCTACCGCCCGCGGTAGCTGCGGTGGCATTCGGCGGCTAGCCGTGCCACGTTCTGACCGCGGAGCTATATGGACCACTAATTCGGGATCAACCATCTAGGCGTCAAGCCGCGCCGCGCGCCACCCAGGCCTTCGCCGAGACTACGAACGGTGGCTCCGGCAGCCTCTCCCTGCAGAGCTCGCGCAATGCCGTGCGCCGATCGGGCTCGAGGCCGGCGACGTGCGCACCCGACGGGGCGGCGCCGAGCGTGAACGGCTCCCACCAGTCCTCGAACGTGGCGTGCTCGACGTCCACCGCGACGGCGCTGTCGACGATGTCGCCGATTTCAGCCGCGCGAAAGAGGTCGGCCAGGTGGCCGGCCCTGCTGCCGGGGCAGACAGACCCAGTCTCGACCTCAGGATCGAGCGCTTGGGCGGCATCCCAGAACGGACCGATCGGGCCGCCGTCGGTGAAGTCCCACACGCATGCGGCGACGACGCCGCCGTCCCGCGTCACCCTCGCCATCTCGCGGAGGCCTGCGACCGGATCGTCCATGACGTTGACCACGAGCTGGGCGAGCGTCGCATCGAAGCAGCCTTCTTCGAACGGCAGATCCTCAGCCGGCGCGCGGATGACCTGGACTCCGGGATGGCGGCCGCGTAGGGCCGCGACGAATTCCTCGGACGGGTCGACCGCCGTGACCCGTCCCGGCGTGGCCCTCCGGGCGAGCTCCGCGGTCAGCGCACCGGGGCCGCATCCGACGTCGAGGACCCGGCCGTCGAGCGGCAGTCCGGCGAAATCGGCGAAGGGCACCGCCAGCGGCCTCGAGTAGCGGCCCATGAACCGGTCATAGGCATCGGCATCGCTCAAGCTCACTTCTTCTCCTTCGGCGGCAACGCGCGGGCGAATGCGACGCTCTGCATAGCCCAGGGCTCGAGCGCTCGCTTCGTGGAGACCGACTCGGCATCAACCCGAAGCCAGCCCTTCATCTCACGTCCGCGCATCTCAGGGCGGGATTCTGTCAGGGGCCGTACCTGGAGCAGCTCGAGGTACGCACCGGGGTACGCACGGGGTGAGCATTTCCGGCATCCCTGGCACACCTGACCCACGAAACCGTGCGGAATCGGCATGGCCACTGGGCTGCGAATGGGCGCGGCTGGGATCGAACCAGCGACCTCTCGCGTGTGAGGCGAGCGCTCTCCCGCTGAGCTACGCGCCCGGGAGACGACAGTGTACGACGGTGGGCTACCATCGTCCTGCCCGGTCGCGCTAGGCGGGGAGCTAGCGGTTCCCTGAACCCGCAATCCGCTATAGCGGGGCCGAGCACCGCCTGAGGGGCGGAGTCGTCCGGGGTCTGGGCCGGCGCGCGCAGCGTTGACAGCCAGGTCCCGCGCACTGGGAGTCTGCGAACCGCGTCAGGTCCGGAAGGAAGCAGCGCTAAGCAGTGTCTTCCAGGTGCCGCGGAACAGCCTGGCTCGAGCAAGCGGCGCAGGCGCCGTCCGGGTGACTCGCATCGACGGCGGCCGCGCGACCGGGCACTTTGCGTGTCCCTGGGCAGCTCGGTTTCAGCCACACATGCGCAACGAAGAGGGCCGACCTTTCGGCCGGCCCCCATCCGATCTCCCCAGAGGTGGTGCTTGAATCGCCCCCATCCCAAGCGCTGCTCGGGATCTCATCCAGGGTACGAGTCACGCCGCCTCAAGCGCAACCGGGCATTCGCCCGATCTTTGACCTAGGGCGAATGCCCTATCCTTTGGGACCCCAGTCGCACGAACATCTCGGGAGGTGCCTCATCGCCAATAACGGGACGGTCCTGATTGTCGACGACCACGCGTCGTTTCGCGCGCTCCTGACGGCGCAGCTCGAGGGCGCCGGCCTCAAGACGATCGAGGCCGAAGACGGTCGGCAGGCGCTCGAGCAGGCGCAACACGCGGACGTGGTGCTGCTCGACGTCAACCTCTCGGACACGAGCGGCTACACGGTCTGCCGGGAGCTGCGTGCAGAGTACGGCGAGCGGCTGCCCATCGTCTTCCTCTCCGGCTACCGGACGGAGAGCATGGACCGCGCAGCCGGGTTGCTCATCGGCGGCGACGACTACATCGTCAAGCCGCCGGATCTCGACGAGTTGCTGGCGCGCCTACGGCGGCTGATCGAGCGATCGCGCGAGCCGGGCAATGCTGCGTCCCCCGGTTTCGGGCTGACCCGCCGCGAGCTGGAAGTGCTCCAGCTGCTCGGCAGTGGCAAGCGAGCTCCGGAGATCGCTGCGGACCTGGGCATCAGCCCGAAGACCGTCTCGAGCCACATCCAGAACATCTTCCGCAAGCTCGACGTCCACAGTCGCGCGCAGGCGGTTGCCCGGGCCTACGAGCACGGCCTCGTCGCCTGACGCGCGGACGCGGGCGGCGGCGGCGCTTCTGCTTGAATCGCTGACGTGACCGCGCTCTACCGAAGTACCGCCCGCAGGACTTCGACGAGGTCGTCGGCCAGGAGGCGGTGGTGCGGACGCTGCGCAACGCGATCGAGGCGGACAAGGTGCGCCAGGCGTACCTCTTCGCCGGCCCGCGCGGCACCGGCAAGACGTCGCTCGCACGCATCCTCGCGAAGGCGCTCAACTGTGCCCAGGGACCGACGCCGAAGCCCGACGGCACCTGCCACGCGTGCACGGCGATCGCCAACGGCACGTCACTCGACGTGATCGAGATGGACGCGGCGTCGCAGCGGGGCATCGACGACGTCCGCGAGATCCGCGACAACGCCGTGCTCCAACCGGTCGAGGGGCGTTACAAGGTCTACATCCTCGACGAGGCGCACCAGCTGACGGATGCCGCCTGGAACGCGCTCCTGAAGATCGTCGAGGAGCCGCCGCCCCATCTCGTCTTCGTCTTCTGCACGACGTCCCTCGACAAGGTGCTGGCCGACGGTTCGCTCGCGCTGCCAGACGTTCCTCTTCTCGCGGCCGCGGCTGCCCGAGCTCGTGGCGCTGCTGCGACGCGTGGCCGACGGCGAGGGCTTCGACGTGCCGGACGCGGCGCTCGCGCTCGTCGCGCGCGCGGCAAAGGGCAGCTTTCGCGACGCTGTCTCGACGCTCGACCAGCTGGCGGCCGCGACGGGCGGCGAGATCTCCGTCCAGGCCGTCCTCCAACTGCTGGGGGCCGTCGACGAGGAGGCGCTGTTCCGCCTCTGCGACCTCGTCATCGACCGCGATCCGGCCGGCGCGCTCACGTACGTCGAGGAGCTCTCGGAGCAGGGTCAGGACATCGGTCGGCTCGTCGTCGAGCTGCTCGAGCACCTGCGGCACCTGCTGCTCGTCCAGCACCTGGGCGAGGTGCCGGACAACGTCCCCGTCACCGACGAGTCGCGCGAGCGGCTGCGCGCGCAGGCGAACCAGATCGGCGAGGCGACCGTGCTGCGCCTGTGCGACCTCTTGGCCGTGGCCGTCGATGACATGCGCCAGGGCGGGGACCCTCGCCTACCGCTCGAGCTCGCACTCGTAAAG
The DNA here is from genome assembly GCA_963786725.1 of uncultured Actinomycetes bacterium. GTDB lineage: Bacteria > Actinomycetota > Thermoleophilia > Gaiellales > Gaiellaceae > PALSA-612. Next base: position 265,697 of record CAWBAD010000013.1, on the reverse strand, counting down.
GTCACCCGCCCAGGCGCCGATCTCTCGCAGGAATCGCTTGCCTACCGCCTCGAGCTCCTGGAACGTCGTGGCTCTTCCGGACGTGTCCAGGGGACAGTCCCAGGGACAGTCCCAGGGACAGTCACTGAGAGTGTCCCTGAGCCCGAAGGAGACACGGAGGTTGCAGACGAGCCGGAGCCGCCGGCGCTCGAGCTCCAGCAGCTCCAGGAATCCTGGTCACGCGCAGTGCTCGAGGCGGTCGAGCAACGATCGATCCCCGTCGCGTCGATGCTGCGCGAGGCGCAGCCCGTGGCGCTGGACGACGACCGCCTGACGGTCGAGTTCGCCGGCGAGGCCGAGTTCCACCGCAAGCTGGCGGAAGAGCCGAAGAACAGCGCCATCATCCGCGAGGCGCTGTACGACGTGACGGGCCGCAAGCTCACGCTCGAGTTCACGCTCGGCGAGCGCGGCGGAGCGGATGACGCGCCCGAGGAGGAGCACTCGGAGGAGAAGCTCGTCGCGCTCTTCAAGGAGACATTCGACGCGAAGGAGGTCGATGAGTAGCCCATGGCCAATATCGACATGAACAAGCTCATGCAGCAGGCGCAGCAGATGCAGCAGCAGATGGCCGAGGCGCAGGAACAGCTCGCCTCGGAGACGGTCGAGGCTTCGGCGGGCGGCGGGCTCGTGACGGTGCGCGCTACGCGGCAACGGCGAGATCCTCGCCATCAAGATCGACCCGAAGGCGATCGACCCGGACGATCCGGAGCTACTCGAGGACATGGTGCTCGCCGCCGTCAACGAGGCGCTGCGCTCCGCTCAGTCGCTCGCTCAGTCGAAGCTTGGCGCGATGACCGGCGGACTCGGGCTGCCGGGAATGTGATGGAGATCCTGCGGCTCGACGAGTCGCTGGCGACGGATCCGCCCAACCCGGAGGACTTCACCGGGCGAGTGCGGATGCAGAATCTCGGCGCCGCCGGCGGCACTTCAGAGCTCGACTACCTCGCCGTCTACTTCGACGCGGGGGCGCACACACGGCCGCACACGCACGAGACGGACCAGGTGCTCTGCTTCGTCCGCGGCACCGGCTTCGTCTGGGTCGCGGGCGAGGAACGCCAGACCGTCGAGACATACGAAGTCGTCGTCATCCCGGCCGGCGTCCTCCACATGCACGGCGCCATGGACGCGGAGCCGGTCTGTCACCTCGCCGTCCGCGCGCCTGGGCCGACCGACTGGAGCCCGCCCGTTCCGTCGAGTGGGAGCAGTTCACCCGCTAGTACCTGCACAATGAGGCCGTGTTCAGCCCGGCCGTGGACAACCTCGTCTCACAGCTGACGCGCCTGCCAGGCGTCGGCACGCGCACGGCGCAGCGCCTCGCCTTCCACCTGCTGCGCTCGCCAAAAGGACGAGGCGCTCGCGCTCGCGCAGGCGATCGAGGACGTGAAGGAGAAGGTGCGTTTCTGCCGCGAGTGCGGCAACCTCACAGAGGACGAGGTGTGCGGGATCTGTCTCGACGCGCGCCGCGACCGCACGGTCATCTGCGTCGTCGAGCAGCCCGTCGACCTGCTCTCCATCGAGCGGACGGCCGAGTACCGTGGCCTCTACCACGTGCTGGGCGGCGCACTGTCCCCGATCGACGGCGTCGATCCCGGCTCGCTGCGCATCGACGAGCTCATCCGGCGCGTCGAGCAGGACGGCATCGAAGAGGTCGTGCTCGCGACCAACCCGACGATGACGGGCGAGGCGACGGCCTCGTATCTCGCCGACCGGCTCCGTACGCGCGCCCGCGTGACACGGCTGGCCAGCGGCCTGCCCGTCGGCTCCGACCTCGAGTACGCGGACGAGGTGACGCTCGGCCGAGCGCTCGCCGGCCGCCGAGACATGTAATGGCGACGACCGACTACGAAGCCGTCCCGGCGGTCGCCGGCGATGCGAAGACTTCGCAAAGCACGCTCGTCATGAAGTTCGGCGGGACGTCCGTAGCCGACACGGAACGGCTCAAGGCCGTGGCAAAGCGAATCGTGGCTGCGCGCGGGCAGGGTGAGCGCGTCGTCGCCGTGCTCTCGGCGATGGGCGACTCGACCGACGAGCTCGTCGCGCTCGCCTACGAGATGTCCCCGCAACCGAAGCCGCGCGAGCTCGACATGCTGATCTCGGTGGGCGAGCGCATCTCCTGCGCGCTCGCGGCGATGGCGATCCACGACCTCGGCCACGAGGCGATCTCGCTCACCGGCTCGCAGGCGGGAATCGTCACCGACACGACGCACGGCAAGGCGAAGATCGTCGACGTCCGCGCGAAGCGCATCCACGAGGCGCTCGACGCCGGCCGGGTCGTGCTCGTGGCCGGCTTCCAGGGCGTGTCCACCGACCTCGACATCACGACTCTGGGCCGGGGCGGCTCGGACACGACGGCGGTAGCGCTTGCCGTCGCGCTCGGCGCCGAGGTGTGCGAGATCTACACGGACGTCGACGGCGTGTTCACCGCCGACCCCCGCGTCGTGTCCGAGGCGCGCAAGCTGCACGCCGTCAGCTACGAGGAGATGCTCGAAATGGCGGCGTCAGGCGCTAAGGTCCTGCAGCTGCGGTCGGTCGAGTTCGCGCGCAACCACGGCGTCGTGCTGCACGTGCGATCGAGCTTCAGCCCGGCGGACGGCACCTGGGTGATCGAGGAGGACGAGCGCATGCTGGAGAAGGCGATGATCTCGGGCGTCACGCACACGCTCGAGGAGACGCTGTACTGGGTCGAGGGCGTCGACCGCGGCGCGGCTCTTCGCCGCGTTGGCCGAGGGCGGCGTCAACGTCGACACGATCGTGCAGACGGGCGAGGCAGAGATCGTCTTCTCGGTGCCTAACGACGACGCGAGAGCGTAGAGGAGGCCCTCGCCGGCCTCGGCGTCACGTGGCGTGCTCGCGACGACCTGGGCAAGGTCAGCCTCATCGGCGCCGGCATGAAAAGCCATCCGGGAGTGGCGGCGAAGATGTTCTCCGTGCTGAACGACGAGAAGCATCGAGCCGCAGATCGTCACGACGTCGCCGATCAAGGTCGCCTGCCACGTCCCGCGCGAGGACGTCGACCGCGCGGTGCGGGCGTTGCACCATGCGTTCGAGCTACACCGGCCCGAAGCGGAGCGTCCGCATGCCGGGTGAGCCGCGAATCGCCGTCGTCGGCGCGACCGGCGCAGTCGGGACGGTCACGCTCGCGCTGCTCGGCGAACGCGGCTACGACAACGTGCGCGCTTTCGCTTCCTCCCGCTCGGCGGGCTCGCGAGCCCCGTTCGGCGCCGGCGAGCTCGAGGTGGAGGAAGCAACCGCGGACGCGCTGGCAGCGGGCGAGCCTCGACGTCTGTCTCTTCTCCGTCGGCACGGCCGCGAGTCGCGAGCTCGTCCCGCACGCCGTTCGGGGAGGCGCGCTGTGCGTCGACAAGTCGGCCGCGTTCCGCCTCCAGGACGGCGTGCCGCTCGTCGTGCCCGAGGTGAACGGCACGCGGGCGCGGGAGCACACTGGCATCGTCGCCAACCCCAACTGCTGCGCGATCCCCCTGACGATGCGCGCTCAAGCCGCTCCACGACGCGGCAGGGCTCGCGCGGGTGCGCGTGGCGACGTACCAGTCGGCGTCGGGCGCGGGCGCCGGCGCGGTGGAACGGCTGCTCGAAGAGGCTCCAGCCGAGCACGATCTCTCCATGGACTGGGACTTCGACGGCATCGAGTTCGACGAGGAGGCGAAGCTGCGCGACGAGACGCGGAAGATCCTCGAGCTACCGGAGCTGCCGATCAGCGCCAGCTGCATGCGCGTGCCGGTCGTCGTCGGCCACGCGGAGGCCGTCTGGATCGAAACCGAAGACGCCCTTTCTCCGGAGGAGGCGACGTCACTGCTGGCGGCTGCACCCGGGATCACCGTCGTCGACACGCCCACTCCTGGGCAAGCAACCGGCCGGGACGACGTGCTCGTCGGCCGCGTGCGGCGCGACCCGGGCGCCGAGAACGGCCTCTGCCTGCTCGTCGTCGGCGACAACCTCCGCAAGGGCGCTGCGCTCAACGCGATCCAGATCGCAGAGCTTGTGCTCGCCGAAGCCTCGCTCGCCGCCTAGGGGCGCGGTACGGGCACCGGCTTCGCGGGCGCGAAGACCTCGCGCAGCCGCGCGAGCACCGACGCGCGGCTACCGTCGAGCGCCGGCTGCAGGCCGCCGAAATCGAGCCGGACGAGCTCGACACGGCCGGCGCTGCGCAGCGTGCGAAAGCCCAGGTCGGCAAGGAAGTCGCGTGGAAAGACCGTCCGGTGAACGAGGAAGCGCTCGTACATCGTCTCCCCCTCGCGGTACGCGTACGAGAACGTCTCCAGAGCCGCTGCCCCGCGATCTCGCGCGTCTCCGATGGCGGCGAGGAACAGCGACTGCATCACCCAGGGAGTCGAGGAATCCGACGAGATAGGCGCACGTGACGAGCACTGCGTCGCGCGACGGCGGGCCGGCGGGCAGCTCGGCGGCACGCGGAAAGAGCGCCGCGGGGCCGTACTGCATCGAGCCGAGCAGGTGGCCGTCGTCGTCGACGTAGAGCGTCCCCCACGCTCCCCACTCCGACTCCGCCCGCTCGCGCCAGCGGTCCTTGTCGGCCTCCGAGCCCGTCCGCGACTGCCACCACACGCACTCGTGGCAGACCGACGGCGCCTTCTGCAGCGTCGCGCCTGTCAGGCCCGCGACCTGCGTCGGCACTCAGCCGCCGATCTCGTGGACGAACACGTCGACGGTGGCGGGCGACGTTCCCGTCATCCGCTCGAGGTACTCGGCGATCCGCTGCTGGACATCCCGCCCGAGCGCGGGGATCGACACGCCGGCCTCGACGCCGAGGTGGACCTCGATGGCCACATCGTCCTCACCGGTGACACGGACGCCGTCGTGGCGCCGCAGCCGATCCGGCACGAGCCTGCGCACGCCTTCCACCTCCCGCGCCGCGTCGGCCGCGTAGCGCGCGAGCACGTCGGGCGAGATCTGGGCCGGAACCGTCATGCCTCGATTGTACGGAGGGACAGTCTCAGTGCCTGACCCTGGGACTGTCCCCTAGACATGTCCGGAATGGGCAGGGGCGGCTTGCAGGACCAGCTCCGTGGCCTCCGGTCGCGCGAAGAAGCGGAAGGGCACGAACGTCGTTCCGAGGCCCGGCGAGACGTGCATCACCGTCCCGCCGCGCCGGTAGCAGCCGTGGGTGTAGCGGGCCGACGGATGCGCGAGCCGCAGCTTGCCGCCGGGTACGGCACGCAGATCTGCCCGTCGTGCATGTGTCCTGCGAGCACGAGGTCGAACGCCCTCGGCGGCCCGGCTGGTCGAGCACCGAAGGGAAGTGTGAAAGCAGAATCGTCAGCGCGGCATCCTGATGCAGCCGCGGCTCGCGGCCGCCGCGAGCGCGGATCAAGCCCGGCGATCCACACGTCCCTCCCGCGCACGTCGACCATCCGGCCCTCGTCGAGCAGGAGCGTCGCCGGCTCCAGGGAGCGCAGCTCGACCGCCTTCGAGAACGGATCGCGGCTGACGCGCGAGATCGTGGTTGCCGAGGATGGCATAGCAGCGCGGCAGCTCCGACACGAACGCGCGGAGCTTCGCCTCGCCGCGCGGCCGCGACACGAGGTCGCCGGTGACGCACACGAGCTCTGGGTCGCGCTCCCTCGTCCACGCCACGGCTCGCTCCACCGCCCGCGTCCCGCGCGACGGCGGGCCCAGGTGAAAGTCGGAGAGATGGACGATCCGCACGCCTGTCGAGCTCGGCAGGCAGCCCTGGCACCTCCACGTCGAGCGTGCGCAGCCGCACCCAGCCCGCCTCGAACCAACCCCAGGCGAGGCCGGCGGCGGCGATCGCGCCAACGACGACTGCGATCCAGAGTGGGTTCAGACGTCGAGCTTCTCGATGACGCGGGTCACCGGTACGACGTGGCGCTTGAACTTCAGCTTCGAGGCCTCGAAGCCGGCCGCGACGCCGATCAGCTGCGACAGGTGGAGGATCGGCATGCCGAGCGTCGCGGCCCGTCGCCTTCTCGAGCTTCGACTGCCAGGCGTCGAGCGAGAGGTGGCAGAGCGGGCAGGGCGTCACCATCGCGTCGGCACCGGCCTCGATCGCCTGCTCGATCGGCTGGATCAGCTCGTTGAGCGCGACCTCCTCGCGGGCCTGGATGATCGGGAAGCCGCAGCACTTGATCTTCGCCGGGTAGTCGATCGGCTCGCCGCCGCACGCCTCGATGATCCGCTCGAGCGACGACGGCCGGTCGGGATCCTCGAAGCCGAGCAGCTTCGACGGGCGCAGGATCTGGCAGCCGTAGAACGGCGCGACCTTCAGGCCCTTGAGGCCCTTGTGCGCCACGCCCTTCAGCAGCTCGTAGCCCTCACCCTCGGCGATCAGCCAGAGCAGGTGCTTGACCTCGACCTCCCCGCTGTACGGTCGGCGACGCCGACGGCCTTCGAGGTTCTCGTTCACCCGTGCGCGCAGTGCCTCGTCGTTCGTCAGCTGCCAGTTCGCCTGCCGGAGGTTGAGCGTGCAGACGTTGCAGATCGTCATCAGCGTGTCGGTGCCCGTCGCCTCCGCGTTCGCGAGGATGCGCGCGTTCAGGTGGAGGTAGTAGTCGGGCTCGGCCTCGTGGATGTCGCCGGCGCCGCAGCACGTGACCGACTCGAGCTCGACGAGCTCGAGGCCGAGCTTCGGCGCAAGCGCCTGCGTCGAGATGTCGAGCTCCTTCGCCGACAGCGACGCGAGGCAGCCCTTGTAGTACGCGACCTTGTTCACGCGATCCGCCTTCCTTCTCGCGCCGCTCCTGCTCCTCGACGAACTCGATCCGCTCGAGCGCCTTCTCGCCCTGGACGATGCCGGCCGCGCCGTCGCGGCCCTGCTGCTTCACGAGGTCGTAGAGCGCCCGCGCCTGGTCGACGTCCTTCGCGACGTGCGGCGGCACGGGCGACGGCACCTTGCCCTTCTTGAGCAGCTGCATCGCGAACGGGATCTCCTTGATCGAGCGCGCGAAGCCCTGTGTCTTCGGCACGAGCTCGGTCTCGCGCAGCCAGCCCGTCGTCTTCGCGGACGTCACGAACCACTTCGCGTGCTTCGCGCCCATGTCACGGTCGATGCCGTGCTTCATCGCCTCGGCGCCGAGCTTCGCGATCGCGTCGCGCGGGTCGACGCCCTTCGGGCAGCGCTGCTGGCAGAAGTAGCAGCGCGTGCAGTCCCAGATGCCGTGCTCGTCCGAGTAGACCTCGAGCCGCTCGACCTGGTGGCCCTCGCGCGGGATCGCCGACGAAGCGCATCCCCTTGGCGAGCGCCGCCGGGCCGAGAAACTCGGGGTCGGCCTCCATCGAGTTGCACTCGGAGACGCAGCAGCCGCAGTTGATGCAGAGCGCCTCCTTGTGCACGACCTCCATCTCGGCTCGGAGGGATCACGTGCTCCGTGTCGCCTGGATCGGCGTAGCCGGGCGTGAGGTACGGCTGGATCGCCCGCATCTTCTGCCAGAACGGCTCCATGTCGACGACGAGGTCCTTGACGACCGGCAGGTTGCCCATGGCCGAGATGACCGGCACGTGGCCGGCCTCGGCGATCTCGTACATGCGCGTCTTGCACGCGAGCACCGCCGCCCCGTCCATGCGCATCCCGCAAGAGCCGCAGATCATCATCCGGCAGCTCTTGCGGTACGCGAGCGTGCCGTCGACGCGGTCCTTGACGATGTCGAGGACGTCGAGCAGCGTCGCCTCCTCGGGTGCGTCCACCTCGTAGTCGCGAAGCGCCTTCTGACCGGACGTCGGGTCGAAGCGCCAGATCTTGAGGGCCACGTGCATCAGTACTTGCGCTCCTCGGGCTGCCAGCGGGTCATGCGCACATCCTTCCAGGACAGCTCGGTCTCCCCGTCGCGCATGACTGTGATCGAGTGCTTGAGGAAGTTCTCGTCGTCGCGGTCGGGGTAGTCGTGAGGCCGGGCGTGTGCGCCACGGCTTTCCTTGCGGGCGATGCCGGCCTTGATCATGACGTCGGCGAGGTCGAGGATATAGCCGAGCTCGAGCGCCTGCGTGAGGTCGGAATTGAAGACATCGCCCTTGTCTTCGACCACGACGTGCTCGTATCGCTCACGGAGGCCATCGATGATCTCGAGCTGCGCGAGCATCTGCTCCTCACGCCGGAAGACGCCGAAGTTCTCGAGCATCGACGATCCCAGATCTTCGCGGATCTTCCACGGCCGCTCGCCATCGCTCCGGTCGAGCAGCTCGTCGAGGTCACGGCGAGCGTCGTCCAGCGCCGAGCGTGGAGCGGTGACGACGGCGGGGTTGTGCGCGAGGGCGAACTCGGCCGCCGCACGGCCTGCGCGGCGGCCGAAGGTGATCGTCTCCATCAGCGAGTTCCCACCCAGCCGGTTGGCGCCGTGGACGGATACGCAGGCCGCCTCGCCGGCGGCGTATAGCCCCTCCAGCTCTGTCGCTCCGTCGTTGTCGGTCTCCACGCCGCCCATGTGATAGTGGGCACCCGGGCGCACGGGAACCGGGTCGTAGATGGGATCGACGCCTGCGTAGGTGACCGACAGCTCGCGCGAGCCCGGCAGCCGCGTGAGGATCTTCTCGGCACCGAGGTGGCGCATATCGAGCAGCACCGAGCCGTTCACCCCGCGCCCCTCGTCGATTTCCGTCTGCTCGGAACGCGAAACGACGTCTCGCGAGGCCAGCTCCATTGCATTCGGCGCGTACTCGGCCATGAACCGCTCGCCCTCCGAGTTGATGAGGTACGCGCCCTCGCCGCGGCAGCCCTCGGTGAGCAAGATCCCGCTCGGATAGAGCGTCGTCGGGTGGTACTGCATGAACTCCATGTCCTTCAGCGGCACGCCGGCGCGCAGCGCCATCGCCGCGCCGTCGCCGGTGCAGGCGTACGCATTGGTCGTCACCCGGAAGATCCGGCCGAGGCCCCCCGTGGCCAGCACAGTCGACTTCCCGGAGAGAATCTTCAGGCCACCGTTCAGCAGGTCCCAGCAGACGACGCCCACGCAACCTCCGTCCTCTTCCACGAGCCGCCAGGCGAAGTACTCCTCGTACACGGGGATATCGCGCTTCATCACCTGCTCGTACAGCACCTGGATGAGCACGTGGCCCGTGATGTCGGCCGCAAACACCGTGCGCGGCGAGCCGGCGGCGCCGAACGGCCGCTGCGCGAGCTTGCCCTCCTCGTTGCGCGTGAAGTAGCAGCCCCAGTGCTCGAGCTGGTAGATGTCGCCGGGCGCCTCGGCGGTGAAGACCTCGATGGCATCCTGGTCGCCGAGGTAGTCGGAGCCCTTGACGGTGTCGAACGCGTGGGTCTCCGGACTGTCCTCGCCGGTGTTGCCGAGGGCTGCGTTGATGCCCCCCTCGGCCGCCCCGGAGTGGCTGCGGACGGGATGGAGCTTGGAGATGATGGCGACGTCGGCCCCCGCGTCGGACGCCGCGATCGCGGCGCGCATCCCCGCGCAGCCGCCCCCCACGACCAGCACGTCGTGCGTTCCGTCCACGACTTCGGACGCTACACGAACGGGTAAGCGCTCGGATCGCTACGAGCGCGCGGTCAGGCCTCCTGCTCACTCCTCCACTTCGGCTCGCAATCCAGCTGACGGTATCGGGCAACCGCCGCCAGATACAGCTCGATCTCGCGGAAGAGCTGCTCGGCGCGACTCGGGGCCGACGGGCTCCGCCGGCCCCGAGCTCCATTCGACGACGTGCTTCCACATTGCGCCTGAAGGCGGTAATGCGGCGGTAACGGGGTCGAGGCTCGTCTCATCTCAGAACGATCCTCGCGCAGCTCTCGGGGCTCCGGTTACCCGCCGCGTCGACAGCGACGGCGCAGTGCTGGAACGTTCCCTTCGGCTTGGCGGGGGCCTGCCATGGAGTGGCGACGGTCTTCGGAGATGTCGCGACAACGGAGCCCGGACGCCGAATCGTCTTGGTCACCTTGCCGTTTCTCTTCACCTGCTCCACGAGGGCGACCGCCCCCTCGTTGTCCGCAATCGCCGAAAGGAGCTTGACGGTCTTGCCCGCGCGGCCCGTGCTCGAGAGCGCGCGAGAGGTCGGCGGAACGACGTCCGGTGGCTTCGGCAGCTGAAGCTCGCCGGCGCCTGTGACGTTGTCCATCGCCTCGCGCTCCCATGTCGAGCGCGTTCTTCTGGAGGTACTGCTGTAACTGGTCCGGCCCGTACTTCGGAAACGCCTGCTTGACGAGCGCTGCCGCCCCGGCGACCTCGGGCGCAGCGCCGACGTCCCGGAGAATCCGGAGAGACAACCCGTCGAGGGACCGTAGGTAGCTCCCGAGATGCCGTCGTGCCCGGCGATGTCCGGCTTGACCCGTCCGTCGATGGTCGGCCCCTGCGAGCTGTAGAACTCGGGCTGCCTCGACTGCCAGCAGAGCGCCCCGACTGCGAGTGCCGCGGGTGATGTCGCCGGCTCACCGATGCTGCCCGCTGCCACCTGGTACTGCAATGGCGTGCTGAGGGTGAACATGTCCAGCCGCGGGGAAGTGCGGACGCTGTAGCCGACGATGCCCCAGTACGCGGTGATGTTCTCGCCGCTGTCCTGGTACATACAGAGCTCCTCGTACGGAGGCTGGCTTCCCGTTTGCTCTTCGACCGACCTGGCTACGACGACATTCGAGCCTGCGAGTGCGAGGTACAGATCGAAGTCGGAGATGCCGGCCGGCCACTCGTCCCACTTCAGGAAGGCGCAGACCACCTCGTCGTCCGGCCAGATGAAGGTATTGCCCTCGTCCCCAGGTGCGTACTCGTGCCAGCGGTCTCCGTCGTTGCTCACAAACGTCCCTGACCAGTGGGTCGGAGCCTCGTTGCCCGCGGCGTTCACCCACAGGATGCCGGCCGCGCGGGCATCCGCTGACGACCGCTCCGATGGGACCCGTGCCGTCGCCGCGATCAGGGCCGTACCAGCCCAGCGAGTGGCTGACGACATTCGCGCCCTGGCCCTTGGCGAACGCCTCAGCCGCCGCGAGGTCGACCTCCGTGTCGACGCAGATCAGATAGAGCTGGGCGTCCGGTGCGATCTCGTGGACGATCTCGGCCACGGCCGTGCCGTGCTCGTGACTCCGTCGTTGAACCTGCCCGCCGCAGAAGTCCTGCGTGACGACGCTGGCGGGCAGCGTCGCCGGCGGCCTGACGGTCGGCCAGACCGACGAAGCCGCCGTCGATGATCGCCACCTTCACACCCTTGCCCGTAAAGCCCTTGGCGTGCCACGCCGGGGCAAGGCTTACGGCGACTTCCTCGCCGCTGACGGCGTACTCCCTGTGACGGTAGGGCGCCCGGACGGAGTCCACCGACCCTTGCCGGTCGAGAGCAGCAACTGAGCTCGCCGGCACGTCAGCCTGGACGAGATTTCGCCAGCTTCGCTCGACGGTGCCGCCAGCTGCCTCGATCGCCGTCCGGGCAGTGAGCGGCGTGTCGGATTCGATCACCACGCGGACGTGGCCGGCGTCGATGGCGGGGAAGCTCTCCTCTGTGAAGGCCCGTGACCGCACGAGCGCGGACGAGCGCAGCGACTCTCGAACCTGCGGAGCCTGCGAGAAGCCCGACAGCAAGCTGCCGGGAGACTGGACGACGGGGCAGACGCGGCCGATATCGCCGCGGCGAAGCCCGTCAGGGCAACAGCGACGGTGACTGTCAGGACTGCAACTCGGGTGCGGTGCATGTTTCCTCCTCTTGGACATGTCCGAAGCGTCCACGGAGGCGCTAATGCGCCGGTAATACGCTCAGGGCCGGCTTCCGCCGGCCCTGAGCTGCTCGGATGGAGAACGCCCTACTTGAGGCAGACTGCGTAGACGCTGCCTGCCCCTCCGGAAGACCCACCAACGAGGTAGACCTTCCAGCTGGCGCCGTCAGGCCCAGGCCGCGTGTCGAGAGCTAGCGTGAAGCCGCTCGGATTGTCGTAACCGCCACCGACGGCTTTCTGGCCGGCGTCACAGGAGACCGTGAAATCACCCTCGCCGTTCGCACCGAGGCTGTACGCCGCCGTCTTCACGGCGACGAGTCCGGCGGCGGTCGAGGCCGGACCGGGCTGCTGTGCAGCACCGGCGGCTGCCGACTCGGCCGCCTGCCTTGCGGTAGCCAGCAGAGCAGCCGGCGTTTGACCGCCGAGCTTCTTCGCGTTGTCTGCCACCAGCGCCCGCTTGGCGAGCGCAGGAACGCCGGCCGCGACTGCCGTCCCGCTGAGCGCGACGAACAGCGCGGCGAGAGCGACGGCCATGGCCGGGCTCGGAAGACGCAACTTGCGATGCATTCGGCATCTCCTCTCTCGTGCGCGGCCCAGTGCCGCGCGGTCGACTCGCATTGAGCCGACCGCCGGTAACACGGCGGTAACACGACCTCGGGGCCGGCTTGCGCCGGCCCCGAGCCTCCGGATGGAGGACTGCGTGATCCTCGTTCTACGTGTGCGAGGCGTTCCAGGTCTGCTGGTTCGACGTGCAGGAGTAGTCCGTGCCGAAGAGCGTGAACGTGATCACCTTCAGCAGCGTTCCTGACGCCGACTGTCCAGAGAAGCGGCCCGCGATCTGGATGCGAGTGGCGGTGGGCGCGGTCTCGCCGCCCCCACTCACCGTACCCGAGGCGATCACATCGATCGAGAAGCTCCCGTCTTGCGCGATCGGGAACGGCTGCGAGCCGAAGTCAATGCGGCCACCGGAGATAGTCCCGGCGGGGCTGCACGACTGATTGATCTGGCCCGTCCTGAGGCCGGTGACGGCCGTTCCGGTCGACGTGACGTCGAAGTCGAACGTCTCGTTCTGAGACGTCTTGCCCGAATAGTGCCCTGGCACGGCCACCGTGTCGTCGTTCGTGATCGTGCCGTTGGCCGAGCCGTCGGCGATCGTGGCGTTGACCGGGCTGGATAGCGTCACAGTGACCGTCTCGTCGGGCTCGTAGAGGAGTTCCCCGACGACGGACACGGCAATCGCCTTGCTCTTCTCTCCCGGGGCGAATGCGACGACTCCGCTCGCGCTCGCGTAGTCAGTAGGTGCGGACGCGGTCCCGTTGGCAATCGCGTAGCGCACCGACACCGCTCTCTTCACGGCCTTCGAGAGCGATACGGGAAACGAGAGCGTCGCCGCGCCCGAGTTGCCCTCGGCCACCGATGCGTCGGCGATCGAGATCGCTGGGGGCGTCACTCCTCTGACGACCTCGCAACTTGCGCTCACGTCGTCGGAATCGTCAGCCTTCGCCGCATCGTTGCCCGCCCCACAATTGAGGTTGTCGGCTCCGGGACCACCACGAGCACGTCGTTGCCAGCGCCGCCCATTAGCTTGTCGTTCCCGGCCAGGCCGAACAGCTTGTCGTTGCCGGCCTTGCCGTTGATCGTGTCGGCCTTCGCCGACCCACGGAGCGTGTCGTTCTTCGCCGTTCCGTTCACCGTGCCGGCGAAGACGACCGCCGAGAGCAACCCAGCCAGCGCAAGGGCTGCGGCTCCCGTGATCACCTTACGCATCTGTCCCTCCTTCGTTCTCTCGCGGCTCGTTGCCGCGCTCGTGTCGCATTTGGCCCGTACGGCGCTAATGCGGCGGTAACACGGGTAGCCGCGCATACCAGGTGAGGGAGCCCGTTGACAGCTCCCCTTCAATCGAGCCGATGTCGACCCGGAGGTCACCCTTGATCCCCGAACCGTTGAGAGAAGCCTCGATTGCGACGGTCACCCCCTCGCCGGCCACTCTCGCCCGCCAACGGCCTCCAGGCTCGACCGGAATGATCCGGCCCACCGCAACGGGGAGGTCGATCACCGCTCTTCCGCCGTGCGGCCGCCTGGCCGTGACGGTGAGCATGAGGTTCGATACATGCCAGCCCGTGGGCGAAACGTCGAAGCTGATCGTGCCGTCCTGTGACGTCTGTCCTGCGTAGTGGCCTGGAAGCGGCATCCGGCCGTCGTCTCCCGCCTTCACGGGAGTCGGTGAAAGTTCGCCCTTACGTCGATAGAACTTCGCATGGTCTTCCCCTTCCGTTGATTGCCTTGTCGCGTCGGAGGGTGCGGACAGCGGCTAACACGGCGGTAACGCGGCTTGGTAAACGGGTGATGACGGTGTTACAACCCGCACGTGCTGGAGTTCCGGATGCTCGGCTCGCTGGAGGTGCTCGACGACGGCGAGCCGGTGTCGCTGCCGCGCAAGAAGCAGCGTGCGCTGCTCGCGCTGCTGCTGCTGCGGGCGGGCGAGGTCGTTTCCACCGATGAGCTGATCGAGGAACTGTGGGCCGGGAAGCCGCCGGCGACGGCCAAGGATGCCCTCCAGAACTACGTCTCGCAGCTCCGCAAGGCGCTCGGACCGGAGGTGATCGTCACCCGCGATCCCGGCTATGTGCTCGAAGCAACGGCCGAACAGACTGACCTCGGCCGCTTCGAGCGGCTCGTCGCCGAGGCGCGGGGAGAGGACGCAAAGGCTCGCGCGGAGAAGCTACGCGAAGCGATCAGGCTGTGGCGCGGGCCGCCGCTCGCCGACCTCGCCTACGAGTCCTTCACCGGGCTCGAGGTGACGAGGCTCGAGGAGCTGCGCGCGTCCGCCCAGGCGGACCTCGTCGACGCCGAGCTGGAGCTGGGCCGCCACGCCGAGCTCATCGCCGAGCTGGAGACGACGATCGCCGAGCGTCCGTTCGACGAGCGCCCGCGCGCCCAGCTCATGCTTGCCCTCTACCGCGCAGGAAGGCAGGCTGACGCGCTAGAGGCCTACCACCAGGCTCGCCGCACGCTCGACGAGGAGCTGGGGCTCGAGCCTGGCGCGCAGTTGCGCGAGCTCGAGCAGGCGATCCTGCGCCAGGACGCTGCGCTCGAGGCGCCGCTCGCCGCTCCGCTCGTGCTCGAGGAGCGGCGCAAGACGGTCACGATCCTGTTCGCCGACCTTGTCGAGTCGACCGAGCTCGCGGAGGCGCTCGACCCGGAGTCGTTGCGGCGCGTGCTCGACGGCTACTTCGCCGCCGCCCGCCGCGCCATCGAGGGCCACGGCGGCACGATCGAGAAGTTCATCGGCGATGCGGTCATGGCCGTCTTCGGCGTACCGGTGGCGCACGAGGACGATGCCCTGCGCGCCGTCCGTGCCGCCGCCGACACCCGCGCAGCCGTGGCCGCCCTGAGCGAGGCCGTCGAGCGCGAGCACGGCCTCAGGCTCGACCTGCGTATCGGGATCAACACCGGTGACGTGTACGTCGGCGACCCGGGTCACGGCGGCCTCGTCACGGGCAATGCGGTCAACGTCGCCAAGCGAGTCGAGCAAGCGGCGCCGTCCGGGTCGATCATGCTCGGCGCGGCGACGCTCGAGCTCGTCCGCGACGCAGTCCGCGTTAAGGCCGTCAAGCCGCGTAAGAAGACGCCGGTGCCGGCCTTCCGGCTGCTCGAGCTCGTCGCCGGTGCGCCCTCTGTGGCCCGCTACCTGGAGGCGGAGCTCGTCGGCCGCCAGGACGAGCTTCGGCGGCTGCTCGCCGTCTTCGAGGAGGCCAAAGCCGAGCCGCCGTCGCAGGTCGTTACCGTGGTCGGCGAGCCCGGCATCGGCAAGACGCGCCTCGCCAACGAGCTGATCGCGCTCGTCGAGCAGGAGGCGACGGTGCTGACCGGCCGATGCGTCTCGTACGGCGAGGGCGCGACGTACCTGCCGCTCCGCGAGATGGTCGAGCGCTTGGATCTGATGGCCGTCCTCGCAGAGGCCGAGGATGCCGAGCTCGTCACGGAACGCGTGCTCCAGCTGATCGGACTCGCGGAAGGCACGGCACCCGCCGGCGAGGGCGCGTGGGCCGTTCGCCGCCTCTTCGAGGCGCTTGGCCGCGAGCGTCCGCTGCTGCTCGTGTTCGAGGACGTGCACTGGGCAGAGCCGACGCTGCTCGACCTGATCGAGCAGCTCGCGGAGAAGGCGATCGGGCCGATCCTCGCCGTCTGCATCGCACGGTCCGAGCTGCTCGACGAGCGGCCTGCGTGGGCCGAGCGAGCGCTCGTGCTCGAGCCCCTGGCCGAGGAGGAGTCGGTCGCGCTGCTCGCTTCGCTCCCAGGAGGCGACGCGCTGACGGCCGCAGCTCATCAGCGCATCGTCGAGGTGACGGCGGGCAACCCGCTCTTCGCCGAGCAGCTCTTCGCGTACGCGGACGAGCGCGGCCCCGGCGTGCTGGACGACGTGCCGCCCTCGGTGGAGGCGCTGCTCGAGAGCCGGCTCGACTTGCTGGAAGCCGAAGAGCGGGCACTGCTCCAGCGCGCCGCCGTCGTCGGCCGCGAGTTCGCACATCGCGCACTCGTCGAGCTGTCTCCGGCAGAGGCGGCGGCAACGCTCTCGGGTCACCTGTTCGAGCTCGTCCGCAAGGGCCTCGTCCGCCCCGCCCGTGCTCCCGGCGGCGAGGAGGCGTTCCGCTTCCACCACGTGCTCGTGCGCGACGTTGCCTACAACGGCCTATCCAAGGCCGACCGCGCGCGCCTGCACGAGCGCTTCGCGGACTGGCTGGACGGCGAGCCGAACGCGCCGGACGAGATCGTCGGCTACCACCTCGAGCAGGCTTATCGCTACCGCGCCGAGCTGGGTCCCCCTAACCGCCGCGCAAGGCAGCTCGCAGCCGACGCGGGCCAGAGGCTCGGCGCTGCAGGCATGCGCTCGTGGCGAAGCGGCGACGTGCCGGCGACGATCAACCTCCTCGGCCGCGCCACATCGCTCCTTCCCGAGAACGAAATGTGGCGGCGAGAGCTGCTCTGTGAGCTCGGCGTGGCCTTCGACGCCGCCGGCGACACGGCGCGCGCCGAAGAAACGCTCAATGGCGCGGCCACGTCGGCGGAGGCGGCGATGGACGCGCGAAACGGCTTTCGAGCACGGCTCGAGCTCGCACGGGTCGGGCTTAGGCGCGATCCAGAAGGGCAAGACAAAGCACTCCTCGAGGTCGCGGAAAAGGCAATTCCGGCCTTCGAGGAGGTCGGTGACGACCGTGGGCTGAGTCGAGCATGGCTGCTCTCTGGCTGGGTGCAGGGCGGAGTTCACGGCCAGCACGCTGCGTGGGAAGAGGCGACCGAGCGAGCTCTCGTTCACTACCGGCGCTCCGGATTCCCGGGCTCGGCATGCCTCGGAAGCCTGTGCGCGGCGCTCTACTACGGCCCGGCCCCCGTCCAGAGGGCAATCGCTCGATGCCACGAGCTGCTCGACACCGAGGATCCCAATCGATTCGGCGAGGCAAACGTCCTCCGGTATCTAGGCGGCCTTGTCGCGATGGGCGGCGACGTTCGCCAGGGTCGTGAGGTAGTCGAGCAGGCCGAACAGCAATTCGACGAGCTCGGCCAGATCGGAGCGGCGAAGTTCTGCAGCGGCTTTCTGGGAGACATCGCGTTCCTCGCCGGTGACTTCGAGGCGGCGGAGCAAGCTCGACGAACGTTGTGCGCCTACTGCGAGACGAGCCACGACTTCGGTGCGTTGTGCACCGCAGCCGCAGATCTCGCCGAAGCCGTCTATCAACTCGGAGACCTCGACGAGTCCGATCGTTGGTCGCTCCGGTCGGAGGAGCTTGCCGCGAGCCACGACGTCGGCGCGCAGTGTGCCTGGCGTGCCGTCCGGGCGAAAGTGCTGGCGCGCAGGGGAGCGATGGCCGAAGGCAGCGCACTCGCACGTGAAGCCGTTTCTCTCGCGGAACCCACCGACAATCTCAATGGGCACGCGGCCGCTCTCTTGTCGTTGGCCGAAGTGCTCCGCCTGAGCGGAGAGCAGCGCGAGGCCGACGACGCCGTCCTCCGAGCGATGGCGCTTTACGAGCAAAAGGGAAACCTCGCCGCCGTCAGTAAAGCGAGAGGCCCCTCTCGGAGCCTCTCGTCCTAACTCGCTTTCTACATCGCACGGACGCTCGGCGACCCGCCGTGCGTGCCGCCGTGGCTGGCTGACGCGACGAGCGGGAACGTCGCTGACGTCGCGGCTAGGACCAGCACGAATGCGGTGATCCGGCGCATGTCTCCCTCCTCTCCGGGGGTTGCCTGCGCCGGGCAGTGTCGGTAGAGCCGCTAACGGCTCGGTAATACGCGAGACAGGCGAGAGGCCCCTCTCGGAGCCTCTCGCCCTGACCCGCTTCTGCTTACTTCGCCCGCAGGCTGATCGGCCCGCCGCCGTGCACGCCGCCGTGGTCAGCGGACGCAGCGAGCGGAAACGCCGCTGCGGTGGCCATTGCCACCAGCACGAGGATGAGTGCGGTGATCCGGCGCATGTCTCCCTCCTTTCCGGGGGTTGCTTGCGCCGGGCACCGTCGAAGGAGCCGCCAATGGCAGGCTCACGGCTTGCTCACGCGTCGCTAACGACGCGAGTCGTGGGAAGAGATCGAGGAGCTACTGCTGGAGCTGTCGTGCGCTGCGCATCCGCACAGCCAGCACGCTGCGGCGGGGACTCAGGGCCCCCGCCGCATGCTCCCTACGTTACGAGACCTTCGCGCAGACGACGTAGATCGTGCCCTGCGCCGGCAGGTCGTTGCCGCTCTCGGCGAAGATGGCGAAGCGCCAGCCGGATCCATCCGGCATCGGCCTGTCGACGGTGACGGAGGCGAGCCCCGAGTCGATTGACCAACCGCCGCCGATCGCCTTCTGCCCGGACAGGCAGAGTGCGGTGTCCTGCGCCGTCGCGCCCTGGGCATCGACGCTGAACGACTGCGTGCGGTAGGTGAAGAGGCCGGCGGACAGCGAGCTGGTCGGGCCCGGAGTGGCGGCGATCTGCGCCGCGGTCTGGCCGTTCAGCGTCGCCGAGTCCGTGGCAGGGCCGGGCGTGGCGGCGATCTGCGTCGCCGTCTGACCATTCAGCTTCAGGGCATTCGTGGCGACCTTCGCCTTGTTCGCCGTGAGGGCCCGCTTGGCGAGCGGGACGACGGTGGCTGCGATGCCCGTGCCCGAGAGCGCCACGAGCAGCGCGAGCATCGAGATGACGAGCGAGGGAGTGAGGCGGATCCCCCGGAGTCGGAACCTACGCACAGCGTTCTCCTTTCGTTCATGAGTGGACATCGCTACGACACCTTCGCGCAGATGACCCATACGGAACCGTTGGCGGGAACGGTGTCGCCACTCACTCCGAAGATCTTGATGAACCAGCCCGAGCCGTCGGGGATCGGCCGGTCGGCCTTGATCGCCGCAACGCCCACAGCCTGGTCCCAACCGCCGTTGACCGCGCGTTCACCTGGAAGACAGAGCGCACGCGCATCACGTGTCTCGTCCTGGAGATCGATGCTCCAGCCGGTCGAGCGGATCGTGAAGAGGCCACCTGCGAGCGTGGCCGTCGGGCCCGTCACGGCAGCAATCTGAGCAGCCGTCTGGCCGTTCAGCGTCGCTGCGTCGGTGCCCGGCCCGGGAGTCGCAGCGACCTGCGTCGCCGTCTGGCCGTTCAGCTTTAGGGCATTCGTGGCGACCTTCGCCTTGTCAGCCGTGAGCGCCCGCTTGGCGAGCGGGACGGCCTCCTGCGCCCAGCCGGTGCCGGCGAGCGCGGCGAAGAGTGCGACCATGGAGACGACAACTGACGGGGTCATGCGGCCCCCGCGCAGCCTGAATCTCCGCATCAGCGTCCTCCTTTCGTTCGTCAGGAAGCCGGGACCCTACTGGCTCTGGGGACCCGCGGCGGCGATCTCCGGTGCCACCTCTTCGCCGAACTTCGCGAAGTTGTCGGCGAACATCCGCGCGAGCTTCGCGGCCTGGGCGTCGTACGCGTCCGGATCGCGCCACGTCGAACGCGGATCGAGGAGTCGCTTGTCGACACCCGGCACGCTCTCCGGCACGTGGAAGCCGAAGACCTCGTCGGTGCGATACGCGACGTTGTCGAGCTTGCCCGAAAGGGCCGCGTGCAACATCGCCCGCGTCTGACCGATCGGCATGCGCTCGCCCTCGCCGTACGGGCCTCCCGTCCAGCCGGTGTTGACGAGCCAGACCGTCGAGCCGTGGCGCTCGAGCCGCTCGCCGAGCAGCTCCGCGTACGTCGACGGATGCTGCGGGAGGAACGGGGCGCCGAAGCAGGCCGAGAACGTCGCCTGCGGCTCGGTGACGCCGATCTCGGTGCCCGCCACCTTGGCCGTGTAGCCGGAGAGGAAGTAGAAGAGCGCCTGCTCCTGCGTCAGGCGGGCGATCGGCGGCAGCACGCCGAAAGCGTCCGCGGTCAGCAGGACGACGGAGGCCGGGTGGCCCGCGCGCTTCGTGGGCAGGTGATTCGCGATCTGCTCGAGCTTGTAGGCGGCGCGTGTGTTCTCGGTCTTCGAGTCGTCGTCGAGGTCGAGCACGCCGCGCTCGTCCATGGCGACGTTCTCCAGCACCGTTCCGAACGTTCGAGTAGTGCGGTAGATCTCCGGCTCGGCCTCCGCGGACAGCCGGATCACCTTCGCGTAGCAGCCGCCTTCCATGTTGAAGATGCCGTCGTCGGACCAGCCGTGCTCGTCGTCGCCGATCAGATGGCGCTCGGGATCGGCGGAGAGCGTCGTCTTGCCGGTCCCGGAGAGCCCGAAGAACACCGCGACGCGTCCATCGCGGCCGACGTTCGCCGAGCAGTGCATCGGCATCACGTCGCGCAGTGGCAACCGGTCGTTCATGACCGTGAAGATCGACTTCTTGATCTCACCGGCGTAGTACGTGCCGCCGATCAGCACCTCCGATCGCGAGGGGTGGAGCACGATGAACGTCCCGGAACGCGTGCCGTCCACCTCCGGATCGGCCTCGACGGCGGGCGCGTGCAGGACGAGGGCCTCCGGCCCGTGCTTTCGGAGGTCCTTTTCCGTGAGGTCGATGAAGAGCGTCTTTGCGAACAGCGCGTGCCACGGGCTGTACGTAACGACCCTCAGCGCCAGGCGGTGCGCGGGATCGGCTCCCGCGAACGCATCGACGACATAGACGTCCTGCTCGTCGAGGTAGGAGACGACTTTCGCGCGCAGCCCATCGAAGCGCTCTTCCTCGATCGGCTGGTTGACCGTTCCCCACCAGAGACGGTCTTCCGAGCCCGGCTCACGCACGATGAACTTGTCGAGCGGCGAGCGGCCGGTGTGCTCGCCTGTGTCGACGACGAGCGGTCCGCCCTCGGCAAGCTGCGCCTCGCCGCGCAGCAGCGCATGGCTGTACAGCATCGACGTCGTGGGATTCCAGTACACGCGGCCGGACGGCGTCAGGCCGTGCGTATCGAGCCCGATCGGGCTTCGTACCTCGACTCCGGCCGTCGCCACCATCGCGGGAATCCTACGCTTACAGCGCTGGCGCTAGCGCCGGACGACGACGTTCGCCGTCGCCGTGCTCCTGTTCCCGTCGGCGTCGACGACACGAAGCGTGACGCTCGCCCGTACCGGGCTCTTCCCTTCGAGCAGGTCTGCGAGACGTGCCTGCGCCGCACTGGACAGACCGAGCTTGAGGGCTCGCTGACCGGGCCTGTTCAGTCGGGCCTCGGCCGCGCCCACCATGATGTCCAACCTGCCGTCGCCGTTGACGTCGCCCACGCCCGCCACGGACCACCCGAGGCGGTCGTCCTCGGCAGCGCCTCGGACCCGGACGTTCGCCTGTTGAAGCTGGACAGGGGTATCCCAAGCCGCGCGCGCGCCGGGCAGCGCACACGCCACGCCTGCAGCGGCGACAGCCGCTGCTCCGGCAATAGCGAAGACTCGGCCGCGCTGCTGCATGCTCCGAGGGGAGAGTACCGCGCTACGCTCGATCTCTTGAAGCTGCGCCCTCCCGACCCACCCCTGGCCGACGGCGTCGTCCTGCTGCGTCCGTGGACGGACGGCGACGTGTCGGTGATCGCCGACTCGTGCCGCGATCCCGAGATCGCCCGCTGGATCGACGACATTCCCGCGCCGTATACGCGCGCGGACGCCCGGGCCTACGTCGCCGCATGCCGCCGCGGCTGGAAGGACGGCAGCCTCTGGGCGTTCGCCGTCACCGATGCGGCCACCGGGACGGTCCTCGGCTCTTGCGGCGTCGGCTGGCAGGACCATCCGCACGGGGTCGCCGAGATCGGCTACTGGGTTCGGGCCGAGGCTCGCCGTCGCGGCGTCGCCACGCGCGCGGTGCGGCTCGCCGCCGAGTGGGCATTCGACCAGGGTGACGTCCTGCGACTGCAGCTACGGGCGGACGTGCACAACGATGCTTCGCAGCGGGTGGCGGAGAATGCCGGCTTCCGGCGAGAGGGCGTGCTGCGGTCCGTTCGCTACAGCCGCCGCCAGAGACGGCGCGTCGACTTCGTCATGTACTCGCGCCTGGCGGGAGAGGACGGGCTGGCGCCGAACACGGCTTCGTGAGCACCGAAACGGCGATCGAGCGGCTCCTTGCGTCGGCCGCGCTGTCCGACGCCACGCGGCGGGCATACGGCTCCGACCTCCGTGCTTTCGCGGTGTGGCTCGATCGGCAGGAGCTGGGCCTCGACGACGTTGACGCCCGTGTCCTGACCGACTACGCGGCGGAGCTCGGCCGAGGCCGGCCGCGGCGGCTGGCCCCTGCCACGATCGCCCGCAAGCTCGCCGCCGTACGCGCGCTGCTCCGGTCAGCGCTCGGGCCTAGCCGCGTGCCCGACATCTCGCTCTCGCCTCGAAGACCGCGGCGCCTGCCGCACGTCGGCAAGGCGGACGAGATCGATCGCGAGCTCAGGTCGCTCGAAGGCGAAGGGCCGATCCCGCTGCGCAACCGCGCTTTGGGCGAGCTCGTCTACTCGGCCGGCCTGCGCAGCAAGGAGACGGTCGGGCTCGACCTCGCCGACGTGGACTTCGAGCAGGAGGCCGTCCGCGTGCTGGGGAAGGGCGGGAAGGAGCGCGTCGTGCCGCTGGGCGAGGAGGCGGCACACTGGCTCGCGCGCTACCTCCGCGACGGCCGGCCGCAGCTCGTGCGCGGAGCCGAGAATGCGCTCTTCGTCTCGGCGCGCGGCCGACGCCTGGACACGAGCACGCTGCGCCGAGTGATCCCCCACCCTCACCGTCTCCGTCACGCCTTCGCCACGCACCTCCTGGAGGGCGGAGCCGATCTGCGCGTGATCCAGGAGCTGCTGGGGCACAGCTCGCTCTCGACGACGCAGGTCTACAGCCACGTGGACGGTCGACGCCTGCGCCGTGTGTACGACCGCTCGCACCCGAGGTCGTAGACGTGGCCGCCCGTATCGCCACCATCGCGTTGAGTGTCGCCGTGACGCTCGCCGTCCCGGCCATCCTCGCAATCAACGGCATCCGTCTCGTCACAAACGAGCGCTACGTCGAGGCGGTCTACGATCACGGCAGCGTTCCAGACGACCGCTACGGCCTCCCGGCTGACGATCGCGAGCGCCTGGCGCTGCTCGGCCTCCGATCGATCCAGCCCTCGACGGCAGCAGGCATCGGCTTGCTGCGCGAGGCGCGCTTGCCGAACGGAGAGCCGGCCTTCAACGCGCGCGAGCTGGCCCACATGGAGGACGTGCGAACGGCGGTCGCACGTGCCTACCGCTTCCAGGTGGTCGCGGCCGTTGCGATCGGTGTCCTCGCCCTGCTGCTAGGCCTGCTCACGTCGATGCGCGCGCTCGTGCCCGTCGCCCTGGCGAGAGGCGCCGTGTTGAC
Organism: uncultured Actinomycetes bacterium; assembly: GCA_963786725.1. Taxonomy (GTDB): domain Bacteria; phylum Actinomycetota; class Thermoleophilia; order Gaiellales; family Gaiellaceae; genus PALSA-612. The sequence goes on along the minus strand of CAWBAD010000013.1, from coordinate 242,242 downwards.
GGTAGCTCTGGCCGCCGCCGTCGGGATTCTGGCCGCGACGAGCTACAGCTCCTTCGAGGAGCCCTTCCACTGGCTCTTCTTCGAAGGCGAGACGTGGCGGTTCGAGGAGACGGACACGCTCCGCAGGCTCTATCCCGACCGCTTCTGGCTGGACACCGCAGTCGTGATCGGCGTGCTGGCGGTGCTCCAGGCGGCCATCGTCTTCGTCGCCGCACGGCTCTGGGCACGCCGAGCGGGCGCGCGCAAGCCGGCGCGAATGCGCGCGCGGACGGAGAGCACGTGAGCACGGCGGTCGATCGCTTCCTCGCCGTTTCCCGGGCGCGGCTGGCGCCGCGGACGGTGGAAAGCTATCGGCGCGACCTCGAGGACTTCGAGATGCAGATCGGGGCGGATGCAGCATCCGCTTCCCGCGAGCAGATCGAGGGATATCTTGCGCAGCTGCGAGCGGCCGGGCGCGCAGGGTCGACGATCGCCCGACGCCTGGCGGCGCTGCGGTCGTTCTTCCGTCACGAGCAGCTGCTCGGTGAGCGGCCCGACAACCCCGCCGCGGAGGTCGCGGCGCCGCGGAGGATCCGCCGACTGCCCAGGACGCTCTCTGCGCGAGAGGCGGAGCGGCTGATGGAAGCCGCCGCGGGTACCACGCCGCGTGCGCTCCGTGACGCGGCGATCGTCGAGCTGCTCTACGGCGCGGGGCTGCGGGTCAGCGAGGCCGTCGGGCTCGAGCGCGGATCCGTCGATCTGGACGAGCGGCTCGTGCGCTGCATCGGCAAGGGCTCGAAGGAGCGCATCGTTCCGATCGGCCGGCAGGCGACGGATGCACTGCGCCGCTACATCTCCCGCGGCCGCCCGTATCTCGACCGGCGCCGGACGCAAGCCCTGTTCCTCAACGCGCGGGGCGGGCCGCTGACGCGCGCCGGCGTCTTTCTCATTCTGCGGCGACTCGCCGAGAAGGCGGGGCTCGAGGCCGATCGCGTGCACCCGCATCTCCTCCGCCACTCGTTCGCCACGCACCTACTCGAAGGCGGCGCCGATTTGCGCAGCGTCCAGGAGATGCTCGGGCACGCGGATCTCGCCACCACGGAGCTCTACACGCACGTCACGGACAAGCGGCGCCGCGAGACGTACTTCGCCGCGCACCCGCACGCCAAACGGCGCTGATTCGGCCCAACCGGGGTCAGCCTCAGTGTCTGACCCTGGGTCTGGCACCTGGACACGGCCGTTTTGGCCCGGTTAGCGGGTATCGCTCTTCTTCTTCAAGGCGGCAGCGACCTTGCGTGACACCTCGCGCAGCTCCCGGTCGGCCTCGTCGTCGTCGGCCAGGCCGTTCAACAGCACCAACGTGTCACGGCTGGGGGAGCCGTTGCGCAGACAGACCACTGCGAGCCGCCTCACCGCCTGATTGTCGTCGGCGGACACGAGCCTGTGCAGCAATGGACGGGCGGCGTTGATGCCGCCCGGCGCGTCTCGCGAGAGGAGCTCGAGCGAGATGAGCGCGGAGCCGCGGCACGCGGGGCTCTCGTCTTGGAGCCCGCGGCTCAGCAGCTCCATCTTCTGGCGGTAGCGAAACTGGCCGACGGCTCGGTACGCGACAGCCCGCCGCCGGTAGTCGGTGTTGCGCGCGTCCGCCTCGATCTCTTCCTCCCACTGCCGGCGGAGATCAGCCAGCTCCCGTTCGCTCCCCGCGGCCGCAAGCTCGTCCGCGCGAGCGGCTGCTTCAGCAAGGTTCAAGCGGCCGTCAGCGACCTGGGCGCCGGGCCGACGTAGCGCGCCGACGGACGGAAGAGCCGTCCCGTGCGCTTCTGCTCGAGGATGTGCGCCGACCAGCCGGCCACCCGCGAGCAAGCGAACATCGCCGGCGCGAGCGGAGGCGGGATCTCTGCGACGTCGAGCACGAGGGCGGAGTAGTACTCGACATTCGTCTTCAGCGGGCGTTCCGGGTGCCGCCGCTCCAGCTCGGCGAGCGCGGCTTCCTCGAGTTGCTCGGCGATCTCGATCTGAGGTGAGCCGAGCTCCCGCGCCGTCCGCTTGAGAATGCGCGAGCGGGGATCCTCCGCCCGGTAGATCCGGTGCCCGAAGCCCATGATGCGCTTGCCGGCGTCGAGGGTGTCCCGCACCCACTTCTCCGGGTCGCCCATGGCGGCAACCTCCTCCAGCATCGGCTTGACGTACGCCGGCGCGCCGCCGTGCAGCGGGCCTGACAGTGCGCCAACGGCCGACGAGAGCGACGCACCGCAGTCCGCGCCGGTCGAGGCCGTGACGCGAGCCGCGAAAGTGGAGGCGTTGAGGCCGTGCTCGGCCGTGCAGATCCAGTACGTGTCGATCGCCTTCACATGGCGCGGGTCGGCCTCGCCACGCCACCGGAGTAGGAACTTCTCGGCCGCCGTCTGCCCCCGCACGACGACGTCCTCCGGCACAGAGTCTGTGTGCCCGTCTGCGAGCCGTGCCGAGCGCGCGACGATCCCCATCATCTGCGAGGAGAGCCGCCCGAGGTCTTCGCGTGCCCGCTCGTCAGAGATCTCGTTCAGCTTGCCGAGCTTCCACTCCCCCGCGAGCCGCGCCGTCTCGGCCTGGAGGTCGGCCGGCGCATTCCCCGTCAGGCGGGCCGGCTCGTACGGCTCGGGCTCGGGCATGACGGAGTCGAGGTCGTCGTCGACGAGCAACCCCCAGACGTTCTCGTACGGGTAGTGGCCGACGAGCTCCTCGATGTCGATGCCGCGGTAGCGGAGCACGCCGCCTTCGCGGTCGGGCTCGGCGATCTCGGTCTCGACGGCGACGACGCCTTCGAGGCCAGGCTGGAAGTCAGACATCGAGCCGGAATCTACCTCAGGCCATCGCGTCCTCGCCCTAGGGACGCGATCAATCGTAAACGGCTTGGCTAGAGTCCTGCAGAGCGATGGCACACCGCGTGACCCTCATTCCCGGCGACGGCACCGGGCCAGAGCTGACGGAAGCGACGCGCCGCGTGCTCGAGGCGACGGGCGTCGCGTTCGAATGGGATATGCAGGAGGCCGGCGCGGACGTGATGGAAGCGCACGGCGGCAACCCGCTGCCAGAGGAGACGCTGGCCTCGATCCGCGACACGGGCGTTGCCCTCAAAGGGCCGATCACGACGCCGATCGGCACGGGCTTCCGCTCTGTGAACGTCGCGCTCCGCCACGAGCTGAACCTCTACGCCTGTCTGCGGCCTTGCAAGACCTACCCCGGCGTGAGAACACGCTACGAGGCTGTCGACGTCGTCATCGTCCGTGAGAACACCGAGGACCTCTACGCCGGCATCGAGTTCGAGTCCGGCAGCGAGGCCGCGCAGGAACTGATCGCGACGCTCGGCCGGTTGCAGCCCAGGCACGTGAGCCCGAAGTCCGGCATCTCGGTCAAGCCCATGAGCCCGGAGGCCTCGGAGCGAATCATCCGCTTTGCGTTCGACTACGCGCGCGCTCAGGCCCGCCACGCTGTCCACTGCGTGACGAAGGCGAACATCATGAAGCACACGGACGGGCTCTTCCTCGAGGTCTTCCGGCACGTGGCCCCCGAGTACTCCGACATCGAGCCGCGGGAGAACCTCGTCGACGCCATCTGCATGGGCCTCGTACAGCGGCCCGAGGAGTACGACGTGCTCGTGCTGCCGAACCTCTACGGCGACATCGTCTCCGACCTCGCCGCAGGCCTCGTCGGCGGACTCGGCGTCGCGCCCGGCGCGAACATCGGCGCGGACGCGGCCGTCTTCGAAGCGACGCACGGCTCGGCACCGAAGTACCGGGGCCAGAACAAGGTCAACCCGATCGCCATGATCCTCTCGGGGAAGCTCATGCTCGAGCACCTCGACGAGCCCGGGGCAGCGGCGCGACTGGAGAGCGCCGTTGCGGCCGTCATCGCCGAGGGACAGAGCCTTACGTACGACATGAAGCCGACGCGCGACGACCCGACTGCCGTCGGCACGAGCGACGTCGCCGACGCGATCATCGACAAGCTCGGCGCCCTCGTCGCATGAGGCGGAAGGTCACCGTCATCGGCGCGGGCAACGTCGGCGCCACGTGCGCGCAGGAGGTCGCCCGCCGCGACTACGCAGACGTCGTGCTCGTCGACATCATCCAGAACTTCCCGCAGGGCAAGGCCCTCGACATGAACCAGGCGGCAGCCGTGCTGTCGTACGAGCCGAACATCACGGGAGCGAACGACTACAGGGAGACAGCGGGCTCGGACGTGATCGTCGTCACGGCCGGCAGGCCGCGCGCACCGGGGATGAGCCGCGACGACCTCGTGACGACGAACGAAGCCATCGTCGCCGCCGTCACGCAGGATGCGGTGAAGCGCTCGCCGAAGGCGACGGTCGTCGTCGTCTCCAACCCGCTCGACGCGATGTGCCACGTCGCCATGGCCGTCTCCAAGCTGCCGCGCGAGCGCGTCGTCGGCATGGCGGGCATCCTCGACACAGCCCGCTTCCGTGCGTTCATCGCCTGGGAGACGGGCGCATCGATCAAGGACGTACAGACGATGGTGCTCGGAGGCCACGGCGACCAGATGGTCCCCGTCGTCTCGGCGACGACCGTGGGCGGCGTGCCGCTGACAGAGCTCGCGTCGAAGGCGCGAATTGCGAAGCTCGTGCAGCGCACGCGCGTCGGCGGCGGCGAGATCGTCAACCTGCTCGGCACATCCGCCTGGTACGCGCCCGGCGCCGCGGCCGCGCAGATGGTGGACGCCATCCTGCTCGACGAGAAGCGCATCCTCCCTTGCACCGCCCTGCTCGAGGGCGAGTACGGCATCAAGGGCCTGTACATGGGCGTCCCGGTGAAGCTCGGTGCGGCCGGCATCGAGGAGATCGTCAAGCTTCGCCTGTCGGCAGAGGAGAAGACGGCGCTCCGGGCATCGGCGGCCGCCGTCCGGGACGTCGTCTCCGTCCTAACGCACAAGTAACAGGCGCGCAACGCGCGCCAGCTACCCTCCGCAGCCGTGGACCTCGAGCTGAAAGGCCGGACGGCCATCGTCTGCGGTGCGTCGGCGGGCATCGGCCTCGGCATCGCCGAGGCCCTCGCAGAGGAAGGCGCGAACGTGGCGATGTTCGCCCGGCGGCGCGACGCCCTCGAGCGCGAAGCCGACCGGCTAGGAGCTCTCGCCGTGCGCGGCGACGTCACCGTCCCCGCCGATCTCGAGCGGCTGGTCAAGAAGACGCTGGAAGCGTTCGGTGGCGTCGAGATCGTCGTCAACAACTCGGGCGGCCCGCCACGAACGTCCGCGCTCGAAATGGACGAGGAGTCGATAGAGGCGACGGTCCAGCTCCTGCTGGTCTCCGCCGTGCGCCTGACGACGCTCTGCCTCCCTCACCTCGAAGGCTCGGGACAGGGTCGCATCGTGACGATCACCTCGAGCACGGTGAAGGAGCCTGTCGACAACCTCGCGCTCTCGAACACCGTTCGGCCAGGGGTCGTCGGCTGGTCGAAAACGCTCTCGCGCGAGCTCGGGCCCAAGGGCATCACCGTCAACTGCATCGCGCCGGGCCGGATCGACACGGAGCGGCTGAAGGAGGTCTATCCGGACGGCCCTACCGAAGCCGACCTCGCCACCATCCCGCTGCGCCGCCTGGGAACACCGCGCGAGATCGGCGACCTCGTGGCGTTCCTCTGCTCAGACCGCGGCGCGTACGTCTCCGGCGCGACGATCCCCGTCGACGGCGGCCTGCTCCGCTCGCTGCTCTAGGGCCTGATGCGAAAGCACTTCAGCCCGGGGCGGCTGCTCCTGGCGGGCGCCATTCTCGCCCTCGTCACGTTCGGCGTGCTGTGGCTCGCGCCGTCCGACGACTATCTCCTGCTGCCGGACGAGGCGCACCTCGTTGCGCCGCTCGTCACGGTCGAGACGCCGAAGCGAGGCGGCGGCAAGGATGGGATCTACTTCGTCGACCTCATCCAGAAGCAGGCGTCGCTGCTGGAGAGCATCTTCCCGAGCATCCGAGACGGCTCAACGCTCGTGCCCCAGTCCCGCGTGAACCCGCACGGGATCGCAGAGTCGGTGCGGCGCCAGGCCGATCTCGGCCAGATGGCGCGCTCGCAAGAGATCGCAGCAGCCGTGGCGCTGCGCGAACTGGGCTACGACGTACGGGTACGCGAGAACGGCGCCTTCGTCGCCAGCGTGTACAGCGATCTGCCGGCGTTCGGCAAGGTCCTGCCGGGCGAGGTGATCGTGGCTGTCAACGGCCGTCCAGTTCGCTCGACCCTCGACCTGCAACAGCTGATCGCAGCGAACAAGCCGGGGACGCCGCTCACGCTCACGCTGCGTCATTCCAAGGGGCAGCGGAAGGTGCGTTTGAAGACCGCGCCCAACCCGGAAGACCCCAACCGGTCGGTGATCGGCGTGCTGGTCGAGCCCGCTGCGGACATCCGGCTACCGATCGACGTGTCCATCGACGCCGGCAACATCGGAGGACCGTCGGCGGGCCTGGCATTCGCGCTCGACGTGATGGAGAAGCTCGGCAAGGACGTCGACGGCGGAAACAAGATCGCCGCCACCGGGGAGCTCGCGCTCGACGGCACCGTGCTACAGATCGGCGGGATCAAGCAGAAGACGATCGGCGCGCGGGCCGCAGGCGTCGACGCGTTCCTGGTTCCGGTCGACAACGTGGCCGAGGCGAGGAAGCACGCGGACGGTCTTCGCATCGTCCCGGTGACCTCCGTCGGGCAGGCCGTGGAGGCGCTCTCCAAGCTCCCGTAGCAACTCGCTGTCGTCCGGAATGAATACGCCGGAAATAGCGGGAAGAACGTCGCGCGTGCCTCTTGAATCCGCCGCCCAGATCCCTAGTATCCCGCTTGTTCCAGACACCGAGGCAGTAGAGCAGGGGAGATGAACACCAACTCTACTAGAGTACGTTGTGAGGACTGCTATTTTCGCCACGCGGAGCTGTGCGCGCTCCAGGTCAGCGAGGCATGCCCGACCTTCCGGCCGCACGCGAACGGCGCTCTCGCCCAACAGCTACCGCTTCGCCTTGCCGCGCGTCCGCCCGACGAGGTCGTTCGCGCCGCCCAGTTGAAGGTCGCCGCCGCTTAGGCGACGGCCGCGGCGCGAGCCCCGGCCAGCCGCGCGACGCCTTCGCCGATCTCCTCCGGTGACGCGAAGCTGAACGCGAAGCGCGCCGAGCCGTGGCCGTCCTCCGGACGGAGGAAGAAGTCGCCGCCCGGGACGAACGTCACGCCTGCTTCCTCGCCCGCCGCGAGGAGGTCGCGCGCTCCCAACTCGCCCGGCAAGTCGAGCCACAGGAAGTAGCCTCCGGCCGGAGTGCTCCAAGACGCCTCGGGAAGCTCCCGCTCCAGCGCCGCCAGCAGTGCGTCACGGCGTAGCCGCAGTAGACCGCAGACCCGCTCGACGTTCGGCTCCAGCAGGCCCCGGTGCAGGAACTCGAAGACGATCGCCTGGGTGGAGAAGGCCGGCGAGAGGTACGTGCCGGCCGCGACGGCTTCCAGCTCGGCAGCCAGTTCGGCGGGAACGACGAGATAGCCCACGCGCAGGCCGGGGGCGACGATCTTCGAGAATGACGACGAGTAGACGACGCGGGCGCCTCCGCTCAGCTCTAGCAGCGACGGAACGTCGTCACCCTCGAAGCGCACGAGCCGGTACGGGTCGTCCTCGACGATCAGCAGGTCGTGGGCGTCGGCCAGCTCGAGCAGCCGGCGGCGGCGCTCGACCGTGATCGTGCGCCCGGCGGGGTTCTGGAACGTCGGCAGGAGATAGAGCAGCGCGGGCCGTCGGTCACGGGCGAGCTCTTTCTCGAGCGCCTCGGGGTCGATGCCTTCCGCGTCGTGGGGGATGCCGGCCGCCTCGATGCCCTGCCTGGAGGCGATGTGGAGGGCGCGATCGTACGTCGGAGCCTCGACGAGCAGGCGCCGCTCGGCCGAGAACCGCCCCACCAGCAGGTCGAGGCCCTGGAGGGAGCCGTTCGTCAGCACGATCTGGCCCGTGGCCACGCCGTGCCGGTCGGCAAGCCACTCGCGCAGCGGCCCGTAGCCGCCAGGCGGCCCGTAGTTGAGCGCGGTCTCGCCGTCCCGCTCGAAGACCGTTCGTGCACAGTCGGCGAGCTCGCGGACCGGCAGGCACTCGGGCGCCGGGACTCCGCGGGCGAACGAGATCACTTGGCGATCTCGGCGACGAGCTGCGCTGTTTCCGTCGGCGTCGTCCCCACGCGGATGCCGCAGGACTCGAGCACTTCCTTCTTGGCCTGTGCCGTTCCCGAGGTGCCGGAGATGATTGCGCCCGCATGGCCCATCGTCTTGCCCGGCGGCGCCGTGAAGCCGGCGATATAGGACACGACCGGCTTCGACATATGTGCCTCGATGTAGCGGGCGGCCTTCTCCTCCTCCTCGCCGCCGATCTCGCCGACCATGACGACGATCTCGGTCTCATCATCCGCCTCGAACTTCTCCAGGATGTCGACGAAGGACGAGCCGACGACCGGATCGCCGCCGATGCCGACGATGGTCGAGTTGCCCAGTCCGAGCTGCGTCAGCTCGTGTCCGATCTGGTAGGTCAGCGTGCCCGAGCGCGAGACGAGGCCGACGGCGCCCTCGGAGAAGATCTCGGCGGGGATGATGCCCGCGTTCGCCTTGCCCGGGGACAGCACGCCCGGGCAGTTCGGTCCCACCAGCGTCAACCCGCGGGGCCGCACCGTCCAGTAGACGTGGAGCATGTCGTGCGCCGGTACGCCCTCGGTGATGCACACGATCGTGCCGATGCCCGCCCCCGCCGCCTCCAGGATCGCGTCCGCCGCGAAGCGGGCAGGGACGAAGACGAGCGACGTGTTGGCCGCAGCCTGGTCGACCGCTTCCGCAACGGTGTCGAAGACCGGGATCCCCTCCAAGTTCTCTCCGCCCTTGCCTGGCGTGACGCCCGCCACGACGTTCGTGCCGTAGGCGCGGTTGCGGAGCGTGTGGAACGACCCCTCGCGGCCGGTGATGCCCTGGACGACCAGGCGCGTGTCGTTGTTGGCGATGATGGCCACTACTTCCGCCCCTTCAGCGCAACACGGGGCACCTCGAGCCGGCCGTCGCGTATCCGATCCGCCAGCAGCTCGCGAACCTGCGCTGCCTCCTCGCCCTCGCACCCCGCGCGAGCGAGCCATGGCTCGAGCTCGATCTCTACGTCGAAGAGCTCCACCGCCTCGACGTCGAGCCCTGCCTGCTCGAGCAACCCGCGCCACTCGTCCTCCGAGTAGCTGCGGACGTGCGTCGGATCGCGCAGCCGCTCGGCCTGCTCGCCGGATTCATCGCGGTAGCGCAGGTCCGCAACGAGGACGACCCGCCGCGCGACGCGCGCGAGCTCGCGCATGGCCTCTCCGACGTTCTCGAAGTGGTGCGGTGCAATGCGCGTGGCGACCGTGTCGAAGCTCTCGTCGGCGAACGGGAGATGCTCGGCGCGGGCGATCACGTCGGCCTGCATGCCGGGAGACGGATCGACGGTGACAACGTCAAAGCCCGCTTCTCCCAACCGCCGAGCGAGGTGCCCACCCCCGGCCGCGACATCCAACGCGGTCTCGCCCTCGGCCCACGCGACGAGCAGGTCGAGGTCGGGCCCCTGACGATGCGCGTCGCTCTCGCGATACGCCTGTGCGTGGGCGCTCCAACGATCGGTCACTTCGCCAGCTCCACGGCCTTGCGCGCGGCATCGAGCATCGTCGGCTCGACGTGGAGGTTCGTCGGCGCGGCCTCCGCGAGCAGCCGTCTCCCCTCCTCCGCGTTCGTGCCGTCCAGCCGAACGACGATCGGCAGGTCGATGTTCATCTGCGAGAGCGCCTGCAGGATCCCCCGGGCCACCTCGTCGCACCGCGTGATGCCTCCGAAAACGTTGAAGAGGATCGCCTTCACCTGCGGGTCCGCAGTGATCACCTCCAGCGCGTCCACGACGCCCTGGGCGTCTCCGCCGCCGCCGAGATCGCAGAAGTTGGCTGCACGACCGCCCGCCAGGCCCACTACGTCGAGCGTGGACATGACGAGCCCCGCGCCGTTGCCGAGGACGCCGATCTCGCCGTCGAGCTTCACGTACGTGACGCCCTTCGCGCGCGCGGCGCGTTCCTCGGGCGGATAGGCGTCGAGGTCGCGCATCTCGGCGATGTCGGGGTGGCGGTAGAGCGCGTTGTCGTCGACGGTGAACTTCGAGTCGAGCGCATGCACCGCGCCGTCCGGCTTCACGATGAGCGGGTTGATCTCGCAGAGCATCGCGTCGCAGCCGACGAAGCACTCGTAGAGCTTCTGTGCGATGGCCGCGATCTGCTTCTGCTCGTCGGGATCCTCGATGCCGGCGCCGAACAGCAGCCGGCGTCCGTGCCACGGCTGGAAGCCCTCGAGTGGATCGACGTGCAGCCGCACGAGTCTCTGGGGGTGGGTGGCGGCCACTTCCTCGATGTCGATCCCGCCCTCGGTCGTGAACATGAAGAGGGGCTGTTTCGCGCCCCGGTCGAACGTCAGCGACAGGTAGTACTCGCGCTCGATGTCGGAGGCTTGCTCGATCCAGAGCCTGCGGACGATGTGACCGCCGATGTCCATGCCGAGGATGGCCTGCGCGTGGCCTTCGGCCTCTTCTGGAGTGGCGGCGAGCTTGATGCCGCCGGCCTTGCCGCGGCCGCCTGTCAACACCTGCGCCTTGACGACGACCTGACCGCCGAGCTCCTCGGCAGCTTGCCTCGCCTCGGCCGGCGTCGTCGCGACGCGCCCTTCGGAGACCGGAGTGCCGAAGCGGCGGAAGAGCTCCTTGCCCTGATGCTCGTAGAGGTCCATGGCGCGGGCGAGTCTACGCGTTTGCAGGCGCCTCACTGCGGGGATACAGGCTTCCTACTAGACTCGGTCACCCCACGAGGAGGAGGCACGAATGGACGAGCCCCGCAATCCCCTGACCGACGACGAGATCGTCACGACACCCCTCGCGGGCAGCCGCTCGCGGTCGGAGACCGGCGACGCCGACACTGACGACACGGACGTCGACACGGACGAAACCGACGCCGACGCCGATACCGACGACGCGTCGTAGCACCGGCGCGCTCGCGCGCTGCATCGAGCCCACCGGGGACGGCGAGTTCCTGGCCGGGGTTTTCGAGCGAGAGCCGTTGTACGTGTCCCGGGCCGAACCTGGGCGATACGACGACCTGCTCTCGCTCGACGACGTCGAGCGGATGCTGTGCTCCGGTGGGCTGCGTCACCCTGCGTTCCGCCTTGTCAAGGCGGGAGAGCGGCTGGAGCTCGGCGACTACGCATCCGACGTCCCCTGGAGGCCCGTGTCGTTCACGGGCACGATCGATGTCCCGAACGCCATCTCGGCGTTTGCGGGCGGCGCGACCGTGGTCCTGCAGGCGCTCCACCACACGCATCCACCGCTGGCCACGTTCTGCCGGCTGCTCGAAGCCGAGCTCGAGCAGCCGGTTCAGGTAAACGCATACTTCACGCCGCGCGGGTCGCAGGGTCTGCCCGTCCATCACGACACTCACGACGTCTTTTGCCTGCAGGTCGCAGGCAGGAAGCGCTGGCTCGTCTACGAGCCGGCACTCGAGCTCCCGCTCCGCGACCAGCGCTATCGGCCGGAGATGGGGGAGCCCGGGGAGCCGGTGCTCGACCTCGTGCTGGAGCCGGGCGACATGCTCTACATGCCCCGCGGCTGGCTGCACCAGGCGCTGACGTCGGACGAGGACTCGCTCCATCTCACCATCGGCGTCAACGTCTACACATGGCTCGACGCGATGCGGGCCGCGCTCGAGTCGTGCGCGGACGAGATCGATCTCAGACGCTCGGTTCCCGACGATGGCGTGGCGACCGCCGATCTCCTCGCGGCGCTCGATGAGAGGCTGCAGCCGGACGACGTCGTTCGGCGCCGCCGCTCGAAGCTCGTGCGCACGCGCCGGCCGGTGCTCGAGGACGCTCTCTCCGAGCTCCGGGCCTCGGATGCGCTGACCGCGGAGACGCTGCTGGAGCGGCGGCCCACAGTGCTGTCCGAGCTCGAAGACGGCACCCTGATCTTCGAGGGCAAGCGCATTCGCGTGCCTCCGAGGGCACTCGAGGAGCTGGAGGCGATCGTCGACGCGGAGCGCCCGTTCACAGCCGGTGACCTGCCCGGCGAGCTCGACGCCGAGAGCCGGCTCGTCCTGCTCAAGCGGCTGATTCGCGAAGGATTCGTGCGACGTAGCGCCGCGGACGACTGAGCCCGGCTGCACTACACGTCAGCTGGGCGAGCTCGCCGTGCTCCTCGACGACCTCGACCTCGTAGTCCCTCCCACCAGCGCGGAGAACGACCGGCGACGTCGAGCGAAGGTCGAGATCGTCGAGACCGAGCTTCCCCGACGCCGCCCGCACGGCACGCTCTGCAGCCTGCACCCGGAACGGGTAGCACGACCGACCGCGATAGAGGTCGAGCCGAACCCGCCCGGCGAGATGCTCCTCCAATAGCGCCAGGGCATCGCCGGCGCCGACACCTCCGTAGTAGACGCCTTCGGGCAGGCAGACCACGTTCCCGGCAAAGCGGTCGCCACCGACGTGCGAGCACTGCCAGACCCAACCTTCGTCGACGAGCTCTCGCATCGCCTCGTAAGCCGGCAGGCCGTACCGGGCGCAGCATGCGTCGTGCTTTCCATGCGTGCAGACGAGGAGCAGCGGATGTTCGACGGCTTCGCCCGGGGTGGAGAGGTCGAGATCGAGCAGATCCGGATATGACTCGACGACCGTGGAAGACAACCACGGGTCGCGCTCCTTCGCGCTTCCCCAGTAGACGTGAATGCCTTCCGACGCACGGCGCTCACGGCGGCGGATGAACAGCACCTTCGCCGGGCGAAGGGCTTCCGCGCGCCGCGCGACATGTGCCTTCAGCTCGGTCGAGAGCCCGCTGGAGTCGACTGCGTCCTTACCCCAGACCCCGTGGTACTCGATCAGGATCCAGTGGTCGACACGGCTCGCGGTCGCCGTCAGCGACTCCCCATGCGCTCTCGAGACGTCCGAGCAGAAACGCCTATCCGCTTCCGGTCTATCCGGGGCCAGGCTCGTCGTCCCCTTTCACGACGCAGATGACCTGCCCGAGCGTCACGGACTCGCCCTCAGCCACAGACAGCTCGGTGATGACGCCGGGTCGATGAGCCGCGATCTCGTTCTCCATCTTCATCGCCTCGACGACGCACAACACGTCGCCGGTTGCGACCTCGTCGCCGTCGGCGACCCGGACGTGCAACACGGTGCCCTGCATCGGACTGACCACGGCGTCGGGCGCACCGCCACCGAGCCCGTGGCCCGGGCCGCGGTCTCGGCGCGCACGTGCCAGTGCGGCATGCGGTGGCTCAGGGCGAAGCACACGCACGTCGTACCTTCGCCCGTCGAGCTCGAGGGGGAGTACGTGCGCACGGAGCTTGCCGTCCGAGGGCGGTGTTAAGATTGTTGTCTTATGAGACAACTGATTCGCTTCCTCCGCCAGCGCCTCCGACTCCACGATGCCGTGGCACGTGCCCGCCTCGACGAAGCAGGGCTGCCGCAGCAGCGCACGATGGAAACCGAGCAACGTCTTGACGCCGCCGATCTCGTACTCGTCGAGCGCTCTGAGCATGCGCAGGCGCGCGTGCTCGCGATCGACTCCGTGCACCACGAGCTTGGCCAGCAACGAGTCGTAGAAGCCGGACACCTCCAGACCGGCCTCGATGCCCGAATCCACGCGTACCCCGGGGCCCGCAGGCTCGCGGTAGCTCGTGACCCTCCCAGGCGTCGGCAAAAAGTCTGCCGACGGATCTTCGGCGTTGATCCGGCACTCGATGGAGTGGCCGCGCAGGTGAACATCCTCCTGGCGCAGCGCCAGCGGCTCGCCGGCGGCTATGAGCACCTGTTCGCGAACGAGATCGAGACCGGTGACCATCTCCGTCACCGTGTGCTCGACCTGGATGCGGGTGTTCATCTCGAGGAAGTAGTAGTCGCCGTCCGCGGTGAGGAGGCCTTCGATCGTTCCGGCTGACCGATAACCCGCCGCCTTCGCGGCGTCAACGGCGATCGCACCGATGCGGGCGCGGAGGTCGTCGTCGACGGCGGGGGACGGCGTCTCCTCGACGAGCTTCTGGTGACGGCGTTGAATCGTGCACTCGCGCTCGCCGAGGTGGATGACGTTGCCGTGCGCGTCGGCGAGCACCTGCACCTCGACGTGACGGGGATCCTCGAGGTAGCGCTCGACGTAGACGGTCGAATCGGCGAAGTACGCCTCTCCCTCGCGCTGGGCGGACTCGAACGCAGCCGCGACGTCGTCGGGGCTCTCGACGAGCTTGAGCCCCTTGCCGCCGCCACCCGAAGCGGCCTTGAGCGCGATCGGCCAGCCGATCTCGTTCGCCGATCTCGATCGCCTCCTCGGCAGTTTCGACCGGATCGGTCGTACCCGGCACGATGGGAACGCCAGCGGCCTGCATCGCAGCTCGGGCGGCGGTCTTCTTCCCCATCAGCTCTATGGCCTCCGCGGGTGGGCCGATCCACCCGAGCCCGGCCTCTTCGACGGCGCGCGCGAAAGTCCGCGTTCTCGGCCAGGAAGCCGTAGCCGGGATGGATCGCCTCGGCACCGGCGCGTTTCGCAGTTCCGAGGAGCCGCTCGATGACGAGGTAGCTCTCGGCCGCGGGAGGTGGCCCGATCAGGTACGCCTCGTCCGCCACCCGGGCATGGAGCGCGTCGCGGTCTGCCTCCGAGTACACGGCAACCGTGCCGATCCCGAGCTCCCGAAGCGTGCGGAAGATCCGCACGGCGATCTCCCCCGATTTGCCACGAGCACGCGAGAGAACGGGGCCACGCGCATATTCTCTCCGAGAGATGCCGCTTGCGGACCAGCTGACCGTCGCCCGCGCCGCCTCGGTCGTGCTCGTCATCGCGCTCTTTCAGTGGGACTTCGAGAACCACATCTATTGGGCGACGGCCGTATTCGCCGCGGCGATGGCGACCGATCAGATCGACGGCTGGCTGGCGCGCCGGCAGGGGCACACGTCAGCGCTGGGGTCGATGCTCGATCCCGTGGCCGACAAGGTTCTCGTCCTGGCGATGCTGATCATGGTCGTCGGAGCTGGCGCCTTCCCGGCCTGGATGGTGGCGCTGATCGTCGCCCGCGAGCTCCTCGTCTCGGGCCTGCGCCTCGCGGCCATCGAACGAGGCGTGGTCATCCCGGCGCGTGACCTCAGCAAGCTAAAGACCTGGGCACAGGCGGTGGCCGCCGCGATCGGCGGGCTGGCGGCTGCCGGCGCGTGGAGCGACGACGTCGCCTGGTGGGCATTGCTCGTCGCACTCGTGTTCACGCTCGTCTCCGGCCTCGAATATGCCCGAGCAGCGCCGCGCCTGCTCAGAGGACCGGCGACGAGCTAGTCGTCAGGCTCGTCGGTGGCCTCCTGCACGCCGGCTCGCCACCACGGGGACGCTTGAGATTGATGATCGAGCAGCGAAGCCACGGCGGCCTCGATCGCGGCACGTTCGTCGGGCGACGGCTCCGGCGTGATCTCGAGCCCGGGACGCGTCATCACAAGGGAATGTTTCCGTGCTTGCGCTTAGGACGCGGCTCGCGCTTGGGGAGCGCCGTCTCGAGAGCGTCGATGAGCACGCTGCGCGTCCGTCGCGGCTCGATCACGTCGTCCACGTAGCCACGTTCGGCGGCGACGTACGGGTTGGCGAAGCGCTCGCGGTATTCGTCGATCAGCTCCCGGCGCTTGGCGTCGGCGTTCTCCCCCGCCAGCTCGTTGCGAAACACGATGTTCACGGCGCCCTCCGGGCCCATCACCGCCACCTCCGCCGTCGGCCAGGCGAAGTTGAAGTCGCCGCGGATGTGCTTCGAGCTCATGACGTCGTACGCGCCGCCGTAGGCCTTGCGCGTGATGACGGCGAGCTTGGGCACGGTGGCCTCCGCATAGGCGTAGAGGAGCTTCGCGCCGTGCCGGATGATCCCGCGCCACTCCTGTTCGGTGCCCGGCAGGAAGCCCGGCACGTCCACGAACGTCACGAGCGGAATGTTGAACGCGTCGCACGTGCGGACGAAGCGGGCGGCCTTCACCGACGAGTCGATGTCGAGCACGCCGGCAAGGGTTCGCGGCTGGTTGCCGACGACGCCGACGACGTGACCGCCGAGCCGGGCCAGGCAGCAGACGATGTTCGCGGCATAGCGCTCGTGTACCTCGAGCATGTCGCCGTCGTCGACGACGAGCTCGATGGCGCGCTTGATGTCGTAGGGCTTGGCCGGGTCGTCGGGAACGAGCGTGTCGAGCTCGGCCTCTTCCCGGTCGCGAGGATCGGCTAGCTCGGCGAACGGCGGCGGCTCGAGGTTGTTCTGCGGTAGGAACGACAGCAGGTACCGGGCATCCTCGAGGCATGCCTCTTCGCTGGGGCTGATGAAGTGCGCGACGCCGGACTTCGCGGCGTGGGTGGCGGCGCCGCCCAGCTCCTCGAACGTCACCTCCTCGCCGGTGACGGTCTTCACCACGTCAGGCCCCGTGATGAACATGTACGAGGAGCCCTCCACCATGAGCACGAAGTCGGTGATGGCGGGTGAGTACACGGCGCCACCTGCACACGGCCCCATGACGAGGCTGATCTGAGGAACGACGCCCGAGGTCTGGACGTTGCGCCAGAAGATCTCGGCGTAGCCGGCCAGCGACACAACGCCCTCCTGGATGCGCGCGCCGCCGGAGTCGTTGATCCCGATCACGGGGCAGCCGAACTTCACCGCGAGGTCCATCACCTTGCAGACCTTCTCGGCGAAAACCTCGGACAGGCTTCCTCCGAAGATCGTGAAGTCCTGGGAGAAGACGAACACCTTGCGCCCGAGGATCGTCCCGTAGCCGGTGACGACCGCGTCGCCCCACGGCCGCCGCTCGCGCATTTCGAACTCAACCTCGCGATGGCGGACGTAACGGTCCAGCTCGACGAAGGAGCCGGGATCGAGCAGCTTCTCCAGCCGTTCGCGGGCGAGCAGCTTGCCCTGAGACCGCTGTCGCTCCACGGCCTTCTCGGAGCCCTGGCGCAGCGCGGTCTCGCGCAGCTCGCCGAGACGCTCGAGCTTGGCTTCGGTCGAATCTCCTCCCGCCGGCACCGGCCTATAGTCTCAGACGTGGATCCCTGGACGGCTGTCGACCGCTCGACGATCTGGCCGTACAAGGACGGTCGGCCGCGGGAGTTCTCGTACATCCGGGACGGGCACCCCACGGGCGAGGCCGCCGAGACCGCGCTGGGAGCGCTCGACGGCGGGCACGCGCTGCTCTTTGCATCGGGGCTCGCCGCAGCAGCAGCCGCACTGCTGGGCCTGCTGCGTCAGGGGCAGACCGTCGCCATCGCCGCCGATGCGTACTACGGCGTGGGCCTGCTGATCCGCGATCTCGAGCGCTGGGGACTCTCCTCCATCGAATTCGACCAGAGGACCGCGCCGCCGGCCGAGGCAGACCTCGTCTGGCTCGAGGCGCCGTCGAACCCGTTCCTGACCTTCCCTGACCTCGATGCGGCCGCCGCGAGCCCGGCACCCGTGCTCGTCGACGCCACCGCCGCCACGCCGATCCACATGCGGCCGCTCGAGCATGGCGCCGACTTCGTCTTGCACAGCGCGACGAAGTTCCTCGGCGGCCACCACGACCTGCTGCTCGGAGTCCTCGTCTCTCGCCGCGAGGAAGACCACGAGCGGCTGCTCGAGTTCCGCACGCGCACAGGCGCGATCGCGACGCCGGACGCCGCCGCGCTTCTCCTCCGCAGCCTCCAGACGCTTCGCGTCCGCGTGGAGCGCCAGTCGACGACCGCGCTCGAGCTCGCGCGCCGCCTGGCGGCGCATCGGGCGGTCGAGGTCGTGCGCTATCCGGGCCTGGAGCCGGATCCGTTGGCCGCCCGCTTCATGGCCGGCGGCTTCGGCGCGCTGCTCTCGTTCGACGTTCGTGGTGATGCCCAGGCAGTGGAGACGTCGGTCTCGCTGATCGCCAACGCGACAAGCCTCGGCGGCGTGCGCTCGACCATCGAGTCACGACGCCGCTGGGAAGGCGAGCGCGTTCCCGAGAGCCTGCTACGGCTCAGCGTCGGCCTGGAGGACGTCGACGAGCTGTGGGCCGACCTCGAGCAAGCGCTCGAGCACGCCTAAGCCGGAGGAGGGACTCGAACCCACGACCCACGCCTTACAAGGGCGTTGCTCTACCAGCTGAGCTACTCCGGCGTGCGTCCAGCGTACAAGACGAGTGCGAGTGTTGTCTTGTATGGCAACTATACTTTCTTGGGACAGTGGAACATCCCAAAGAGATCGGCGACCGCTCCACGCTGGCGGCGATGCTTGGCCTGAAGGCAGCTGGCTATGCCCTCCTCGTTCCCTTCGGCGAGAACACCCGCTATGACCTCGTAATCGACGACGGCCGGGTCCTTGTGCGCGTTCAGTGCAAGACCGGAAGGCTTCGCGGCGGCGCGATCGTTTTCCCGGTCACGAGCACGTACGGCCACCATCGGAACCCTGTCACTGTTCGGCGCGCGTACAGCGGCGAGATCGACTACTTCGCCGTTTACTGCCCGGAGACTACGGGCGTGTACCTCGTGCCAATCAGCGACGTCCCTACGCGTTCGATCGCCAGGCTCCGCGTAGTCCCCGCGCGTAACGGACAAGAGAAACGCATCCGTCACGCGGCCCAGTATGAGATCGCCAGGGTTCCGGTGACGCGCCGCTAGCGGGCGCCGCCCGGGAAGGTGACGCCGCTCCAGCTGTCACCGAGAGCGCTCGCGAGCACGTCCCCGCCCTTGCGCGCGAGAAAGCCGTTGGGCGCCAGCCGCTGCCCCTCGACCTCCACTGCGTTTCGCGAGCTCCAGTTGGCCAGGACGCTGAAGCCACCCTCGAACACGGACTCCGTCACGTTCGGCGCGACGTTCCGGAAACCGGTGAGCCGCTTGCCGGCGTAATACGGGCCGAGCGTTCGCTGCACCTGGCCGACGAGCGTCGCCCACGGGCTCGTGAGCGAAGCCTCCTCGCGCTCGCCGTCCCACGCGTAGGAAAGGACGAAGCCGAACGCGACGTTGAACAGCAGCGTCTCGGGATCGATCGTCATCGTCGGCTCGTAGAGATCGTGCTGGTACATCAGCACCTTGTCGCCGAAGAGGCGGCCGGCGATGGGATACGGCTCCCAGTTGCCCTCGCCCCAGTGTGAGTTCGGCCACTCGAATTGGCGTGACATCAGCAGCACGCCACCGTGAAAGCCGGAGAACGAAGCCGCCAGACGGTCCCACCCGTCCTCCGCCATCACGCACCGCTGGGCATACGGTGCGAACAGCGAGAGCCAGCCGTCGTAGTACGCGAGCGGCGTCGGAGCGGCCGGGTTGAAGTCGCGCCGCCAGGGACGGGCGCCGATCTGGTCGAAGAAGAGGCAGTCCGCGGACACGTCGGTCTTCCACTCCTCGAACACGCCCTCGATCCGCTTGCGCACTGCCGCCGAGTGGGGCGAGACGATGTAGCCGTCGTGGGGGCCGAACTGCTCGGTCACGGGGCTGCCGCGGAGGTTCTGGACGGCGATGTCCTTGGGCACGAGCGGCGAGGGAAGTGCCTGAACGCTGGGCGACGTCGTATCCCACCAGCTGACGTTCAGGTACGGCATGACGAGCTGCCCGTTCGACCTCGCGCTGACGGCCATGCCGTTGAGATCGGCATTCGAGCCCCAGCGCGGATCGGGCGGCAGGAAGTCCGGATGGGCCTCGTCGAACCCGCCCGACTGAAACGCGACCGGATGGATGAGCGCCGGCGACGGCAGCTGCTTCAGGGATGACCCCCACTGGTTGAACTCCGGTAGCCCTTTCCAGAGGTCGGCCTTGATCAGCGGCGCGCGCACGAGCTTGTCGAGCCTCGAGCCGACCTTCTCGGCGAGCGACGGGTACTTGTCGATGCCGTTGTCCTCGCGATAAGCGGACAGCGACTGCTCTACGGTGCCGCCGACGCGCACTCTGACCTGCGGGCTTGTCCACTTCTGCCCGCGCTCCACCCAGGTCTGGAACACGTGTGTTGCGCAGAAGGACGGGCCACCGCAGGCCGCTCCCTCGGCGTGACGGACGAAGCCGATGTCCACCGGCGCGATCGCCCGCGGTGCCGGGTTGACCGAGTAAATCGCGATGTGCCCCTTCCCGATGTCGGCCGAGAGATAGTCCGCGAACGCCCAGCGCGACGGGTACGTCTCGACGTTGCGGTGCGGCCCGTTGAAGAAGCTGGGGAGCAGGCGGATGCCCGGCAGGAACGTCGGCATGTACGCACCGCGGACATCGGCCGCAGGCAGGAGGAGGTCGGCGGGAAACGGCGCGGCCGAGAGTGGATATTCGACCGACGAGTCGAGCTCGAGCTGCACGTCGAACCCGGCGCTGTGCGCGACGAGAGTGACGACGGCGTCGACGCCGGGGCCGGCCGGCGCGGAGTCGTAGCTCATGGTCAGCGTGGACGTGAGCTGCGACCACTTGAACGTGAACCGGTTGTCGCCCGTCCGCCCGAACGCGCAGCCCGACGCCGCCTCGCCCGTCGTCTGCTTGGCGGCCCACCAGCATCCGTTCTGCCCACGGAGCACGCGCTCGCCCGTCCGCCGGTCGACAAGCTCCACCACCTCGCCGTTCTGCTTGCTCAGCGTCAGCCGGTAACCGGGCGCCGTCAGCACGAGGACGTTCGGGTCCTTCGCCGCGAGCTTGACGGCAGGTTGCGCCGGGCTCTTCTTCGGTGACGGCCTCCCGTCGGGCCCACCGGCCGCTGCGCCGACGCCGAGGAGGCAGGCTGCCACGAGCGCTATTCCCGCGAGCCCCTGCTTCACGAGGGGGAGGCTAGCGGTCTACGAGAGGACGGCGCGGGACTGCCGGTGCATGACGATCTTCCGCTTTACGCGCTGGAGCGCATTGTCGATCGTCTTCGTGTCGCAGTCGAGCTCCTCGGCCATCTGCTCGTACGAGTTGCCCTCGAGGTAAAGGCGCAGCGCGTCCGCCTCGAGGGTGGACAGGCCACTGCCGAGCGAGAAGACCAGGCTCTGCAGCTCCTCGCTCGAGATCACCTGCACCGACGGCTCGTCCACATGCGATCCGGGCAGCGCGTCGCCGAGCGTGCAGTCGGAGTCGGGATCCTGGCCGGCCGGCGTATGGCTGAACGAGACGTAGCTGTTCAAGGCCCGGTGCTTGATCCTCGTCGCCGTCTTGATGGCGGTGATGATCTGCCGGGTGACGCAGAGCTCGGCAAAGCTTCGGAACGACGTTTCCTTGTCGGGCCTGAAGTCCCGGACGGCCTTGCAGAGTCCGATAAGGCCTTCCTGCACGAGATCCTCCGACTCGCCGCCCGCGAGAAAATACGAGCTGGCCTTCATCCGCACGAACCCCGTGTAGCGGCGGATGAGCACCTCCCGCGCGCTGTCGTCGCCGTTGCGCACGCGCATGACGAGTTGAAGGTCCTCGAGCTCGCGCTTCTGTCTCTGCGCCGTGCGAACCGCGGTCTGCATCCGGGCTGCCATGCGCTCTCCCCCTGTCGCCGGGCTGCTCCTCCGTCGATCTGCGGCGTCGACGGAAGTCTCACCCTCAAGTTGAGGCGGAAAGATAGCAAGGTCCGCCCGGAGTTACAAGGGAATTTGCAAATGTGCAGGGACCTAAGGTTTCTCGCCGCGCCGCAGGCGCTCGAGGGCAGCCCTCGTCTCCTCGTCCACGCGATCGCCGACACGCGAAGAAGCTCGCTCCTCGTGCTGGGGCCGCTCGAAGTCGGCCAGAAAGCCGGCCGAGGACCGCTGCTCGACCTCGTGGCCTGCCGTACCGCGCAGTGTCGAGTCGGAGGAAATGAGGCAGACGCGCTCCGTCCGGCGGTGTTCTGCCGCCAGTCGCTCGAGGAGAGCGTCCGCGTGACTCGCGTGCCGTACCTCGAGCCTGCCCACAACGCGGTCCTCGCCGCCGCCGTCGAAGACGACGACGCCACGCGCTCCCTTGAGCGCCACGAAGTCAGCGAGCCGGTCGACGAGATCCGACGGCCCGCGGAATCCTCCGGCGTGGAGAATGTTGTAGCCGTCGAAGAGATAGAGGGTCGGCTCAGGCATGCGCGACCGCTCTTCGCCGCGCGACCTCGAACAGGAGCAGCGCCGCCGCCACGCTGACGTTCAGCGACTCGACGCTGCCGGCCAGCGGGATCGCGACTTCGACGTCGCACTGCCGCCTCACGAGCGGGCGAATGCCCTTACCCTCCGCGCCGAGCACGAGCATCACGCCGCCCTCGAAGTCCGCCTCCCACAGAGCCGTCGGAGCCTCGGCTACCGCTGCGTAAGCCCAGAGCTCGGAGCTCTTCACGTCGGCTATGAAGCGGGCGAGGTTGGGGACGACGGCCACCGGTAGATGCTCGACCGCTCCAGCCGAAGCCCGGCAGACGGCAGGCGTCACGCGGGCCGAGCGGTGAGCGGGGAGCACGAGGCCCGTCGCTCCTGCACCCTCCGCGCTGCGGCAGACAGCGCCGAGGTTGTGCGGATCGGTCACGCCGTCGAGGCAGACAAGCAATGGCTGCGGTTGCTCTGCGAGCTCGTAGGCGTCGCCGTACTTGTAGGGCTCACAGAAGGCGACGACGCCCTGGTGATCGCGTGTCCCTGCGAGCTCTGCCAGCTCCCGCTCGGCTGCTACCCGCACGCGCGGCGAGCGCTCGTCACGGAGCCACGCCTCCGCACGCAGAGCCCGCTCGCTCGCATGCAGCTCGAGCACGCTGCGCGGGCCGCGTAGCGACTCGTACACCGGCCGGCGCCCGTAGACGAGCTCGCTGGTCATAGCGGCACGAGTTGGAAGCCGCCGGCCACGTCACGCACCTCCCAGCCGAGCGCCGCGATCTCGCCGCGCAGCCGATCGGCTTCCTCGAAGTCGCGGAGCGCCCGTGCTTGCTCGCGCTGCTCGGCGAGCTCAACGGCCTCCGCCGGCGCCTCGGCCCGCTCCGCGAGCGACGCGAGCCCGAAGACGTCGAGCGCACGCTCGAGGAGCACGTGGTCGCGCCATTCGTGCATGACGGCCAGCGCGTCGGGAGTGTTGAAGTCGTCGTCGAGCGCCGCCGCGAACCGCTGCCAAGAGCCTTCCGCTGCCGGCTCCGACGGAGACCGGAAGACGTTGCGAAAGGCCTCTGCCTGTGCCGCCGCCTGCTCGAGCACCTCGTCCGTGAAGTCGACCGGCTTGCGCCAGTGCGCGGTGAGGAGATAGACGAGCAGCGTCTCCCTCCCCCACGTGTCGAGCACGTTCTGCAATGTGACGACGTTGCCGAGCGACTTCGACATCTTCTCGGCGTCGAGCTCGAGCATCCCGTTGTGCATCCAGATCTGCGCAAACGGATGGCCGAGGCTGCAGGACTGGGCACGCTCGTTCTCGTGGTGGGGAAAGCGAAGGTCGTTGCCGCCGCCATGGATCTCGAACGCCGGGCCTAGGTGCTTGTCCGCCATGGCCGAGCACTCGATGTGCCATCCCGGCCGACCTGGCCCCCAGGGCGAGTCCCAGGCAGCGTCCTCGTTCGGCTTCTGTGCCTTCCAGAGCGCGAAGTCGCGCGGATCCTCCTTCAGGTCGTTCGGCTCCTGGGCAACCATCTCGTCGAGCTTCGCGCCCGACAGCCGGCCGTAGCCCTCGAAGCGGACGACCCGGAAGTACACGTCTCCCTCGGCGACGTAGGCCAGATTGCGCGCGAGCAGCTCCTCGATGAACGCGAGGATCTCCGGCATCGTCTCCGACGCACGTGGCTCGACGTCCGGCCGACCCAGCCCGAGCCGGTCGGTGTCCTCCACGAACCAGCCGGTGGCCCATTCCGCCAGATCGCGGCTCGCCACCTCGCGCGCAGCGGCCTCGACATAGACCTTGTCGTCGACGTCGGTGATGTTGTGGACGAGCCTCACGTCATAGCCGGTTCGCTTCAGCCAGCTCCGGAGCCACATGGCGAGCACGAACGGCCTCGCATTGCCGACGTGCACGCGGTGGTAGACCGTCGAGCCGCAGACGTACATGCGGATCGGCCCCGGAGGCTCCGGCAGCTCTACCTTGCCTCTCGTCAGCGAGTCATAAAGCCGCATCGATCCTCCGTAGCGCCTCGTCTCGCGGCAGCGCATGAATCACCGTCCAGAGCTCGGGACCCCGCTCTCGCCCCGTGAGGGCGAGCCGCAGAGCGCGCAGGTCGCCGCCGGCAGCTTTCAGCTCGCGCACGGTCTCCCGCGCATCACCGTCCGCGAGCTCCTTGAAGCGCTCGAGCGTCGGCCTCGCTTCCGCTGGCAGCTCGACCGGGTCCGGCTCGAGGATCTGCCGCGCGTACTCGCGTGCTTCCTCGAGGTCTCGCGCGCCGCGCACGGCGGGAACGAGCGCGAGCGACACACCCACGCGCGCGGCGAGCTCCTCGTCCGGCATCGCCCCGATCGCCTCCACCGCCAGCCGGCGGATGCGGGTGAGGTCGAGCTGCACGTCGTGCTTCGGGAGGCCCAGCTCGTCTAGGTAGGCGCGCACAGCCTCGGCCGGGATTCCCGTATCGCGGAGGTCCGCGATCGACGACATCTCTTCGCGCTTGGACAGCTTGCCGCCGGCGGGACTCAATATCAGCCCGTGGTGGACGTACTCCGGCGGCTTCGCACCCAGCGCCTCGGTCAGCTCTCGGTGGAGCTGCTCGTTCGGACGATGGTCGGAGCCGCGAATGACGTGTGTGATCTCGAACTCGATGTCGTCGACGACAGACGCCAGGTGGTAAGTCGCCGTGCCGTCGGGCCGCAGCAGCGTCGTCTTCCCGAAACGGTCGCCGCCGAGCCGTTCCGCAGCAGCCCGGTAGATGTCCTGGCGCTCGCTCTGTCGCACCGGCCCCTCGTCCCAGCCGATGCCCAGCCATTCAAGATCGCGCAAGATGTCGCGCTCGCCGTGCTCCACGGTGCGTGATGCATCGGTGTCATCGATCCGCAGCAGGAACCAGTCGCCGAACGCCCGGTTGGCCGCCGCGGTGAGCGCATTGCCCACGTGGAGCGAGCCGGTGGGGCTGGGCGCGAAGCGAACACGGCGCATGACGCCAGTATCTACTGCGGTAGGAACCCCTCGGCGGCGAGGGCCTGCAGCCCCCGCTCGCGGAGTGCGGCGGCCGCGCGATCGACCGCGGCGCGCCGCGGCGCGTAGCCGCTGACCGCGAGCCACGTGGTCCTTTCGCCGACGTCGATCACCGAGACGCTCGTGTCCTCCAGCTCCGGCTCGTCAAGCTCTCCGATCGTCCGCAGCAGGATGCGCCGCGCGTCCTCCACCGGCGCCGAGATCGCGACCGGCAGGCGCACGGTGACGAGCCTGCGGGGGTCGTCGAGCGTCCGGTTGACGACGGTCGACGTGATCATCTGCGAATTCGGCACGAAGGCCGTGAGACCCTGGTCCGTGCGGAGGATCGTGTGGATGAGCGTGATTTCCTCGGCCGTACCGGTCACTTCGCCGACGGTGATCCGGTCGCCGATGCGGACGGGCTGGCTAAGGCTCAGGAGGATGCCGGCGCCGATGTTCCCGAGCGGCACGCTGAAGGCGACGCCGAGCACGAGTGCGATGAAGGCGCCCGACGCGAGCAGCGTCCGTGCGAGCTGCTCCGTCGTCGGGAAGATCTCCAGGATGCTCCAGAGGACGATGACGAAGACGAACGCGACGATCACGCGGCGCAGCACCACGAGCCGGGTGCGCAGGCGCGCCACGTAGTCGGGCGGCTTGCGCGCCGCAACCCGTTTCACGTAGCGCTCGAAGGCCCAGCCCAGCACGACTCGCAGGACGAGCAGCAGCGCCAGACCGACGACGGCGGTGACCAGCACCTGCCACGCGCGCTCCGACATCAGGGACCGTTGCGTTCGCTGGACAGATGCCAGCGCCGTGGCGCGATCAGCGCATCCGTGGACTTGGGCCCCCACGACCCGGGCTCGTAGACCTCGAGCTCCGGTGGGCTCTCGAGTAGCGGCATGGAGACCGTCCACAGCTGCTCGATGCCGTCGCCGCGCGTGAACAGCGTCTGATCGCCGAGCATTGCGTCGTGGACGAGCCGCTCGTAGCCCTCGAGCTCGCGCTTTTCGAACGCGCTCTCGTAGTCGAAGGTCATCGCCACCTCCCGCAGCTCGATGTCCGGGCCCGGCTTCTTGGCCAGGAAATAGGCGGAGATCGAGCCAGGGTCCTGGAAGTCGATCACCAGCTCGTTGGGGCGCGAGGCCGCGGGCGTGTCGCCCTCGAGCGTGAACATCCGGAGCGGCGGCTCGTGGAACGCGAGCGTGATCACCTGGCAGCTCTCGGCCAGCGCCTTCCCCGTGCGCAGGAAGAACGGTACGCCGGCCCAGCGCCAGTTGTCGATCTCGACTTCGAGCTCGACGAACGTCTCCGTCTCCGATTTGGGGTCGACGCCTTCCTCCTCCCGATACCCCTTGTACTGACCTCTCACCACGCGGACGGGGTCGAGCGGCTTCATGGAATCGAACACCTTGGACGTCTCGTTCCGCACGGCCTTCTCCGAGAGGGAAGTCGGCGGCTCCATGGCGATGAACCCGAGCACCTGGAAGAGGTGCGTGACGACCATGTCGCGGAAGGCGCCGGTCTGCTCGTAGAAGCCGGAGCGGCCCGCGACCGTCAGGGTCTCGGGCACGTCGATCTGGACATGGTCGACATGGTCTCGGTTCCAGATCGGTTCGTAGAGACCGTTCGCGAAACGCAGGGCGAGGATGTTCTCGACCGACTCCTTGCCCAGGAAGTGGTCGATCCGGAACACGTCTGCCTCGCCGAACACCGCATGCACGGCGGCGTTGAGCGCCTGAGCCGAGGTGAGATCGGTGCCGAACGGCTTCTCGACGATGACGCGAGCCCGCTCTGCAAGGCCCGTCTCGCCCAGCATCGCCACGACGCCCGGGAAGGCCGCCGGCGGGATCGCGAGGTGGTAGAGGCGCCTCGGCTCGCCGCCGATTTCCTGCTCCGTCTCCTCGACGGCCTGGACGAGGTCTGCAGGATCGTCCTGGCCGGCCGCAGCGAACGAGAGGCGCTTGACGAACTCCTCCCACTCCGGCCCCGAGGCCTTCCGCATGCCCCGCGCCTCGACGGCGTCGTGAGCCCGCTGGCGGAACTCCTCGTCGGAGAGCGCGCTCGCGCGCCGCGAGACACCGATCACCCGGTACTCCTCTGGCATGAGTCCCGCGCAGTGGAGGTTGAAGAGGCCCGGCAGCAGCTTTCGCTTGGCGAGGTCGCCCGTAGCCCCGAAGAGCACGATCACGTGGTTCTCGGGTCGCGGCCGGGTGGTCATACGACAGTCTCTGCGGCCTTCGCCGTCAGGCCGAGATAGGCGGCGGCGGGATCGGGCTGCCAGAAGACGGCGCTGCCCGCCACGAGCAGGTCCGCGCCGGCGGCGCGGATCTCGGTGGTGTTCTCGGCCGAGACGCCCCCGTCCACTTGCACGAATGCGGTGTCTGACACCAGAGAGCGGAGCCTCTCGATGCGGCCCAGGGCTTCAGGCATGAATGCCTGTCCCGAAAGGCCGGGATGGATGCTCATGCACAGAGCCAGGTCCGCACCGGCCGCGTCCACTGCCGCGGCCGCCCGCTCGACCTCCGTCTCGGGATTGAACGCGATGCCGACGCCGAGGCCGAGCTCGCGCGCCCGCACCGCGGTCCGCTCGGGATCGTCGACTACCTCTACGTGAAACGTCACGCTGTCGCCGCCGGTTGCCCGAACGTTCTCGAAATGCCGCTCTGGCTGCGAGACCATCAGGTGGCAGTCGAGCACCGCGCCTCGCTCGTGGACGAGCTCTGAGATGGAGCGGAGCACGACGGGGCCGATCGTGATCTCGTCGATGAACTGGCCGTCGCCGATATCGAAGTGGAAGACGCTTGCCCCGGCGTCGAGCAGGATCTCGAGCTGCTCGCCGAGGCGGGCGAAGTCCGCGGCGTAGATCGAAGGCTCGACGGTGCCCGGACGTGCCCACTCTCGCCAACTCACGGGCTTACAGTACTGCCGTGGGCCAGGACGACGAAAAGCGCCTCGCGGCCGAGGCTGCGGCCGAGCTGGTCGAGGCCGGCATGGCAGTCGGCCTCGGCACGGGCACCACCGTGCTCCATCTCCTGCCGGCGCTCGCGGCTCGACGGCTCGACATCCGCTGCGTCGCTACGTCGCTCGAGACGGAGCACGCGGCGCGCGAGCTCGGCCTGCCGGTGGAGCCCTTCGAGTCGCTCGATCGACTCGACCTGGCGATCGACGGCGCCGACCAGGTGTCCCTCGACGGCTGGCTCGTGAAGGGCGGCGGTGCGGCGCAGACACGCGAGAAGATCGTCGCAGCGGCCGCCGACCGTTTTGTGGTCATCGTCTCGTCGAACAAGGTCGTCGACCGGCTGGCGCCGCCCGTCCCACTGGAGCTCTTTGGCTTTGGCCTCCGGGCGACGCTCCGGGCGTTGGGCAGCGCCACCCTGCGCGATACGGCACCCACGCCGGACGGAGGGCGCATCGCGGACTACGACGGCGAGATCGGCGATCCCGCCAACCTCGCCGCTCGCCTCGACGCCATGCCGGGCGTGGTCTCCCACGGGCTGTTCGGACCGTCGCTGGTCTCCCACGTACTCATCGGTCGCGGCGAACAGGTCGAGCGCCGGGACGTCCAATAGGATCGACGGGCGTTGATCAGGCGCCTCCTGTATTCCTGGATCGTCAATGTCGCCGCCATCTGGGTGGCGTCGATCTTCGTCGACGGCATCGACTACTCGGAGGACTACTGGGTCCTCATCGTGACGGGCCTCGTGTTCGGCCTCGTGAACTTCCTCGTCAAGCCGGTCATGAAGCTGCTGGCGCTGCCGTTGATCGTGATCACGCTCGGCCTCATCTTGTTCTTCATCAACCTGTTCATGCTCTACATCACGAGTTGGATCGTGCCCGGCTTCGAGATCGACTCGTTCATGTCAGCGGTCTGGGCGACCTTGATCATCGCCGTCGTCAACTGGGTGCTCACAGGGATATTCGACGTCGACGAGCGGCGCCGGCGCTGACCGGGACGCCAAAGCAGCGACTGCTTCGGTGGTACGCCGCCAACGGGCGAGATCTGCCCTGGCGACACTCCCGGGACCCGTACGCCGTGCTGGTCAGCGAGGTGATGCTCCAGCAGACGCAGGTGGCCAGGGTGGTGCCACGCTGGACGGAATGGCTCGAGCGGTGGCCGACCGTCGAGGCGCTGGCGGGAGCGCCGCGCTCCGAGGTCATCCGCGCCTGGGACGGCCTGGGCTACAACCGTCGCGCCGTCAATCTCCACCGCGCGGCGATCGAGATCGCCGAGCGCGGCTGGCCCGAGGACCTGACGGAGCTGCCGGGCGTCGGGCGCTACACGGCCGACGCGGTTGCCAGCCTCGCCTTCAGCCGGCCGGTGCTGCCGGTGGACGTGAACGTACGGCGCGTGCTCGAGCGCAGCCGCCTCGAGCTCGACCACGAATGCGGGCCCGCTCTGATGAACCTCGGCGCGACGGTCTGCATCGCCCGTGTCCCGCGCTGTGGCGTGTGTCCGCTTGAGCCGGAGTGCCCTTCCCGGGCTCAGAGGTTCGAGCCCGCACGCAGGCAAGGGCCGTACGAAGGCTCGTTCCGCCAGCGCCGTGCACGCACGCTGCGGCTCGTTGCGGCACGGGCGCGCCAGAGGTCGGAGCTCGACGACGAGGCCGTCACAGCTCTCGCCGACGACGGCCTCGTCGAGGTGGAGGGGGAGCTGGTGCGCTTGCCTACAGCACGGGGCAGTTGACTAGGCCTCCCGCGTCTCGTTCACGCTGCCGGCGGCGTAGATCTACGCGCTGGAGAGCAGCGCTACGGCCTGCGCAGCCAGGCCCTCTCCGCGACCCGTGAAGCCGAGGCCGTCGGTCGTCGTCGCGCGGACCGTCACGCGGTCTGCGCCTACCCCCAGCTTGTCCGCGAGTCGCGCGCTCATCTCGTCGCGCCGGCCGGCAATGCGTGGTTCCTCGCCGATCAGCACGCAGTCCGCGTTGACGAGCTCGAAGCCCGCAGCCTGCACTCGCGCATAGGCGTCCGCCAGCAACACGAGCGAGTCGGCGCCGCGGTAGGCGTCATCGTCGGAGGGGAAGAGCGAGCCGATGTCCCCGAGCGCGGCGGCTCCCAAAAGGGCATCGGTCAGCGCATGCGCGAGCACGTCGCCATCGGAGTGGCCGACGAGCCCGCGGGGGTGTTCGAACGTGACGCCGCCGAGCACGAGCGGGACTGCCATCCCCGAAGGCGTGTGCATCGACTCCGATACCGACACGGAAGTCCGTCACCCGAGTGGCTCCAGCCGTTGCTCGCCGCCGTCGAAGACGGCGACCGTCTCGCAACCGGCCGCGCGCGCGTGCGCGAGCGCCTGGTCGAAGTTCTCCCCGACGAGGTCGGGCTCGTGGGCATCGGACGCGAGCGTGACAGGAGCGCCTGCGCGGACGAAGGCCTCGTAGCAGTTCGAGGTCGGGGTAGAGCTCGCCGACCGGCTTCCTGAGGCCGGCCGTGGAGATCTCGGCTGCGAGACCGGAGGCCGCAGCAGCCAGGGCCACCCGCTCGTGCAGCTCGGCCAGCAGGACCGGGTCGGGCCGCCTGCCGAAGATCTTCGCGAGATCGGGATGCGCGAGTACGTGCACCGTCTGCGAAACCGCGAGCTCGCAGAGCGCGTCGATGTAGCGCTGCCAGCCCTCGTCGACCGTCATCACCTCCCACACGCCCGGCGACATGTCGACGGCCATCCCGTCCAGCCAGTGCACCGAGCCGAGCAGGTAGTCGAAGGGATACGGCTCGAGCAGCTCGGCCAGCCTTGCCTGGCGCTCGCCGACGTAGTCGACCTCGAGGCCGAGCTTCACGGGCAGCCCTTGCCGCTTGGCCTCGAGCACCGCATCGCAGTAGTCGTCCAGGTCGTAGACGCAACGCTCCGACAGGTAGGGAACCTCCCAGATCTCGGCGGTCTGGCGGAAGTAGTAGACGTGCTCGGTAAAGCCAATCTCGGCCACGCCGCGCGCCAGGGCTGTGGCCAAGAACGGCCGTACGGCATCGGGCGTGAACGTGATATTCCCCGCCTCGTCACGGAGATGCATGTGGTAGTCGACGATCACGCGCGCTCTTCCGCGAGCATCGCCTCGACGGCCAAGAGATCCTGGGGAGTCGTCACCTTCAGCAGCCGCGGATCGCCCTCGACAGCCTTCACACGCCCCCCGCGGGCCTCGACGAGCGACGCACAGTCGGACGCCGAGCCGATGTCGCCCGCCAGCGCGGCCCGAAGCGTGTCAGCCGGAAAGGCCTGCGGTGTCTGCGCTGCGACGAGCCCGTCGCGCACGAGTGTTTCCAGGACTTGATCGCGATCCACCCGCTTGATGGTGTCGGCGACGGCGAGCGTCGGCACGACCCCCTCCCAGTCTTCGCCGAGCGGCTCCAACACGCGCTCGATCACTTCCTGCGGCAGGAGCGGACGGGCTGCGTCGTGGACGAGGACCGCCGCCGCCTCGCCGGGCACCTCCGCCAGGCCCAGACGCACCGATTCGGGACGGGTTGCGCCACCGGGGACCGCCTGCGCGACCTTGCCGGCGCTGAGCTCCTCGGCGAGCAGGATCGCCGGCTCCTCCCAGCCCTCAGGGACGACCACCACGATTTCGTCCACCCACTCCGATGCGTCGAGCCGCTCGAGGCTCTCCGCGAGCAGCGGCCGGTCGCCTAGGCGGGCAAAAGCCTTCGGCCTGTCCACTCCGAGGCGATCACCGCTGCCGGCGGCGACGATGATCGCCCACGTGCTCACCCTGCTTGTGAGGGTCTAGGCGCTGGCCCCGACCTTGGCCTTGGCGCGACGTTTGCCGTTCGTGCCGTTGCCGGACAGGACGTCGTCGAGCCACAAATGCGTCTGCTCCTCGTCCAAGTGCTTCGCATACATGAGCTCCGAGGCGAGGATCTTCTTCGCCTTCACGAACATCTGCTTCTCACCCGTCGAGAGCCCCTTCTCGTGGTCGCGAAGCGCGAGGTTGCGCACGACCTCCGCGAGCTCGAGCACGTCTCCGGTCTTCATCTTGTCGCGGTTGTGCTTGAAGCGACGGTTCCAGTTCTTCGGCATCTGCGTCCCCGAGCCGGTGAGCGCCTTCACGACCTCTGCCACCTGCTTCTCGTTGATCACCTGCCGCAACCCGACCCGCTCTGCGTTCTCGCTCGGCACGTTGACCACCATGTCGTTGTGCAGGATCTTGATGGTGAGGTATTCGCGCTTCTCGCCGAGGATCTCCCGTACTTCCTTCTTCACGATGGTGCCCGCTCCATGGTGCGGATACACGACCTTGTCGCCCAGCTTGTACAACAACCGCTCCCCCTTCCACACAGACGTTCTCGCCAAGACGCCGGCGATCCAAGAACCGCCGGCGAACGAACGTCAGTATAGCCGATCCGGTCGGAAAACGCCATGTTTCCAGGGGTTTTCAGGGCTCGAAACCGAAAAACCCCTGCTCAGGCAGGACTACTTCGAACTAGCCGCGGGCGTTTCGAGCCCTGCCGCGAGCGCCTGACGCACCGTCTCGGCCTCGACGATCGTGATCTTGCGGGTCGACGATGTGCCCGCCGGGGCGAGCACGGACGACGAGCCAAGCTTCGCGCACTCCTCGAGCCTCCGCTCGACCTGCGTCACAGGTCGCAGCCTGCCGGTTAGGCCAACTTCCCCAATCGCCGCCAGACCCGTGCGCACCGGCGTGCCCCGCGCGGCCGACGCGACGGCGAGCGCAACAGCGAGATCGGCTCCCGGCTCCTCGATGCGGACGCCTCCGGCAACGTTCACGAACACGTCGGCCTGTCCCAGCGCGAGACCGGCATGACGCGACAGCACCGCGACGATCATCGCGAGTCGCCTCGGATCGATCCCCGTCGCGACCCGGCGGGGCATGGCGAGATCGGTCGGCGAAACGAGCGCCTGGATCTCCAACAGGATGGGCCGTGTCCCCTCCAGCGTGCACGCGACGGCAGACCCGATCTCACCCGCGACGGCGCGCCCGAAGAGCTCAGACGGATCGGGAACGCCGATGAGGCCGGCTGCGGTCATCTCGAAGATGCCGATCTCGTTGGTGGAACCAAAGCGATTCTTCGTCGCCCTCAGCACACGGTGCTCGCGGTAGCGGTCGCCTTCGAACTGGAGCACGCAGTCGACGAGGTGCTCGAGGACGCGCGGGCCCGCTACCACGCCGTCCTTCGTCACGTGCCCGACGAGGAACAGCGCAACGCCCGACTCCTTTGCCACCCGCAACAGGCGGGCGGCCGCCTCGCGCACCTGCGCAACGGAGCCCGGCGTCGAGCTCACATCCGCCGAGTAGAGCGTCTGCACAGAGTCGATCACGCAGACGTCCGGCCGCTCCTGCTCCAACGTCGAGCAGACCGCTTCGAGCTCCGTCTCGGCCACGATCTCGACGTTGGCGCCGCCGCCCAGCCGCTCGGCCCTGAGCCGGACCTGGGCCGGCGACTCCTCACCCGTCACGAGCAGGACACGACGATCGGCACTCATGGCCCGCAGCGCGCTCAACAGCAGGGTCGACTTGCCGACCCCCGGCTCACCGCCGACCAGCACCAACGACGCAGGCACCAAGCCGCCCCCGAGCACACGGTCGAGCTCGGGTACGCCGGTGGGGAGCCGCTCGGCATCCGATGCCTCGACGTCGACGAGCCGCAGCAGCGGGCGAGCGGTTGCCTGGCCCTTCACGTCGGGCGGGCGTTCTTCGGCCAGCGTGCCGAACGAGCCGCAGCCGGGGCACTTACCGAACCAGCGCGGCGACGAGTAGCCGCACTCGGTGCATGCGTAGAGGACGGCTGCCTTCGCCATTGCCGTCGAGTCTAGGGTCGGGACCTGATGCCGCTCTGTGCCAGCTTTGTGCCGAGATTCAGCTAGGAGGTGACCTCGAAGGTCGCCTCGCCCACCGGGTCGGGCCTGTTCGCACAGGTGATGATCACCGTGTACGTCCCCGGCGTGGCCTGGCCGGGCACGCTGGTCAGGCCGAGCTTCGACTGCGAACGCGACGCTCGGACAGCAGTCGTCGCCCCACGCGAGCCGCGCGGCGGGCCGTGTAAGCAGCCGTGCCCGGCAGCTCGTAGCGGAGGCGATCGCTCGCGCGAAAGAGCTCACCCTCGACCCGCAGTCCCGTGAGCCCTCGCTTCGCCAGCCAGACGTCCACGTAACGCCGTGTGTCCTCGCGCACCTCCTGATAGCCGGGTGGCAGTTCCTGCCGGTGCTCGACGACAACGTCGGGCAACCTCGTGCTGCTCAGGCCACGCTCCTTCAGCGTCAGGAAGAGCTCGTAGTGCTCGGAGAGGTTGAGAGCGGGGTCCCACGGATCCGGGCCCAGCCGTTCCAGCGCGGCGACGAAGAACTGGTGGACAACATCGAAGACCGGCAGGCCGTCCGCCGTGCCGCGGGTAGCGCCCAGCCGGTGGACGAGCACGCCGTTCTCCACGTCGAGCGTACCCTCGAAGCGGCGCGGGCCTCGGCAGATCCCCTTCCACGGGTCGAAGTCGAGCCAGACGCACGAGACGACGTCGAAGGACGTCGTCTCGAGCGCGTGCAGCATGCGGCCGAGATCCGTGCGGCGCTCGAAGACCATGTCGTCGTCGCAGACGAGCACGTAGGGCGTCTCGACGTGCCTGAGCCCGAGGTTGCGGCCCCCCGCCGCGCCGAGCGAGTTGTACGGCTCGTGCAGGTACGTGATCTCGGTCGGGAACCGAGCGCAGCGGCTCGGCGGAGTCGTCGACCACGACGATCGGCACGCGCTCGTAGAGCGCGCGCACAGATGCGATCAGCCGCTTGCAGCGCCTCCGGCCGCTCGAAGGTCTTGACGAGGACGGTGATGTCGCGCTCGACATCCACGCCGCCAGCCTATGCCGAGTGACTACTCGGCGGGCTCGTCTACCGGCTCGTCCTCGGGTGCGTCGTCGTCCGACGCCGCGGGCACTGCGACCTTCTCGCGCTTGCGGCCACCGGAGAGCGTGATCGACACCTCCTCGTCGTCGTCGGCCTTGCGGTCGACGACGATCGTCACGCCCGGCTTGAGGTCGGACCCGAGCACGAAGTCGGCGAGCGGGTCCTCGATGTAGCGCTGGATCGCGCGGCGCAGCGGCCGGGCGCCCATGGCCGGGTCGTAGCCCTTCTCGACGAGCAGTTCCTTCGCCGAGTCGGACAGCTCGATCGCCACCTCGTGCGTCGAGATCTGCTCGCGGACGCGACGCATCATCAGTTCGACGATCTCGAGGATCTCGTCCTTGGTCAGCTTGTGGAAGACGATGACCTCGTCGATCCGGTTGAGCAGCTCGGGACGGAAGATCTTCTTCAGCTCGCCCATGACCCGCTCTTTCATGTCCTCGTAGGAAAGCCCGGACTCGTCGCCCATGCTGAAGCCGAGTGTCTGGTTCTTCGAGATCGCGGCCGCGCCGATGTTCGAGGTCATGATCACGATCGTGTTGCGGAAGTCGACCTTCCGGCCCTGCGCATCCGTCAGCCGCCCGTCCTCCAGGATCTGGAGGAGGATATTGAAGACGTCAGGGTGCGCCTTCTCGATCTCGTCGAGCAGGAGCACGGAGTACGGCCTGCGGCGCACGGCCTCGGTCAGCTGGCCGCCCTCGTCGTAGCCGACGTAGCCGGGCGGGGAGCCGACGAGCCGCGACACGGAGTGCTTCTCCATGTACTCCGACATGTCGACCTGGATCAGCGCGTCCTCGTCGCCGAAGAGGAACTCGGCGAGCGTGCGCGCGAGCTCGGTCTTGCCGACGCCTGAGGGCCCGAGGAAGATGAACGAGCCGGTCGGCCGCTTCGGGTCCTTGATACCCGCGCGGGCACGGCGGATCGCCTTCGACACGGAGACGATCGCCTCGTGCTGACCTATGACGCGCTTGTGCAGCTCGTCCTCCATGTGCACGAGCCGCTCGGTCTCGGCCTCGGTGAGCTTGAAGACGGGGATGCCAGTCCACATGGAGACGACGTCGGCGATCTCCTCCTCGCCGATCTCCGGCTGCTCCTCGCCCTCGTCCGAGCGCCATTGCTCCTCGAGCTCGCGCTTCTTCTGTGAGAGCTTGCGCTCCTTGTCGCGGAGGCTGGCCGCCTTCTCGAATTCCTGGGCCTCGATCGCGTCTTCCTTCTCCTTGCGGACCTTCTCGATCTCCTCCTCGAGCTCGCGATAGCGCGGCGGCGCAGTCATCGTGCGGATGCGCATGCGTGACGCGGCCTCGTCGATGAGGTCGATCGCCTTGTCGGGCAGGTGGCGGTCCTGGATGTAGCGCTCGGCGAGCGTGGCCGCGGCGAAGAGCGCCTCGTCGGTGATCTTGCAGCGGTGGTGAGCCTCGTAGCGGTCGCGGAGGCCGCGCAGGATCTGGACGGTCTCGTCGACCGAGGGCTCCTCGACTCGAATCTGCTGGAAGCGGCGCTCGAGGGCGGCGTCGCGCTCGAGGTACTTGCGGTACTCGTCGAGCGTCGTCGCGCCGATGGTCTGCAGCTCGCCGCGCGCGAGCGCGGGCTTGAGGATCGAGGCGGCGTCGATCGCGCCCTCGGCGGCGCCCGCGCCGACGAGGTTATGCAGCTCGTCGATGAATAGGACGATGTCGCCGCGCTGGGTGATTTCCTTCATCACCTTCTTGAGGCGCTCCTCGAACTCGCCGCGGTACTTCGAGCCGGCCACGAGCGCGGCCAGGTCGAGGCTGTAGATCTGCTTGCCCTTCAGCAGCTCGGGCACGTTGCCGGCGGCGATCCGCTGCGCGAGGCCCTCGACGACGGCGGTCTTGCCGACGCCGGGCTCGCCGACCAGCACGGGGTTGTTCTTCGTTCGCCGCGAGAGGATCTGCATGATCCGCTCGATCTCGGTCTGGCGGCCGACGACGGGGTCGAGCTTGCCTTCGGCGGCCTGCTTCGTGAAGTTGCGGCCGAACTGGTCGAGCAGCTTCGAGCTCTTCGATTTCTCGCTCGGCGCCTGCCCCTGCTGGCGGCGGCCGGGCCCGGAGAGCATGCGGATGATCTCGTTGCGGATCTTCTCGGCGTCGGCGTCGAAGTCGAGCAGGATGCGCGCGGCGACGCCTTCGTTCTCGCGCACGAGGCCGAGCAGGATGTGCTCGGTGCCGATGTAGTTGTGGCCGAGCGAGAGCGCCTCGCGGAGCGCGAGCTCGAGCACCTTCTTCGCACGCGGCGTGAAGGGGATCTGACCGCTCGTCACCTCGTCGCCCTGGCCGACGATGCGCGCCACCTGGGCCCGCACCTCCTCGACGGTGATGTCGAGGGACTCGAGGACGCGCGCAGCCAGGCCTTCCTCTTCGCGGAGGAGGCCGAGCAGGATGTGCTCGGTGCCGATGTAGTTGTGCTTCAGGGCACGGGCTTCGTCCTGCGCGAGGACGACGACCTGCCGGGCACGCTCTGTGAATCGCTCGAACACTCTGAGCCCATCGTACCCCACGGGGGTCGGATCACCTGCTCGGCAGAACGGTCGCTTAACGCCTCTTCAAGGAACGCTTACCAATGCCCACAGGCGCGTGTGGGCAATACTCCGCGCGCCCGGATGACCCGCCAGACTCTCGACTCTCTCCTCACGAAGGCGCTGCTCACGCTGAGCGCCCTCGTCCTGTTCTCTTGGGTCCTGGTTGCGGTCGCACACATGAACGACCGCTACCACATCAATCACGCGTCCGGGACGTGGATGGCCCTCGCGCGATTCATGGCGCACGGAACCCTTTACCCACCCCTCGTCGCGGACGGCGCCTACGGAGGAACCCGCTGGATGCCCCTGCAGATCGTCGCCAACGGCGGCCTCGCGAAGCTCAGCGGCGAGGAGCTCGTTTCGGGAAAGGTGTTCGCGTACGTCGTCGCCGCCGTTCTCATTGCACTCATCGTCGTCGCGCTACGCCAGCTGGACTGCCCGCTGCCGCTGGCCCTTGCCTTGAGTGTTGTTCCGCTCGTAACGGATTCAGGGTTGCTGGCCGCGACCGCGGTCTACGGTGACGCGCTGCCGGTGGTCTTGCAGCTGGCCGCTCTGGTCCTGATTCTGCGACGTCCGACACCGAGCTGGGCTGTCGTCGCCGGCGCCCTATGCGCCCTCGCCGTCCTAAGCAAGCTGTCCGCGGTCTGGGCGGCGGCCGCGATTCTCATCTGGCTACTGCTGGGTCGTGAGCGGCGCTCGGCGATCGCGTTCTTCGCCACGACAGTCGTTGCCGCGAGCATCGGCGTGCTCGTCTTCGAACTGATTAGCAGAGGGCGGATGTTCGAGAACGTCGTCGACCTCTCGACCTCGGGCTTCATCGGCGTGGACGGAGTGTTTCTGCATGCGCCCCTGCGGCTCGGCAAGCTGGTCATGCTCCACGCACCTGCTATCTGGGTGCTCTGTGGAGTTGCGCTGGTGGCGTTCTGCAGCGGCCTCGCAAAGCGTCGCCTGACGCTGTATCAGTTGTCGCTGGCCGCGTGCTTCGTCGTGCTCGTGGTCATTCTCGCCGACCACGGCACCGACTGGAACCACCTGCTCGATCTGGAGGTCGCGACGGTGCTGGTCGTAGGCGAGTTCTGGGTCCTGGCGGGCGCGATGAGCCGGGGACCTGCCATACGCACCACCGTGAGCGCGATCGTGGTGCTGGGTTTGATCACGGGCTATGCGGTCACGCTCTCCGGAGACACCCGTGGCGCGTTTCCCTCGCTCGCCGGGACGGCCACGGATCCAGCCATCGTCAAGTATCCGCTCGCAGACATCGTCACCAACCGGGACGCCGTGCTCTCGGAGGATCCCACGATTCCCGTGCTTCTGGACCGAACGCCGGTCGTCCTCGACGCCTTCATGTTCCTACGGCTGGAACAGAAGTTTCCGCGCCGCACGCGGGGGCTGGTTCGCCGGCTCGACAGGAAGGCGTTCACAAAGGTCGTCCTCATCAGAAAGCTCGACGTCGCCGACGATTGGTGGCGCACCAATCACTTTGGCCCGAGGGTCGTCCGCAGCATCGACCGCAACTACCGCCTCGCCGCACACATCGGGACGTACTGGGTCTACGAGCCTCGGTAGGTTTGTAGGCGTGAGCGCTGCCGCATCGGACCGAAAGGCCCTCGTGACGGGAGGAGCCGGATTCATCGGCTCTCACCTGTGCGAGCTGCTGCTCGCCGACGGCTCGGAGGTCTGGGCGCTCGACGACCTGTCCACGGGCTCGCTCGCCAACGTCGAGCACCTCGGCGGGAACGCGGCGTTCCATCTCGTGGTCGACTCGGTGCTCAACCGCGCCGTCGTCAACGAGCTCGTCCACAAGTGCGACGTCGTCTACCACCTCGCGGCAGCCGTAGGCGTGCGCCTGATCGTCGAGCAGCCCGTGCACACCCTGGTCACGAACCTCGAGGGCACCGAGGTCGTGCTCGAGCACTGCAACCGCTTCGGCAAGCGGGTTCTCATCGCGTCCACATCGGAGGTCTACGGCGACCACCGCGACGAGACGCCGCTCGAGGAGACCGCCCGGAGGGTGTACGGGCCGACAACTCAGCGCCGGTGGGCCTACGCCGATTCGAAGGCGATGGACGAGTTCCTCGCCCTGGCTCACCACCAGGAGGGAGATCTCGACTGCATCATCGCGCGACTCTTCAACACCGTCGGCCCACGCCAGTCGGGCCAGTACGGGATGGTCGTGCCGCGCTTCGTCGAGCGCGCGCTGGCCGGCGAGCCGCTCGAGGTGTTCGGCGACGGCAAGCAGACGCGCTGCTTCTGCCACGTGTCCGACACGATTCGCGCACTCCACGGCCTCATGGCCCACGACGCGGCGGGGGAGATCTACAACGTCGGCTCGACCGAGCAAATCGCCATGGTCGACCTCGCGCAGAAGGTCATCGACGCGACGGGCTCGGCGTCGACGATGACGTTCGTCCCGTTCGAGGACGCCTATGGGCACGGGATCGAGGACATGCTTCACCGCATCCCCTCGACGGAGAAGATCCGCGGCGCGATCGGTTGGCAGCCGACGCTCGACCTCGACGAGATCCTCGCCGACGTCGTCCGCCACCTGAGTCGCTGACGGCGCTTCGGCGCCGCCCGCAGTCTCAATCGCTCGAATTGGGGTGGGGTTACCCGTCGCCCCGGCACGAAGGGGTTTGCAGATCCCTCGTTCCGCCAGCACCGCGACCCCACGATGGCGACCCCCTTCCGCACAGAGTCCGCAAGCGCGCGCCGGCGACGGCTGCTCGCGGTGGCAGCGCTGATGAGCGTCCTGATCTGGACGCCGTCCGCGCTCGCCGTCGGCGACCCGCCGGTCAACAGCGAGCGGCCGGCGATCTCGGGCAACGCACGCTACGGACAGACGCTGACGGGCACCCAGGGCACGTGGACAGGCGCCCTGCCGATGACGTTCGGGTACCAGTGGCGACGGTGTGACGTCAGCGGGAACAGCTGTGCCGACATCTCCGGTGCGACGTCGCTCACGTACGCGCTGGGCACAGCCGACATCGGCGGCCGCGTGCACATTCGCGTCACGGCCACAAACGCCGACGGCTCAGCCGCACAACGCTCGTGGAACTCCGCTGTGGTCGTAGCTCCACCGATCAACAGCGCCGTGCCAGGCCTCTCGGGCATCACCCGCGTCGGAGAGACGCTCACGGCCACGTCCGGAGCATGGGTCGGGACGGCGCCGATCGCGTACGCGTACCAGTGGCGGCGCTGCGACGTAGACGGCAACAACTGCGCCTCGATCGGCGGGGCGACCGGAACCTCCTACGTCCTCGTCTCCGCCGACGTTGGCAATCGCGTCCAGGCGCGGGTGACGGCTACGAACGCCTACGGGAGCGAGATCAAGCGGACGTGGAACTCGGCCGTCGTCGTCTCGGCGCTGCCGCCTCCTCCTCCGGCACCGGGAGTGATCGACGTCAAGGCGAGCTATGGAACCTCGGACAGCGCCGTCCGCGCCGCGATCACGGCCGCGAAGGCGCAGGGCAAGGCGCTCTACTTCTCAGCCGCGACATACACATACGACTCGGCGCTCGTCCTCGACGGCCTGACGGCGTACGGCGACGGGCCCAGCTCCGTGCTCAGCGCTTCCAACCCCGCGAGCTCGGCCCTGGTCCTGCGCGGGGCGGGCCCCGCGCTTCGCGATCTCAAGGTGACGTCACCGAACTCTGTGTCGAGGTCGCAGGCGTATATCCGGGCCAACGTCCAGGTCGATGGCGCATCGAGCTTCGTGGTTGAGCGCCTGACGATCGTGGAGGCGGAGCAGAACGGGATCATCGTCCACCACCAGGCCAACGGAGGGACGATCAGGAACAACAACGTATCCCAGACGCTCGCAGACGCGATCCACATCACCGACGCATCCCGGGACGTCGTGGTCACGAACAACACCGTTCGCGATGCTGGAGACGACCTGATCGCGGTTGTCAGCTACCTCAAGGATCCCGAGCCGTGCCGGAACATCACGATCGCGGGCAACGACGTCTCGGGACAGGCGAACGGCCGTGGCATCTCGAACGTCGGCGGTGAGTCCGTGACCATTCAGGGGAACACGATCTCGGACACCCACGGCGCGGGGATTCTCGTCGCTTCCGACGGAGACTACGGGACCTACGGCCCGGTCGGCACTCAGGTGCTCAACAACGTCGTCGACACGACCGACCTGGGCAACATCCACCACGCCGGCATCCAGATCTTCGGCCAGCCCGGGAACCTGGCCCAGAACACTCTCGTCAAGGACAACGTCGTCAGGGACACGATGTACCGGGGCATCTACATCGGCCCGAACTCGACGGGGACCACAGTCAAGGACAACACGCTCGAGAGGATCGGCGAGCAGGGCATCTACGCAAGCGCCGCGCGCGACCTGACGGTGATAGGTAACACCCTCACCCAGATCGGCACCTACGGGCTGTACGCGAGGAGCTCCGTCGGCGGCAGGCTCGAGTTCAAGTCCAACACGATCTCCTGGGTCAACGCGTCGGAGGAGAGTAGCGTCGATGTCATCCACGTCGAGCCGAACACATCGCTGACGTCGGGGGAGATCTCGGGCAACAAGTACAAGCCGCACGCCGGCGGCTTCTACGACGAGCTCGTCGAGTCGACGGACCCGAACATCGTCGTCACCGGCAACGTCCTCTTCTAGCGAGCAGCTGGCGGCCCTGCGGTAACGGGCGCTCGTCAAGATGTGACGATGGCTCTCCTCGTCCTGCACGTTGCCCAGCCACTGGCCGAAGGCGTTCCGCGCTCGGTCGGGCGGCTGGTCGTCGACCAGGTCGAACGCGGCTTCCGGGTCATCGTCGCCTGTCCGGTAGCCAGTGCGGCGGTGCCGACGGCGACTGCGGCCGGGGCCCAGCACGTCGCCTGGGAGGCGACACGCGAGCCGGGGCCGTCGGTCGTCTCGGAGACACGTCGGCTGGCCGGGATCCTGCGCTCGGTCCAACCCGACGTGCTTCATCTGCACTCGTCGAAGGCCGGCCTGGGCGGGCGCCTGGCGGCACGCGGCAAGCTGCCAACGGTCTATCAGCCCCGCGGCTGGTCCTTCGAGGCCGTTACGGGACCGAAGCGTGCCGCCGCCGTCGCCTGGGAACGGTTCGGCGCCAGGTGGGCTGCAGCGGTCGTCTGCGTCAGCGACGGTGAGCGGGAGCGCGGCGAATGCGAGGGCATACACGCGCGGTGGCGCGTGATCGCGAACGGCGTGGATCTGAACGTCCACGAGCCGGCGGACGAGGCCGATCGCGCGCGATCGCGGCAGCGACTGGAGCTGGGGGAAGGACCGCTCGTGGTCTGCGTCGGCCGCCTGACAAGGCAGAAGGGGCAGGACATCCTGCTCGACGCGTGGCCAGAGATCCTGCGGCGCGTCCCAGACGCGCGGCTGGCGCTGGTCGGGGACGGCCCGGTGCGCGAGGCTCTGGTGCAGCGCGGCATGCCGAGCGTGATCTTCGCCGGCAACAGGTCCGACGTCGATGAATGGCTCGCAGCCGCGGATGTCGTCGCCCTTCCTTCTCGGTGGGAGGGAATGTCGTTGGCCATGCTCGAGGCCATGGCCTGCGCGCGCAGCGTCGTGGCGAGCAACGTGTCCGGAGTACGGGATGCGCTCGGCTCCGACGCCGGGGCCGTCGTGCCTGCCGAGGACGCTCGTGCGCTGGCGAACGCGTTGACGGAGCGGCTGCTCGACCGCGCGAGAACCGAGGCCGAGGGCCGTGCGGGCCGAGCGCAGGTGGAGGCGCGCTACGACGTCCGCCAGACGACCGCAGCGATCGCGAACCTCTACCTCGAGCTCGTGCAGAACCGTCGGGGATGACGGGCGACGTCCGACCCGTAGGGCTCCGCACCGCGCTCGTTCACGACCGCTTCCAGGGCTACTTCGGGGCCGAACAAGTCGTAGAGGCGATCAGAGCGGGGTTGTTCGACGAGGGCAACCAGCCTGACATCTTCACGTTCTATGCCGCGAGGGAGCACCTGCCGCCCGAGCTCGCGGCGAGGATACGGCAGGAGTCGCGCCTGACCCGCCTCCCCGGGATGGGGGGCACCGGAGGCTGGAAGTACCTGCTGCCGCTGATCCCGCGGTACTTCCAGAACCTCCGTCTCGACGGGTACGAGCTCGTGCTCTCCTCGTCCCACACGTTCGCGATGCATGTCCGCGCGCCCGCTGGCGCGCTTCACGTCTGCTACTGCCACACGCCGGTTCGCTATGCGTGGATCCCTCCGGAGCCGGGGGACCGCGAGCGGGGTGTCGCCGGGGTCGGGCTGCGCGCGCTCTCGCCGCACTTCAGGCGCATCGACCTGCGTGCGGCCGCGTACCCGGACAGCTTCGTCGCCAACTCGACCGCCGTGCAGGAGCGAATTCGGCGCTTCTACGGCCGCGACTCGGTCGTCATCTATCCCCCGGTCGACGTAGACCAATTCACGCCTACGGCCGGCGAGCGAACGGAGTTCTTGTGGGTGCAGCGACTGGTGCCGCACAAGCGGCCGGAGGTCGTGGTGGAGGCATTTCGCGGTCTTCCGTACCGGCTGACGATGGTCGGTGCGGGGATGCTCGAGCCCTCACTGCGGGCCGCGTTGCCCGAGAACGTCCGGCTGCTCCCGTGGCAACCGCGTGCCGAGCTGGTGCCTCTCTTCGAGCAGGCCGCAGGGTTCATCCACATCGGCGAGGAAGACTTTGGCATCAGCATGGTGGAGGCGCTTGCCGCAGGTACTCCGGTAATCGCAGCCAACCAGGGAGGCGCCCGTGACATCGTCAGACCTGACGTGGACGGGCT
The DNA here is from genome assembly GCA_963786725.1 of uncultured Actinomycetes bacterium. GTDB lineage: Bacteria > Actinomycetota > Thermoleophilia > Gaiellales > Gaiellaceae > PALSA-612. Next base: position 198,162 of record CAWBAD010000013.1, on the reverse strand, counting down.
CCTGCTGGAGACTCCGGACGTCGCGTCGCTACGGGCGGCCGTCGAGACGATGGCTCGGCGTCATTGGGATCGCGAGGCGCTGGCCAGGCGCGCTCGCGACTTCTCGCGCGATCGCTTTCTCGACCGGTTCCGGGCACACCTGACGACGTTAGGCGTCCCCTGAATCAGCGGCGAGCTCCGTTGCCAGCTCCTCCCAGCTCGGCACGTCTGTTTGCCGCGCGACGTCCATCGCCAGGGCAGTCTCGATCGCCCGAGCCGCAGCGCGATCGTCTCCCGGCTGATACGTGACGACGTTCGGGCGTGGGCTCTTGATGAATGCCGGCATCACGACCGGCACGCCGAGGTACGAGAACTGGATGACCTTGAGGCCGTCAGTGAGCACCTCGACGCCGGGACGGTAGGCGATGGTGTGCAGGCCCACGTCCGCGTGCTTGACGAACGGGAGGGTGTCGCGAAAGGGCATCTCCGCGTACGAGACCACGTTCGGCTCGACGACGCCGGCGTCCTGGCCGATGACATGGAACGTCACGTCCGGATGAGCCCGAGCTGCCGCCTGCAGGAACTCGCGGTCGATCGTCCAGAACCCTACGAAGACGGCATTCGGCCCACTGTTGTACGGACTTGCCACCGGCGCGTCGAACACGGCCTTCTCGAGCCCCGGACGCTGCAGGCGGGAGAGCGGCAGGTCGGCAAAGCGCTCCTGGATGCCCGCGCTCGTGGTCGATACGAGGTCGCACAGCGAGGCGAGCTCGTGCTCACGACCGCGGACGAGCGGGTGAAGACGCAGTGCCTGCATGTCGTCCGAAACGCGGTAGACGATCCGCGCTCGCGGCGCTAGTGACCGTAGGCGATCGAGGAGCAAGAGCGCAGACGTGCTCTCGAAGACGACGAGATCCGCGTCGCGAAGCTCGTCCACGAGTGGCCCGAGACGAAAGCGTGGGTAGACATGTCTGAACACGGGGCCGGAGAGCGCGTTCAAGACCGAGCTCCTGAGGTTCGCGGGATGAAACGGCGTGAAGTGGACGTACGAGCGGATCGAGGGTGCGACGGGCACTAGGCGCCCTGCCTCGTGTCGTACCGGGTACTGGAAGCGCGGGTCGTCGCCGAGCTTGGAGAGCCAGCTGATGGGTGCGGTGACGAACACGACGTCCCAGCCGAGATGAGCGTATGCGTCGGCGAGGAAGTGGAAGCCGCCCCGGCGCTTCGACGCGTAGTAGTGGTACGAGAAGAGAACGACTTTCATCGGCCGTTCGCAGCTCTTGCTCGGCGAGTGGCTGGGGCTCGAGTGCGGACGACTAGTGTCAACGATGGGCGATACGCGGCCGATGCTCGCGATCCTGCCTGGCCGCGGCGTACACCTTCGTCATCAGCACGATGATGGCCAGTGTCGGCACCACCATCTCGGTCCTGCCCCAGTACATGATCCGGTAGGAGTCGAGAATCCCCACCACGCAGAGCGCGTAGACAAATACCGCCCAAAGCTCTCCGCGACGGAAGCGCGCATGGACCGCCCCGATGCCTGCGCCGATCCAGAACATGAGTGCCAGGCCCACCCACCCGAGGTCTGAATAGGCGGCACCGGGAAGCGAGAACGTCGTGAGCGGGTTGTTGTCGGGATAGAGCTCGTTGAGCAAGGCAGTGTGCTCGGCGTTGCCCCGGCCGACCACCGGCGCCTCCTCACTATCCCAGCCGAGGGCCGTGAAGATGGCCGACATGCTGTTAAAGACGTACTGGCGCGACTCGAGGTGATCGACGGCGTACATGCCGTTGTTCGTGCTCGTGATGACGTACGCGAGGAAGCGCTGAGCCGCGAGCGGAGTGCCGGCACTGACGTCCGTCACGCCGACCGGCGTCGTGTTCTCTCTCGTCGCCAGGTACGTGCGACTGAACTCGCTCGCGATCCAGAAGCCAACGATGAGCGCTGCGACGGCGACGAGCTGGATCTTTGCGCGACGACCGAGACGTCCTCGCGGCCCTCTGGCACGGCTCGCGGCCGTGCCCGCGACGGCCGCGGCTACGACGTACGCAAAGGCAATGAGGCGTTCCGCGAAGACGAGGCTGATCAGCAACGCGAGCACGAGGCCGAGGCCAAGGATCCAGCTCTGGCGACGCCGCACACGCGGGTCGGTCGTCAAGGTTGCGGCCACGGCGGCAAGCGGGCCTACTGCGACGATCAGGTGCACCCAGACCGTGATCAGCGCGATCCTCGCCGGCTGGAAGTAGTCCTCGGCGAGCTTGCTCCAGGACTCCCCGTTCACGATGGCGTCGATGAGCGCCGTGAAGCCTCCCGCTCTCTGGGCACCCGCCGTGATCAGGTAAAGGGCCGCAGCGGCGCCGAAGAGGAAGATCCACTCGGTTCCGCGCGCGAGCATGCGCACTGCATGAGGTGACACGTTTGAGACCGAGACTCCGGCGGGCCCTTCCGAGCGGAACATCGCGGGCCCGAGCAGCGTGCCGAGCACGAACGCTCCCGCCGCTGCGAGGAAGAACGCGACCGCCGAGAACGAGACGTACTTCTCGGAAGCCGTCAGGCGGACGAAGGTGTCCTCCGACGTGAGCGCCCAAGTCCCGAGCACCGCGGTCCAGACGAGCGCGAACAGCAGGCCCGGGTGGAGGAGCATCGCTCGAGCCTGCGTCGAGCGTGTCGCGTCGCCGGCAGCCGTCGCCGCCAAGGTGCTCATTCGTTCTGCAGGCTGGCCGGCTCGGGCAACGGCGCCGGCCGCTCATGCGAGCGCTCCGCCCCGTACGACGGGTACTGCCCGTAGCCGTCGGAGGCCGGAACGTCAGTCACCACTACGCCGAGCACGTCACCCGGGGAGCTGTCGAGCACGCGCTTCAGCTCTCCGATGACAGGGCGACGGTTCTTCGTCAGCCGTGAGACGATCAGCACCGCGTCCACCTGGGACATCAGCGCGATGCCGTCACCGACGCTCAGCAGCGGCGGCGAGTCGACGATCACGAAGTCGGCGCGCTTCTTGAGGCTGTTCAGGAGATCCGCGACGGCGTGAGTGGCGATGAACTCCCCGGGGTTCGGCGGCACGATCCCCGTCCCGATGTAATGGAGCGAGCCCTGCGGCACGCGAGAGTCCGGGATCGTTCCCGGTGTCCCACCCGCCGCCGGAGCGACTCCGTTCATGACGATTTGCATCGCACCACGCAGGTCGGTCTTGTTGAGCACGACATCGGTGATGCCCGGCTCGTTCGCGGTCGAGAACAGCCGGCCGAGCCCGGGTCGCCTGAGGTCGAGATCGACGGCGACGACGCTCTTTCCCGCCTTGGCGAGAGCTACTGCGAGGTTCGCGGCCGTCGTCGTCTTGCCTTCGCCCTCGGTCCCGCTCGCGACCATGATCGTGGTCGCGTCGCGCTCGAGGTTGATCAGCTCGAGGTTCGTCCGCAAGATGCGGTAGGCCTCGGCCTCGACGCTCCGCGGCTTCTCGAGAGACACGAGGCCTGTCGTGCCCTTGGGCGGCGCTGGAATCCGCGCCAGCAACGGCAATTGGAGCGCGTCGGCGATCTCGACCGGCGATCGCAGTCTCGTGTCCGTGGCGTCCCGGATGAGCGCGAAGGCGATGCCGCCGAAGATGCCGAGCATGAGCCCGATCACGGCTGCGCGCACGGGGCGCGGCTGTACCTGCTCAGCCTCCTCGGCGGGGCGGACGAGCTGCGCGCTGGTCGTCTGTAGTGCGCCGAGCGTCCGCAACTGTCTCAGCTGCTCCGACAGGCTGGCGTAGAGCGGGGATTTCGTTCCTCCGCGCAGGCGCGCCCTCAACAGTTGCGCTTGCACTTCTTGCCGGGCCCTGTTGATGGCCTCCGTGTCAAGCTCGCGGCGGTAAATCGGGAACCGCCGGGCGTACTCCGTCGCGAGCGCGATGGCCAGCGCTCGATCCCCGTCCGTGACGCTGAACTCGAGGATGTCCTGGTTTGGCTTCGTCCGCACGCTCGAGTTCTTGAGGAACTCGCTGGGCGTACGATCGGTGATGTCGAGAGCGTTCAGCGTCCTCCGAGCGAGCTCCGGGACGCGTGCGAGCGCCTTCTGCGTCTCGGCGACGCGATCGGCTGCGTCCGAGGAGATCGGCTGCGACAGGCCGACCAGGCTCGCGGCCGTCTGATCGTTGAGCAGCACGTCCGCGGACGCTTGGTAGCGATCGGGTTTCATGAGCTCGTAGCCGAGGAAGAGGCCCAGCCCGAGGACGATCGCGACCAACACCAGCCACTTGCGGCGGCGAAGGATGCTCGTGTACTCGGCGATGGTCATGAGTGGTTGGTGGTGGGCGGACCGAGCCTCTGCCGTTGATCGGCCGGTCTCGGTTCGACCTTGACGCGTACCCGTGTTATAGCCTGTCTGCTTCCCGCGGGACCGACGGAACTCCTCTATTCGGCCCCTCAGCTTCTCGGTGTGTCGTGGCCGAACACTCGCCGGGCAGCCTGCGGGTAGCGCGCCATGTCCGTCCGCGAAGGAACGAGGAGTCGCAGGAGCGAGAGGCCCGAGATTCTCGCCAGAGCCAGCACCGAGCTCGCGCCGTACAGCCCGTAGGCAACGGCCGACGCCAGGGCCGCTCCGGTGACCCCGTAGGAAGGGATGAGGATCAGGTCGAGCCCGATCGTCGCCACCATGCCGAAACCGGCCAGCAGCGACGCGAGACCGGGGCGGCTGTATCCGCGTAGCGTCGAACCTATGGCCAGGGCGATCCCGAGGAACCACATGGAGGGCAGGAGGATCAGCAGCGGCGTGACGGCGTCGGCAAAGTCCTGGCCGAACACCACCGGAACCAGCGGCGGACCGAAGATCGCCAGCCCGACGACGGCAACTGCACCCAACAGGCTGCAGTTGCGAATTGCCTCCCCCGTGAGGTTCTGCCGCTCGACGCCTTCGAGTCTGGCCACCAGCGGCAGCATGCTGCCCGCGAAGCCGAGCGCGACGATGGTGACCGTCTCCGCCACCGACTGGGCGACCGCGTAGACCCCGACCTGGTCGAGAGGCCGGAAGTGCTGCAACACGAGGATGTCCAGCCTGAGGCTCGCAAAGGCAGAAACCGTCCCCACCTGCACCAGCACGCCGTAGCGAAGAATCGACCTCAACGCCGGCTGGGAGAAGCGCGGGCGCGCGTACCCCCGGATTACCGGGCTTGCCAGGAGCACGACGGCCAACCAGCTCACGATGAGCGCAGCCAGCGCTCCGGAGACGCCGTACCCGAGTGCTCCCAGCAGCAGGACTACGACCCCCACGAACACCGCCCGCGAGGACGCTCGCAGCGCATTCGACCACCCGAAGCGCAGCATCCCGACGAGAAACTGCAGCGCCGCGTAGCCGAGGAAGATCGCCGGCACGAGGATCCCGACGAGCACCCACGCGTCACCACCCTCTCCTCGCGCGGCGATGTCAGCAAGCTCGTCTCGCAAGAGCCAGGACAACGGGACGAAGACCGTCGCGAGCAGGGCGGCCCAGGCGAGTGCGGCGCCCAACACGGCGGCCGCGTCCGACGTGCCGCTGCTCAGATGGTACGTGATCGAGACAGGGACGCCCAGGCCGAAGATCGCGACTCCGAGAGAGCCGAGGAGCCACATCACGGCGAAGAGGCCTCGGTCAGTGGGACCGAGCCATCTGGCCAAGAGCACGGCCGCGGCGAAGCCGAGGATGACCGTCGCGATCGTGCCGAGGGTGTTGAGGATGACAGCACGCGCGAGCAACGGCGTCACCCTACTGATCCCCCACCACGGCCCTGGCCGGCTCGGCGCCTGAGTATTGTTGCCAGGGTATGGCCGAGAGTGGAGTGGCGGCGGCGGACGCCGACCACGATCCGACGAAGCTCCGCATCGTCTTCCTGTGCACTGGGAACCGGTTTCGAAGCCCGTTGGCCGCCGCCATCTTCACGGAGATGGCGCTGAAGCACGGCGTGCCGGTGAGCGTGGAGTCCGTCGGCACAATCGATGCAGGCTCCTCCCGTCCCGCTTTCCCGGAGACGATCGAACAGGCGGAGCGCCTCGGTTTCGACATCACGAACCATCGTGCGCGGCACGCCCGCAAGGTCGATCTCAGCAAGGCCGACGTAGTGATCGGCTTCGAGCGCTCGCACGTGGCGTATGCCGTTGTCGACGCGGACGTCCCGTCGGAGCGGGTATTCACGTTGCCCGAGCTCGTCCAGCTTCTGGAGTTCGAAGACATGCCCCTTCGGAGAGCCGACCCGGCCGCCGCGGCCCGGCTGGCAATTGAGCAGGCCGGCGCCCGCCGCATCGCGCTAGGCCGTACTCCGGGCAGCCCCGAGATCGCAGATCCTGTCGCGACGCCTCGGCGTGTCCACGTCCAGATCGCCGACGAGATCTACGACCTCGTCGGCCGGCTCGTGCGCGAGCTCTTCGGCTAATGCCTAGCGGTGGGCGACCAGTAGAACGCCTCGTCGATCTGCTCCGTCGCACGCAGGTGCTCGATCTGGAGAAGCCTCGTGAAGCTCCTCGACTTGAACTCCTCTGCAGTGAGGCCGACGGCATCGAAGACGTCTCGTAGGCTGCGCGCGCCGCGCTCTACGGTCCACTCACAGCTGAAGCCGGGCAGCACGTCGTGGATGCGATCGAACGAGACCCTGTAGCTTCGCTCGTCCGCGCCGCGATCTCCGATGATCACGTCGCAGCCGGGAAAGACGTCGCCGACGATCTCCGCAATCTCGCGAATCCGGTAATTCGCGTCGCGGTCGCCGACGTTGAGGATCACGTCGTGAACTGTCTCGCGCGGCGCGACGAGCACTCGAGCGATCGCCTGACAGATGTCCCCGACGTGGACGAGTGGCCGCCACGGAGTGCCGTCGCTCTCCATCCTGATTTCGCGCGTCGTCCACGCGAGCCCGCAGAGATTGTTGACGACGACGTCGAACCTCAGCCGCGGAGATGCCCCGTACGCGGTCGCGTTACGAAGAAACGTCGGCGAAAACCCGTCAGACGCCAGTGCGGAGACATCGCGTTCGACGAGGCGCTTGCAATCCGCATACGCGGTCTGCGGATCGAGCGGCGACTCCTCGTCCACCAACCCGTCCGAGCGCCCGTAGACGCTGCACGAGGACGTGTAGACGAAGTGGCCGACGCCCGCGGCCTTCGCGGCTGTCGCGAGCCGCACGGACCCTTCGTGGTTGATGTCGTACGTGATCGTCGGCGCCAGCTGACCGACAGGGTCGTTCGACAGCTCGGCCATGTGGACGACCGCATCGAAGCCCTCGAGATCGCTGGGCGCCAGCTCCCGGATGTCCCGCGTGATCGTTGTCACTGACGGCTCTCCAGCGTCGTATAGCAATCCCGTCCGATAGAAGCCGGTATCCAGCCCGACGACGTCGATCCCGCGCTCGGCGAGGTACGGGCACAGCACCGAGCCGATGTACCCGTCGCTCCCGGTCACAAGGATTCTCATACGCGCCTAGAGCAGGATCTTCCGGCCGTAGAAGCCCTCGGCGAGCCCGGTCTGCGATCCCGCCTCCATGCCCCTGAGCCTGAGCACTGCCTGAAACACATCATCAGTGAACCAGCGCTTGCCCTGCTGCGACGAGAAGTGCTCCCGAAGTGTTCGCAGTTTCCGCTCCGCCAGCTCCTCGGAGATTTCCACGAAGACGTTGGGACTCCCGAAGTCGCCGTCGTACTTCGGAACCTCGTACTCGAGGATGAGATGGTCGCGGAAAGTGTTCCACGTCAGCTCGCAGACGAGCCGATGGTCCTGGTGGAGGTCGTCGCGCTGGTGGGTGAGGATGAGATCGGGTGAGACGTCGGTCTTCAGCGCCTCGAACAGGTCCTTGACAGCCGCGCCGTGATACGGAAGGAACCCGTCGCGAAACTCCTCGACGACCACTGTCGAGGAGGCGAAGCTGGACAGCAGATCGGCGGCGCTTGCCCTCGCCTCCTCGCCTCGCGCGCCGATCCCGCTGAGCACGATCCAGTGGACGCGCGCCCCAGGCGCGAGCTCAGCCAGCCTGAGGATCGTCCCGGCACACCCGATCTCGATGTCGTCGCTGTGTGCGCCAAGGGCGAGAACGGTGGGCGCATCACCCACCGCCGCGCCGAGGCGGAGGGTCAGCATCAGCCGACGCTGGGCGAGAGACCGCTGGGCTCGTCGGCGTGGTCCCACACCTGCCACGGCGGACGACCGCTCGCGGCGAGGGCGTCGAGCCGATACTTGTCCTTCAACGTGTCCATGGGCTCCCAGAACCCCTCGTACGGGTACGCGATGAGCTTCTCCTCGGCCATCAGACGGTGCAGCGGCTCATCGACGAGATCCTCGGCTTCCTCGATGTAGTCGAAGATCTCACGGCGAAACGCGAAGAAGCCGGCGTTCTGCCACATTCCCGACTTCGTGATGTCGACGAGCGAGCGCACGACGTTCTCTTCGTCGAAGGTCACGATGTGGAAGACGGCCGTAGGGTGGCCCGCGAGGAAGACGCCGATCTTGTCGCTCTCCAGGAGCGTGTCAATCAACCGAGGCAGCGGCGCATCGGTCAGCCCGTCGCCGTACGTCGCAAGGAAGACGTCGTCGTCGCCGATGTGCGGCTCCACGGCCTTCAGTCGCTGGCCTATGACCGTGTCCTGCCCCGTATCGGCAAAGGTGATCGACCAGCGCGGCGCGGCGCTGCCGTTCTCAGCAGAGCGCTCGTACGTCGTGAAGTACTTCTCGATCACGTCTCCCCTGTGTCCGAGGCAGAGCACGAACTCGGAGTGCCCGAAGCTCGCGTAGTACTTCATGATGTGCCAGAGGATGGGGCGGTCGCCGACCGGGATCATCGGCTTCGGGACGCGCGCCGAGGTCTCGCCCATGCGCAAGCCCAGGCCGCCACAGAAGATGACGACTTTCATGTCAGGTGGTTTCTCGGATGCGCCGCCTCGCTCCAGGTTGGAGCTTAGTGTCGGCCTGGCGATCTGGGAACCCCCCAACGGGTCAGTCCACTCGCGTCGCCAACCGCTCCTCGAGCCAGGTCTCGCCGCGGAAGAGCTTGTACTGCTCTGCCCTGAGCCGGTCGGCGAGCCTGCCGGCGGGCAACTCGACGTCGTCGTAGGTGAGCACCGAGTCTTTCGCCAATGACCGCACCAGGCGACAGCCTTCGACGAGACCTTCCGGGAGGTAGCGCCGCGCACTCATCTCGTCGGCACTGACGGCTTCTCCGTAGGTCGCATACATGCCGTAATCGTCTAGCACCTCGCCGGCCGCGAGGTCTCGCTTCGCGACGGCACACACTTCGACCACCGGGCCTGCGAGGGGGCGCGCCAGGTTGTCGCCGAAGAGGACGACACGCGCTATCCCATTCGGCACCTCGAAGTGGACAAGGTGGTAGGGAATCCAGAACGGATAGAGAGGGCCGGGGCCGAGCTTGTACAGCTCGAGGTAGTGGCGCTGCTTCGGATCATCGTGCTCCGCGAGCACATACAGCTTCACGCCCGGGGGGCCGACCGTGTAGTCGACGACGCCTCCTCGCTCCCTCAGCTCGTCGAGGTCCCACAGCTCGTGGATGTCCATGATCGAGCCGTCGTACGCTCGTCCGCGCGACATGCCGCGGGCCAGGACAGTGAAGCCGGTGGCGTTCGCCACGATTGCCTGCTCGCAGTTGATCTTCGAGCCGTCTGCAAACGAGGTGACCATGACGGGGTTCTGACCCCAACGCTCAGCGAACGCTTGCTGCGTGGCGGGAGTGCGGTACGGATCCTGAAGCCCTTTGACGTTCGCGACGACGCGCGGAGTGAGACCGAGGCCCACGACCCACCGGTACAGATTCATCTGCAGTCCCGGTTCATCGCCGTCGCACGCTGACAGCACGACGCCTGAGCGGTCGGCATAGGTCTGGAGGATCGGGCCGACGGTGGCGTCCAGCTCTGCGTTCAGGAGGACGACGTGCTTGCCGTTGGCAAACGCCTCGAGCGCCACTCGCGCCCCGAACTCGACGGAGCCTGTGATTTCGACCAGAACATCCACTTGCTCAGACCTACAGAGCAGCGACGGATCCTCGGTCGCCACAGTGTGGCCTGATCGCACTGCGTCCTCGAGGGCATCGAGGTGGGACACAAGCCCTTCGGGACGTAGGCCGGCGTAGCGAAGCGCCTCGAGAGCGCGCTCGCCGTGCCTGTTGGAGACGGCCACCAGACGCATCCCCGGCACGCTGTGCGCGAGCTGGTTGGCCAGGGCTCGGCTCATGAAGCCGGCCCCGACGAGAGCTACCCGAATCGGACGCCCTTCGGCCTCGCGGGCTCGAAGCGCGTTGTCGACGATGATCATCGGACAGCCGTCATCCGGTCGCCCAGCTCGGGCTCGATCTCATCCAGCAGGCGCCACGAGCGATCCTTGTCGGAAAGCTCCGTCACCGGCAGCGGCCACTCGAGACCGAGGCGCGGATCGTCGTGGCGCAGCCCTCCCGCGTGCTCGGGAGCATAGAACTCGCCCATGAGGTAGCTCGCCTCGGTCGCATCCTCGAGCGTCTGGTAGCCGTGGGCGAAGCGCTTCGGTACGTAGAGCGCACGCCCGCTGTCCGCGCTCAGCTCCACCTCGAAGTGTCGGAGGTACGTCCCGCTCTCTGGCCGTAGGTCGACGATGACGTCGAGTATCGCGCCGCGGGTGCAGCGCACGAGCTTCGACTCGGCGGCGGGCGGATACTGGAAGTGCATTCCTCGCAGTGAGCCTCTGCGGACATTGAACGCGACGCTCGCCTGTGCGATGACAGGGTGGAGCCCGTGGGCCTCGAACTCGTGCTGGCAGAACGTGCGCGCGAAGAAGCCACGGTCGTCCTCGATTCGCTCGAGGTCGATGACGAAGGCCCCGAGCAACGTCGTCTCCGTAAACAGCATCTCTCCCCCTGAATTAGCGTACCCGAGCTGTTAGTCCTCTCTCGACCTGAGCGCCGGGAAGAGGATCACGTCGCGAATGGTGTCGCGCCCGGTCAGGAGCATCGTCAGCCTGTCGATTCCCAGGCCGAGCCCGCCCGTCGGCGGCATGCCGTACGACAATGCCTCGACGTATTCGGGATCGCCTCGGACGCCTTCGACGTGCTCCGACTGCTGGTCGAAGCGCAGCTGCTGCTCGTCCGGATCGGCGATCTCGGAGTAGGCGTTGCCCAGCTCCATGCCGGCGGCGAAGTACTCGAAGCGTTCGGTCAGTGTCGGGTCGTCGTCCGTCGTACGCGCGAACGGCGACAGCTCGACGGGGTAGTCGTGAACGATCGTCGGCGCGACGAGCGACGGCTCCACGAAGTGGCCGAAGGCGTGATCGACGAGCTGGGCCCAGTCCTTGTCGGCGGTGGTGTCGACGCCGCGCTCCTCGAGCCAGGCACGCAGCTCGTCCGGGTCTTGCGTCCAGAGCTCGAGTCGCTCCATCGCCTGCACGAAGGGAAGCCGCGCCCACGGCGCCTTCAGGTCGACCTCGTGCCCCTTGAACTGCACGACCGTCGTTCCCAGCACCTCGCGCGCGATGTGCTCCAGCAGCGTCCTCGATCCTCGCCATCGTGTCCTCGTAGTCGGCATATGCCTCGTACCACTCGAGCATGGTGAACTCGGGCTGGTTCTTGTAGGACACGCCCTCGTTGCGGAAGTCCTTGCCGATCTCATAGACGCGCTCCAGGCCGCCGACGATGAGTCGCTTCAGATAGAGCTCCGTGGCGATGCGCAGGTAGAGCTCGGCGTCGAGCTCGTTCGAGTGCGTGACGAACGGGTGTGCGAGGGCCCCGCCGTAGCGCGGCTGGAGCACGGGCGTCTCGACCTCGACGAAGCCGGCGGCGTCGAGGTACTTCCTGATGGCCGTGACGATCTTCGATCTCGTCGCGAAGTCCTCCCTCGTCTCCTCGCTCATCAGCAGGTCGAGGTAGCGCTGTCGGTAGCGGAGCTCGGGATCCTTGAGGCCGTGGAACGTGTCGGGCAAGGAGCGGCGGATCTTCGCGAGCAACACGAGCTCGTCGACGGCCAACGAGGGCTCCCCCCGCCGCGTCTTCATCGGCTGCCCCGAGGCCCCGACGATGTCGCCGAGATCGACGTCGACCTCGCCGGCGCGCTCCGCCGGACAGAACAGCTGGATTCGGCCCGAGCGGTCGACGAGGTCGAGGAAAACGAGCTTCCCCATGTCACGTCGCGCCATCACGCGCCCGGCGACACGCATCGTGCCGTCCGCGTTCTCGCCCGGTTCGAGCGACTCGGCTGCGCCACGAACCGACGCCACCTCGTCCCGGTCGGGAAAGCGCTTGGGCAAGCCGCTCATGGCGGCGAGACTACTAGGCGATCGCGACGATCTTGTACTTGAGCGAGCCGCGGGGCGCCGTGACCTCGACGATCTCGCCCTTCTTGCGCCCCATGATCGCCTTGCCCACCGGCGACTCGTTGGAGAGCTTGCTCTCGGACGGATTCGCCTCAGCCGAGCCGACGATCGTGTACTCGAACGTCTTGTTGGCCGCGACATCCTTCAGGCGGACGACTGAGCCGACTGACACGACGCCCTTGGCGATGTCCTTCTTCTCGAGCACGCGGGCAGCGCGGAGACGCTCCTCGAGCGTGGCGATGCGGTGCTCCAGCATGGCCTGCTCGTTCTTCGCGTCGTCGTACTCAGCGTTCTCGGCGATGTCGCCGAACTCGCGCGCGTGACGGATTCGATCGGCCACCTCGCGTCGCTTCTCGGTCGAGAGGTACTCGATCTCGTCCTTGAGCTTCGCGTAGCCCTCTTTCGTGAGGATCACTTCGTTCACGATCACCACTCCAATGGAGAAAGACGTCGCCGGGAGAAAAAAGTCGCGGCCTCGGTCCGCCGCGAGGGCGCATTGTAGCCGCTGCGGCCCGGCCCGCGCAATCCCCGATCACGCATAGAATTCTCGCTCTGTGCAGGTAAATCTCCGGGCTTCGTGGCAGCATCGGGCCGGTGTCGGTGCCCTCGCGGCTGGTGCTGGCGCCGATGGCAGGCGTGAGCGTTCAGGCGTTCCGCCGCCAGGGCCGGCGCTACGGCGCGGGGCTCGTCTGCTCGGAGATGGTGAGCTGTGCCGGCATCCATTACCGCAATGAGCGGACGCTCGGCTACCTCCGCATTGCCGAGGACGAACGGCCCCTCGCCGTGCAGATCTTCGGCTCGGAGCCTGCTTTGATGGCCGAGGCGGCGCAGATCGTGGAGGCGGCCGGCGCGGATCTCGTGGACATCAACTTCGGCTGCCCCGTCCGCAAGGTGACGAAAACGGGTGCCGGGGCGACGCTGCTCGAGCAGCCCGACCGCGCGTGCCGCATCGTGGAGGCCGTCGTGGAGGCCGTGTCCGTCCCCGTCACGGTAAAGATGCGGCGAGGGTTGGAGAACGGCTCACGGACGTGCCTTTCGCTCGGCCCCCGGCTCGTCGAGGCCGGCGCACGCAGCCTGACCCTCCACCCGCGATCGGCCCGCCAGATGTATACAGGCGAGGCCGACCACCTCCTGACGGCGGAGCTCGTCGGGCTGGTGGATGCCCCGGTCGTCGCGTCTGGGGACGTCGTCTCCCACGAGCGGGCGATGGAGATCCTGGAGGGCACGGGCGCCGAGGCGGTCATGGTGGGCAGAGCCGCCCAGGGCAACCCGTGGACACTGCGGGAGATCATCGACGGCGTCGAGGAAGTACCCTCCCGCGCCGACGTGGCAGCGGAGCTGATTCTGTTCATCCGCGAGACGGTGCGAGAGCTGGACGAGCGGCGAGCGGTCGGGTTCCTCAAGAAGTTCTACGGCTGGTACCTGCGCCGCGGTGGCTTTCCCCGCCCCTTCGTGCAGGAGCTCGTGCGTCTCGAGTCGACGAAGGAAGTGGTCGAACGACTGCTGATCGCCGAGCCGGAGGCGGCCGACGCACTGGCACGCCTCGAGGCGGAGCTCCCCGACGCTGAGGGCACGGTCGTACCCTTGCCGATCTCGGCGTACGGCGGCGGCTAGCCCGCCCGGTTCAGCTCCCAGATCAGGCGAAGCCCCTCGAGCGTGAGCAACTGGTCGACCTTCTCGATCGTGGCCGAGTGCGGCGCGATCAACTCGGCCAGGCCACCAGTGGCCACGACCTGCGCTTCGACACCGAGCTCTGCCCGGATCGCCGCCACGATGCCGTCCACCTGACCGGCGAAGCCGAAGACGACACCGGACTGAAGAGCCGTGGCAGTCGTGCGTCCGATCGCTGACGGCGGATCGACGAAATCCACCTTGACGAGGCGCGCTGCGCGCTGGAAGAGCGCCTCCATCGAGATCTCGATCCCGGGCGCGAGCACGCCGCCGACGTACTCGCCCTCCGGCGACACGACGTCGAAGTTCGTCGAGGTTCCGAAGTCGACGACTATGCACGGTGCTCCGTAGCGCTCCTTTGCCGCGACCGCGTTCGCGATCCGGTCCGGCCCCACCTCGCGAGGGTCGTCGTAGCGAATGGGAATCCCCGTCCGCACGCCCGGTCCCGTCACGAGCAGCGGCGCCTTGGCCCAGCGCTCCGCGAAGACCTCGTACTCGCGGATGAGCGTGGGCACTGTCGACGAGAGGCAGATGCCGTCGATCCGGCCAAGGTCGATGAAGCGGCCGACGAGCGCACCGAGCTCGTCACCTGTCCGCTGCGACTCGGTGGCGACACGCCAGTTCTCGAGCAGCGAGCCGTTCTCGAACAGCCCGAAGACCGTCTGCGTGTTCCCGACGTCGACCGCTAGCAGCACGGCGCGATTCTAGGTGCGCTGCCGCCGCAGAGGCCGATTGGCGCAAGTGCCACAAAGGCGTTACGCTCCTGGCCAATCGAGCGAAGGGAGAGCTCAATGGCAGACGCGAAGGAGATCGTCAAGCGGGTCTTCGAGGAACCGTGGACGGGCAAGTTCGACTCCATCGACGAGTTCGTCGCGCCCGACTTCGTCGGCTACGACGCCGCCGAGCCCGAGCCGATCAAGGGCCCGGCCGGCGTGAAGGCGAACGTCGAGAAGTACCTGGCCGGCTTCTCGAACGCCCGCGTCACGGTGGAGGAACAGATTGCGGAGGGCGACACCGTGGCCACGCGCTGGATCGGCCGCGGGATCCACGACGGCGAGCTCGCCGGAGTCGCCCCGACGGGCAAGGAGGTCACCGTCAAGGGCCTCACGTTCACACGGCTCGAAAGCGGCAAGATCGTCGAGGAGCACACGGTCTGGGACACGTTCGGGATGCTCGTCCAGCTCGGCGCTGTGCCGATGCCTGCGACGGCTTGACCGCTCGCTCGCCGGCAACTGGAAAGGGCCGCCGCGGCGGCCCTTTTCTCTTGCTCGGAGGAAGGGACTGCGGTTCCGACCGCGAATCAGTCGCTCTTTCCAAGAGCGGCATGTCCACCTCTTTCGCCCACTCCAGCCACATGCCGTGCCCCGAGTGCGGGGCATCGGTCGCGGCCGGCGAGCAGGAAGCGCACACGTGCGACACCGACCGCCGCATCGACTACCAGCTGTTCCAGCTACGGAAAGACGTGGCCGGCTTCGACGACGCTTTGTCGGACTACCTCGAGTCGCCGGAGGGCCGATTCGCGCAGTGGCTCGCCGAGCGGGATCGCTACTAGCTGTCTAGGACTCGTCGTCGCGGGGGAGAGCCTCGCCGATCCGCTCGGCCAGCGCCTCGGGCGTCAACGTCGGCTCCTCGCCTTCGCGGCGGAGCTCTTCGACCGTGAGATCGGTGGAGGTGTAGACCTCCGCCCGCGGGATCATCCGCGTCGGGCGGTTCTTGTCCCACACCCAGACGTCCTCCATCTTCACGTGGAAGAACGGGTAGGACGGCTGCGGCGCGTAGTTGATGTCGAGGGTGTTGCAGAGGTACGTGGCATCCTGCGTCAGCACGCAATAGCGGAAGAGGCTGAAGACTGCCGTGTACTCCCTCTTGAGCCGGAGCTCGAGCTGGGCTTCGTAGTCGTCGAGCTCATCGAGGTGGCTCATATGCGGCTCAGTGTAGCGCTGCGAGCAGCTCGGCCACCGTGCCGCGGCCCGGGACGACCAGTGCCGGGTCGAGCTCGACGAGCGGTTCCAGCACGAAGCGTCGCTCGTGCAGACGAGGATGCGGCACGGTCAGGCCCGGCTCGTCGATCGCCTCCTCGTCGTAGAGCAGAAGGTCGAGGTCGATCGTGCGCGGGCCGTAGCGTGGTCCCGCGCCTCGTTCGCGACCGAGGTCGTGTTCGACGCCGAGCAGAAAGTCGAGCAGCTCGCGCGGGCCGAGCTCGGTCTCGACCTCCGCCACGGCGTTGAGGAAGTCCGGCTGATCTGCGTAGCCCCACGGCTCTGTTTCGCGGATCCCGGAAAGCCTGACAGCGCCGATGCGTTCGGCCGCCTGCCTGATCGCCTGCTTGCGGTCGCCGAGGTTCGAGCCGAGCCCGACGTAAGCCCCGGTCACGGGCGTTCGACGGTGACGGCCGAATACTCCGCGGCCGGGTCGAGCTGGACGTGCGGCTTGCGCACGCGCACGCGGACGCGCTCCACCGCGAACCGACCGTTCAGCTCATCGGCCACCCGTGCAGCGAGCGTCTCCAGCAGCCGCACGCGCTCGCGATCCGACACTTCGCGGATGCACGCCGCCACCTCGCGGTAGTCGATCGTGCGCTCGATGTCGTCGTCGGCCGGCTCCTGTCGTGGCCACAGCGAAACATCGAACAGGAACGTCTGACCCTCGCGCTCCTCGATCTCGGTGGCGCCGTGGTAGCCGAAGACCTCGACGCCGTGCAGCTCGATCTTCACGTCGGCAACGCCTCCACCGTCTCGCGGACGTCGTGCACGCGCACGATAGTGGCACCTGCGGCGACGGCGATGACGGCGGCCGCAATGCTCGCCGACATCGGGCCCACCGTCGCCTCTGGATCGCCGAGTAGTCGACCGAGGAAGCGCTTGCGCGACGCGCCGAACAACACCGGACGGCCGAGCGCGTTGAGCTCGCCGAGGCGGTTCAGCAGCTCGATGTTGTGCTCCACCGTCTTACCGAAGCCAATGCCAGGGTCGACGCAGATGCGCTCTTCGTCGATCCCGGCCCCGGTAGCGAAGGACAGCCGCTCCTCGAGGAACGTCACCACCTCCGACACGACATCGTGGTATCGGGGCTCCTCCTGCATCGTCCGCGGCTCGCCGAGCATGTGCACGAGGCAGAGGTAGGCGTCGGAGTCGGCCACGACGTCCGCCATCTCCGGGTCACCCCGCAAGGCTGTGACGTCGTTCACGAGCTCGGCCCCGAGGCCGATGGCCCGCCGTGCAACCTCCGCCTTCGAGGTGTCGATCGACAATGGCACCTCGCCCTCGAGCCGCTCCAGCACCGGTACGACGCGCCGCAGCTCCTCGTCGACGAAGACGCCTTCTGAGCCGGGCCGTGTGGACTCACCACCGACGTCCACGATCGCAGCTCCCTCCTCGACCATCCGTCGAGCCGAGGCAACCGCGATGTCGGGAGCGAGGTTCACGCCGCCGTCGGAGAACGAATCCGGCGTGACGTTGAGGATGCCCATGACCGACGGGCGCGGGAACCGCTCCTCGATCGGGACTACGGCTGCGAAGGCTCGGGCGGGGCGGCTGCATCGTCGCGCCCGGGAGCGGGAAGGGCTTCGGCTGCGGCTCGGGCCGCTTCTTCGGCTCTTCCGCGGGGATCTCGGGCTCGGCGACTGGCTCCTCGACGAACACGTCTGCTTCGTCCTCGCCGGCGAGCAGCCGCTCGAACTGATCCTTGTCGATCGTCTCCCGCTCGATGAGGATCGCGGACAGCCGGTGCAGCTCGGCCATGTGCTCGCGCAGGACGGCGCAGCGCCGTCTCGTGCGCCTCCTCGATCACGCGGCGGATCTCGTCGTCGATCTCGCGCGCCATCTCCTCGGAGTAGTCGGGCTCCGCCGACATCTCGCGGCCGAGGAACGGCATGTCGTGGTTGCGGCCGAGCACGCGCGGGCCGAGCTTCTCGGACATGCCGAAGCGCATGATCATCTGCTTCGCCGTCGACGTGATCTTCTCGATGTCGTTGGCGGCGCCGGTCGTCACCTCGTTGAAGACGAGCTCCTCGGCGGCGCGCCCGCCCAGCGTCATCGCCATCTGTGACATGAGCGACGCCTTCGTCGTCAGATACCGGTCCTCGCGCGGCAGCGAGATCGTGTAGCCGAGCGCCTGGCCGCGGCTGATGATCGAGATCTTGTGCACCTCGTCGGTCTCGTCGAGGTAGTGGCCGACGAGCGCGTGGCCCATCTCGTGGTACGCCGTGATCTTTCGCTCCTGCTCCGAGAGCAGGCGCGTCTTCTTCTCGGGGCCGGCGATCACGCGCATGATCCCCTCCTCGAGCTCCTCCTGCTCCACGAGCTTCTTGCCCTTGCGCGCCGCGAGCAGCGCGGCCTCGTTGACGAGGTTGGCGAGGTCGGCGCCCGTGAAGCCCGGCGTGCCGGCCGCGAGCGTGTCGAGGTCGATCTCCGTTCGCCAGCGGCTTGCCCTTCGTGTGCACCTCGAGGATCTTGCGGCGGCCGACCCGGTCGGGCCGGTCGACGACGATCTGCCGGTCGAAGCGCCCGGGGCGCAGCAGCGCCGGGTCGAGGATGTCGGGCCGGTTCGTGGCCGCGATGAGGATGATGTTGTCCTTCAGCTCGAAGCCGTCCATCTCGACGAGCAGCTGGTTCAGCGTCTGCTCGCGCTCGTCGTGGCCACCGCCCAGACCGGCGCCGCGGTGGCGACCGACGGCGTCGATCTCGTCCATGAAGACGATGCACGGCGACGCCTGCTTCGCCTGCTCGAACAGGTCGCGCACACGGCTGGCGCCGACGCCGACGAACATCTCGACGAAGTCCGAGCCGGAGATGGAGAAGAACGGCACGCCCGCCTCGCCGGCGACCGCGCGCGCGAGCAGCGTCTTGCCCGTGCCGGGAGGCCCGTAGAGCAGCACGCCCTTGGGGATGCGCGCGCCGAGCGCCTGGAACTTCTTCGGGTTCTCGAGGAACTCCTTGATCTCCTGGAGCTCCTCGACGGCCTCGTCACAGCCGGCGACGTCCTTGAACGTCACCTTCGGCGAGTCGGGCGACATCCGCTTGGCGCGGCTCTTCCCGAAGCTCATCACCTTCGAGCCGCCGCCCTGCACCTGGTTCATGATGAAGAGCCAGAAGAGGATCAGCAGCGCGAATGGCAGGAGCGTGCCGAGGATCCCCCACCACGCCGAGGAGCCGACGCCCTTCGAGTCGAACGCGACGTCGTGTCGCTGCAGGAGGTTCTGGAACTCGATCTGCGACTGCGGCGTCGGGTAGTGGACCTTGATCCTGGGATCGTTCTCGTTGACCAGCGTCGCGGTGATCTGCTGCTTCTTCGGGTTGAACTCCACGAGCTCGATCGACTTCGGTTCATCCTTCACACGCTGGATGAGATCCGAGTACGTGACCTTCTTCGCGCTCTTCTGCTGCGGAATCAGCGTCTGGCTCGCCAGATAGACGAGCAGCACGATGACGATCAGTGGAAAGAGAGCGCTGCGAAAGAAGCGAGTCATAGGAGATCTCCTGGACGAATCAGGGTAGCACTACCCCTTTGTTCGGCCAGACGGGAACAGCGGTTGAGCTACGCGCCTTCGGGTAAGAGGTCTTCGCTCAATACGCCGACGTACGGCAGGTTCCTGTACCGCTCCGCGAAGTCGAGCCCGTAGCCGATGACGAACTTGTTCGGGATCTCGAAGCCGACCCAGCGCACCGGCACGTCGATCTCGCGGCGCGACGGCTTCGTCATCAGGGCGCACACCTCCAGTGACGCTGGCTCCCGTGACTCGAGGTTGCGGATCAGATACGAGAGCGTGAGGCCCGAGTCGACGATGTCCTCGACGACGAGCACGTGGCGGCCCTCGATGTTGATGTCGAGATCCTTGAGGATGCGAACGACTCCCGAGGAGTCCGTCGACGCGCCGTAGCTCGTGATCGCCATGAAGTCGACCTCGCACGGGACCGTGAGGTGCCGCATGAGGTCGGCCATGAAGAACACGGCCCCTTTGAGCACGCCGACGAGCAGCAGGTCGCGGCCGCGGTAGTAGTCGGAGATCTCCTCGCCGAGCTCGGCGATGCGCGTGCGCAGCGTATCCGCGTCGATGAGCACGTCACCGACGCCGCGCTCGAGGTCGGACGTGATCTCTATGAGCGCCTCACCTTCACTTCGGGATTCTCCACGATGCCGGGGATCGAGACAACCTCGTTCTCGCGAACGACGAGCGGCCACGTCGCGCGCTCGCGGCGAGGTACCTTCGCGTCGGTGAACACGTCCTGCACCTTGCGGTTGCGGCCGGCGAGGCGATCGCCGGGCTGCCACGTGCGCACCTCCAGTCCGGGGGTGGTCGATTCGATCGTCCACGGGCCGAAGCGAACGGGTCCCCGCTCGAGCGTCAGGCGGTCGTACTCGCGTACGGCGTGGATACCGTGGCCGAGGTCGGCCTCCTTCGTGCCGTCCGCGGACGAGAGCAGATCGAGCAGCGTTCGCTCGAGCGTGCGGGGGAGGCGTGGCCTGGAGGGTTCCTCTGCCAGCGCGAGCAGATTCGCGCGCGCGCGCCCGTCGAGCCGCTCGAGCAGCGGCAGCAGGTCGGTGCGGATCAGGCCTCGCTTCGTGTCGACATTCGTCGAGTCCGTGCGGTAGGGCAACCCCACGTCGCGGCAATACGCCTCCGTCTCCTCGCCCCAGACGGTGAGCAGCGGCCGGACGACGCCGTCCTTGCGCTTCGGCTTGATGCCGCTCGGCCGGCCGCTGGAGACGAGGCGGTAGAGGACGGTCTCGACGTTGTCGGAAGCGGTGTGGCCCGTGGCGCGAAGCCGGTCGGTTGCATACGAGTAACGGATGTCGCGCAACTCGGCCTCCGTCTGCGCCGCCGGTGCATCGACTACCTCGGCCCCGAGCACGTCACGGCAGAAGCGGGCATCGACGTCGGACTCCTCGCCGCGCAGTCCGTGGTTCACGTGCAGCGCCGAGACGCGATAGCCGAGCTCGCCCATGACGTGCCAGAGGCACGTCGAGTCTGGCCCGCCCGAGACGAGGCACGTGACCTCGCCGCCCGGCTCGATCAGCTCGTGCCGGCGGACGAAGCGCTCGACGCGGGTCGTCAGCTCCACCAGGCCATTGTGCCTTGCTACGGTCGCGATGGTGCTCGACGACCGATCCGAGTTCGGGCAGCGCGCTGCGCGGCGACTCCGGGACGAGCGGCTCGCCTGGCTGACGACGGTGTCTCCCCGCGGGATGCCCCAACCGGTTCCGGTCTGGTTCCTGTGGGACGGAGAGGCGAGCATCCTGGTCTACAGCCGCCCGGACACAGCGAAGCTGCGCAACATCGCCGAGAACCCGCGGGTCAGCCTTCACCTGGACGGCAACGGCCAGGGTGGCGACATCGTCGTCTGTCTCGGCGAGGTCTCGGTTTCAGACGATCCACCGGCTCACCAGGTGGCGGAGTACGTGGAGAAGTACGCGGGCCTCGTCGAGCGCAACCGCTGGTCGCCGGAGTCGTTCGCCGCTGACTACTCCGTGCCGCTGCGGATCGCGGTCTCGCGCATCAGAGGCCACTGAGCGCTGGGCGCGCCTTGCGGCGCGCCCATGAGCTTCGAGGTGAGTGCCACTACGGCGTGAGCTTCGTGAGCATCTGCCGAACGGCTACGCCGGCCGGGACCGCTCCGCCAGCGCGTCGCTCAGAAGATGAGGCTTCTATAGGTGATCGTCCGGCGCATGCCGATCGCCTCGTAGACGCGGATCGCCGGCGCGTTCTCGGCACGGACGAAGAGGCACACCCGCGGCACCTGGTCGAGTAGCCGGCGGCAGAGGTCGCGCATGCCGCGCTGCGCGAAGCCTTCGCCACGCGCCACCGGGTCGACCCAGACCTGTTGCAGCTGGACGGCATGCGGCGTCCAGGCGGACGCCTCCGCCTTGAAGAGGATCGTGCCGTTCTCGGTCCAGAGCCAGGATCGGCCTTCGCCGATCTGCGAGCGCGTCCGCCAGCGAAAGCCGTCGGCGTCGTTCGCCAGGGGGTCGACGCCGATCTCGTCCTCGTGCGCGGCGGCGCACGCCGGGACGAGCAGGTCGAGATCTGCCGGCGTCGCCTCGCGCAGCTCCGACCCTCCGCTCTCGGGAGGGTCGTCGATCACGTACACCGGCTGACCGGACCGGTCGAACCGGGGCGCCGGAGCTCTCCTTCCGGCACGCTCCCACAGCTCGCCGACCGCCTGCTCCTCGCCGATGATCATCCGAGCCCGCCCCCACTTGGGCGTCCGCGCGAACGCCGCACAGCCGGTGCCCGAGGGAACGACGTTCGCTCCGACGTGGCAAAGCGCGGTGAGACCCGCTTCGTCCGCCGTGGCCACGAACCGGCCCAGGCCGCGTCGCGCCGCGTCCTCCAGGTACACGCGCTCGACGGGCTCCTCGGCGCAGAAGTCGAGGACCTCCTCCAGGCGCGGCTCGAACACCCGTGCCCTCTTCAGCATCCGTATGAAAGTATGGCGCCCGTGCCGATCCACCTTCGTGCCGAGCCCGGCGACTACGCCGAGGCCTGCCTCCTCCCCGGCGACCCGCTGCGGGCGAAGTACATCGCCGAGACGTTCTTCGACGACTCGCGGCAGGTGAACGGCGAGCGCGGCATGCTCGGCTTCACCGGCACCTTCGGCGGCAAGCCGGTGTCCGTTCAGACGAGTGGGATGGGCTGCCCGTCGGCGGCGATCGTGATCGAGGAGCTGGCGATGCTCGGCGTGAAACGCATCATGCGCGTCGGCACGTGCGGCGGGCTCCAGCCGGACATGAAGCTCGGCGACCTCATCGTTGCGATCAGCGCCGTCCCCGCCGACTCGACGGCGACGCACCTCGTGCCCGAGCCGCACACGCCCACGGCCGACTGGGAGCTCGTCCACGGAGCCGTCCACGCCGCCAAGGAGCTCGGCAAGGCCGTCCGCGTCGGCCCGATCGTCTCCAGCGACCTCTTCTACAACCCTGATGACGGCCAGTACGCGCGCTGGTCGGCGCGCGGCATTCTCGCCGTCGAGATGGAAGCCGCGGTGCTGTTCACGCTGGGAGCGCTCAAAGGCGTCCAGGCGGGCTGCCTGCTCACCGTGTCCGACGTCGTCGTGGAGGGCGAGTTCCTCCGCATCTCCGACGACGAGATGCGCGCCGCCGTCGACCAGATGACCGAGCTGGCGCTGACGACGGTCACAGCGTCCCATTAGCGCCTCGGTCGCCTTCCTCGTCAACCCGGCGTCGGCGGGCGGCTCGACGGGCACACACTGGCCCGAGATCGTGAGGCGGGCGGCCGAGATCGGCCTGGAAGGGGACACGCTGTTCTCCGAACGGCCCGAGCACCTGCGAGAGCTCTCCCGGCAGGCGGCCGCAGGCGGTACAGAGTTGCTGGTCGCAGTCGGAGGAGACGGCACGGTGAACGAGGTCGTGAACGGCCTCGCCGCCGCCGAGAGTGCCTCGGCCGAGCTGGCCGTGATCCCGCGCGGGACCGGCGTGGACTTCGTGCGCACGTTCGACATCCCCACGAAGCTCGACGACGCCCTGCGCGTCGCTCTAACGGGAAGACCGCGTGCGATCGACCTCGGCCGCGCGTCGTATCGCTCGTGGAGCGGCGAGGACGAGAGCTCGTTGTTTGCGAACGTCGCGAGCGCGGGCATGAGCGGTGCGATCGCCAAGCGCGTGAACGAGTCGAAGAGCCGGTACGCCAAGGCGTCGTACTTCCTCGCCACGTTCGCGGTGTTCGCGCGCTGGCAGACCTCCGAGGTACGCGTCGCCGTGGACGGCGAGGCCCGCAGCGGCCGCATGCGCGACGTCGTGGTCGCCAACTGCCGCTACTTCGGCGCGGGCATGAAGATCTGCCCCGAAGCCGAGCCGGACGACGGGCTGCTCGACACTCTCCTGATCGGAGACGTGACGAAGACAGACCTGGCGCTGACGTTGCCGAAGATCTACCGGGGGACGCACCTCCCTCACCCGAAGGCAGAATTGCTGCGCGGCGGGACCGTCAGCGTGGAGGCCGACGTGCCCCTCCCCATCCAGCTGGACGGCGAGCAGCCCGGGACCACACCCGTCAGATTCGACGTTATGCCTGGCGCCGTCCGAGTGCGCGTCCCAGCCTGAGCGAAAAGAAGGGGGTCCACGGGGGAAACATGGTTTCCCCCGTCGTGAGCCCGGGACCACACCCGTGCGCTTCGACGTCCTGCCGGAAGCGCTACGCCTGCGCGTCCCCTAGGACTCTTCCGGCGTCTTCGGCGGCCGGCTTCTTGGCAGCCGGCTTCCGGCTCGCTGCAGGCTTCGACTTCTTCTCGAGCGCAGTCACCCGCTCTTCGAGCGCAGTCACGCGCTTCTCGAGCGGGTCGATCGCCCGGATGCGAGTCGCCAGCTCGTCGAGCCGCTCGCGGAGCTGCTGCGCACCGTCGACCAGCACCTTGCCCATTGGCAGGTCGCTCAGCTTCTGCATCGCATCGCCACCGGCATCGGCCAACCGCGAGGCCAAGTCCTTCTCGTCCTTGGTCGTCTTCGTCGTCTTCGTCGTTTCCGTCATGGTCGCTCCTCTCGATGGTGTCAGGCCGTGATGATGACAGGCGTTCCCGCCTCCGCCGTGTCGAACACACGGCGCAGCACGTCGTTCTCGAGCCGGATGCAGCCGTGCGACGCCGCATGCCCGATCGACGAAGGGTCGTTGGTTCCGTGGATGGCGATGGGCCCGCCCTGAATCCAGTCCTGCAGAACGTCGGAGAACGCCGAGATACCGACCGCGCCGGGGCCCCACGGCCCCGTGGGATCGGACGCAATGAGGCGCTGGTTCACGTAGTAACGGCCCGTCGGCGTAGGCGTCTCCGGAGCGCCAATCGCAACGGAAGCACGAAGGATCGGCTTGCCCTGCCGGTAGAGGACGAGCGTGCGCTCGGACAGGTCGACGGTGATGCGCGTCGGGACGCGGACGAGGCGGACGTCGTCGGCGTGGACGTAGCCTTCGATGCCGTTCGGCCGCGCCGGCAGCCGAACGCGGTACCAGAGGATCTTGCAGTCCTCGCCGAGCACGACACGGCGGACGCCGAAGACCATGGCATGCCCGTTCTCGTTGACCACGCCGAACGTGGCGATCTGCTTGCCTCCAGGCTCCTCGTAGGCGACCGTCTCGCGCTCGGCGACGGTGGCGTACGCGATCCGCTCGCCGCCGAGCCCGTGCACGTCGCCGGCGCAACCCCGCGGCTCGGGCTGGACCGGCCTGGCCGGCTCGATAATCAAGGGCGGCTGCGGAGGGGCTGCGGGCTGCTCTGCCGTGCGGTCGTCCGCGCCACACGCCGCGACCGCGACTGCGACCGCGAAGGCGAGCAATAGAACGGCGCCTCTCATCACGCCTTCCAGGGTAGTGATCGCTCGTCCGCTTCGCCTCGCCGCGGCCAGTGCGAGACGGCCTGCTCCGCCTGTGCGGCAATCGTCAGGGCGGGGTTGACGCCGAGGTTCCTCGAGACGGTCGAACCGTCGACCACGTGCAGGCCCGATTGCCCGAAGACGCGGTGGTAGCGGTCGACGACGCCCGCTGCCGGCGAGTCGCCCACGACCGCCCCACCGAGGATGTGTGCGGTGATCGGCAGGTCGAAGCGGAAGCGGCCCGGACGGCCGTTCATCTCCTCCGCGGCCACGGCGGCGGCCGCCGTAGCCTCGTCGATCTGCGCCGGCGGCGCGGTCCCCGGCTCGCGCTCCGATCGCAGCCCGCTCCCGCTCCACGACAGCCGCAGGCTGTCCTCGCCGCTGCCCATGCAGAGGAGGATCACCGTTCGCTCCGCCCAGCCGCGGACGGAGAGGGGCCGGCCGAGGAGCGCCATCGCGTTCGACCCGCGCGGATATCGCACCGGCTGGATGACGACGCCGGGCGACGGCTCGATCGACGACGTGATAGCGACTCCCTGCGAGTAGTCCGTCCCCAGCCGATCGGCGGTGGCGCCGACGAGTGTCTCGGTGTTCGTGCGCACGTTCCTCCCGAGCATCGGAGGCGGCGACGGCAGCCTGAAGAGCAGCGGCAGGGTGCCGAGCACGCCCGCCGCCAGCACGACGTGCTCGGAGCGAAACGTTCCCCTCGATGTGACGGTGTCCCACCCGGCGCCAGCCCTGCGCAGCAGCCGTGCCTCGTGCTCGGCGTGGATCGCCGCGCCTCCCTGCTCGGCGAGGCGGAGATACGTGCGATCGAGCGTGTTCTTCGCCCCGTAGCGGCAGCCGATCATGCAACCGCCGCAGTGGACGCAGCGCTCGAAGTCCACCGCGACCTCCGTCGGTCGAAACGTCTCGGCGACGCCCATGCGCTCCGCGACGCGCCGCAGCACTGCGTCGGCCGGCGTCTCGAAGGGCACCGTCGTCGCGCCGAGCATCCGGCGAACCGTCGTGTAGTACGGCCCGAGAGTCGCGTCCGCGTCCCTCGGCTCGGCGAGGACGTTCGCGTACACGAGCGAGCCGCCGCCGACGCCCGCACCCGACAGGACGAACGCGTGGCGCAGGCGCGTCAGCCGGAGGATGCCGCGGCAGCCGACACGTGGCGCCCACAGGTACCGGCGGACGTCCCAGCTCGTTCTCGGGAAGTCATCGGGCCCGAAGCGGCGCCCCGCCTCCAGCACGCCGACCCGGTAGCCCTTCTCCGTCAGCCGCAGCGCCGCCACGGAGCCGCCGAAGCCGCTGCCCACGATCACGACGTCGTATTCAGTCACGCCACGCATCAAACCGCACGGACCTCCTGCTATCGTCGAGTCGTCCGCACACGGAGCCGCGGCTCGCGTGAGGTTTCGCGTCTCTGCGAGCCCGTTGCTCCTCCGGCCCAGAAACAGATCGCGGCACTGAAGTAAGCCGGTTGGCCTTGAAGAGGCGAGCTGAAGGACCTGCAGGGTCAGGCCGACTTCCTCAACGGGGTCGTGCGGGACCTCTGCAGCCTCAGGTGGCGCGAGCGTCGACTGCTAGCCGAGCAGTTGCGCGACCGTGGCAAGAGTCTCGCCCGCCGCGGCATCGATAGTCAGCAAGGCTTCCCCGTCGAGTGCCGTCGGGCCGCGGTTGACGACGGCGAACGACTTCGCCTCGAGCGGTAACCCCGCCACGGGCCAGACCTCGAGGGACGAGCCCACGACGAGCATCAGCTCGGCACGCCGCGCGAGCTCGTGGGCCCGCTCCGTCGGCGCCCTCGGCAGCAGCTCGCCGAACATCACCACGTCCGGCTTGAGGATGCTCCCACAGGTCGGGCAAGCGGGCGCCGTGGCATGTTCGAGCAGGCGGATCACGTCCGCGAGCAGCACCCGCGTGAGGCACTGAAGACAACTGGAAGTGCGGATCGAACCGTGCACCTCGACGACGGTCTGCGAGCCCGCCCGCTCGTGGAGCAGGTCGATGTTCTGGGTGACGACGGCGCTCACCCAACCGCCGCGCTCGAGCGCTGCCAGCGCGTGGTGGGCTGCGTTCGGTTCCGCCGTAGCCAGCATGTCGAGGCGGCGTGCGTAGAAGTCCCAGACCTTCGCGGGATCGCGCTGAAACGCCTCGATCGATGCGTACTCCATCGGGTCGTAGCGCGCCCAGATGCCCGTGGGAGAGCGGAAGTCCGGAATGCCGCTCTCCGTCGACACGCCGGCGCCGGTCAGCACCACGCATGGCTTGCGCTCGCGAATCAAGTCTGCGAGGCGCTCGACGCTCACGGCGGCGATAGTACGCGGCGATGGAAGGCTTCAGGTTCCACACGGAGGTGACCGTCCGGTTCGCCGAGACCGACGCGCAAGGGGTCGCACACAACGCTGCGTATCTCGTGTGGTTCGAGGTCGCCCGGATCGACTACCTGGCCCGGTACGCCGAGGGCTACAAGCACATCCAGGAGCAGGGCTACGAGGCGCTGACCATCGAGTCCCACGTCCGCTACCTCAAGCCGGTTCGCTTCGACGACCGGCTCGTGATCCACGCCCGCTGTGGAGACATCCGCGGCGCGCGGTTCCGCTACGAGTACGCCATCACGAGGGGCGAAGAGCTCGTCGCCGACGGGTGGACTCGCCACGCTGTCGTCGACGCGAAGACATGGCGGCCCGCACGCTTTCCGGCCTGGCTGGCCGAGGCGGTCGCTACGGCGGAGGGCTAGACTCCGGCGCCGTCGGTGGGCGGCACGGTCTCGTCGGTGGGCGGCACGTCTTCCTTGGGCTTGGGCTCCGGCTCCGGCTTGGGCTTCGGCTTCGTGCCCACGAGGACGATCTTCTTCTCGCCGCGGTACGACGAGTACCACGTGTTGTCGTAGAGGAGGCTGCCCTTCGCGTCGTAGACCTTCCTGTTAACGCTGGTCGCGAGCGGAGACGAGCCGGCGTCCGCGATCACCCGGCGGCCCTTGGTGATCGTCGGGTCCTTGCGCCAGGTCGTCGGAGGCTGGCCGACCACGCGCAGGTCGCCGACCTCGGACTCGACGCGCCGGTGCTGCGGCGCTCCGTAGAGGTTGACCGTCAGCGCCGATGAGCCGACGAACGTCCGCAGCAGCAGCCACTTCTTCGTGTCGTTGACGAACTTCAGATCGGTGTCGGGGTAGTTGACGGTGGCGTCGCGACCCTGCGGATAGTGGCTGATGTAGAGCGCGTGGTTCGTGCGCTCCGTGATGTCGAGGCCGGCCTCGTACGCGGCGTTGAACACCGTCGTCGAGACCTGGCAGACGCCGCCGCCGAGCCCTGTCTGCAGCTCGCCGTTGATGATCACCGGCGCCTCGAGGAAGCCCTTGTCTGCGTTGCGCTCGCCGGTGGTGTTGTTGAACGAGAACGTCGCTCCAGGAGCAATGAGCGTCTTGTCGATGAGGTCGGCGACGAGCCGCACGTTGTGGACGCGGTTCGCGTCTCCCGTGTAGATCGTCGTGTAGCTGGAGACGAGGCCGGTGATGCCCATCTTCCGCGCTTCCGCGGTCGTGCGCTCTGGCTGCTCCGTGGCGACGACCATCGGGGCCGAGCGGCGCGTGGGCCTCAACGCAGCCGTGAGCAGACGATCAGCAGTACGGGGCACGTCGAGGGCCCGTGCGCTGACCGACGGCTTCACGATCACGCGGCTCGTGGTGGCAACGATGAACTCGGCGTCCTGGGCCTTCGTGTTGATCCGCTTCGCGAGCGTCGCGAAGTATGCGTCCGCACGCGGACCGCCGATCCGCAAGGTCTTCGTCCCGCCCGCGGGCAACTCGAGGAGGCGCGCGAGCTGCCGTTTGGAGACTCGTGTGTAGCCATTGCCCGAGACAAGCCGCACAGGCGCAGACGTAACCGTGCGCACCTTCTCGACAGCGGGCGCGAGCATGTCCGCCGTCACCTTGGGCTCCTCGGTGCTCTTGGAGAGCGTGACGGGAGTACGGTCGAGGTTGGCGAGAGTGCCGACGATGGCCGCCTCGGCCTCCTCAGGGTCGAGCGCCAGGCCGTCCTTCTCCGGCACGACCACCGGGCGCAGGCCAGCCAGGCGGATGGCTGCATCCCGGTGCGCGACGTCGCCGCGCGTCATGGGTTGGAGCGCCCGCGCGAGCGCACGACGGTCGACGCTCGCGCTGGGTGTGACCTCGGTACCGAACGCCCAGACAGCGAGGCGGCGGAAGCCGCGGATCGGCCGGAAGCCGTCGGTCTTGCCCTGCGCCTCGGCCACGGCACCCCGCCAGTCGACGTTGAGCGCCAGGTCGGAGGGGCGCACGCGGAACTTCCTGCCGTCGACGCTCACGACCAGCGGAACTCGGTGCAGGGCCGCCTCACGGCTGTCGAGTCGCCGCACGGCGGCAGCCGGCGAGAGCCCTGCGACGTCGACTCCGGCGATCTCGACGCCCGTCGGGAGCGTGTTCGGTGAGCCTGCGTACACGAAGGCGACAGCCGCGAGCATGACGGCCAGCAGGCCGACGCAGGCCAGGCCGACGCGGCGGACCAGGCGCCTACGCGCCTGCCGCTTTCGGCGCACGCGGAGCTGCGCTTGACGCGCATCGGAGGTCCAAGACTCGGCCTGCACGAACCCCTGATCTTAGCGGCGGAGGTACGTGGAAATCACGAGCCGCTGGATCTCCGACGTGCCTTCGACGATCTGCATCACTTTCGCGTCGCGGAACCATTTCTCCACGGGGTGATCGTCCATGATTCCGGCGCCGCCGAGGACCTGTACGGCCTCGGTGGTGGCGCGCATGGCGGCATCTCCTGCAAAGGCCTTGGCGTAGGAGCCCAGGAGGCCGGCGTCCTCTCCCGCGTCGACCGCTGCGCACGCCCGCCAGACCAGCAGACGCGCGGCCTCGATCTCCATCGCCATGTCGGCGAGCTTGAACGAGACGCCTTGCTTCGCCACGAGCGGCTTCCCGAAGGCCTCGCGCTCGCGCGCGTAGTCGACGGCGTACTCGAACGCCGCCCGCGCGACGCCGACCGCGGATGCGCCAACCTGGGGCCTCGAGGCCTCGAAGAAGTCCATCGCGATCGCGAAGCCCTGCCCCTCCTCTCCCAGCAGCCGGTCAGCGGGGATACGAGCGTCGTCGAGCACGAGCGAGCCCGTGTAGGAGGCGCGCAGCCCGAGCTTTGCCTCCTTGCGGCCCGCGGAGACGCCCGGATCGCCCTCCTCCAGCAAGAAGGCAGTGATCGCCCCGTCGAGCTTCGCGAACACGATCGTTATCTCCGCGACGCCGCCGTTCGTGATGTAGCACTTCTCGCCAGAGACGATGTACGTGTCACCGTCGCGCGTGGCGGTCGCGCCGATCGCCTGGAGGTCGGAACCAGCCTGCGGCTCCGTGAAGGCGATCGCACCCAGGCAGCCGTCCTCCGAGGCGAGCCGCGGGAGGTACTCGCGCTGCTGCTGCTCCGTCCCGAAGCGGATTAGCGGGCCAGCCGCGAACATCGTGGCTCCGATCGTGGCCGCCAGGCCGGCGCAGCCCCACGAGAGCTCCTCGGCGATGAGAGCGGCCGTGACGGCGCCAACGCCGCCGCCGCCGAACTCCTCCGGGATGGCGTACGACGTCAGGCCGAGCGCGGCGGCCTTCGCCAGGAGGTCGGGTGGGAACGTGTCTGCCCGGTCGCACTCGGCGGCGATCGGCCGGAGCTCGTTCTCCGCGAAGTCGTGCGCGAGCGCCTGGAGCTGGCGCTGCTCGTCGGTCAGCGTGAACGAGATCATCCGGCCGCCAGGGACACTCTCAGTGACTGTCCCTGGGACTGTCCCTGGGACTGTCCCCTAGACATGGCCGAAAGGGACACCGAGCAGCCTAGAACGTGAAGAGCTCGATGCCGCCAGAGACGTTCAGCTCCACGCCGGTGATGTACGCCGCGAGATCGGAGCAGAGGAACGCGATCGCATGGGCGACGTCGGTCGGCTCGCCCGGCCGCCTCAGCGCCGTGCGCCGGATCATCCGCTCGTTCATCTCCGCGTTCCCGAAGTTGAATGCCTCGGTGCCGATGATCCCGGGGACGATGGCGTTCGCCGTGATGCCGTGCCGGGCACCCTCGAGCGCGAGCGTCTTCGTGAGGCCGATCAACCCGGCCTTCGTCGTCGAGTAGCTGGCCTGGCCGAAGCCGCCGAGCGTGCCCGCCACAGAAGCCATGTTCACGATCCGCCCCCAACCGCGCTCGACCATGTGCGGCCAGACCGCCCGCGAGCAGTTGAAGGCGCCGGTGAGATTGACGCGGAGATCGCGCTCCCAGAGCTCCGGGAACCTGGTTTCCCAGCTGCCCGACGTGGTCGAGCGTCGCGGCGTTGTTGACGAGGATGTCCACGGAGCCGAGCTCCTCCACCACCCGCGCCACCGTCGCCGCCACCTGTTCGTCGTTCGGTCACGTCGCACTTGATGGCGGCGGAGCGACGGCCGAGCTCCTGGATCTCCTTCGCTGTCTGCTCCGAGTAGACGAGCCCCTGCGCCTTCGCCACCTGTGCGAGAGCCCCGTACTCGGCTGCGTCCTCCGACTCGTCCGACTCGATCTGGATGTCGGCGATGACGACGTCGGCGCCCGCCTGCGCGAGCACGAGCGCGTCCTGGCGCCCGAGGCCGCGCGAGCCGCCCGTGACGAGGGCGACCCGCCCGCGAAAGATCGATCTCCAGGGCCACTAGCCGCCGGGCATGAGGACGTCGCGGGCGATGACGAGCCGCTGGATCTGCGACGTGCCCTCGTAGATCTGGTAGAGCTTCGCGTCGCGCATGAGCTTCTCGACCGGGTACTCCTTGATGTACCCGTAGCCGCCGAAGATCTGCACCGCGTCGGTCGTCACCTCCATCGCCATGTCTGCAGCGAAGCGCTTGGCCATCGACGAGTACAGCGTCGCCTTGCGTCCGTAGCCGGCGTCGAGCATCCACGCCGCCTGCCAGCAGAGGAGTCGCGCGGCTTCGATGTTCGTGACCATGTCCGCGATCAGGAAGTTGATGCCCTGGTTCATCGCGATCGGCTGCCCGAAGGTCACGCGCTCCTTCGAGTACGCGGCCGCGTACTCGTACGCCGCCTGAGCGACGCCGACGGCGCCGATCGCCGTGCCGGGACGCGTCGTGTCGAGCGTCTGCATCGCGATCTTGAAGCCGTCGCCCTCCTCCCCCAGCCGGTTCGCGGCGGGGACGACGGCGTCGGTGAAGGAGAACGCGGACGTGTCAGTTGCGCGCTGCCCCATCTTGTCGAGGTGCTTCTCGATCGTCACGCCCGGCGTGTCCATCGGCACGACGAAGGCCGAGATGCCGCGGTGGTCCGCGTCGGAGTCGGTCTTCGCGAACACGACCGTCCAGGCCGCGTGCCCGGCATTCGTGATGAAGGTCTTCGAGCCGTTCAGGACGTACTCGTCGCCCTTCCGCACTGCCGTCGACTTCATGCGAGCGACATCCGAGCCGGCGTCGGGCTCGGTAAGGCCGAACGAGCAGAGCAGCGGCTCCTCGATGAGCGGGCTCAACCACGTCCGCTTCTGCTCGTCCGTGCCGGCGATCACCACCGGGCCGGCGCCGAGGCCGGAACAGATGATCGACGTGCCGATGCCGGCGCACCCCCAGCACAGCTCTTCGCTCACGAGCACGCCCTCGAACAGCGAGAGCTCCGGCCCGCCGTACTCGGCCGGGACGTGGAGATTCATGAGCCCGACCTCGTGAGCCTTGGCGACCACCTCGGCCGCGTGAGTCTGATGCTCGTCGTACTCGGCCGCCTTGGGCCGTATTTCCTTCTCGGCGAACTCGCGCGCGAGCTCTCGCAGCGCCTTCTGCTCGTCCGAGAGCGCGAACGACGGGCCGCGTCGCGGCGGCATGCTCGACTACAGCCATGGTGGGGCTCCTCAGCGATCGATTGACTAGTCAGTCAATGCTACGGCGGATGCGCCCGTCGCGTCAAGGCTGGTTTGATTGTCCCGTGCTCGCGATCGCGGACGCACGCGCCCTGTGGCAGCCGGCCGGGCCGTATCTCAACACCGCGTCGTTCGGCCTCCCGCCGACGCCGGCCTGGGACGCGCTCGAGCAGGCACTCGCCGACTGGCGCCACGGCCGCACGAGCTGGGAGGACTGGTGCGACGCGACCGACCGCGCGCGCGAGCACTTCGCCGCGCTCGTCGGCGTGCCGGCCGAGCGCGTGGCCACGGGCGCGAGCGTCTCGTACCTCGTCGCGCCTCGTCGCCGTCGGGCCTGCCCGACGGCTCGCGCGTGCTCGTGCCCGGAGGTCGACTTCAGCTCGCTCACGTGGCCGTTCCTCGCACAGGGTCGATTCGAGATCAGTACGGCGCCGCTCGCGCAGCTGGCCGGGGCGATCGACGCGCGACACCGACGTCGTGGCCTTCAGCGCCGTGCAGTCGTCCGACGGCACCGTCGCCGACCTCGACGCCGTGGCAGCCGCAGCCGCCGCCCATGATGCGTTCACCATGGTCGACGCGACGCACGCTATCGGCTGGCTGCCGTTCGACGCGTCGCGTTTCGACGCAATCGGTCTGCGCGGCGTACAAGTGGCTCATGTCGCTGCGCGGCACGGCCTTCCTCGCACTCAGCGAGCGGGCTCTCGAGCAGACGCCGCCGCTGGCCGCCAACTGGTTCGCCGCCGAGGATCCTTTTGGGCGCTACTACGACCCCCACCTGCACTTGGCGGCGAATGCGCGACGGCTCGATCTCTCCCCCGCCTGGTTCTCGTGGGTGGCCACCGAGCCGTCACTGGCCGTTCTCCGCGAGATCGGTGTCGAGGCCGATCCACGACCACGACCTCGCGCTGGCCAACCGCTTCCGCGCGGGCCTCGGCCTCGCAGCAGAGCAACTCGGCGATCGTTTCGGCTGATCTCCCCGGCGCCGAGGAGCGGCTGCTGCAAGCCGGGATCCGAACGGCCGTCCGCGGAGGCTCGCTCCGCGCTTCGTTCCACCTCTACAACACCGAGGACGACGTGGACGCGGCGCTCGTCCGCGCTGCTCGACTGACGCTCATCTTCGCTGGCGACGCAGACCTCCGCGCCCCCTGCAGCTCGACCCGCGCGACTTCCTCGCCATCGACGCGCTGCTCTCCGACGAGGAGCGCGCGATCCGCGACACCGTGCGCCAGTTCGTCCGCGAGCGCGTGCTGCCGGAGATCGGCGACTGGTTCGAGCAGGGCGTGCTGCCGCGGGAGATCTACGCGGAGCTGGCGAAGCTCGGCCTGTTCGGCATGCATCTCCACGGCTACGGCCTGCCGGGCGCGAGCTCGGTCGCGTACGGCCTGACGTGCCTCGAGCTCGAGGCCGGCGACGCCGGCGTGCGCAGCGCATGCTCCGTCCAGGGCTCGCTCGCGATGTTCGCCATCTGGCGCTGGGGCTCCGAGGAGCAGAAGGAGCGGTGGCTGCCCGCGATGCACGCCGGCGAGGCGATCGGCTGCTTCGGCCTGACCGAGTCGGACGCCGGCTCCGACCCGGGATCGATGCGCACGCACGCCCGCCGCGACGGCTCCGACTGGATCCTCACCGGCTCGAAGATGTGGATCACGAACGGCTCCATCGCCGACGTCGCGGTCGTGTGGGCGCGTACGGAGGACGACGAGATCCGCGGCTTCCTCGTCGAGAAGGGCATGCCGGGGTTCAGCGCGCCCGAGATCCACCGCAAGCTCTCGCTCCGTGCCTCGGTGACGTCCGAGCTCGTGCTCGACGACGTCCGCGTGCCCGACGCGAACCTCCTTCCCGGCTCGAACGACCCTGCGCGGCCCGCTCTCGTGCCTCGACGAGGCGCGGCACGGCATCGTCTGGGGCGCCGTCGGCGCCGCGCGGGCGTGCTTCGAGGCCGCGCTCGACTACGCCGAGGGGCGGCTCGTGTTCGGCAAGCCGATCGCCGCGTACCAGCTGACGCAGCAGAAGCTCGCCGAGATGGCGCTCGAGATCAACCGCGGCCTGCTCGTCGCCCTCCACCTCGGACGCATGAAGGACGAGGGCACGCTACGGCCCGAGCACGTGAGCATGGGCAAGATGGGCAACGTGCGCGGCGCGCTCGAGGTCTGCCGCACCGCGCGGACGATCCTCGGCGGCAACGGCATCACGCTCGAGTACCCGGTGATCCGGCACATGAACAACCTCGAGTCGGTGCTGACGTACGAGGGCACGCACGAGGTGCACACGCTCGTCGTCGGCAACGCCCTGACCGGGCACAACGCCTTCCGCTAGACGGATTCTGGCTCAGGCTCCGGACCCTCAGTCTCCCGCCAGACGCGGGCCACGATCGGGATCGACGGAACACGAGCAGCGCGCAGAACGGCCACAGGACCTGGTAGCCGTCGCGTCGCCTCGAGATACGGCTCGGAGAGGTCGATCAGCAACCCCGCGAGCAGCGGCCCGAAGATGAGCGCCCAGCCCTTCGTCGTCGTCGCGATGCCCGAGATCGCGCCCCGCTGCTCGGGCGGCATGAGCGTGAAGAGGATGCGCCCACGACAGCGTCATCACCATGCCGCCGGCGACGGCGACCGGGAAGATGATCGCGTAGTACCAGCTCTGCCAGCTCTGGGCGAAGCCCGCGATGAGCAGTCCCGTCGCGTAGACGACCGAGGCCCAGAAGACGACGCGGGCGGCACCGACGCGGTCGCCGATCGGCCCGGCGAGGATCGCGGCGCACGTGTACCCCGCGGCGACGGTCGCAAGGACGGTCGAGGACACGGTCAACGACTGGTCGAGGCCTTCCGTGACGTAGAGGACGACGAACGTCCGCATCGCGGCGAACGTGCCCTCCCAGCACGCCATGGCGAAGAGGAACATCCGGACGTCGGGCAGGTGCAGAAAGATGTCCCGGCTCATGCCGAGATACGCGCGAATGCCCTTGTAGACGCGGCTCTCGCCGCCGTCTTCTCTCACCCAGCGCACGACCGCGCCGCAGGCCAGCGTCGTGACGACGGCGGCGAGGAGGAACGGCGCCGGGTCCCAGACGCTGAGCAGGAAGCCGCCGCCGACGAGGGCGACGCCGAGGGCGATTCCGCGCAGGATGTGCTGGACGCCCTGGGAACGCGCGAAGACGCTCTCGTGCAGGAGGTCGGGGTAGAGGCCTCGGTACGGCGGCTCGTAGACGTAGTACGCGAAGAAGAACGCCATCACGACGAAGGCCGTCGTCCAGATGTTGGGCATGAACGCGACGAGCGCGAGGCAGAAGCCCCATCGGGAAGATGGCGGCGAGCATGAACGGGCGGCGGCGGCCCATCGGAGTCAGGAACGTGTCGCTCCAGGGACCGATGACGAGCGGCACGGTGAGCGCGAACAGTCCCTCGCGCGGCGAGCACGGCCGCGATCACGCGTCTGGGAGTCCGTGAACTCGGCGAGCAGCGGCGGCAGGTAGGCAGCGGTCGTGGTGATCGAGAACGCGAGCCCGAACGCGCCGAGCCCGAGCAGCCAGACGAGAGAGCTGCGGGTGGAGTTCATGCCGTCGGCGCCGCGGGCGAGAGGCCGCCGATACGACGAGCGAGACGACGGTCCGCTCGGCCGAGCGCGACCTCGTCGTCGCCGTCCGGGAGCTGTCCGAGCACCCAGCCGGTGAGGATCTCCTCGATCGCGCCGTAGAGGATCCAGCTCGCGAGCCGCGGCTCGATGTCCGCGCGGAAGTCGCCCGCCGCCTGGCCGCGCGCGACGATGCGCTCGAGCGCGGCGAAGACCTCGCCGATCTCGTCCACGCGCTGCTGCACCCAGGGCTGCGCGCCACCTCGCGCACGAGCACGCGCACGAGGTCGGGCTGGCGCCGCCACGAGCGCAGGAGGATCGCCGTCACCTGCCGCAGCTGCTCGGCTGCCGGCTCGTCTGCCTCCTCGACGTCGCGGATCGCCGCCAGCAGCTCGGTCCACGTCTCGCGGAAGATCGTCTCGAGCACGTCCTCCTTCGACGCGAAGTAGTGGTAGACGAGCCCGTACGCGACGCCGGCCTCCTCGGCGATGTCGCCGACGCGCGTCGCGTGGTAGCCCTTGCGCGGCGAACGTCGCGCACGGCGGCGTCGAGGATCTGCCGCCGCTTCTCCTGCGAGGCGATTGACCGGTCAGTCAACGCGAGAAGCGTAGTGGTAGGTTCGCCGCGCATGCAACCGCTCGCCGGTCACCTCGTCGTCGACTTCACGCGGCAACTGCCAGGCCCGTACGCGAGCCGCGAGCTGATGCGGCTGGGCGCGCGCGTCGTCAAGATCGAGCCTCCCGGAGGCGAGTCCATGCGCGTCGGCGCGCCCGCATGGTACGAGGCGGTCAACGCCGGCAAGGAGATCGTCGAGCTCGATCTCAAGGGTCCAGGCCTCGCCGAGGCACAGGAGCTGTGCGACGGCGCGGACGTCATCCTCGACGGCTTCCGGCCCGGCGTGTTCGAGCGGCTGGGTCTCAACGTCCCCGACCGCGCCGTCTACTGCGCGATCACGGGCTTCGGCACGGAGGGACGGCATGCGCTGAGGGCTGGGCACGACATCAACTACGTGGGCTGGGCCGGGCCTCCTGGCCGACACTGCGCCCGCCGTGCCGCCGACTCAGGTGGCCGATCTCGCCGCAGGCGCGCTCGGTGCGCTCGTCGAGATCCTCGCGGCGCTGCTCGAGCGCGAGCGGACGCGGCAAGGGTCAGCGCATCACGATCTCGATGACGCACGGCTCGCACCGGCTGGCGTCGCACCGGCTCGGCGGCGATCCCGTCCCGAAGCTGCTCACCGGCGGGCCGCCGTGCTTTCGCGATCTACGGGACGGCCGACGGCCGCTACCTGACGGTCGGCGCGCTCGAGCCGAAGTTCTGGCTGCGGCTCTGCGAGCTCATCGGGCGGCCCGATCTCGTGCGAGTGTCACTACGACCCGTCTGCGGCCGAGGACCTGGCAGCGGTTTTCGCCACGCGTCCGCTCGCCGAATGGCTCGAGCTATTCGACGAGGAGGACGTCTGCGTCGGCCCGGTCTCGACGCTTGAGGAGGCCGCCACGGAGTTCAGCTGACTTAGGCTTTAGCGTCGTGATCACCTGTCCGAACTGCGGTCAGGAGAATCCCGAGGGCGCCAGGTTCTGCAACGCCTGCGCGACGCCCTTGGCTGCCGAACCCTCGGGGGCGAGGGAAGAGCGGAAGGTCGTCAGCGTCCTCTTCGCCGATCTCGTCGGCTTCACGTCGCAGGCGGAACAGCTCGACCCCGAGGACGTCCGAGCGATCCTCTCCGGCTACCACGAGCGCGTCCGCTTCGAGCTCGAGCGCTACGGCGGCACGGTGGAGAAGTTCATCGGCGACGCCGTGATGGCCATCTTTGGCGCGCCGACCGCCCGCGAGGACGATCCCGAGCGCACCGTCCGCGCTGCGCTGGCCGTCCGAGAGGGGATCGCCGAGCTGAACGAGGGCGACGACTCGCGGGAGCTTCACGTTCGGGTGGGGATCACCACCGGCGAGACACTCATCCGGCTCGATGCACGCCCGGAGGAGGGTGAGGGAATGGCCACCGGCGACGTGGTCAACACCGCTGCGCGGCTGCAGTCCGCGGCGCCCACCGACGGCATCCTCGTCGACGAGACGACGTATCGGGCGACTGAGCGATCGATCGAGTACGGCAAGGCGGACGCCGGTCGAGGCCAAGGGCAAGGCCGCGCCGATTCCCGTGTACGAGGCGCTGCAGGCCCGTGCCCGCTACGGCGTCGACGTCCGGCAGATCGGCCGCACGCCCCTCGTCGGTCGTGAGCGGGAGCTCGACGCTCTCGGCGACGCGCTCAACCGAGCCCGGACCGAGCGAGAGCCCCAGCTCGTCACGCTTGTCGGGGTGCCGGGGATCGGCAAGAGCCGCCTCGTCTTCGAACTCTTCCGCGGTCTCCATGCCGAGCCCGAGCTCATCAGGTGGCGCCAGGGTCGCTCGCTGCCGTACGGCGAGGGCGTCGCGTACTGGGCGTTCTCCGAGATGGTGAAGGCGGAGGCAGGGATCCTCGAGACGGACTCGGAGGACGAAGCGGGTACCAAGCTCGCGGCCGTGGTGGGCGAGATCGGGGTCGACGAAGCCGAGTCGGCGTGGATCGAGCGGAACCTCCGGCCGCTGCTCGGCCTGTCCGGCGGCAGCGAGCTAACGGGCGATCGCCGAGGGGAAGCGTTCGCAGCGTGGCGCCGCTTTCTCGAGACGCTCGCCGACAAACGCCCGCTGGTGCTCGTCTTCGAAGACCTTCACTTCGCGGACGACGGGATGCTCGACTTCGTCGACTACCTCGCGGGCTGGTCGAGCGGCGTCCCGCTCCTGCTCGTCGGAACGGCGCGTCCGGAGCTGCTCGCGCGACGTCCGGGTTGGGGCGGCGGTAAAGCGAACGCGCTCACGCTCTCGCTATCTCCGCTCTCGGACGCGGAGACGGCACGCATCGTCCACGTGCTCCTCGATCAGGCCGTTCTACCGGCGGTTCTGCAGCGCAGGCTCCTCGAGCAGGCAGAGGGCAATCCCCTCTATGCGGAAGAGTTCGCCCGTCTCGTCGCCGAGGGCCGCGAGCCGGACGAGCTTCCCGAGACCGTGCAGGGGATAATCGCGGCTCGCATCGACGGCCTCGAGCCCGAGGAGAAGGCTCTGCTCCAGGACGCCGCAGTCGTTGGGAAGGTGTTCTGGCTGGGAGCCGTTGCGGGCCTGTGCGACGCCGAACGCTGGACGCTCGAGGAGGTGCTACACGCACTCGAGCGCAAGGAGTTCGTCCGACGCGAGCGGCGGGCAACCGTCGCCGGAGAGACGGAGTACGCCTTCCGCCACCTGCTCGTCCGCGATGTCGCCTACGGACAGATTCCCCGTGCCGAAAGGGCCGACAAGCACCGGCTGACGGCGCAGTGGCTCGAGCGCCTCGGCCGGGCCGAGGATCATGCCGAGATGCTCGCGCACCACTACCTCGCCGCGCTCGACCTCGGGCGGGCGGCCGGACAGGACACGGGCGAGCTCGCAGAGCCGGCGGGCAGGGCCCTGCGCGAGGCCGGTGACCGCGCGTCGGCGCTCAACGCGTTCGCTGCAGCCGCCCGCTTCTACGGTGAGGCCCTGTCGCTGGCGACGGAGGTGGATCCGGAGCTCTCGTTTCGTCGCGCCGAGGCGCTCTTCCGCTCGGGCGACGAGCAGAGCGAGCGAGCGCTCGAGGAAGCCCGCGCCGCACTTGTCGCGTCAGGGCGGAACGAGCGTGCAGCGGAGGCGGATGCGCTCCTTGCCGAGGTCTGGTGGCACCGCGGCGAGCGCGATCGGTGCTTCGAGCATCTCTCGCGCGCCGAGGACCTCGTTCGCGCCGCCCCCGCGAGTGCCGCAAAGGCGCGAGTCCTGAGCCAGATGTCGCGCTACCGCGCTCTCGCTGGAGAAATTGACGAGCCGATCCGGCTCGGCTCCGAGGCGCTGGCGATCGCAGAGGAGCTCGGCCTCCACGAGATCCGGGCCGAGGCGCTCAACAACGTCGCCGTGGCCAAGGGGTATCGCAGGGACGTCGCGGAGGCGATCACCGACCTGGAACGCAGCATCGAGATCGCGCTCGCGATCAACTCGCCCGCGGCCGCGCGCGGATACAACAACCTCTCGGTATTCGTGTGGTTCGCCGGCGACATCCGTCGAAGCCACGAGCTCCGCCGCCAGACCGTGGACGTAGCCGAGCGTCTCGGCGCCGCGCAGCTCCACCGGTATGTCCGAACCACGCTGCCGTTGTACGCGTACCAGCTCGGACGATGGGACGAAGGCGTTCTCCTCGCGGATCAGATCATTGCCGAGTCTGAGCCCGACCCGTTCTACGGCGAAGGATTTGCGCGCGATGCCCGGGCGCAGATCCGGCTTGCGCGCGACGACGGTGCCGGAGCAGTGGCTGACTCCGAGCGGAGCCTCGACCTCGCCCGGCGGGCGAAGGACCCGCAGGTCCTCCTGCCGGCGCTCGCAGTCGCGACACGGGTCAACCTCCAGCTCGGGCGCACGGAGGAGGCAAGGGCGACCGGCCTCGAGCTTACCCGGATTGCCGCCGAGTATCGCGGCGGAGCCAACACCAACTGGGCGCTGATCGTGAGCACCGTCGCGTCCCGAGTGGTAGGGCTCGTCGAGGTGATTCGGGCACAGCTCCAGGCTGACCCCGAAAACCCCTGGGCGGCCGCGGCTCTCGCCATGCTTGACGAGCGTTACGAGGTTGCCGCCGGCATCCTCGACCAGATGGGAGACGTGGCTGACCAGGCGTACGCCCGCCTGCTCGCCGCCGAGCGGCACGCCGCCGCCGGTAGACCGGCGGAGGCGAACGACGAGCTTGACCGGGCGCTCGCGTTCTATCGCTCGGTCGGCGCGACCCGCTACATCCGCCAGGCGGAAGCGCTGCTCGCCGCGTCCGCTTAGCGCAGCAGGAAGCCGGTGCCGAGCTCGTCGCTCGGCTCGAGCACGAACTCGTGGGTGCCCGTGCGGTGGGCCGAGCCCTCGACCTCGGTGATCACCGCCGGGCGTCCCGCCACCTCCGTCCGGTCGACGATCCAGGCGCGGAACTCCGTGCCGATGATGCTGAGATGGCGGAGCTCGGGCACGTCGAGCAGCGCCATCCGCGCCGACGTCGCGCTGCCGCACGGCGAGCGGTCGACCTCGCCGTCCGCGAACACCGTGACGTTTCGCTGCACGGGCGGCGGCCCGTCCTCCTCGTGCTGCCAGAAGACGACGCCATAGACATCGCGTAGTTCCGGCTCCAGCGGATGGACGATCTCGTGCTCTCGCTCGAGGTCGGCCTTGACGGCGCGACCGAGCTCGATCAGGCGCGGCAGCTCGGCGGGCGCGACCCGCTCCTCGAGGAAGGCATAGAAAGCTCCGCCGAAGGCCACGTCGACGGTGCGCCCGGCGGCCTCCAGGCTGCGCGCGTGCACGTAGGCGGGCACGTTGCGAAAGCGCACGGCCTTCACGTCCCCGTCTTCGACGCGCGCCACCGTCTCCAGCCGTCCCGAGGGACAGTCGACGACGACACGCGTCTCCGGCTCGGCCGCGTCCACGACCCCGCTCTCCACCGCCCAGGTGACGAGCGCGATCGTGCCGTGACCGCACGCCGTCGAGTAGCCGGCGTTGTGGAAGAAGACCACGCCGAGATCCGCGCCGTCGTCCTCCGGCTCGGTGACGAAGCATCCGTACATGTCGGCGTGGCCGCGCGGCTCGTTGACCAGCAGGCGGCGGATGTCGTCGGCGTGCTCGAGGGCGTGTCGGCGCTTGTCGAGGATCGTGCGGCCGGGAAGCGGGTCGACCCCACCGGTGACGATGCGGAACGGCTCGCCGGCCGTGTGATAGTCGACCGTGGCGATGCGCACTACAAGCCGGTGAACTGCGGCGGGCGCTTCTCGAGAAAGGCGGTCACGCCCTCGCGGAAGTCGTCCGTCTGCGTGGCAGCCGCCTGCAGCTGCGCTTCCAGCTCGAGCTGCTCGTCGAGCGTGGCGGTCTGCGCGTTGTCGAACAGCCGCTTCGTCATGCCGATGCCCCGCGTCGGCGCCTGGGCGTACTGACCGGCGAGCTCGGCCGCTCGCACCGGGAGCGTCTTGTCGGCGACGACCTCGGTCACGAGACCCCATCCCAGAGCGTCGGCCGCCGAGAGCTTCCGGTTCTGCGACATCCACTCGAACGCGCGCGGCGCTCCGAGCAGCCGCGCGATGAAGTACGAGCCGCCCGAGTCGGGAACGAGGCCGATGCCGATGAAGGCGGGCACGAAGCTCGCCGACTCTCCGGCGATGCGGATGTCGCACGCGCATGCGAG
This sequence comes from uncultured Actinomycetes bacterium, assembly GCA_963786725.1. GTDB lineage: Bacteria > Actinomycetota > Thermoleophilia > Gaiellales > Gaiellaceae > PALSA-612. The sequence goes on along the minus strand of CAWBAD010000013.1, from coordinate 155,250 downwards.
CGAGAGGCCGGCGCCCGCGGCAGGGCCGTTGACGGCGGCGATCACGGGCTTCTCGAGGGCGCGGATGGCGAGGATGTTCTTGTGGTAGCCCGCGCGCAGCCGGTCGCCGATGTCCCCTGCGCCCTCCTGGAACTCCGTCAGGTCCTGCCCGACGCAGAAGCCCCGGCCTTCGCCGGTGATGACGACTGCGCGAACCGAGGCGTCGCCCGCTTCCTTGAGCGCCGCCTGAAACGCCTTGTGCATGGCGGTGTTGAAGGCGTTGAGCACGTCCGGGCGGTTGAGCGTGAGCGTGAGCACGCCGCCGTCCCGCGTGATCTCCACCTCGGCCATGACGTCCGAGCCTAGCCCATCGCGTGCGAGCCCGTCTATGCCCCCATCCGAGTTCCGCCGAGGTGACGTCGATGGCGATCACCCAGGCGAGAACCGCAACCGGCACGACGAGAGCGAGGACGACCTGCGGCAGAAAGCGCCCGAAGTACGCCTCCAGCGGCCCAATGCCGTGCGTGGCGAGAGTTGCGATCTCGGCGCTCTCGACACCGTCCAGAGCCACAGGCTCATGTCGGAGTCGCTTCTCGACGAGCTCGAGCCGAAGCTGGGACAGCACACCGGTCGCAGCTCGCCGCCCGGCGAGCTCGAATGCCCACGCGAGCACTGCCCGCCCGCCGAAGAGGAGCGCCAGGAGCACTAGCTCCGTCGAGACATCGTCCAGCGAGGCGCCGTCCGAACGAGCGGGCAATCACCCTGGCGAGCAGGGTCGCCTGGAGCAGCACGAGGATCGCCGTCGCGATGCCGAACGCGACGTCGGCACCCAGCAGCCGCCGCGCCGCATGGGCGCGACCGAGCAGGCGCGGATCCAGCGGGCGCACGCGCTAGCGCGACGCTCGCACTGATGCCCCACGTGCTCGTGACGGAACCGCCGGGCTCGAGGACGATGAGACTCTCGCCGCTCCGGAACGCGTTCGGCGGGCAGGTCATGGGCTCGACGGCGAGGGCGGCACGCTCGACGTCCGGCAGATCGCCTGTGAACAGCATCAGGTACGGGTAGGTCTCGTCGACCCACAACGTGAGGGCGGCCCCGCCGTCGGCATTCGTGAGCACGACCCTGGCGAGGCCGTCCTCATCTCGCTCGAGATCGGTGAACCCGTGGTCGAGCTTCGTGTCGGCGACGGCCCGAGGCTCCCGAAAGTCGTATTCGGTACCGGCGACGGGTGTCGCGCCTGTCGGAATGCCCCGGCCGTCCGCCTGGAGCACCGTTCGCGCAGGTGCCCGCAGAACCGTGGCGTCGACGGTCTCGGTGCCGACGCTGAGGTACGGATGCGCTCCACACGCGTACGGACAGCGATCAGGCCCTACGTTCGTCGCCGTCGTCCGCACAGATAGGCCCTGATCGGAGAGGGCGTACTCGATGCCGAGGTCCAGGGTGAACGGGTACCCGGGCTGGGGATGGAGCCTGAGCTCCATGACTACCCGATCGGGCTCGCGTTCGGCAACGCTCCAGACCGACCAGCGAACCAGGCCGTGGATCGCGTTCGAGCGCTCGGGCTCGGTGAGCGGGAGCTGGTGCTGGCGACCTTCGAACTCGTACTGTCCGTCCTGTAGCCGGTTCGGCCAGGGAATCAGCACTTGCCCGCGTCCGGCAGTCGCCATCTCGTCGTCGCTGTAGCCGTTCACCACGTTGCGACCTCCGACGGAATAGACCCGGAGCCCGGCTCCGACCTCGGTGACCACGACCCGCTGATCCCCGAGCTCGATCTCTATCTGCTCGCCCGAAGGCGTGATTTCGGTCATCCCGGCCGTGGATGCAGGGCCGCCGGGCTCGGCCTTCGGCCGGCGACGACGAATGACCACAGGCCCATTGCGACAGCGATCGCTGCGGCGAGCGCGTAAACCGTCGGGAGCTCGACGCCGCTGTCCAAGAGCGGGCCGACGCCGAACGCCGCGATCCCGTACCCGAGCTGGTAGAAGGCGATCACGCCGCCTGCCGCGGCAGCCGTGATGGCGGTCAGCTCCTCCTGGCCGAAGCTGATCGTGAGCGGCAGCAGCGCCGAGCACCCGAGCCCCGCGAGGCCGAACGCGAGAATGCCGAGAGCGGGCTCGTCATCGGGAAGCAACCAGATGAGCACGAACGCCGCCGCGAGCACAAACGGCAGTACGTGGTACGTCAGCCTGGCGGGGACGATGCGCTGTACGGCAGCGAAGACGACTCGCCCTAAGGTCACCATCGCCCAGAACGCCGTCAGCGCCAGCGCCGCTTCCGTCGTCGAAGCGCCCAGCTCGCTCGTCATGTCGAGCTGCGACCAGTTGCCGTTGACCGTCTCGCAGATGCCGTAGAGGACCGCAAAACCCGCGTAGACCCAGAACCGTCGCGGGATCACGAGCCGCGCGGACGCCGTCGCGGCACGGGTGACCGCGACCTGCAGCGGAAGACGCAGGCTGACGACGATGAGCACGACGAGCAGCACCGCGGACAGGAGCGGAAGACCCCACCAGAACCCGAGCCCGTCAAATATCGCGACGAACACCGGCGCCAGCACCGTTCCGAGTCCGAGGAGCGCGTTGAGCACGAGGATCGAGCGGCTGACCGCATTCGGGTTGAACGCCGCCGTGAGGGTGTTGAGCGCGGGCACGGTGAAGCCGAAGCCTGCTCCGAGGCTCGCGGTGGCCAAGAGCAGCAAACCGTACGCGAGTGACTGGTCGTCCGTCAGGAACGAGCTCACGAGAAGGAGAGCCATCGAGACGAGGCTCGCGGTGAGACCCACGAGGTAAATGCGCTTGGTACCGAATCGACCGCTAAGACCGGCACCGAGCAATGCCGCGGTGATTGCGGTGATGACCTGCGGCAGGAAGAGCGCACCGTACTGCGTGCTCGAGAGGTCGTACTCCGCCGGATCGGTGAGGATCGTGCTCGCCGCCGGGAAGGTGACGAGCGCGATGCCCTGGACGACACCCGCTGCGTAGACGACCGTCCTCTCCGTCTGCGTCGCCACCGTGCCCGCCCCTCGTCGCCCGGACGGCTACTTCATCCGCTCGAGCAGGTGATCGCCCACGCGCAGCGAGTTCGCCATCGCCGTCAGCGCCGGATTCACCGCGCCGATGCTCGGAAACACGCTCGTGTCGACCACGTACAGGTTGTCGACCTCATGCGCCCGGCAATCCACGTTCAGTGCGGACGTCGAAGGATCCGTCCCGAAGCGGCACGTGCCCGCCTGGTGTGCGCAACCGGCGATCGGGATGTCGTTCTTCATGTACGCGAACCTGTGAATGAGGTGGCCGGGATTCATGTCGAGCTTTCCGAGCAGCGACTTGACCTTCCCGTACAGGCGCTTCTTGGCCTCGGCGTTCGTCTCCGTGTACGTGAGCGTGAGCTTGCCGTCACCGTCGACGGTGACCCGGTTGTCAGGGCGCGGCAAGTCCTCGGTCGAGAGCCAGAAGTCGATCGCATGGCGCGCCATCCGCTCCAGTGTCCACTCGGGCGCGAGCTTTGTGTCCCGGGGACGCTCGCCGCGGAACATCGCCGCCGTCGACTTGCCGACCATCTGGACGTTCCCCAGCGGGTACTCGAAGTCGTCGCTCCCGAAATAGAAGTCGTTGAGCCCGAGGGTCTTCTGGTACGCGGTGTGGTTCTCCTCACGCGAGAGCGCGAGGACGGCGGTCGAGTCGTGGAACATGTAGTGGCGACCGACCTGGTCGGAGCCGTTCGCGAGGCCGTTCGGGTGCCGGTCGTTGGCGGACTCCAGGAGCAGCTTGGCCGTATTGGCCGCACCGCAGGCGACCACGACGACGTCGGCGGAGAACCGCTCCTCCGCCCCGTCCCGATCGACGACGACACCGGTGACGGCCGTGCCTCCGTCGTTCGTCTCGAGCTTGGTGGCCCTGGCGTTCGTCAACAGCGTGACATTTGGATGCTCGAGAGCCGGGCGAACGCCGAGCACCTCGGCGTCCGACTTCGCATGGACGAGGCAGGGGAAGCCGTCGCAGGTCGCACAGCGGATGCAGGTCGAGAACGGCGGGTTCGCCTCGTCTAGCATGATCCCGCACGGCGCATGGAACGGGTGGTGTCCCGCCGCCGCGAGATCGTCCGCGAGCTGCTGGATGCGCGGCTCGTGGGAGACAGCCGGGTGCGGGTACGGCGCACTCGCCGGCGGCTCGGTGGGGTCCTCGCCGCGAGCGCCGTGCACCTGGTACAGCTGCTCGGCGAGCGTGTAGTACGGCTCCAGCTCGTCGTAAGCAATGGGCCAGGCGGGTGAGATTCCGTCGTGGTGGCGAAGCTCGCCGAAGTCCTCCTTCCGGAGCCGGTAGAGCGCGGCGCCGTAGAGCTTCGTCGATCCTCCGACGCAGTAGTGGATCCCCGGCTGGAACGGCTTGCCCTTCTCGTCGTACCAGGTGTCGGGCGAGACATACCGGTTGTCCACGAACACGTCCTGGTCCGACCAGTTCTGCGGCTCGCGCGGAAGCCAGTCGCCGCGCTCGAGCAGGAGGATGCGCTTGCCCGAGGGGGCGAGGTGCCGGGCGAGCGTGCCGCCGCCCGCGCCGGTCCCGATGATGATCACGTCGTAGGTGTCCATGCGACCTCCCTTACGAGATCTCTTCTATTCGCTCGGCGAGGATGATCCGCCCGGCAGCCTCGATCAGCGCCAGATGGGAGAAGGCCTGCGGGAAGTTGCCGAGGTGGCGGCCGGTCGCGACGTCGAACTCCTCGGCGTAGAGACCGAGAGGCGACGCGATTCGCAGCAGGCGCTCCATGAGGTCGTGCGCACGTTGCTGCTCACCGACGATCGCGAGCGCGGACACGAGCCAGAAGGAGCAGATGAGAAACGTCCCCTCCTCGCCGGAGAGGCCGTCGTCTGTCTCCTCGGTTCGATAGCGGAGAGCGAAGCCGTTGTCCGTCAGCTCGTCCGCGACCGCCAGCACGGTCTTCCGCAGACGATCGTCGTCACCGGGCAGGAACCCGAACAGGGCCGCCAGCAGCAGGGACGCATCCAGCGCGTCGGTCTCGTAGTGCTGGCGCAGGACGCCCCGCTCGCTGACACCGTGCTCGAGGATGTCCGAGCGGATCTCTTCGGCGACTCCCTGCCAGGTCTCCTGGAGCTCCGGAGTCTCCTCGGATCTCGGCGAGCTTCGCCGCGCGGTCGAGCGCGACCCAGCACATGAGCTTCGACGAGACGTAGTGCTGCGGCGCGCCCCGTGCCTCCCAGATGCCCTGGTCGGGCTCTCGCCACACGCCGACGGCGCATTCGGCCTGCGCCTGAATGATCGGCCACAGCCGAGCGGGCAGACGCTTGCTCCGGCGTGTGTGCAGGAGGATCGAGTCGAGCGCGGCTCCGAAGACGTCGTTCTGCCGCTGGTCGAACGCGCCGTTGCCGATGCGCACCGGACGGGCGCCTGCATATCCGGAGAGATGATCCAGCGTCGACTCCGTCAGGTCGCGCCGCCCGTCGATCCCGTACATGATCTGCAGCCCGCCGTCCTCGTTCGCCTCCACGTCGGCGACGAATTCCATGAACTCGTCGGCCTCCCAGTCGAGGTTCAGGTAGTGGAGTGCCTGCAGCGTGAACGTCGAGTCCCGGATCCAGGTGTAGCGGTAGTCCCAGTTCCGCTCTCCGCCCGGCGTCTCCGGGAGGGACGTGGTGAGCGCCGCCACCGTCGCGCCCGTCGGCATGTACGTAAGTCCCTTCACCGCAAGAGCCGAACGCTGGATCGGGTCACGCCAGCGATGGTCGGGGATCCGCGCTCGGTCCAGCCAGGAACGCCAGAAGCGTGTCGTCGTCGCGAGCCGCTCATCGGCTTCGTCGACGTCGGCGGGGACCGCGAGCTGCTCTGCCCACGAGAGAGCGCAGTAGATTCGCTCGCCGGGCTCGAGCGAGTGACGCGCCCTCACTTGCCCGCCTTCGATGCCGAGCGCGAGGTCCGTCTGGAGGCGAAGCGTCTGTCCCGCGCCTGTCGCGTCAGCCGTATGGCGACTGCCGTCGACCAAGGTCCACGTCGCCGGCTCGCGGCCGTAGCCGAACATCGGGCTCACAGATGAGCTCGACCTCGACGCGACCCTCGAGGCACTCGACGGTCCGGACGAGCATGTGGTCGGCGTCGTCGTCGGCCGGCGGCCGCGTGTGCGGAGTGATCTCGTCCTCGTGATCTGAGGGCCCCATCGTCAGCGCGGTGCGCACGACAATCCAGCCGTTCGGTGTCTTCCAGGTCGTCGCCAGGACGTTCGTCCCCGGCTCGTACTCGCGCGCGGTCGGGTGGTTGATGCCAAACGGGGCGACGCCGAACATGCCGGCTCCCCGGTCGAGGAGGCTGCCGAACACGCTCGGCGAGTCGAAGCGCGGCACGCAGAGCCAGTCGATGGCGCCGTCCGGCGCCACGAGGGCTCCCGTGTGGCAGTTCGAGATGAAGCCGTAGTCCGCGATCGGCGTGAACGGCGAAGGCGCCGCCGCGCTCTGCACGTGCCGCTCCTCCCCGGCTTTGACCGACGTCATGACTCGATCCAGGGGCCGTGCCACGCGCCGTGTCCGGCGACGAGCTTCTTGGCCTCTTCGGGGCCCCAGCTCCCGGGCTCGTACGGGTGCACCGGCGGCGGTGCATCGAGCAGCGGCTGCATGATCCGCCACGCTTCCTCGACGCCGTCCTGGCGCGTGAAACGGGTGCTGTCCCCGACCAACGCGGCGTTGAGCAACACCTCGTACGGCGTCGGCCCCTCGCCGCCCTGCTCGGAGAACTCCACATCGAAATCGACTCGATGCGCAGCGTCGACGTCGGCGCGGTGGGCCTCCACGATCAAGCGGATGCCGGTGCTCGGATCGAGCTTGACGACGAGCTGGTTCGGCTCCGGATAGTGGTCGAAGAGCTTGAATCCGAGCCGCGGCGCGTGTTTGAAGACCAGCCGGAGCTCGGTCTGTGTGACCGGCATCCGCTTGCCGGTGCGGATGAAGAACGGGACGCCGGCCCAGCGCCAGTTCTCGATGTCAAGACGCAGCGCGGCATACGTCTCGGTCGTCGAGTCCGGCGCGACGCCGTCGATCGCGAGGTACCCGTCGTACTGGCCCCGTACGTAGTGCCCGGGGTCCGCGGTCGCGATCGCGCGCAGGAGCGCCACCTGGGAGTCCTTGATCGTCCTCGGGTCGCCGCGCGACGGCGATTCCATGGCACACGCAGCGACGACCTGGATCAGGTGGTTGACGACGACGTCCCGTAGCGCTCCCACAGGGTCGTAGAAATGGCCGCGGTCCTCGACGCCGAAGTCCTCCACCATCGTGATCTGCACGCAGTCGAGGAAGTTTCGGCTCCAGAGGGGCTCGAAGATTGCGTTCGCGAAGCGGAGATGGAGAATCTCTTCGAGTCCCATCTTCCCGAGGTAGTGGTCGATGCGGTAGATCTGCGACTCGTCGACGTACTGATGGAGCTCTTCGGCGAGCGCCCGCGCCGATTCGAGGTCATGCCCGAAGGGCTTCTCGACCACGACCCGTCCGGTCTTCGTCAGTCCGGCGTCCGTGAGTCCTTTGACTGTGGAACCGAACAGGAACGGCGGGATCTCGAGATAGAAGACGGGCACCTTCGCGCCCTCGATCGCCTTGCCTACCCGCTTGTACGTCTCCGCGTCCTTGAAATCGCCGGATACGTAGGAGAGTCGCGCCTTGAAGGAGTCGAACACCTTCTGGTCAATCTGCTCGCCCGTACCCACGATCGAGTCGTGGGCGCGCTCGATCAACTGGTCGACCGTCCAGTCGTCGACCGCCACGCCGACGATCGGACAGGTGAGCAGACCTCGCGCCTCGAGGCGGTATAGCGACCGGAAGGTCATCACCTTGGCCAGGTCGCCCGTGATGCCGAAGACGACGAGGACGTCTGCCGGTTCGTTCGGCTGAAGCTGCGCCATCATCTGCCCCTTTCGGTTGTGCCGACATCAATCCGGCCACGTCCGAACGCGTCGAGCCGACCCCACCGGCCGGGGATGTCGAGCAGCTCGAGGTGGCCGATGAAGCTCGGCAGCGCCGGATCGATCACGAGGTGCTCGCCCTCCGGCTCGAGGCCCAGCATCGTCCGCAGGAGGAGCAGCGGCGTCCCGGTCGACCAGGCCTGCGGACTGCACGCCGTCGGGTACTGAACCGGGTACTTCGTCAGCCGGCGCGGGTAGCCCCCGAACGCCTCGGGCAGGCGCCCGTCGAAGAAGTCGGCCGCGTCGAGAATGCCTGCGGCGATCCGGGCCGCCTCCTCCTTGAAGCCGTACCGGCGTAGGCCCCAGGCGATAAAGGAATTGTCGAACGGCCAGACCGTGCCGACGTGGTAGCCGATGGGGTTGTAGCGTGCTTCGCCCTCGGCCAGCGTGCGCACGCCCCAGCCGCAGAAGAGCTTCGGTCCCAAGAGGTGTCGCGCGACCGCCTGCGACTTGGACTTGTCCACGATCCCGCTCCAGAGCAGGTGGCCGTTGTTCGAGGCGAGGGCGTCCACCTGCTTTCCCTCCGTGTCGAGCGCCAGGGCGAAGTACTCACCGTCCTCGACCCAGAAGTCGCGGTTGAAGCGCCGCTTGAGATCGGCGGCCTCCTGCTCCAGCCTGTCCGCGAAGTCCGCGTCCTTCCAGACGAGGCGTGCCAGGCGGGCGCCGCGCAGCTTCGCGTCGTAGGCGTAGCCCTGCAGCTCGCACGTCGCCCGCGGAAAGCCGGGCAGCCGGCCGTCGCGGTAGGAGATCGAGTCCCACGAGTCCTTCCAGCACTGGTTCTCGAGGCCGGTCTTCTCGTTGCGGCGCTGGTACCACACATAGCCCGTGCCCAGCAGGTCGGCGTACTCGTCGATCCAGTTGAGAGCCGCCCTCGCCTCGTGCTCGAGATCCCGCACGAGCTTGCGGTCACCCGTCCACCGCTCGTATTCGTCGAGCAGCACAACGTAGAGCGGGGTCGCGTCGGCACAGCCGTAATAGGGCGAGTGCGGCCGTTCCTCGAACGCCGTCATCTCTCCGTAGCGCATCTCGTGCAGGATGCGACCGGGATCCTCGTCACGGAAATCGTCGAGCCCGCTGCCCTGCCAGGCCCCGAGCGCGCGCAAGCGTCGTCTCCGCAAGCTCGGGGGCGAACGGCAGCGCCTGCAGGCTCGTGAAGATGCTGTCCCGGCCGAACATCGTCATGAACCAGGGCAGGCCGGCGGCAGGCAGGCTGGCGCCGCCGGCGACGGGCGGCGAGAAGCGGAGCGCGGCCATGTCGACGAGGCTGCGCCGATACGTCGCCTTGAGCGGCTCCCAGTCGCACTCGACCCGCGGCGCGTCCGCGACCCACCGGCCGCAGATCCTGCTCCATGGTCACCTTCGATCGCCGCTTGGCCGCGGTCAACGCGCCCGGCTCTCGCGTAGGGCCGAGCCCGGGGACGACGTCCAGTTCGGTCTGCCACGAGGCCGTGAGGCTTCGAGCCGGACCGTGAACGTCAAGCCGTTCTTGTCCACCTTGGCAGGGGTCGACGCCGAGATGGTGGTCTCGCGCCTGAACGTCTTCCGCTCGTAGCCGAGCACGAGCCGTCCGCCGTGACCCGGGCGTAGTACTTGCCCTTCTTCTTCAGCGCATCCTTGACCTCGAACAGATCCGCGAAGTCGCAGCCCGCATCGATGCGAACCGTCGAGGCGGACCGGCTTGTCGTCGTGGTTGAGAATCGTCAGCTCTTCGTGGAAGCCGCCGCCGACGGCGCGCCGGCGAATCACCGAGAGCTTCGCGTCGATGTACACGGTGCCAGTTCCGGGCACGAGGAAGAAGCGGGTCTCGAAGTACTGGAGATCGTCGACCGAGAGCGCGTTGAGCCGATCGCCGTTCACCGTCAGCACCCACGTCGAGAGGAAGCGGGTGTCGAACGAGAAGAGCCCGGTCGCATCGATCGGGGACGCCTCGATGTCACCGCGGTCGTCGCTGACGACGAACGTGTTGCCGTCGAGGATCTTGACCTCGCTCATCGCTGCCTCCTCGCGTAGCCGGCGGCAAGACCCTTCCGACGGGCGAGTGCGCGGTCTCGGCAGAAGCCGTTGAACCAGCACGAGCAGCTCCGCGCTGCCCTCCACCGCCAGCTCACCGCGCAGGACGGCCGACATCGCGTTCGCCTTCCCCGTAAAGAGCCGCTCGGCCAGCGTCCGGTCGCAGCGGATGACGAGGTCGGCCGCCGCATTCCTGCGGGACACCTGGAGATCTCCCTTCTTCACGGTGAGGAGCCAGCGCTGCGTCCGACTGCCGTCCTTCACGTCGAAGCGCACCGTGGCGGTCGCCTTTTCGAGCTGCGGCTCGTGCCCGCGTGCGGCGAGCTCGTCGAAGACTCCGGCGATTACGTCTGTCATCTCTCCCCTATTCCTCGTCGGGATCCACCGTGATCCGGCCGGCGCGCGCGTGCGTGAGCCCGGCGCCGGCCCAGTCGACCAACGCCTTTGCGCGGTCCTCGTTGGTCGGCAGGAGTGCGGAATGCACGGTCAACCAGGCAAGCGTTGCCCTCCTGCCCTTCATGGTCTTTCCGCCGAGCATCTGGACGACCGCCGCGCCACGCCCGATCGCGGCCATCGTGCCCTTGTCCTTGTATTCGAACGGCTTGGTCTTCTTGCCCGCGATGCGGTGGGAGATCACTTCGCCCACGTGCTCTCCCGACTGCAGGGCAACAGACCCGAGCTGCGGGAGCACCTGCTTCGTCTTTGCGTCCGTGATCGCGGCGATGTCCCCGACGACGTAGACCTCGGGATGATCCGGGAGGTCGAGCTCCGGGCCGACGCCGATGCGGTTCCCCCGCTCCAGCTCGAGGCCGAGCGACTGCACGAGCTGGTTGCCGGACAGGCCGGCGCCCCACACGAGCGTGTGGGCCTCGAGCACCTTCCCCGACTGGAGCGTGACGCGAGTGGGTGACACCGACGCAACTCTCTCCCCCGTCATCACCTCGACGGTGCGCTCGTTCAGGGCCTCCGTCGCGTACGCGCGGAGGTTCGGCTTGAACATGGAGAAGAGCTCCGGCCCGGCCTCCACGAGCACGATGCGTGCGTCGTCCTGCGCGACGCTCGGGATAGTCCTCGGCGAGATCCGCGCGGTAGAGCTCCGCCAACGCGCCCGCGGTTTCGACGCCGGTCGGCCCGCCGCCCACGACGACGACGTTCAGCGCCCCGTCCCGCACGAGGCTCGGATCCTTGTCCGCCGCCTCCCAGCGCTCGAGCAGGTGGTTCTTGAGGCGCAGTGCATCGGTCAGCGTGTACATCGGGAATGCATGATCGGCAGCGCCCTCGGTCCCGAAGAAGTTGACCTCCGCTCCCAACGCCAGAACGAGGTAGTCGTACGTCAGAGGCTCGAGTTCATCGAACTGGATCGTGCGCGCCGCGAGATCGATGCCCGTGACGTGTGTCTTGTGGATGGTCGCGTTGTCCTGCCCGTGGACGAGGTCGCGCAGCGAGTGCCCGACGATCGTGGTCTCGACCAGGCCGGTCGCGAGCTGGTAGAGGAGCGGCTGGAACGTGTGGTAGTCGTGCCTGTCGACGAGCACGACGTCGGCGTCGGCGTCCTTCAGCTTCTGCACGGCGCCGACGCCGGCGAAGCCGCCGCCGAGGATGACGACACGCGGGCGCTGTGGGCGGGCAGAGCCGGTCATGGCGGGGGATGCTTTCACTGTGGTGATGGGGCACGTTCACCACGACAGTCACTCTTACAAATCTGTGTTCACCAGCCGGCAACCCGACTCGCGATTGCTAGCGTGGCTGCATGGCGCGGCTAGAGCTGATCAGCGACTTGCAGTACGTCGAGGAGCCTCTCGACGCGTACTCGCGCGTCGTGACCGAGGTAGCGCGAACGCTGTCTCCGTCCGTCGCCAACCTCCAGGTCAGAAGGCGGCTCAACGGCCGTCCGGTGAGCGGCGGCGGGAGCGGTGTCGCGGTGACGCCTGACGGCTACGTGCTCACGTCCGCACACGTCGTCGACGGAGCGGACGGCGGAACGGCGGCGTTCGTCGACGGCCGCGAGCTCGACTTCGACGTCGTCGGCACGGATCGTCTGTCCGACCTCGCCGTGCTGCGCGTGGCCACCGACGATCTCACGCCCGCGACGCTCGGCGATGCCGATCGCCTGCAGGTGGGGCAGCTCGTCGTCGCCATCGGCAACCCGCACGGCTTCGCAGGCTCGGTGACGGCCGGAGTCGTCTCAGCACTCGGCCGTTCGCTGCCGACGGCTGCCGGTCGCATCGTCGAGAACGTCGTGCAGACCGACGCCGCCCTCAATCCCGGTAACTCGGGCGGCGCGCTTGCCGACGCGGCAGCCCGCGTTGTGGGCATCAACACCGCCGTCGCCGGCGTGGGCCTCGGCCTGGCCGTGCCGATCAACGACACGACCCGGCGGATCGTCGGCGCGCTCATGCGCGAGGGTCGCTTCCGCCGTGCTTACATCGGCATCGCGGGCGGTCCGCGTCCCGTGCCTCCCCGGCTCGCCGGCGAGCTGGGACGGAGGAACGCGGTGGAAGTGGTGGAGGTCGTCGACGGCAGTCCGGCGGCGACGGCCGGGCTCAGGCCCGAGGACCTCATCGTCGCGCTCGACGGCACTCCCGTATCGAGCGCGGGCGACCTGCAGCGCCTGATGACGGAGGAACGGATCGGCGAGACGCTGACCGTGACCGTCGTTCGCCAGGGCTCCCCCATCGACGTGGACGTCACACCGGAAGAGCTGGACGGGTGAAAGCCCCTCGGATCGTCCGCCGCGGAGAGCGGCTGCTGCTCGGCGTCGCCATGACGGCGATAGCGTTTTTCCTCGAGCGGCGGCTCGCGAAGATGCTCAAGAAGAGCTAGAAGACCTCGAGCCCCTCTTCCAGAACAGGTCGACGAGCATCAGGAAGAGCAGGGCCAAGCCGATGCTGCCGAATAAGGCCGGCACCCAGTTGTCAACGCTTTCCTGGCCGAGCGTGAAGCCGCTGGAGATGATCGCGGCCGCGGCGGTGATGGCGAGCGAGATGCGGCGCGTGGCGCGCCGGATCGTGTTCTCGAGGCTGCCCATGCCCTTCATGTCGACCTGGAAGCGCTGGCCCGGCCGTGCGCCCACGAGCCGCTCGACGGCGGAGACGAGCCCCGAGAGGCGCACCTTCACCTTCTGCACTTCGTAGAACGCACGCTTGGGATCGATCGCCTCGCGCCCGCGCTCGAATAGGCGCCGAGCGAGGAACCGTCCGACGACGGAGAAGGGGTCGAGGTCGGGGTCGAGCGTCGCTGCCGCGAGCTGCATCTGCGCGAGCGCCTTGGCCGTCAGCGCCATCTCGGCGGGCAGGCGGACGTCGCGGCGAGCCGCGATCTGCGTGATGCCCTGGAGGATCGGCCCCAGCTGGATCTCCTGCAGCGACTGCCCGCGCACGCTCTGCACGAGCGTGGCGATCTCGCCCTGAAACGCGTTGAGGTCGAACTCGTCGGGGAGCTCCTGGTCGGCGAGCTGGAGAACGACCTCGGCGAGGAACTCGTCGTCCTCCTGCCAGAACGCCATCACGAGCAGCAACACGAGCTCGCGCATGCGCGCGTCGACCTCCCCCACCATGCCGCAATCGAGGAAGTAGACGGTGTCGTCCGCCCAGAGGAGATTGCCGGGGTGCGGGTCGGCGTGGAAGAAGCCGTCGACGAGCACCTGCCGGTAGTACGACTCGATCAGCTGGCGCGCGGCGTCCCTGCGCTCGGGGACGTCTGGCGCGTCGCGCACGGGCACCCCGTCCACGAAGCTCAGCACGAGGAGGCGCTTGCTCGAGAGCTCGTGGTAGACGGACGGAACCGCGAGACGCGGGTAGCGCTCGAGCACCTCGGCGAGCCTGTCGACGTTCGCCGCCTCCATGCGGAAGTCGAGCTCGCGCTTGAGCGAGGCGGACAGATGGCGAATAACGGACGGGAAGTCGACGAGCCTTCGCAGGCCGTCGCGGTGCTCGGCCTTTTCCGCGAAGAGCTCGAGCAGGCCGAGGTCGCGCATGATCTCCTCTTCTGCGCCGTGGCGCTGCACCTTGACGACCACGCGCTCACCGCTCTCCAGCGTCGCGGCATGCACCTGGCCGATCGTCCCCGCGGCGAGCGGCTCGGGATCGATGCTCGCGAACACGTCCTCCCACGGGCACGCGGAGCTCCTCCTCCATGACGGCGACGACCTCTTCCTCGGTCATCGGCGGCACGTCGTCCTGGAGCTTCGAGAGCTCGGCGATGAACTCGGGCGGCAGCAGGTCGGGGCGAGTGGAGAGGATCTGCCCGAGCTTCGCGAACGTCGGCCCGAGCTCCTCGAGTGCCGCCCGCAGGCTCTTCGCGCGCTCCTCGAGCGGCACGTCGGCAGCGCCGCGCTCGCCGAGGCCGTAGCGCGCCATCACCTTGCCGATGTGCGCCGCGCGGCCGAGGAGGTTGAGATCCGCTTCCTGCGTGCCGCTCATCTGCGGAAGAGCCCTCGCTTCTTCTTCTGCGCCTGCTCGGAGCGCTGGCGCGTATTGACGATGATGACGGTCCGGTCGGAGTTGTGCGAGACCCGGTTCGGGACGTTTCCGAGCAGGAACTCCTTGCGCCCGCTCATCCCGACGTTCCCCACGACGACCACGTCGACGTCTTCCGCCACCGCGCAATCGACGATGGCCTGCGCGGGATCCTCGCCCGTCGAGATCACCCCACGCGCGAGCTCGCCCGCGAAGCGGCGGCCGTACTCCGTCAGGTCTTCTCGAGCGTGCGGCGGCGTCTCGGCCGGTGGGATGACGACCTGGCAGAGCAGGAGCTCGGCCTCGAAGCGCACGGCCATGTCCGCGGCGAAGCGGACGGCGTGCTCGGCCGTCTCCGAACGGTCGGTCGCGACGAGGATGCGACGCAGGCTCATGGGCCGGGGAGACTACCGGCCTTGGAACTGCGGCGGCCGCTTCTCCACGAACGCCGCCATGCCCTCACGGGCGTCGACAGACGAGAACGCGAGGTAGAGGAGCCGCCGCTCGTAGTCGATGCCGAGCGACAGCGGGCCCTCGTCCGCCCGCACGACGGCTTCCTTCGCCAGCTGGCTGGCGACCGGGCCTTTGGCGGCGATGTCGCGGGCGACGCGCTTCGCCTCGTCCAGCCAGGCCTCGCGGGCGACGACGCGCGCGACGAGGCCGGCGTCGAGTGCCTCGCGGGCGGAAAGACGGCGGCCGGAGAGGATGACGTCCATCGCCAGCGCCTTGCCGACCGCGCGCGTGAGGCGTTGTGTGCCGCCGGCTCCGGGGATGAGGCCGAGGCCGGTCTCCGGCTGGCCGAAGACCGCCGTCTCGGAGGCCACGACGACGTCGCATGCCATCGCCAGCTCGCAGCCGCCGCCGAGGCAGAAGCCGGAGACTGCGGCGACGAGCGGCGTGCGCACGGCGCGGATCGCGTCCCAGGCGTCGACCCGGCGGCTGACGTACATCTCGACGGCCGAGGCCGTGGCCATCTCGCCGATGTCGGCGCCGGCCGCGAACACCCGCTCCGAGCCGCCAACGACGATGCAACGGATCTCCGGGTCTGCGTCGAGCTCCTGAAGAGCCGCGACGACCTCCGCCATCAGCTCGGAAGAGAGTGCGTTCAGCTGCTTCGGCCGATCGAGGAAGACGGCCGCGATCGGCGGCTCGCGCTCGACGCGTGTGAAGTCAGGCATCTCGCTTCTCCACGAACCGCTTGACGGCGCCCTGCGCCTCCTCTCCCAGCATGCTGAGCGCCAGCCAGTCGCGCGCGTGCCCCACGGTCTGGTTCCAGGAGAGGTCTCGCCAGAAGTTCAGCTGGTGCTTTGCGTAGCGCGTCGTCTGGGGCAGCTTGGCCGCGAGCTTCTCGACGAGCTCGTCCACCGTCGCGTCGAGCTCGGCAGCCGGCACGACGCGGTTCACGAGCCCCCACGCCTGCGCCTGCTGCGCGGTGATCTCCTCGCAGAGCAAGACGATCTCGCGCGCGCGCCGCTCCCCCACCATCACCGGCAACCATTGCGTGGCGCCGCCGGCGGGTACCGAGCCGTGCTCGAGCCCGACGTGGCGGATGTAGGCGTCGTCGACCATCACCGCGAGGTCGCAGGCCATCTGGAACTCGTTGCCGCCGCCCACGCAGACGCCGTTGATGCGCGCGAGCGTCGGCTTGCCGATCCCGCGCAGCCGGTCGTGCGCGTCCTGGAACGCGCCGAACCACTTCCAGTAGCCCTGCGGGTTGCCGAGGTACTCGGCCGACCACTCCTTGAGATCGGCGCCGACGCAGAACGCGCGCCCGGCGCCGGTCAGCACGACCACGCGGATCTCGTCGTCCCAGGACGCGTCCTCGCACGCGCGCGCGAGCTCGCGCAGCATCTGGAAGTCGAAGGCGTTGAGCCGCTCGGGCCGGTTCAGCGTGATCGTCGCCCGCGGCGGCGCCTTCTCGTAGACGATCCGCTCGAACGCGAGCTCGTCGGGGGTCCGAGGCTCCGGCGACGAAGGCTCCGTCACGCGCCGGACCCTACTCAAAGCCGGCTGCCCTCAGGTGAGGTCGACCGCGAAGAGCCGGTGCGAGCCGTCGAGCCCCTTCAGCTCCACCTCGCGGCTCTCGAGGAAGTCGACGCCCGACCCGGCCACCAGCTCGCGCACGAGGTTCGAGACGAGCACTTCACCCCCCAGCGCCTGGCTGGCCACGCGCGCCGCGTAGTGCACGCTCGTGCCGTAGAAGCGGTCGCCCTCGTGGAGCGCGTCACCCGTGTGAAGGCCGATCCTGACGCGGATGGGCGGCGAGTCGTCCGCAAAGACCGTGGCGATCTCACGCTGGATTGCCTGCGCGCAGGCGACCGCCCGCCGCGCGCTCGAGAACGCAAGCATCGATCCGTCGCCCTGGGTCTCCACGACTGTCCCGCCGTGGGTCGCAGTGGCGTCCTCGATCACGGCGTCATGCCGCCGGAGAACCTCGCGCCAGGCGTGGTCACCGAGCCGGCCGAGGAGGACGGTCGAGTCCACGATGTCCGTGAAGACGATCGTCACCGTGCCGTCGGCGGCGAGCGTGCTCGAGAGGTCGGGCTGGTCGAGCTGGACCGCCTTCTCGAGCTCCTCGAGCGTGACGGTCAGCGCCCTCCCGAGAGCCTCGACGTTCGCCTTGGGAAATGACCAGTGCACCTGCACGACTTTCCACTCTCCGCGCTCGAGGTGAAGAACGTAGCTACCTCGGGCTTGGAACGCCTCGCCTTCCAACGTGATCGTCTCTTTGACGCTCGCCCACCCGACCGTCCCTTCCTCCCACGCCTCGATCTCAACGGCTGTGACCGGGAAGGTGCCCAGCTCTTCGATCTGCCGGCCCCAGAGGGCGTGCGCCTCCTGGACCGTGCCACCACTCGGCTGGGTCGGTGCCGATGATCAGCGTGCCAGCATGCTCCGATAACCGCGCGAGAACCGAGCCTGCGTCGCCCTCCGATATCGACTCCGTCCAGCGGCCTACAATGCGCCGGATCTCCTCGGAAGGCTGCATGCGGCGAGTTTGTCAGTCGCGGCGAGCGGGACGATCTCGAAGCGTCGACAACGCTAGCGCGCTGGCGCACTCCGCGGCCCGCTATGCGGCTTCGGCGCAACCCGGATGCGGGTTGTCACCGATGCGACGGCCGCCGGTGATGGCCGACCCTGTGTGTGCCAACGCCGATTGCGAAGGAGGTGTCGTGAGCGCACTTGGGCTTGAGACAGAGATCGTGGAGGTCGACGTATTCGAGCGTGCAGTCGCGCATCTCCGCGAGGCGCGCGTCGCGCTGCCCACGTTCGCACAGCTCGCTGATCCCGGGCTGATCCGCTCCGATGTGCGCGAGGGACTGCGAACGATCGGGCCCGACGACGCGCATCCTCTGAACCTCTTCCGCGTTCACTGGCGCAACCACGCCGACCGCAAGACTCTCGTGGACGTCCCCGAGCACCTCGTGCTGCCGCCGGAGCTGACGGGGGTGGACGCAAAGATCGTCGTCGCACTCGGCGACCGCTTTCCGATGATCCGTGCCCACAAGGTGCTTGCCGCGTATGCGTGCCTCGTGCCGCGGCTCGTCACGGGCGGCTTCGACCCAGCACGACAGCGGGCCGTCTGGCCTTCCACCGGCAACTACTGCCGGGGTGGTGTCGCAATCTCCCGTCTGCTGGGGTGCCGCGGCGTAGCCGTGCTGCCCGAGGGGATGAGCCGCGAGCGCTTCGACTGGCTCGAGCATTGGGTAACCGATCCGGCGGACATCGTGCGCACGCCCGGGACCGAGAGCAACGTCAAAGAGATCTACGACGCGTGCAAGGAGCTGGCGGCCGATCCCGCGAATGTCATCCTCAACCAGTTCTCGGAGTTCGGGAACCACGCCGTTCACTACGCGGCGACCGGGCGGGCGGTCGAGACCATCTTCGAGTCGCTCCGCGATGAGGAGCCCGAGCTGTCGCTGCGGGCCTTCGTCGCCGCGACGGGCTCTGCGGGAACGATCGGCGCGGGCGACTACCTGAAGGAGCATCACGGATCGCTGGTCGTCGCCGTGGAGGCGCTGGAGTGTCCGACCATGCTCCGCAACGGCTTCGGGGAGCACAACATCCAGGGCATCGGCGACAAGCACATTCCGCTGATCCACAACGCGCTGAGCACCGATGTCGTCGTCGCCGTCTCCGACCGGGCGACGGACCAGCTGGGCGTCCTGTTCAGCAGCGAGGCGGGTCGCGCATACCTCGCCCGCCGGCGAGGCGTGCCCCAGGCAACACTGGCCGGCCTCGATTCACTCGGCCTGTCGAGCATCTGCAACGTGCTTGCGGCAATCAAGATCGCGAAGCAGTTCGACCTCGGTCCAGCAGACGTCGTGGCGACAGTCGCGACGGACGGCGCCGTCATGTACGGAAGCGAGCGGGAACGCACGCTGGCCCGTCACTTTCCGGACGGGCTCGACGGGATGGGCGCAGCCGAAGTGTTCTCCGAGCACGTGCTCGGCCAGGGGACGGACAACCTGCTCGAGCTCACGAGCGTCGACCGCGACCGGATCTTCAACCTCGGCTACTTCACATGGGTCGAGCAGCAGGGTGTCTCGGTCGAGGACTTCGTCGCGCGGCGTGACCCGTCTTTCTGGACGCGGACGCGCGAGAACGTCCACGCCTGGGACGAGCTGATCGACGAGCTCAACGCGCGCACCGGCGTGCTGGAGCAGCTGTGAGCCGCCTCGTCTGTGCCGGCTGCGGCGCGGAAGCGCGCGATCCGTTCGCCTTCGGGTGCCCCAACGCGTCCCGTGTCGACGACGTCGACCACGTGCTCCGCCGCCAGCTCGACTCGGGCGAGACCGGCTTCGTCTCGGACGACAGGGAGCCGAACCCATTCCTGCGCTACCGGTTACACCTCCATGCCGCCCAGCTCGGCCTGTCGGACGGCGACTTCTGCGCACTCGTGCGCGACCTCGACGCGCGCGTCGCCGAGGTTGACGGCCACGGCTTCGTGGTCACGCCGTTCGCGCGCGCGGACGAGCTGTCGGACAGACTCGGCTTCTCGGAGACGGGCGGCGTCTGGATCAAGGACGAGACCGGCAACGTGTCCGGATCCCACAAGGCTAGGCACCTCTTCGGCGTCCTCGTCTATCTGGAAGCGTGCGAGCGGGCGGGCCTGACCGCAGAACGCCCCCAGCTCGCGATCGCGAGCTGTGGCAACGCCGCTCTGGCCGCCGCGGTCGTGGCCTCGGCCGGCCGCAGGTCGTTGCGCGTCTTCGTCCCCACCGGTGCAGATCCCGCGGTGCTCGCCCGCCTCGACGCGCTCGGCGCCCGCGTCACGCGCTGCCCGCGTGACGGCCGGCCTGGTGACCCGGCGTATCGCCGCCTGTTGCAAGCGCTCGCGACCGGGGCGGTGCCGTTCACGTGCCAGGGCAACCTCAACGGCCTCGCCGTAGAGGGCGGCTACACGCTCGGCTGGGAGCTGGCCTCGTCGGGCGTGCCACTCGACCGCGCAGTCGTCCAGGTCGGAGGCGGGGCGCTCGCGAGCGCCGTCGCGGCGGGGCTGCGCGAGGGTGGGCTGGCACCCAGGCTGGACACGGTGCAGACCACCGCGGCCTGGCCGCTCAAGCGCGCCTTCGAGCGCGCCCGGAAAGCCGGGCTCGAATACGCCGCACGGCACCGCTCGGAGTTCATGTGGCCGTGGGAACACGAGCCGCATTCCATTGCGCACGGGATCCTCGACGACGAGACCTACGACTGGCTCGCAGTCGTCGAGTCGATGCTGGAGACGGGCGGACAGCCGCTCGTCGTCGGCGAGGAGACGCTCGCGCGTGCAAACGCGCTCGCCCGCGAGGCGACGGGCATCGACGTCGACCACACCGGCTCGGCGGGCCTCGCCGGCCTGCTCGACCTCTGCGCGGCGGGCGCCGTCGGCCCGGACGAGCGGGTCGCCGTGCTCTTCACGGGCGTCACCCGTACGCATCCATCAATAGAAAGGACCAACGATGAGAAGCTTCTCGGGACGCGACATCCTGTCGCTTAAGGGCTTCGAGCGCGCTGAGTTCGAGCACGTCTTCGGCGTGTGTGACGAGCTCGCGCCGATCGCGCGCAACCGCCAGAACGCCGATCTGCTCACGTCGAAGACGCTGCTGACGGCCTTCTACCAGCCGTCGACGCGCACCCGGCTGGCCACAGAGGCTGCGATGCACCGGCTCGGCGGCCACGTGCTCGGCTTCTCCGACGCCAAGATGACGCGCGCCGGCGACTTCTACCAGGAGTCGATCAAGGACACCGTCCACATGCTCGAGTACTACGGCGACGTCATCGCCATGCGCCACTTCCAGCAAGGGGCGCCGGCGGAGGCGGCCCGCTGGGCGTCGGTGCCGGTCATCAACTGCGGCGACGGCTGGGGCGAGCACCCGACACAGGTGCTCACCGACCTGTACACGACGAAGAAGGAGCTGGGCACGATCGACGGGCTCACGTTCCTGCTTGTCGGCGACATGCGCATGCGGACGATGCACTCGATTCTCTATGCCATGTCACAGTTCGACGCGAAGGCCTATGTCGTCTGCCCGCCCGAGATGTCCCTGCTCGACGAGTTCAAGGCCGAGCTGGACGAGCTCAGCGTGCGCTACGAGGAGGCGCCGTCGGTGGCGGACGTGATCGCGGACTCCGACGTCATCTACATGGAGCCGGTCGTGCAGCCCGACTACACGAAGTCGCTCGACGAACGCGGTGAGACGGTCGGCACGACGCCCGAGGCGTACCGCGTCACGCGGGAGCTCCTGCGCGATCAGGGAAAGGCGGGCTCGATCGTCCTGCACAGCCTGCCGCGCATGGACGAGCTGCCCATGGACGTGGACGACACGCGGCACGCCCGCTACTGGATCGAGGCCTTCAACGGCGTCGTCATGCGGATGGCCCTGCTCGCGCTCGTCCTGGGGGCCATGGAGTAGGCCATGGAGCTCACGCTCAACGGCCAGGCCGTCACCGCGGAGCCACGCGAGGGCGCGAGCCTGTTGGAGCTGCTCCGCGACGAGCTCGGCCTGCGCTCGGTCAAGGACGGCTGCGCCCCCGAGGGGTCGTGCGGCGCCTGCACCGTGATCGTCGACGGCCGGGCCGTCGTCTCGTGCGCCCAGCAGGCGACGCGCGTAGAGGGCAAGCACGTGATCACCCAGGAAGGCCTCTCCGAGGACGACCGCCGGCGCTGGTCGGAGTCCTTTGCGGCCTCGGGCGCCTCGCAGTGCGGCTTCTGCTCGCCGGGCATCGTGATGAAGGCCGAGGCGCTGCTCCAAAAGAACCCCGATCCCTCCAGAGAGGAGATCTCGCGCGCCCTCCTGGGCAACACGTGCCGCTGCACCGGGTACGTGAAGATCCTCGACGCGGTCGAGCGGGCGGCTGCGGCACGGCGAGGCAACCCTCTGCCTCCGGTCGAGAGCAGCGGGCGGGTGGGCACGCGCACAGCGCTCTATCGTGGAACGAGGCTCGCCCTCGGCGACGAGCCGTTCGTGGGCGACCTGGTGGCGCCCGGAATGGTGCACGGGGCGCTGCGCTTCTCCGACCACCCGCGCGCGGTCGTTCGCAGGATCGACACGTCACGGGCCGCGGCCCAGCCGGGCGTGGTGGCGGTGGTCACCGCCGCCGACGTTCCGGGCGAGCGAACGCAGGGCGTGCTGACGAAGGACTGGCGCCAGTTCGTCGCGGAGGGCGAGACGACCGCCTACGTCGGCGACGTGATCGCCGCCGTCGCTGCCGAGACCCGCGCGGCCGCCCGGGAGGCGGCGGCGCTCATCGATGTGGAGTACGCCGAGGTGCTGGAGCCGGTCACGAGTCCGTTCGAGGAAGGCGCGCGCGTGCTCTCGACGTCCGAGGTGAAGCGCGGTGATGTCGACGCCGCGCTGGCCGGCGCCGCCCATGTCGTGTCGGAGACCTTCCGCACCCAGTTCGTCGAGCACGCATTCCTCGAGCCCGAGTCGGCGCTCGCCGTTCCCGAGGACGAGGGACGCATGCGCGTCTACTCGCAGGGCCAGGGCGCCTGGGAGGATCGCAGGCAGATCGCCTCCTTCCTCGCCGTCCCCGAGGACGCCGTGCGCGTGACCCAGGTCGCGACCGGTGGAGCGTTCGGCGCCAAGGAGGACCTCAACGTCCAGTGCCACACCGCCCTGCTCGCGCGCTCGTCCGGCTCGCCCGTGCTGGTCACCCTCAGCCGCCGCGAGAGCCTGCGCTTCCACGCCAAGCGCCACCCGATGTGGCTCGAGTACACGGCCGGATGCGACGAGGAGGGACGGCTCGTGGCCGTACGCGCCCGTATCGTCGGCGACACCGGGGCCTACGCCAGCGTCGGCGACAAGGTGCTGGAGCGCGCCGCCGGTCACGCCTGCAGCGGGTACCGCGTGCCCAACGTCGACGTCGAGGCGAAGGCCGTCTACACGAACAACCCGCCCTGCGGCGCGATGCGCGGCTTCGGCGCCAACCAGGCGAACTTCGCCGTGGAAGGCATCCTCGACCGGCTCGCCGAGAAGGCCGGCATCGACGGCTGGGAGATCCGCTGGCGGAACGCGCTCGACGTCGGCGATCGCTTCGGCACCGGGCAGAAGCTCGGCCCCGGCGTGGGCCTCAAGAAGACCCTGCTCGCAGTCCGCGATGCCTATCGCGAGGCTCGCTATGCGGGCATCGCGTGCGGCGTCAAGAACACCGGCATCGGCAACGGCGTGCCGGAGCACGGCCGCGCGATCCTGCGGCCGGAGACCGACGGGTCGGTGACGCTGTACCACTCCTGGACGGAGATGGGCCAGGGCGTCCACACCGCCCTCATGCAGATCGCGTGCGAGGAGCTCGGCCTGTCGCCCGATCGCGTGCAGGTCGTCGTCGACACCGAGCGCGAGCTGGACACGGGCCAGACCACGGCGTCACGCTCGACCGTTCTCGGCGGCCGCGCCGTGATCGAGGCCGCGCGGGCGCTGAAGGCCACGCTCGACGGCGGCCGCCTCGAGGATCTTGCGGGACAGGAGTTCCGCGGCGACTTCCTCGTGGACTGGACGACGGGGCTCGGGCCGGACGTCGACGAGCCGGTGACGCATCTCGCCTACGCCTGGGCGACGCAGGTGGTGATCCTCGACGACGAAGGGCGGCTGGAGAAGGTCGTCGCCGCCCACGACGTCGGCAGGGCGATCAACCCGCTGCTCGTCGAGGGGCAGATCGAGGGCGCTGTGCACATGGGCCTCGGCCATGCGCTCTCGGAGGAATTCGTAGTGGACGGTGGAGTCCCGGTCACCGAGACGCTGAAGTCGCTGCACCTGATTCCGCCGAGCGGCATGCCGGACGTCGAGTGCATCCTCGTCGAGGAGCCGCAGCCGGAAGGGCCGTACGGCGCCAAGGGCGTCGGCGAAGCTGCCCTCGTGCCGACCGCGGCAGCCGTCGCCGGAGCGCTGTTCGCCTTTGACGGCATCCGTCGCACCCGACTGCCGATGAAGGACTCACCGGCCGCTCTCGCTGCCGTCCCCCACCTCGTGCGCGCGAAGGAGCGCGCATGATCGTCGCGTCGCTCGATCCCGTGGCGATCGCCGATGGCGATCTCTGGGTCGACGCCGGTCGCGTCGCCGCTCCCGGCGAGGGCCGGCGGATCGACTGCTCGGGTGTGCTCGTCATCCCCGGCAACGTCAACGCGCATACGCACCTCTACTCGGCGCTCGCCCGCGGCATGCCCTACGCGTTGCAGCCGCCGGAGAGCTTCCTCGAGATCCTGCAGCGAGTCTGGTGGCGTCTCGACCGCGCGCTCGACGAGGAGACGGTACGTGCGTCGGCGCTCGCCGGCGCGATGGAGGCGCTGCTCTGCGGCACGACGACGCTGATCGACCACCACGCCTCGCCCAACGCCATCGACGGTTCGCTCGACGTCATCGCCGCCGCGCTCGGCGAGCTCGGGGTCCGATCCGTGCTCTGCTACGAGACCTCGGACCGCGACGGGCCCGAGCGAGCCCAGGCCGGGATCGCCGAGAACCGCCGCTTCCTCGAGCTCGTCGCGCACGAGCGTCCCCCGCTCGTGCGGGCAATGTCCGGCGCGCACGCCCCGTTCACGCT
Organism: uncultured Actinomycetes bacterium; assembly: GCA_963786725.1. Lineage (GTDB taxonomy): Bacteria > Actinomycetota > Thermoleophilia > Gaiellales > Gaiellaceae > PALSA-612. The sequence continues at coordinate 130,830 of CAWBAD010000013.1, read as the reverse complement.
GTCCGACGAGACGCTGACCGCCTGCGCGGAAGCCGGGCCGCTGCACATCCACGTGGCCGAGGACCGCGTCGACCTGGGAGCTGTCCGGCGGCTGGCCGCGGCGGGCGCGCTCGACGACGGCGCCCTCCTGGCGCACGGCGTCCATCTCGACGACGAGGAGATCGCGCTCGTCCGCGAGGCGGGAGCGACGGTCGCCCACAACGCCCGCTCGAACATGAACAACAACGTCGGCCGCGCGCGCGTCATGGCGCTGGGGCCGCGCGTGGCGCTGGGCACGGACGGCATCGGGGGCGATTTGTTCGAAGAGTCGCGCGCCGCGTACATCCGCCTGCGCGAGGACGACGTCGCGGTCGGGCTCGACTGGCCGCTCGAGCGGCTGGCCCACGGGATCCACTTCGCGGGAGACCTGTTCGGCGAGCCGCTGCTGGGCACGCTCGAGCCGGGAGCGCCGGCCGACCTCGTCGTGCTCGACTACGAGCCACCGGCACCGCTCGACGAGGCCGGCCTTGCTGGGCACTGGCTCTTCGGTCTCAGCGCGCGCTGGGTGCGCGACGTGATGGTGGCGGGCGAGTGGGTCGTGCGCGACCGTCGACTCAGCCGCCTCGACCAGGACGAGCTCGCGGCGGGGGCGCACCGGCAGGCAGCACGGCTCTGGCGCCGCCTCGACGAGACCCCGGCGCACGCGTTCGCCCCGAGGCTGGCGGCCTGATGGAACGCGTCTCGCTCTATCTCCAGGACAAGCACCCGATCCGCGAGGGCATGCGTTACGCCCAGCTGGCGGAGGAGCGCGGCTTCGAGGCCGTCTGGCAGGCGGAGAGCCGGCTCGTGCGCGAGGCGACCGTACCCATGGCCGCTTACGCGGCGGTGACGGAGCGGATCGGCATCGGCGCCGGCGTCGTCAACACGTGGACGCGCAACGTCGGCCTGCTGGCGGCGACGTTCTCGACGCTCGACGACCTCGCCCCGGGCCGCATCCTGCTCGGGCTCGGCGCCTGGTGGGACCCGCTGGCCGAGAAGGTCGGTGTCCAGCGCCGCAAGCCGCTGCAGGCGATGCGCGAGACCGTCGAGGCGACGCGGCGGCTGCTGGCGATGGAGCGCGTGACCTACCACGGCGACTTCGTCCACCTCGACGACGTCGAGATCGACATCGTCCACGGCGACCGCTCGCCCAAGCACGTGCCCATCTACGTGGGCGCGACAGGCATGAAGATGATGGAGCTGGCCGGCGAGATCGGCGACGGCGTGCTCTTCAATTACCTCGTCGGGCCGCATTACACGCGGGCGGCGATGGAGGCGCTCGCCGAAGGCGCCGCGCGCGCGGGCCGCACCGTCTCCGACCTCGACCGGCCGCAGCTCGTCGTCTGCTCGCTCGACGCCGACCGCTCGCTCGCTCTCGACCGGGCCCGCGAGCTCGTCACGCAGTATCTCGGCCAGCAGCCGCACATCATGAAGGCGAGCGGCGTCGACGAGTCGCTGCTCGAGGAGATCGGCGCCGTGCTCACCTGGCCCGCAACGCAGGAGCAAATCGAGCGTGCGATGACGCTCGTCCCCGACGAGGTGGTGCAGCTGATCACCGCCTCGGGCACGCCGGACGAGTGCCGCGCCAAGGTGCGCGAGTACGTCGACGCCGGCTGCACGTGCCCCGTCCTCTACCCGCTCGGCGACGACGTCGAGGCGATGCTCGACAGCTTTTCGACCGTGACCGTCCCCTGAGGAGGTTGTCATGCCCCAGACACTCGTCGACCGGAAGTCCCTCACCGGTCGTGACTACATCGAGACGCTCGACTGGACGACCGCCGAGATCGACGAGGCGATCGCGGTCTCGCGCGAGCTCAAGGCCGCCTACAAGGAGCGGCGGCCGCACAAGCTGCTCCTCGACCGCACGCTGTTCATGCTCTTCCTCGACAAGTCGACGCGGACGCGCAACGCCTTCGAGGCCGGGATGACGCAGCTCGGCGGCCATGCGATCTTCCTCGACGCCGAGAAGACGCAGGTCGCGCACGGCGAGAGCCCGAAGGACATGGGCATCATCCTCTCCCGCTACGGCGACGGCATGGCCATCCGCCACGACCTCGTGCCGTACGAGGGCAACGCCTGGATGCGCGAGATCGCGCGCTGGGCGGACATTCCGATCATCAACCTCCAGTGCGACATCGATCACCCGACGCAGACGCTCGCCGACCTGCAGACGTTGCGCGAGCACCGCGGCGAGGACCTGCGGGGACTGCGCGTCGCCGTCACGTGGGCCTTCGCGCCGTCGTACGCCAAGCCGCTGTCCGTGCCGCAGGGCCTCGCGATGCTGCTGCCGCGCTTCGGCATGGACGTCGTCGTCGCCCACCCGCCCGGCTGGGAGCTGATGCCCGAGGTCGTCGAGCGGGCTGACGCGGCCGCGCACGAAGGCGGCGGCTCGATCACGTACTGCAACGACATGGACGAGGCCTTCGAGGGCGCCGACGTCGTCTACCCGAAGTCGTGGGGGCGCCTCGACGCGTTCACGGACGAGCAGAAGGCGCTCGCCGAGTCGGCGGCCTACCGCGACTGGATCTGCGACGCACGGCGCATGGCGCTGGCGAAGCCGGACGCCCTGTACATGCACTGCCTGCCCGCAGACCGCGGCACCGAGGTGACGGACGAGGTCATCGACGGCCCGCAGTCGGTCGTCTACGACGAGGCCGAGAACCGGATGCACACCGGCAAGGCGCTATGCGCGCTGACCATGGGAGGCTACGCGGAGTAGGCGAGCGGCACGATCTCGAAGCGGTCGACGTCGACGAGGCCCTGGTCGGTGATCTTCAGCTTCGGGATCACCGAGAGCGCGAGGAAGGACAGCGTGAGGAACGGCGTGGCGACCGTGCAGCCGAGCTTCAGCCGCCGCCTCGTTGCAGGCGCGGCTCTGCGCCACGACGTCGGCGAGCGGCGCGTCGGAGAGCAGCCCCGCCACCGGCAGCGGCAACTCCGCCCGGACGCCGCGCGACTCGACGGCGACGATGCCGCCGCCCAGCTCGGCCAGGCGCTGAACCGCTCTGACCATGTCGCCGTCGTCGACGCCGACGACGACGATGTTGTGCGCGTCGTGGGCGACGGTCGAGGCGAGCGCGCCGCTCTGCAGTCCGAACCCGCGCACGAGCCCGAGCCCGATCCGCCCGGTGCCGAGGTGGCGCTCGACGACGGCGATCTTGGCGAGATCGCGTGCCGGATCGGCGACGACCACGCCGTCCACGACGGTCGGCTCCTCGATCAGCTCGTCCGTGATGACCTGGTCCGGTACGAGCCCGATCACGCGGGCCTCGCCACCTGTCCAGGGAATCGCAGAAGTCGCCGGCGGAGATCGGCTGCACGCGCACCGTGTGCTTCACCCACTCCGGCACGATCGCCTCCGGAATCTCCGCCACCGTCACGGCCGGCCTTCAGCACGAGCTCGGGCTCGAACGACTCGAGGTCGGGCAGCACGACGAGGTCGGCCTGGTAGCCGGGCGCGATGGCGCCGAGATGGTCGAGGCCGTGCCACGACGGCCGGATTGTGGGACGCGAGCACAAGCGCGTCCTCGGGCGAGACTCCCGCGGCAACGGCCTTCCGCACCATCTGGTTGATGTGGCCTTGATCGGCGATGTCCTCGGGATCGCGGTCGTCCGTGCAGAACGCCATGTGCTCCGGGCCGAACTCGCGGACGAGCGGCAGGAGCGCGTCGAGGTTGCGCGCCATCGACGCCTCGCGGATCAGCAGCCAGATCCCGGCCCGCAGCCGCTCGCGCCCCTCCTCGACCGTCGAGCGCCTCGTGGTCGGAGCGGATCCCCGACGCGGCGTACGCGTTCAGCGCCTTGCCCATCACGCCCGGCGCATGGCCGTCCGCGTGTGCGGCTCCGTCGAGCGCGAGCTTCGCGAGCTCGCCGGGGTCGCCGGCGATGACGCCGGGGAAGTTCATCATCTCGGCCAGCCCGATCACCCGGCGCCGGCGGAGCAGGCCCTGGAGATCACCGGGCGTCAGCGGACGGTGCGGCGACTCGAAGTGCGACGCGGGCACGCAGGACGACGCCATGAAGTAGACGTCGAGCGGCAGCTCGTCGCAGACGTCGAGCAGCCAGTGGATGCCGTCGGTGCCGAGGACGTTGGCGATCTCGTGCGGGTCGGCGACGACCGTCGTCGTGCCCATCGGCAGCACGAGCCGCGCGAACTCGTCCACGAGCAGCTTCGTCGACTCGAGGTGCATGTGCGCGTCGATGAAGCCCGGGACGACGTAACGGCCCGTCGCGTCGAGCGTCTCGGCGCCCTCGTACTCGCCGAGGCCCGCGACGTAGCCGTCGCAGACGGCGACGTCCACGTCGAGCCACTCGCGGGTGAAGACGGAGAAGACGTGGCCGCCGCGGACGACGAGGTCGGCGGGCTCGTCGCCGCGCGCAACGGCGATACGCCGAGCGAGATCGCTCACAACCCCACGATGTCGTCGGGCCGTACGGGGACGCGAGGCAGCTCGCGCCCGGTGGCCGCGCGGAGCGCGGACGCGACCGCGGCCGTGGAGACGACCGTCGGCGGCTCGCCGACGCCCTTGACCCCGTACGGCGCAGTCCGGCTCCGCTTCCTCGACGAGCGACTGCTTCGATCGGCGGCACGTCGAGCGTAGTCGGCAGCAGATAGTCGGTGAAGCTCGCGTTCTTGATCACGCCGCCTGCGAGATCTGAAGCTCCTCCATCAGCGCGAGGCCGATGCCCTGGGCCGTGCCGCCCTCGATCTGACCGTGGACGGCCAGCGGGTTCAGCGCGCGCCCGACGTCCTGCGCCGTGCCGATCCAGACGATTCGCGTCAGGCCCAACTCGAGGTCGACCTCGGCCACCACCTTCATCGCCGCGCAGGCAAACGCCACGTGCGCCCGCTCGCCGAGCACCTGGCCGGTCTCGGGGTCGAGCGGGGACGTCGGTGGGTGGCGGTACACACGCTCGACGTCGACTTCGCCATCCCGATGCGCGCCACTCGGCGAGCGCGTCGCGGCAGGCGAGCCGGACCGCTCCGGCGGCCATCCACGTCATTCGCGACGCCGACGTCGAGCCGGACGAGCCGACGCCTGACGTCGTTGGCACGGCGACGGTGACGTCGTCGGTCTCGAGCTCCATGCGGGCAACCTGAGCGATGACGTCGGTCACGCCCTGCCCGACCTCGGCTGCCGCGCACGACACCTCGGCAGCGAGGCCGCCGAGGGGGCGCTCGAAGAGGCGCACGCGCGCCGTGCAGTAGTCGTCGAAGCCCTCCGAGTAGCAGATGTTCTTGAAGCCGACCGCGAAGCCGGTCGCGCGACTGACACCCTCGCCCCGCGTCGTGTTGCCGGTGCCGCCCGGCAGCCGGAGCGAGTCGCGGGGCAGCTCCTCGGGCGGCGGCGGTGTGAGCTCGGAGCAGCGCCGGATGACCTCGGCCACGGGCAGTGAGCCGGTGACGACCTGCCCGGTCGGCAGGACGTCGCCCGGCCCGATCGCATTGAGCAGCCGTAGCTCGACGGCGTCGATGTCGAGCGCGGCCGCCAGCTTGTCCATCTGCGCCTCGTGTGCGAAGCAGGCCTGGACGGAGCCGAAGCCGCGCATCGCTCCGCACGGGGGATTGTTCGTGTACACGCACGTGCCTTCGATGAGGACGTTGTCGACGCGATACGGACCCGCGGCGAAGCAGCAGGCGTTGGCGAGCACCGCCGTCGAGCTCGATGCGTAGGCGCCGCCGTCGAGAAGGATGCGCATGTTCACGGCGACGAGGCGGCCCGCCGCAGTGGCGCGGTGCTCTGCCCAGATCCTCGCGTGGTGCCGATGCACGTGACCCGCGAACGACTCCTCCCGGCCGTACGCCATCTTCACGGGCCGCCCCGTGTGCAAGGCGAGCAATGCCGCGTGGATCTGGATGGAGAGGTCCTCCCGCCCGCCGAACGCGCCACCGACGCCGGCGAGGTGGATGCGAACCTGCTCCGGCCGGAGGCCCAGGCAGGGAACGATCTGCTCGTGGTCGACGTGCAGCCACTGGGTGGCGACGTAGATGTCCACGCCCGCCCTCGCCGTCGGGGACGGCCAGGCCGGATTCGGTTCCGAGAAACGCCTGGTCCTGGCTCGCCAGCTCGTAGACGCCGCTGACCGAGACGGCAGCCTCGGCATCGGGATCCCCGCGACTGATGACGATCGAGCGAACGACGTTCGGCCGCGGATCGTCCCGGTGGCCGTGGCCGGCGGTGGGCCGGTCGGGATGGAGCGGCTCCTGCTCCGTCGCGCGCTCCAGGTCGACGACGAGCTCGAGCGGCTCGTAGTCGACGCTGATGAGATCCGCGGCTCGGCGGGCCTGCTCTGGGCTCTCGGCGGCAACCACGGCGACCGGCTCGCCGTGGTAGCGGACGCGGTCGATCGCCAGCACGGGCTGGTCGGGAAACTCGAGGCCGTACGTCTTCTGTCCCGGTACGTCGGCATGCGTGAGCACGGCGTGAACGCCGGACGCGGCGAGCGCGGCCGAGACGTCGATGCCCTCGATGCGCGCGTGCGCGTGCGGGCTGCGCAGCGTGTGGCCCCACAGCATCCCGGCGCCTCGAGGTCGTTGGAGAACACGAACTCGCCCTTGACCTTCGGCACGGCGTCCGAACGCGGGGTGATCTCACTCACGCGCCCGTGTTCGAGGCGGCGCGGGCTCGTGACCGTTTGTTCCAGACTTGGCACAGGACTGGAACCCTCGCGCGCAGCCCTGCCCGCTACGCTGAAACCGGGAGGAGGCATGGGGTGGCCCCCGGGGCTCATGGGCTCTCCGAGGCCAGCTGCACCGCCTCGACGATCCGCTGGTAACCGGTGCAGCGGCAGATGTTGCCGGACAGCGCCTCGCGGATCTCGTCCTCCGAGGGCGCAGGACTGCGTGCGAGGAGATCGGCTGCAGCCACGACGAGGCCGGGAGTGCAGAAACCACACTGCACCGCTCCCGCTTCGACGAACGCCTGCTGCACGGGGTGCAGAGCATCGTCCGTTCCCAGGCCCTCCACGGTCACGACGTCGTGGCCGTCCACCTGAGCCGACGAGCACGAGGCACGAGCACACGAGCACACCGTCGAGCAACACCGAGCACGATCCGCACTCGCCCTGCTCGCACGCGTTCTTGGAGCCGGGTAGACCGAGACGCTCGCGGAGCGTGAACAGCAGACTCTCGCCACCCCAGACATCGGCGTCGCGGCGGACCCCGTTGATGTTCAGCTCGATCCTCATGCCGCGAGGCACCTGGCAAGGCCGCGCCGTGCGAGCACTCCGAGCGCGTGGCGCCTGTAGGCGGCAGTGCCGCGAACGTCGTCGATGGGCGATGCTGCGGTCATGACCGCGTCCGGTAGCCGGCCTGCCTCGTCGAGTGGGACGCGGACGAGCCCCGGCACCGGGCCAGCCGACCCGAACGATGCGCGTATCTCGCCACGGTCCCCGTCGACCGTGACCGCGAGCGAGCAGACCGCGATCACCATCGCGTTGCGTGGCCCCACCTTCATGAACGTCTGCGATGTGCCCGACGGCCGCACGACCACGGCCACGATCAGCTCGTCGTCCGCCAGCGCGTTCCGCTTCGGGCCGACGAGAAACTCCTGGACGGGGATCCGCCGCACGCCCCGCGCGGTGCTGGCGAGCTCCACCTCGGCCTCGTCCACGAGCAGCGGCGGCAGCGCATCGCCGGCCGGAGACGCAGTGCCGAGGTTGCCGCCGAGCGTGCCGCGGTTGCGGATCTGCGGCGAGCCGACCGTCCGCGACGCCTCCGCGAGCGCCGGCAGCTCGGACGCCAGCTCGCCGTTCTCGATCTCCGCGTACGTGAGGCCGGCCCCGAGCCGCAGCTTTCCGTCCTCGCGGGACCAGCCGCCCAGCTCTGCCACCCCGCCGAGATCGAGCATCGCACCGGGTCGCACGCGGTCGAAGTTGAGCTCGACCATGACATCGGTGCCGCCCCGAATCGCAAGCGCCTCGGGATGCTCAGCCCGCAGCGCAAGCGCTTCCGCGAGCGTCCGGGGACGAAGCACGTCCATCCGCGAGTTCTACCGTTCCTCGCGCACGTACGGGACGCCGAGAGCCGCCGGCGCTCCCAGACGCCGCCTCGCAAACCGTGTCGACACGAGCACGAGCACGACGATGGTCATGACGTAGGGCAGCGACGAGAACACCTCCGAGGGCACTCCGGTCAGCCAGCCACGGCCCTGGAGGATCAGTGGCAGAGCCGAGAACGCTCCGAAGAAGTAGGCCCCGACGAGACAGAGGTCGGCTCGCCAGAAGGCGAAGATCACGAGCGCGATCGCGATCCACCCCGCGCCGCCGGTCAGCGTCGTCTGCCACTGGCCGATGATGGCGAGGCTGAAGCACGCCCCGGCGACGCCTGCGAACGCGCCGCCGACGAGAGTGTGGACGTAGCGGTACGCGGTGACGTTGATGCCCATGGCGTCGGCCGACGCGGGAGCCTCCCCCACCGCGCGCACGTTCAGGCCTGGTCTTGTCCGCGCCAGGTAGAGCCCAACCGCGATGACACAGAGCCACGAGAGATAGACGAGCGCGTTCTGATCGAAGACGATGGGGCCGAGCACGGGCAGATCGCCTAGCCCGAACAGGTCGAGCGGTGCGAATGTGTGCTCTGCCGGCGCGCCCGTCAGGTTGAGGTCGTTGCCGAGATACGAGGCCAGCCCGGCCGCTCCCGCGAAGATGGTCAACGCGAGGCCCGAGACGATCTGGTTGGCGCGCATGGTGATGACGAGGAACGCGTGGATGAGGCCCATCGCGGCGCCCGCAACGGCTGCGGCTCCGACGGCGGCCCAGAGCACGGCCGCGGCCGGCCCGTTGAGACTCTGCACGGCCCAGAAGCCTGTGACTGCGCCCATCAGCATCATCCCCTCGACTCCGAGGTTGAGGACGCCGGAACGCTCGGCCAGAAGCTCTCCCAGAGCGCCGTACAGGAGCGGCGTGCCGTAGACGATCGCCGTCGCCGCCAGTACGACGAGGAAACTGTCGTTCACCGCGCGGGCTCCGCGGCCTCGGTCGTGCCCGTCCTGCGGCGGCCGAAGAGGACCCGGTAGCGGATGAAGAGCTCGCCTCCGAGGACGCAGAAGAGGATGATCCCCTGCATCACACCGACCAGCCCCGACGGGAAGTCGACGCCCTGGAGTGTGAAGCCGGCGCTCTGGAGACCGCCCAGGAAGAACCCGACCGGAACGACGGCCAGCGGGTTGTAGCGTGCGAGGGCAGCCACGACGATGCCCGTGTAGCCGTAGGCCGACGCCTGCAGGCCTGTCGGCTCGAGCTGGTGCGCGAAATCGCCCTCGAAGCTCGCTCCGCCGAGACCGGCGAGGGCGCCCGAGATGCACATGACGGCCAGAATCTTCCTCCGCAGCCGCATGCCGGCATAGCGCGCGGCCGAATGCGAGTCACCGATCACCTGCAGCTCGAAGCCGAAGCGGGTACGCGAGTAGAGCACCCACAGGACGGCCGCAAGCCCGATGGCGATGCCGAATCCGAGCGGCACAACGATCCCGCCCGCGACGTCGAGTGTCCAGGTCGGCCAGCTCGCTTCGTCGGGCGTCGTCTTGCCGAGCGGGAACGTCTTGCCCTCGAAGCTCTCCGTGTCCCGCCAGTACGAGAGGCTGTCGATGATCAGATACGTAAGGAGCAGCCCAGCGACGTAGTTGAGCATCAGCGAGGTGATGATCTCGTTCGTCTTGAAGAAGGCACGCAGGACGCCCGGGATCGCCGCCCATGCCGCTCCGGCGAGCCCGCCGGCGACGCACATGGCGAGCACGTAGAGCGGCGTGGACGTGACGCCGTGGTCGCCCATGTACAGCGCGATGCCGACGGCCCCGATGGCACCCAGGAAGAACTGTCCCTCACCGCCGATGTTGTAGAGATGCATGCGGAACGCCGCGGCGGCCGCGAGCCCGGTGAAGACTATCGGCGTGGCGAAGGTCAGCGTCGATGTCAGGGCGCCGTCCGCGACGAACGCCGAGTCGAAGAGGCGACGGTACGTCGGGCCCGGGTCGTGACCGGTGGCGGCGAGGATGACGGCCATAATGGCGAAGGCGAACGCGACCGAGCAGACAGGGACGACGACACTCAGCCATCGCGGCTGCTCCAGGCGTCGTTCGATTCTCACGCGCTGGCTCCCGCCATGAGCAGCCCCATCTCCTCCACCGTGGTCGATACGGGATCGCACTCGCCGACGATTTCCCCCTCGTACATCACCACGATGCGGTCGGCTAACGCTCGCAGCTCGTCCAGGTCCTCGCTGAGGACGAGCAGGCCCACACCGGCCGCAGCGGCGTCCCGCAGGTAGGCACGCACAGTCTCGATGGCGCCGACATCGAGGCCGCGTGTGGGCTGGGCCGCGACGAGCACCACCGGCGAGCACTGGAACTCCCGCCCCAGCACGAGCTTCTGGAGGTTGCCTCCAGAGAGATTGCGGGCCGGGGTCTCCGGCCCGGGGGCCTGCACCCCGTACCTGTCGATCAGCGAGCGCGCGGCCTCCCGCATGCGGCGCGCCACGAGCAGCGGTCCCCACGAGACGGGCCGGCGGCGGTAGCTCTTGAGCACGGCGTTCGACGCGACGGACAAGCTCGGGGCGAGGCCGGTCCCGAGCCGGTCCTCGGGGACGTGGGCGATGCCGGCGGCGATCGCGTCGCGCGGATCGCCGGAGTGCAGCTTGCGGCCGCTCACGGACACGGACCCCTCGAAGGCACCGCGCATACCGGAGACGGCCTCCGCCAGCTCGCGCTGGCCGTTGCCCGCCACTCCCGCCACGCCGACGATCTCTCCGGTGCGTACGGTCAGCGACACGTCGCGAACCGCAAGAGAGCCCTGGTCGCCGACGACGCTCAGGTGCTCGATGGCCAGTGCGACCTCCTCGCCCGGAGGCGTTGCGCGGTCAACGCGTTTCGCGTAGTCGATCTCGCGGCCCACCATCAGCGCGGCCAGGGAGCGCGGCGTCGACTCGGCGGCCGCGACGGTCGCCATCGTCCGCCCGCCGCGAAGCACCGTCACGCGATCGGCGACGGCGAGCACCTCGTGCAGCTTGTGGGAGATGAAGATCACCGTTCGCCCGTCAGCTGCCATCGCGCGCAGCGTCTCGAACAGCGTCGCCGCCTCCTGCGGCGTGAGCACCGCCGTCGGCTCGTCCATGATCAGGATGCGCGCGTCGCGGTAGAGAGCCTTCAGGATCTCGACGCGCTGCTGCTCGCCGATCGACAGCTGCCAGATCCGCGCCCGCGGGTCGACGTCCAAGCCATAGCGGTCGGCCAGCGCGGAGACGGCCGCCTCGATCGTCCTGTGGCGGAGGACGAACGAGCGCCCCTCTGCGCGGTGATCGCCGAGGACGACGTTCTCGGCCACGGTGAACGGGCTGACGAGGCGGAAGTGCTGGTGCACCATGCAGATGCCGGCGGCGAGCGCGTCGCGCGGCGACTGGAAGTGCACGGGCTCCCCGTAGAGGACGATCTCGCCCTCGTCGGGCCGGTAGAGCCCGGTGAGGATGTTGGACAGCGTCGTCTTCCCCGCGCCGTTCTCGCCGAGGAGAGCGTGCACCTCGCCTGCGGCAGCCTCGAAGTGGACGTCCTCGTTCGCGACGACGCCCGGAAAGCGCTTCGTGATGCCGCGCATGCGCACGGCCGGAACCGGAGAGGCGCCGGGGCTGCCGGCGCCTCTCGGTTCGTGGTTCAGGAGAGGAGGTCCCGCCTCTCCCACGCTCCTAGCCCTTCGCGCTACCGATCACGCCCTTGACGAGCCAGTCCATGCCGTAGAGGTACTTCACCGTCAGCTTCTTCCCCTTCGGCACGCGAAGCTTGCCCGCCTGGTCGTAGAGCGGGCCCGTGAACTCGTAGAACGTGCCCTTGATCAGCTGCTGGCGCTTGGCCATGATCGCGGCGCGTGTCGTCTTCGACACGAGCTTGCCGAACGGCGCGATGTCCGTGAAGCCGTCCTTGATCGTTCCCGTAGTAGAAGCCGGTCTTCCACGTGCCGTTCATCGCCCCGCGGGTCTTGCGCAGGTAGTACGGCCCCCAGTCGTAGACGGCGGCCGTCAGCCACTGCGTCGGCGCGAACTTCCTGGCGTCGGAGTCGTAGCCCACCCACGGAATCTTCTTCGACTCCGCGTATTGGCCGGCCGAGGGGCTGTCGACGTTCTGGCCGAGGACATCGGCGCCGGAGCCGATGAGGCTCTCCGCCGCCTGCCGCTCCTTCTTCAGATCGAGCCACGAGTGCGTCCAGACAAGCCTCACCTTGGCCCTCGGGTGCGTCGCCTGCGCGCCGAGCGCGAAGGCGTTGGCGTGCCGGATCACCTCGGGGATCGCGAACGGCACGATGTAGCCGATGATGCCCTTCTTCGTCGCCGCGCCCGCAGCCATGCCGGAGAGGTAGATCGTGTCCTCTCCGGCCCCGAAGTACTCGGCCATGTTCTTGAGCACGATCGTTCCTGTCGCCATCTCGAACTTCACGTCGGAGTGCTTCTTCGCCGCCGCGGCCATCGCCGTCTGATAGCCGAACGACGTGCGCGAAGATGATCTTGTTGCCGTCGCGGATCGAGGCTCTCGATCGTCTGCGTGACCGCCGGGCCTTCCGGCACGAGCTCCTTGTACGTCGTCTGCACCTTCGAGCCGAGCTTCTTCTGGACGTAGAGCCGCCCGTTGTCGTGCGCCTGCGACCAACCGCCGTCGTTGTGCGGCCCGACGTAGATCCAGGCGGCCTTGAACGGCGCCGACTTCGCGCCGGAGCCCGCCGCGGCGAAGACCAGCGCGGCGCCGGCGAGCGCGAGCCCGAGCGTACCGACCGCGATGCGCTTCCTCTTCATTATCACCCTCCCGTCGTCCACCAAGGCCGAGGCTCGACTATACGCCGTTAGTAGGGTCCGCGCGACATGCGCCGGCTGCTCGCAGAACGGGTGGATCGTGACGATGGACGACGCGGGCACGGAGCACGAGTCGGGGTGGGTGCTGGTCGATGGGAACGTGGTCTCTGCGGTTGGCGCACGGGGCGCCGCCGGAGGCGGACGAGGCGGTCGATCTCGGCGGCGCCGTCGTCACGCCCGGGCTCGTCAACACGCATCACCACCTCTTCCAGACGCTGACGCGGGCGCGGGCCCAGGAGGCCGACCTCTTCACGTGGCTGCGCGAGCTCTATCCCGTCTGGGCACGGCTCGACGACGAGGCCGAGTACGCGGCCGCGCGGACGGGGCTGGCAGAGCTCGCGCTATCGGGCTGCACGACCGTCTTCGATCACCACTACCTCTTTCCGCGCGGGACGAGTGGGCTCGTCGAGGCGGAAGTCCGGGCCGCCCGCGAGCTCGGCGTGCGGATCGTCGCCTCGCGTGGGTCGATGGATCTCGGCGAGTCGGCCGGCGGGTTGCCGCCGGACTCGGTGGTGGAGGAGGCAGACGCGGTGCTCGCCGCGACGGAGGAACTGGCCGGCCGGCTGCATGAGCCCGACGCGGGCGCGATGGTGCAGATCGCGGTGGCGCCTTGCTCGCCGTTCTCCGTCACCAAGCAGCTGATGGCCGACTCGGCGGAGCTGGCGCGGCGCCTCGGGCTTGCAGCTGCACACCCACCTCGCGGAGACGGTCGAGGAGGAGGCTTACTGCCGCGAGCTGTACGGCTGCACGCCGGTCGAGTACCTGGGCGAGCTCGGCTGGACGGCGGCGGACGTCTGGTGCGCGCACTGCGTCCATCTCTCGCCTGCGGATGTGCTGACCTTCGCCGACGCCGGCGTAGGGGTCGCCCACTGCCCGACGTCCAACCTGCGGCTGGGTGCGGGTGTGGCGCCCGTGCGGGAGCTCATCGACGCGGGCGTGCGCGTGGGGTTGGGCGTCGACGGCTCGGCCTCGAACGAGCGCTCCGACCTCTTCTTCGACGTCAAGCAGGCGCTGCTCGTCGCGCGCGGCCGCGGCGGGCCGGCGGCGATGACGTGCCGGGACGCGCTACGGCTGGCTACGCGCGGAGGAGCGGCCGTGCTCGCGCGGGACGACATCGGCTCGATCGAGGCGGGGAAGTGTGCGGATCTGGCGGTCTGGCGCACCGACGGGCTCGAGCTGGGCGGCGCCGAGGATCCTGTGGCCGGTCTGGTGCTGTCGGCGCCGCATCGCGTAGACCGGCTCCTGGTCGGCGGCGAGGACGTCGTCCGCGACGGGCGGCTCGTACGGGCCGACGAGGATGACATCGCCCGTGATCACCGCCGCCAAGCAGCCCGCCTCGTCGCGTAACAAACACGTTCTGGTGCCAGGCACCACCTGCGTGTCTGTTTCAAGAGAGTCACGATTCTGCACCAGTCCGTCCACGGGGCGAGTAGATTCGAGCCGTGTCCAGGGCCGCGGTCGTGACCGGTGTCAGCCGGAGGAACGGGATCGGCTTCGCGGTCGCTCGCCGGCTGCTCGAGTCGGGCGCGGGCGTCCTCGTCCACTCGTGGGCGGCCGGCGACGAGAGCCCGGATCCGGGTGGGCTTGCAGGCGGTTCTTGCCGAACTCGAGCACGTTGGCGGACCCGTTGCGCACGCTCGAAGCCGACTTCGAGGACCCGGAGTCGCCGGCGGCAGTCATCCGCGCCGCGCAGGACGCCTTGGGCCACGTCGACATCCTCGTCGTCAACCACACTCTCGAGCAGCGGAGCTCCTTAGCAGAGCTGACGGCGCAGGACCTGGACGCGCACTTCCAGGTCAACGTCCGCGCCTCACTGCTGCTCGTCAAGGAGTTCGCCGGCCAGCACGACGGCCGGCCGGGAGGCCGAGTCGTACTGATGACGTCGGGGCAGCACCTGGCACCGATGACGTCGGAGGTCGCGTACGCAGCCGCCAAAGGCGCCGTGCATCAAGTGACGTTGACACTGTCGGACGAGCTGATCGATCGCGGGATCACCGTGAACACCATGAACCCGGGGCCGACAGACACGGGCTGGATCCCCGACGACTGGGACCCGAGACCGAGAAATCCCCTCGGCCGTTGGGGACAACCCGACGATGCGGCGCGGCTGATCGCCTGGCTCTGCTCCGACGAAGGAGAGTGGGTCACCGGTCAGGTGATCAACTCCGAGGGCGGCTTCCGCCGCTGGGGCTGACGTGAGATCCTCCGCGTCGTGATCTCCACGCACGTGCTCGACACCGAGCGCGGCGAGCCCGCAGAAGGCGTGATCGTCGAGCTCTATCGCGGCGAGTCGCTGATCGCGGCGGCGCAGACCGACGCCGACGGCCGCATCGCCGAGCTCTCGCCGAACTCGCTGGAGACCGGGACGTACCGGATCGTCTTCCACCCTCCGTCTGCGTTCTTCCGGCGCATCGAGCTGGAGATCGCCATCGAGGATCCGCAGCGCCACTATCACGTGCCGCTGCTCGTCTCGCCCTACGCGTGCGCGAGCTACCGCGGCAGCTGACCATCGACGAGCTCGCCGGTCTCTTCGAAGGGCGGACCGCGCTCGTCGAACGGCTGTCCGAGACGGAAGATCCACTCAGCCACGCTGACAAGGTCATCCGCACGCTGACCGAGGACGAGAAGCTCGAGGCGCTCGCGGCCCATCCTGCGATCGGGCAGCGTGAGGGCCTCTCGGCGCGGTCGGCGGCCGAGCAAGGCTCCGAGGACGATCCCGCCGTGCTGGCGGAGCTGGCAGAGCTCAACCGCCGCTACGAGGAGCGCTTCGGCTTCCGCTTCGTCGTCTTCGTCAACCGGCGGTCGAAGGCCGAAATCGTGCCTGTGCTCCGTGAGCGGCTGGAGAGGGCCCGCGACGAGGAGCTGGACACCGCGCTGTCCGAGCTCGTAGCCATCGCCCGCGATCGCTGGCAACGCGCATGAACGTCGCCGTCGACCCGTACCTCATCGACTGGCTCGACCTCGTCCTCCGCTGGCTGCACGTCATCGCCGGCGTCGTCTGGATCGGCACGTCCTTCTACTTCGTCGCGCTCGACAACCACCTCGCGCCGCCCGAAGCGGAAGGAGGACGCAGACGAAGGTGTTGCGGGCGAGTCGTGGGAGATCCACGGCGGCGGCTTCTACCTCGTTCAGAAGTTCCAGGTCGCCCCGCGGACGCTGCCCGAGCCGCTGCACTGGTTCAAATGGGAGGCGTACACGACGTGGCTGTCGGGCTTCGCGCTCTTCTGCGTCCTCTACTACGTCGATGCCGACCTCAACCTCGTCGGAGCGGACATGCCCGAGTGGGCCGCGATCGTCAGCTCGCTGGCGCTGCTCGCCGCGGCGTGGGTCGTATACGACGTCCTCTGCCGTGTGATCCGTAACGAGCTCGTGCTGGCCGCGGTGCTCGTCGCGCTCGTCACGGCAACTGCCTACGGCCTGAGCCTCCTCTACACCGACCGCGCCGTGTGGCTCCAGCTGGGGGCCATGCTGGGGACGATCATGGTGGCGAACGTCTTCTTCGTCATCATCCCCGCGCACTGGGACCTCGTCCGGGCGAAGCAGGCGGGACAGGAGCCGGATCCGGCGCCGGCGATACGCGCCAAGCAGCGCTCGGTACACAACAACTACCTCACGCTGCCGGTGCTGGTGGCCATGCTGGGAGACCACTTCGCGTTCGCCTACGGGCACGCCGACGGCTGGCTCGTGCTCGTGTGCCTGATGCTCGTCGGTGCCTGGATCCGCCTCTTCTTCAACCTCCGCCACGCCGGCCGTACCGTGTGGTGGATACCGGTCACCGCCGCGGCGGCCCTGGCCGCGATCGCGATCTGGATCAGGCCTCCCGACGTCGACGGCTCCACGAACGGGCCCCCCGTCCTCTTCGCCGAAGTCGCGCCGATCGTCGAGCAGCGCTGCGCCGCCTGTCACTCGGGAGCGAGCGCACCAAAAGGCGTTCGCCTCGAGACACCCGAGCAGATCGCCGCCCAGGCGGCGGCCATCGAACGCGTCGCCGTCCTGACGAAGGTGATGCCGCTCGGCAACGCAACGGGGATGTCCGACGCCGAGCGGGAACTGCTCGGCCGCTGGATCCGGCAGGGCGCGGAGACGGAGTAGGCTCCGGCCGTGCTGAAGATCACGGTCGGTTCCTTCGAGCTCACGGCTCGGCTGGAGGAAGTGCGTGCTCCAAAAACCGTCGCCGCCTTCCGACGACTGCTGCCGCTCGACTCGCAGCTGATCCAGGCGCGCTGGTCGGGCCAGGCGGCCTGGATCCCGTTCGGCGAGCTCGACCTCGGCATCGACTTCGAGGACCCGACGAGCTATCCCGGCCCCGGAGAGCTCCTCATCTATCCCGGCGGCGTGAGCGAGACGGAGATCCTCTTCCCCTACGGCCAGACGTGCTTCGCGAGCAAGGCGGGCCAGCTCGCGGGCAACCACTTCGCCACGGTCGTCGACGGGCGCGAGCACCTCGAGGAGATCGGCCGGCTCGTGCTCTGGGAGGGGGCCCAGGACATCCACTTCGAGGAGGCCTGATGGGCATCGCGCACTGGGACGAGGTCGAACCGCGCGACCTTCGCCGCGGCCCGATGCAGCTCGACCGGCATCGACCTCGGGCACGCGGCCGGCACGAAGGAGGTCGGTGTCGCCCGCCTGAAGCTCGATCCGGGCGGCCGCTCGTCTCCCGTACACGTCGAGCTCGACGAGGAGGAGATCTTCTACGTCCTCGCCGGCACCGGGCTCTCGTGGCAGAGCGGGAAGACGTACGAGGTGCGCGCCGGCGACACGATCGTCCACCGCGTCGCCGAGGAGGACCACACGCTGATCGCGGGGCCCGACGGACTCGACGTCCTTGCCTTCGGCGAGCGGACGAACGCCACCGCGTCCTACCTCACGCGTGCGGGCGTTCTTCGCATGGACGCGACGGTGAAGGTCGCCGAGGATCGTCACCCGTGGGACCTCGAGGCCGATGCGGGAGAGCTCGAGCTGCCGGAACCAAGCCCGCGGCCGTCGAACATCGTCAACGTCGCCGAGGTCGAGGGGGAAGAGTGGAAGCGGCTGGGTCGGGCGGCGGGCTCGGAACGGACAGGTCTGAACCGGGGCTGGTCACCGAACGCGGCAAGCGGTATCGCCCACTGCCATTCCGAGGACGAGGAGATCTACGTCGTGCTCGAGGGGTCTGGCGTGCTCGTCCTCGTCCCCACGCCTCAGCTGCTGCGCAGCGGAACCACCGAGGAGGAGATCCCGATCCGCGCGGGTCATGTCATTTCACGCCCGCCGGGAAGCGGTATCGCCCACGGGATCCGTGCCGGCGACGACGGCATGGCCTTCCTCGCCTACGGCACGCGCAAACCGGGGGACATCTGCTACTACCCACGCTCGAACAAGATCTACTTCCGTGGCCTTGGCCTGATCGCCCGGCTCGAGGACCTCGACTACGACGACGGCGAGCCGGCCTAGGCCGCCAAGCGACGCAGCGCGCCGGCGAGCACCTCGATCCCGAGTGCGACATCAGCCTCGGACGAGAGCTCGTCGGGCGAGTGGCTCACGCCGCCGTTGAGGCTCCGCACGAAGAGCATCCCAGCGTCGACGCCCGCCGCGGCGAGGATGCCCGCGTCGTGCCCCGCGCCCGAAGGAAGCTCGACCAACGGCAGCCCGAGCGCGGCGATCTCGTCGCTGAGTGCGGTGCGGCAGCGCTCGCTCATCGCCACCGGCTCGGTTCGGGTCGTCGGGTCGAAGCCGATCGCGGCGACGAGCTCGTCGAGTCGTGCGGCATCCGGCGCACGGGCGTCGATCGAGATCCGGGCGCGGGCCGGGATCACGTTGGCGCCGCCCGGCTCAACCTCGATCTGCCCGACCGTCGCAACCGTGCCGGGGATGGCGCGGGCGGCATCGCGAATGCGCAGCACCGCAGCGGCTGCGTCGACGAGCGCGTCTCTCCGCCCGTCCATGGGCGTCGTCCCGGCGTGCCCCGCACTTCCTTCGAAGACGAGCTCGCCGCGGGCGTAGCCGACGATCGCCGTCACGATGCCGAGCGGGGCGCACGCCTCGGCGAGCACCGGCCCCTGCTCGATGTGCAGCTCGAGGAACGCCGCGGGCACCTCGCTCTCCGCGCAGAGCGCGTGGCTGCCGACGCAGCCGACCTCCTCGCCGCGGAATGCGATGACCGAGCCGCACCCGGTTTGCTCGACCGCCTCCATGGCGGCGATGACGCCCAGCGCGCCGTCGAACATTCCCCCCTGCGGCACGGTGTCGAGATGGGAGCCGACCCAGACATCGGCGCGGCTCCCGGAGCGCCCGAGCAAATTGCCGTGCGCGTCGGTCTCGACCGCCAGCCCTGCGTCGCGCAGCCAGCCCGCCGTCAGCTCGTGGGCAGCGTTCTCTCCCGCGCTCGGATGGGGCCGATTCGCGCCCGGCCCGCCGCCGATCGCATACAGCTCGTCCAGGCGCCCGAACACGCGCTCGATCGTCGTTGCAGCAACCGCCACGACGAAAACGTATAGGCGGATTTAGCGTCGGGCGCGCACGAAGAGCACCGCGCGCTCGTCCTTCGCGGCCACGCGCCAACGGTCGTCCCGGGCCAAGCGCACTGCCGACGGGCTGTCGACCGTGACGAGGGCAGCTGGGAAGGCCTTTGAGAGCGCGTCGCCCGACTCGCGGCCCGCGACCCAGTCGAGATAGAGGCGCTGGTCGCCGAGATCGAAGGCGTCGAGCGGGTTGGCGATCCACACGATTCGCCCGTCGAGTGCGAGTGCCTCGGCGTTGATGTCGTCCGCGAGAATCGGTGCGCTGCCCGACTCGAGGGCCGCGCGTGCGCGCAGCGCCTCGCCCGCACCGGGCGGAATGGGCGCCCGGCCGAGGCCGATGGCCAGCACTCCGGCCAGGCACGCAGCGAGCACGGCCGTGAGGAAGCGCGGCGGATGGAAACGCCACTCGCGCGAGCCCGTGAGCCAGGCGGCGGCCGGGGTGGCTGCGAACAGCACGAGCCACACTGAGTTCCTTCCGGCCTGGATGGTCATCGCCGCGAGGCCGGTGAGCGCGACTAGCTCCCAGAACTTCGGCCGCGATGCGAGCGCCGCCACCACGAGCGGGATGCCGGCGAGGAGGAAGGCGAGGTCCAGCGGCATGTCGAGCGAAAGCGGCGCCCAGAGCCCTTCGTGCCCGACGGCCGCCTCGCTCCCCAGCACGCCCTGGTAGTACCGCCTCGTGTCGAGGAGCGAGGGCGTGAGCAACACGGCGCCGAGCGACGCGACGAGCACGGCGATGGCCGTAACCGGCGTCCGCCGCAGCCTGTGCAGGAGCAGGTACGAGCCGGCGACGGCGACGCCTACGAGCACGCCTCCGTGGAGGTTCGACCACAGCGCGAAGAGCGGAGGGAGTATCCAGACGGCCTCCGACGGCAGCCGCGCCTGGTTGCGGAGAATCAGCACCAGGACGGGGAAGAGCGCCAGCGAGAAGAGCTGGCCGCGGACGATCAAGAGCGACTGCGCCGCGGCCACTCCCACGAGCATCAGCGCGAGCGCGGAGGGAGCGTCGGCGGCGTCCGCCCGGCGCATGTCGAGCCCCAGCGTCGCGATCGCCAGCGCGACAGCGCCGACGAGCGCGAGCACGAGCCCGCGGTCGCCGAGAGCCACCTCGAGCCCGTGGAAGGCGAGCTCCCCGAGCACGGGTGCGTTCTCCCAGCCCACCGACGGCGCAGCCGCGTAGGGAACGCCGGCCGGAATGCGGCCGAGCTCGGCGATCTCGCGGCCGAGGGCAGCGAGCCAGTGCGCATCGGCGCCGATCGACGCGACGAGCGCACAGAAGGCGACGACGAAGGCGCCTGCGAGCCACGTGAGCCGCGGCGCCGTCGGGGACAGCGGGTTCACCCAGTGGTTATCGGCCGCGAGCGGCCGAATCTTCAGCTGAGCCGTCTAACGGCTACGACACGAATTCGACGCGCACCGGGCTCTCGTACGCACCGAGCGCTTCTGCGCGCCGCAACAGCTCCGCGACCGCCGCCCGGCCCTCTTCGCCGTAGTCGCACGTGAGGTCGTTGACGTACATGCCGACGAAGCGGTCGGCGAGGTGCGGCTCGAGACCGCGGCTGAACTCCATCGCGTAGGCCATCGCCTCGCGTCGATGCTCGAGACCGGTGCGGATCGAGTCCTGAAGCACCGCCGACAGCACCGCGAGCTGCTCGTCACCGAGATCACGCCGGGCGACGTTGGCGCCAAGCGGCAGCGGCAGTCCTGTCTCCAGCAGCCACCACTCGCCGAGGTCTAGCACCTTCTCGAGACCCTCGTTCGCGTAGGTCAGCTGACCCTCGTGGATGATGAGGCCGACGTCCGCGTCACCCGCCTTCACCTCGTCGAGGATCTGGTCGAACGGCACCTCGCGATAGCGGAAGTCGCCGATCGCCATGCGGAGGACGAGGAACGCCGTCGTCATGCGACCGGGCACAGCGATCTCGAGATCCGCCAGGTCTTCCAGCGCGAGCGGCTCCCGCGCCACGACGATCGGGCCGTAGCCGGCGCCCATGCTCGCGCCGTGCGGCAACAACACATAGCGATCCTGGACGAACGGATACGCATGGAGCGAGATGGCGGTCGTCTCCAGCCGCCCCTCGAGCGCCCACTCGTTCAGCGTCTGGATGTCACGCAGGACGTGCTCGAACTCGAAGCCGCGCGTTTCGACGCGGCCCGAGGCGAGCGCCCAGAACATGAAGGCGTCGTCGGCGTCCGGGCTATGACCAAGGCGGATCCGCATGGGCGCTCGACCCTAGCAGCCTTCACGCGAGCCGGGCGCACCAAGAGGTCTACATCTCGTGCAGGAAGCGATGCTCGAGCTTGGGGAGGATCTCCTGGCGCGTGAAAGGCGTCACCTTCACGTCGAGGCCCTCTTCCTCCAGCACCCGCACCTCGTCCTCGAGCGCCTCGTTCGCGTGGTCGAGCGCATCGTCCAGCTCGTAGCCCGCGAAGATGACGTCGTCGGCCTTCGGCTCGTCCGTCGGCCGGTGCTCGGGGTCGATCGCGCGCCCTACGACCCAGGACCCGTCCTCCAGCCACTCGATCCAGAGTACGACCTGCTCGCGACGCACCGCTGTCGTCGAGACCCTCGACGACCCGCTCGGCAAAGCGCCTGGACGGCGCGGCCCCGCGCATGGGGCAAGGATACAATCGCCCCGTGAGTCGGCTCGGCGACTTCATCCGCAATCTCGTTCGCCACGACGAAGAGCTCGAACGAGCGCATCGCGGCCTACATCGTCCGCGAGCACGACCGCGGTCGGACGCTCGAGGACATCCTCGACGACCCGTACGTGGTCAACCGCTGCTCGCCGGCCGAGATCGCGCGGGTCCTCGAGCGACCCGAGGTCGTGAGGGCGCTCGGCGCGGACATTGCCGAGGCCGCGAAAGCCTCGGTGGGCGGTCAGAGCTCCAGCTGAAGGAAGCGCGCTCCGGGCACGGGGTTCGCGGTGTACGGCTCGATGTCTCGGAAGCCCAGGCGCTCGTAGAGCGCGGCCGCCTCGGTCATCGACGGCAGCGTGTCGAGCCGCATCTGCACGTAACCGATTCGCCGCGCCTCGGCGATGACGGCCTCGGCCAGCGCCCGGCCGAGCCCGAGGCCGCGCTGCGAGGGGCGAACGTAGAGCCGCTTCATCTCGCAGGTCTCGGGATCGAGCCTGCGCAGAGCGACACAGGCGACGATGCCGTCCTCGGCCCGCACCACCAGCATGCAGCCGTCGGGCGGAACGTAGTCACCGGGTAGCTCCGCGAGCTCGCGGTCGAATCCCTGGAAGCAGAGATCGACGCCGAGCGACTCCTGGTACTCGACGAAGAGGCCGCGGACGGCTTTCACGTCTTCAGGGCTCCCAGCGTGCTCGATGGCCGGCGATGGCTGCACCGAGGCGAAGAGTAGGCTTTCAGCGGTGCACGTCGAGATCCACTACTGCCCAACCTGATCGGGCTACGACGAACGGGCCGCGAGTCTCGTGGCCGAGCTCGCCGCCCAGGGCTTCGACGCCGAGGCGATTCCCGGCGGCAAAGGGCAGTACGACGTCGTCGCGGACGGCAAGCCCGTATTCTCGAAGCACGGGCTCGGCCGCTTTCCCGAGGACGGCGAGGTGCTCGCGCTGCTGCGCTAGCCCGCGAGCGCCGCCGGCAGCTCGCGCAGCGACTCGATCCGGCTTTCCTGCTCCGGGTAGCGGCCGGCGCGGTCCAGGAGGATCGCGTGCATGCCGCACGCCCGCGCGCCTTCCACGTCGTCCTCGAGCGAGTCTCCGACCATCACGGCGTCGGCGGCCTTGACCTCGAGCAGCTCGAGGGCGGCCGCGAAGATCAGCGGGCTGGGCTTGACCTTCCCGTGGCTCCCCGACGAGATCCACGCGTCGACCTCGATCCCGAAGTGCCGGACGAAGGCGTCGAGATCCCGGCTCGTGTTCGAGACGAGACCGACCTTCAGGCCCTCCTTCTTCAGCTCGGCGAGCACTGGCACCACGTCGTCGTAGAGCTCGAAGTGCCTCGCGTGCTCCCAGCGGCTTACGATCTCGCGCGCGACGATCCCGACCTCGGGTCCCTCGCCGCCCATGCCCCGGACGATGTCCTCCGTAAAGCGGATCCAGACCTCTTCGTCGTGGTCGAGCTCGGGGTGCCGCTCGAGATCGTCGATCGCCGTTGCTCGCGCATCCGCGTACCGGTCGACGTCGAGCCGCAGGCCGTGCGCCTTGCCGAGCGCCCGGTAGGCGTCCGGACCGAGCTCTGGCCCCGGCCGGACGAGCGTGAAGTCGACGTCGAGGAGAACTGCCAGCGGGCGGGCCACGCGCTGCCGAGGATAGCCTCGGCTCGTGGAGGCAGAGTCCGGCCGACTGCGCGGTGCCCGCGCGCTGTACGCCTTCCGCAGCCGCGACTTCCGGCTGCTCTGGTCGGCGCGCACCGTGTCCCTGATCGGCGACGGCGCGTTCCTCATCGCGCTCGGCTGGCGGACGACGACGCTCACGGGCTCGGCGACTTCGCTCGCGATCGTGCTCATGGCGCACAGCGCTCGCCCTGCTGACGACCGTGCTGATCGGCGGCGCGCTCGCCGACCGCTACTCGCGGCGGCTGCTGATGATCTCCTCGGACCTGGCGAGAGTCGTGATCATCGGCGCACTGGCCGTGCTCGACGCGTCCGACCACCTGTCGTTCGGCTTGCTGCTCGCGCTCGCGGTGGGATTCGGTCTCGCGGACGGCTTCTTCTATCCCGCGGCGGGCGGCATCGTCCCGCTCGTCGTGGAATCGCACGAGATCGCGTCCGCCAACACGCTGATCGGAATCTCCCGCCAGGCGTCGTTCGTGATCGGCCCTGCCCTCGCCGGCTCGATCTACGGCGTCGCGGGCTCGGCAGCGGTCTTCGGCCTCGACGCGATCACGTTCCTCGTCTCGGCGGCATTGCTCGTGCCGGTGCGGCCTCGGTCGTTCGAGCGCGAGCCGAGCGAGGGGACGTGGAAGTCGATCGTCGAGGGCGTCCGCTACGTCGCTGGCGTGCCGTGGTTGTGGGTAGGGATCGCCGTCACGTCGGTCGTGTTGATGGTCGCGATGGCGCCGTTCCAGGCGCTTGCGCCGACGTTCGTCTCCGAGCAATTCGGCAAGGGCGTCGGCGCCTACGGCCTCCTCTTCGCCTTCGAGGCGGCAGGGATGACGATCGGCATGATCGCGTTCGGCCAGATCAACCCGCGCGGGCACCGGATCTGGCTGATCTTTCGGCTTCCTTGCCCTCAACGACGTGTTCGCCGTCGCCATGGTTCGGCAGAGCTCGTACGAGGCGGCGGCGGCACTCATGGTCGCCCGCGGCGTGCTGATCGGCTTTGCGATCGGTGTCTGGGCGACCCTGATGATGGAGTGGGTGCCAGAGGGCAAGCTCAGCCGCGTGACGAGCCTCGACTTCTTCGGCGCCATCGGCCTCGTGCCGGTCGGGTATGCGCTTACCGCGCTTGTCTCGCAGACGGCCGACGCGGCGACGATCCTCACCGTCGGCTTCGCGCTCGCCGGCTGCCTCTGGGCCGTGCCGCTGCTCGTGCGCAGTGTGCGCGAGGCTGCGTGATGAGGCATGGGGGAACCCATGGTTCCCCTATGAGCCCCCTCCTTCGCTGAGGCAATCGGGGTGCCCAGATTTGAACTGGGGACCTCTCCGACCCGAACGGAGCGCGCTACCCGCCTTCACGCGGGGGAACCCATGGTTCCCCCGCGAGCCCCCTCCTTCGCTGAGGCAATCGGGGTGCCCAGATTTGAACTGGGGACCTCTCCGACCCGAACGGAGCGCGCTACCAGGCTGCGCCACACCCCGATGAATACAGCTTATCGCCCGTGCCAAACTCGTTTCCCGCTCGGAAGTCGCCAGACTTCCGAGCGAAATACAGGCTGCGCCACACCCCGAGCGCTCACAGGTTAGCGGCAAAGACTTTCGGCGCTCGATTGGAACAGACGTGTGGCGACTTCCCGGCTACCGTCGAGGCATGAACGTCGTGAGCCTGATCGGGAACCTCGCCACGGACGTCGAGCTGAAGGCTGTCGGAGACGAGAAAGCAGGTGGCCGGCTTTCTACTCGCAATCAACAGGCCGTCGAAGGACGCCGATGCGGACTTCGTCCACATCAGCGTCTGGGACCGCCAGGCCGAGCTCTGCAACGAGTACCTCGGTAAGGGCAAGCGGGTCGGGATCGACGGTCGCCTGCGCAGCCGCTCCTGGGACGCCGACGGACGGGAGCCGGCGCAGCGCGCTCGAGGTCGTCGCATCCCGTGTCGAGTTCCTCTCACCACCGGAAGGAGGAGGCGCGGCAACGGACGCAGACATCCCCTTCGCAGCTGCGGCTGCCTAGACGACATACACTGCCCCGCGTGGCGCACCGGGACGAGATCCTCGCCTTCGCCGACGAGCTGCTCGACGTCGTCTCGTACCCGGACTACGGGCCGATCGGTCTCCAGGTAGTCGGAGCCGACGAGGTGACCACGATCGCCTGCGGCGTGTCCGTCGTCGCGCGAGCTGTTCGAGCACACGGCGGCACTCGGAGCTCAGATGGTGGTCGTTCACCACGGCCTCTTCTGGGACCGGGATGCCCGCGTCGTCGACGCGACGTATGAAAGGCCGGCTGAAGGCGCTGTTCGACGCCGACATCACGCTCGCGGCGTACCACCTCGCGCTCGACGCGCATCCGGAGCTCGGCAACAACGCGCTGCTCGCCCGCGAGCTCGGAGTCGAGCTCGAGATCGGTATTCGATGTCGGACACGGCGGCTCGCTCGCCGAGCCGCTGGGCGCCGACGCCTTCACCGCGCGGGTGCGCGACGTGCTGGGCGGACGTGAGCCGCTGGCCTTCCAGTACGGGCCGGCCGAGATCCGGCGCGTGGCGATCGTGTCCGGTGGCGGCGCTGGGCTGCTACCCGCTGCCGCAGCAGCCGGCTACGACGCTCTTCCTCACCGGCGAGCCGGCCGAGCCGACGATGATGGCGGCACGAGAGCTCGGCATCCATTTCATCGCCGGCGGGCACTATGCGACGGAGCGGCTGGGAGTGCAGGCGTTGTCGCGGCGGCTGGCCGAGCAGTTCTCTCTGGACTGGCACTTCATCGAGTTGACGAACCCGGTCTGAGGCGTTCCCACCCATTGCGCTGCGGACGGGTCCCGGAGTATGCTCAGAGCGATGACTGTCTCTGCGGCGCGGGCCCGATGAGTCCCGCGACACGAACCCCACGTGCATCGGCGTGAGCCCGCGCGAGCCTCGACGGCCGCCGGGCTTTTTTATGCCTGTGATCGCCTGAAGGAGGAGCGATGCCCAATCACCTGACGCCGGAAGAGCTGTCCAAGGAGGTCGGCATGGAGCGGGAGGACGTCATCCGCTTCTGCGTGGAAGAGGGTGTGCCGATCTACCAGGGCAAGATCGACAAGACACTCTTCCAGGCGCAGCTCGAGGCGACGGCGACGAAAGCGGGCTAGCGCTTCTTCGCAGCGACCTTCTTGCGGGCGGGTGCCCGCTTGGCCGCAGGCTTCTCCGCCGGCGCCTTGCGCTTCTTGGCGTCCGCCACGCTCTTTCGCAACGCCTCCATGAGGTCGATGACCGGAGCCTCTACCTCCTCTTCGACCTCGGGCTTCGCCGGCGGCGCGCCCTTGAGCTTCTCTTCGAGCAGCGTCTGCAGGTCGCGCCGGTACTCGCTGACGAGCTCGTTCGGGTCGAACTCGCCCGCCAGGCTGTCGATCACCTGGAGTGCGAGGGCGACTTCCTGCTTCTTCGTCTTCACGTCGGCGACGGCTTCCTCGATCTCCGCGTCCGAGTAGACATCCTCGGCGACGAACAGCGTCTCGAGCACGAGCGCCTCTTCCCGCACGCGAATGAGCGCCAGCTTCTCCTTGCCCGCAAGCACGAAGCTCCCGAGCGCGGCAGTCTTCGTCTCCTGCATCGCCTCCAGCAAGAGCACGTAAGGACGGCGCTGCGCCGGCGCGCTGGCCGGCACGAGGAAGTACGTGCGGTCGTAGTAGATCGCGTCGACGTCGTCCGCGGGCACGAAGCTCCTGATGTCGATCGCGCGCGACGTCGTGTCGCGGTCGATCGCCTCGAGATCCCCGTCCTCGACGATCACGAACTCGCCCTTCGAGACCTCCCAGCCGCGGACGATCTCGTCCTGGCCGACTTCCCGGTCGTGCGTGGGG
This sequence comes from uncultured Actinomycetes bacterium, assembly GCA_963786725.1. Lineage (GTDB taxonomy): Bacteria > Actinomycetota > Thermoleophilia > Gaiellales > Gaiellaceae > PALSA-612. The sequence goes on along the minus strand of CAWBAD010000013.1, from coordinate 103,357 downwards.
CACCAGCGCTTCTGCTTGATCGGCGTCTTGCACTCGCGGTGCAGGAGCCGGAACGACACGTCGGACTGGCGCGCAGCCGGTTTCGTCGCGGGTGCAAGTCCCACGGGGATCGTGACCAGCCCGAAGCTGATCGCACCGTTCCAAGTCGTTCGCATGGAGAAGATTCTAGTCGGGGACGTCCGTTCTTCTTTCCCAACTCCTCGATCCCTGCAACATTTCCGGCATTTGCGCCCCTGTTATGACGGCTGATGCTGCCCTGTGCCGCCTTTGCCGGACTATGCAGGGGAAACGCGGAGTGGCAGCGAGCGGCCGTTCCGTCCGGTGATGGCTCGTTATGCCGCGTTCGTTAGCAAACGCGTTAGCAGGCGCCAACCAGGCCGTGAGATGATCGGCGCGCGATGAACAAGTGGACGGCCTTGGCGGTCTGCGCCGTCGCAGCTGCGGCGTTGGCTGTCGGAGCAGGTGCGCCCGCCGCTTCGGCCAACACGTCGGCGGGCGACTTCCTCAAGTCGTACTACGTGATGCAGGGCCACGGGCAGTATGGACGGGTCTGGGATCGCTTGCACCCGGCGCACCAGCGTTACATCTCCCGTGACCGCTACATCGACTGCGCTGACCGCACATTCCCCAGCTTCGAGGTCAAGCGGTGGAAGGTGCTCGAGACATACCCCGAGAAGGTGCGGATTCCTGGAACGAGGTTGCGCGTCTGGACGACCGCCGTGACCTTCCGCGCCACGATCGAAATCCGCGGCAGGGACATTACGGAGACGGTCACGCTCCATGCGATCCTCGTCAACGGGAAGTGGCGTTGGGCATTCAGCGGGGCGCAGATCGCCAAGATCAAACTCGGCAAGTGCTGGTGAACCGCGCCCTCCGCTTCACGCTGCTCGGCCTCGCGGTCGTCGTCGTTGTCGTGTCACCGGGCGTCGCCTACACGTCAATGAAGACGCCCGCGCATCGCTGCTCGAATGGCTCGATGCACGTCGTCTACAGGGGCCACCACAAGTGCCTCGGCGTCGCGACGCGGAAGCTCATCTACTACGAACTGGCGCAGTGGCAGGACACGCACGCTGGACAGGACGTCCGGGCGTATTCGGTTATCGCGGCTCGCTTCCGAATCCCGGTCAATGCCGTAAAGGTCATCGTCGTGGAGGGCCTCACGAAGGGCTGGCCGCTGCCGCCATCGCGGCCCGTCGCTGGAACGTACGCTGGGACGACGACCCAGAACGCGAAGGTGACGTTCGAGGTGCTGCCGGGTGGTAGGGCCTTGAAGGACTTCTTCATCAGCGTGATCCACCTGCTCTGCCAACCACCGGACGTCGTCCTGTTCCCCGAGTCGAGCAACGACTTCTTACCGAAGAAGACAGTGCCGATTGCGGCGGACGGGTCGTTCGTGATCGCCACCAGGCTTGACAAGACGCCGTATGACGACGTGAGATATCAGTCGGAGATACGTGTTACCGGGCGCTTCTCGGGGCAGGGTGCGAGTGGTGGATTGAACTTCGACCTCACGAGAACGATCCCCGGCTTGCCCGTTGCCACCTGCACTGCTCCGAACGTCACCTGGACGGCGCTGCCCGACGCCGCATGACCGAGCACACGCAGACCGAGCATGGGCTCGTGTGCGTCGAGTGCGCGGCCGAAGCGCGCCGCAGGGCGCAGTGGTACTGGCGCTTCAAAGCCAGCACCGATGACTTCCACGTCGATGGCTTCCCGACAATATGGATTCTCAACCTGGGAAGCTCGAAGGCGTCTGGCGTCATTCGTTGGCACAGCTTCGGGGGCATTCTGATGCAGGACGATCCCTTTGAGGTCGGCCCCCGTGAGAGCGTGCGCAGGTTTCCGCAAGACGTCGCCTATTACACGGACACGACTGGGCCTGTCGATGAGGGGTACGTCCAGATCATCAGTGACAAGCCGGTCATACCTTGGGGCACCACGTATCTCGACGATCTGGGAACGCTCACTGTGTCGGATACCGCGGGGACGCCAACCTTCGCCCCAATGGCCTTTTTTCGCTACGAGGAGCCAACAACGGGCGGGGCAGCCCCACATGAACCCCCGACGGAGGGCTAGCAGCAACTGATCGCGTTTGGAGAGTCGCCTTCGGGCGGCTCTCCGTCGTTAGCCGCCCGCGCCGAGCCGCCAACACGTCATACCCAGGCGACGAGCGGCACCTGCTCGACGGTGTTCTGGCCGTGCCAGGCCGCCCTGGCGATGTCAGGATGCGCCGATGGACGACGCCGTCCTCCAGGAGCAGCCACCTCGCCGCGGGCACGTTCCGACTCCCCGGCGCATCGCTGCCGTCATCGCTTTGGCCGTGCTCGCTGTCACCCTCAAACGGAACCTCCGATTCGCGCGCGATGTCTTCAGGTACAGGCGACGGCTGAAGCTCGCCTTCACCGTCCTGCTGCTTCTGCGCCATCTGCGCAAGGCCTGAGTTCTGTTTGCTTCAGTTCAGCCCGCCCGCTTCTGGTCGGGGGGGCAGCAAAAATGGCGGGTGAGCGCGACGTTTGCCGCCTAAAAAAACGGGGATAAGGACAGACAAGGTTGGGGGGTGCGACCGGCGGGATTCTCCGAGTCTCCCCTTCGAGTCTCTCCGCACGAGGGCCTATCCTCGCGTGCGGCCGGTCGCGCCCTCGCGCACATCGTAAAGCCTTTCGCCATCCGTTTGGCACAACGGCGCTGCGGGGTAGAAGTAGACGGGGCGTGGAGGCGGACTAGCGGCATGCGCGAGCTTTCGCGCCCCGGCTCATCATCCGTTGCCTCGAGCCCAGCTCGGCCACTCGTCCGTCCGCACGACGGCCGACATCTACACGCACGCGCTGGCCGACGCCTCGCGGACGGCCGCAGACGCCCTGGCGAGTGCCTTCGACGACCCGCGTTAGCAATCGGTTAGCAAGACGCCGCTCCGGCCCGACGAGAACCCGCTACCCATGCGGGTTCTCTCGTTTCTGCAACATTTCCGGCATGAATGCGCAGCGGACGATCGTCAGGCTCTGGCGCGACGCCGTCGCCTCCGGGCGCCCTGATCCGCTCTACCTCGCCGAAGGCGACGGAGAGTGGACGCCCGTGCCCCTCGCAGAAGCCGCCAGACGCGTGGACGAGCTGGCAAACGGCCTGCTGGCGCTCGGCATCCGCAAGGGCGACGCGTTCGGCATCCTCGCGGGAACCCGCGTCGAGTGGTGCGCTCTTCGACTTTGCACTCGCCCTCGTTGGCGGCGTCACCGCCCCGATCTACGCGAACTCGTCGTCCGAGGACTGCCGCTACGTGCTCGAGCCACTCCGACGCCGTCGGCGTGCTCGTCGAGGACGACGAGCAGCTCGCGAAGGTCGAGGCGGTGCGCGGCGAGCTGCCGGACCTGCGCCACGTGCTGACGTTCTCCGACCTCGAGGAGCTAGCGACCCGTGGCCGCGAATACGCGGCCGAGAGCCTGACGCGCTCGCCGCGCGGAGAGCGCGAGTCGGCGAGGACGACCTCTTCACGTTCATCTACACGTCGGGCACCACCGGGCCGCCGAAGGCGTGCCATGATCCTCCACCGCAACTACTACGAGATGGCGACGGTCATCGCACGAGATGGACGACGTCTTCCAGAAGGACGACCTGCTGCTGCTCTACCTGCCGCTCGCGCACAACTTCGGCCGCCTCATGCACCTCCTGGCGCCGATGCGCCGGCTACACGATCGCCTTCTGCGCCGATCCGTACGCCGTCGCCGACGCGCTGTTGAAGGTCAGGCCGACGGTCTTCCCGAGCGTGCCGCGCATCTACGAGAAGGTCCACACGGCCGTCGTGGCCAAGTTCGACGAGGCCACGGGCGCACGACGTAGGCTGATCGACTGGGCGCTCGACGTCGGGCGCCGGGTGAGCCTGTTGCGCCAGCAAGGACGGCCCATCCCCCGCGGGCTGGCGATCCAGCACCGCCTCGCCGACCGCCTCGTCTACTCGAAGGTGAAGGAACGGCTGGGCGGGCGCCTGCGCATCGCGCCGTCTCGGGCGGTGCCCCGCTCGCAGTCGAGATCCTCGAGTTCTTCCACTCGCTCGACATCCTCATCCTCGAGGCGTACGGCCTGACGGAGTGCACGACCGGCGCCACGTCGAACCGGCACGACAGCTTCCGGTTCGGCACCGTCGGGTAAGGCGCTGCCCGGCTGGGAGTTGAAGCTCGGCGAAGACGGCGAGCTCTTCATCCGCAGCCCGACGGTGTTCGCCGGCTACTACAAGGACGACGAGGCGACGCGCAGCCGTCCTCGACGACGACGGCTGGCTTGCGACCGGCGACATCGCCTCGATCGACGACGACGGGTTCGTCACGATCACCGACCGCAAGAAGGACATCCTCGTCACCGCCGGCGGCAAGAACGTTGCGCCGCAGAACCTCGAGAACGAGCTGAAGACCTCGACGGTTCGTCTCGCAGGCGCTCGTCGTCGGCGACCGGCGGCCCTACGTCGCCGCGCTGATCACGCTCGATCCGGTCGAGATCGCCGGGTGGGCCCAGAAGCACGGCCTCGACGGCGACCTCGCGACGCTCGTCGAAGCATCCCGACGTCCGTGAGCTCGTGCAGGGCATCGTCGACGAGGTGAACGGCCCGCACTCCCGGTTCGAGCAGATCAAGCACTTCGCCATCCTGCCGCGAGACTTCTCGACCGAGGAGGGCGAGGTGACGCCGACGCTGAAGCTGCGGCGAAAGGTCTGCCAGGAGCACTTCGCCGCGGAGGTCGAGGCGCTCTACGACGGCTAGACGACTCTTCGAGCGCCGACGTACGTCGCGGCGTACCAGCTGTCGGACAGGCTCGAGATCTTCACGACGTCACCCGTGTGCGGCGAGTGGATGAACTGGCCGCCACCGATGTAGATGCCCACGTGGCCGAGCCCGTCGAAGAAGACGAGGTCGCCGGGCTGCGAGCTGGTCGTGGGAAACCGGTACGCCGTAGCTGTACTGCGACGCGGCGTGGTGCGGCAGCGACACGCCGAGCTGCGCGTAGACGTACATGACGAAGCCCGAGCAGTCGAACCCCGAAGGCGAGGCGCCACCCCAGACGTACGGAATGCCGAGGTACTGCATCGCGATACCGACGACGCCGCCGTAGCGCGACGGCGGCGCGATCGCCGCCTCGGGCGTCTCTGCAGCCGCACCGATCGACTGCCGTGTCGATGCGCCTGCTGGATTACCGCCTCCTGGCTCCGGAGCCGCGCTGCTGCCTGTTGGCGCAACACCTCCTGCCTGCGAGCCTCCTCGGCCTTCAGCCTCTCGATCTCACTCCGGATCGAGCGACAAGAAGTCGCTGCCGCTCGGCGAGGCCGGCTTCGATCTCGCGCTTGGCCGCGGCGCGCGCGGCGACGACCTGCTCCTGGCTCGCGCGAGCGCGCTTCAACTGCTCGCCGCGAGCGACAACCTCGCGTGCGGAACCGCTTCACCTCCCCGAGCACCTGGGTGTCTTCCTGTGACACGCGGTCGATCGTGTCCAGCCGGTTGATGAGATCCTCGAAGCTCGTACGCGCCCAGGAAGACCTCGAGCGTCGACGTCGACTCGCCGCCGACGTAGAGGTCGCGCAGCCGGCTGGCCAGGCGGCTCTGGGCGATCGTCGAGGTTCCCTCGGGCGACGCCTATCTCGCGGCGGTTCGAGACGCAGCTGGCCTTGATCGCGTCGAGCTTCGACGTGGCGGCGTTGTACGCCTCGACGGACTGCTCGAGCTCCGAGTCGAGCGCCTCGATGTCGGCGAGCACGCGCTCTGCCTCGGCCTCGCTTCTCGTCGATGCGCGGGTCGGCGAGCGCTGGACCAGCACCCAACAGTGCGACGCCGATGGCGACGGAGAGGAGCCCTGCGAGGGTCACACGACGACCCGTGAAGCGGGCTCGCATAGCGCGCAACCGAGGGCGCACCGGGAGGGGCCGGTACGTCACTGGGGCGGGACCCTACCAGGCTCCCCGGACGCCTGCAACCGTCAACTGCGCCCCTGTCCGCCGAAGAAATGGCTGCAAAACAGGATTTCCGTTCGTCTACGTGACCTCGAATCCTCTGATACGGTCACCCCGCGGTGCAGTCCAGACTCCCAGCCGCGCGACTTGCGATGCTGCTCGTCGCCGGTGCGTTCCTCGGGCTGCCCGCAGCGGGCCTCGCCGACGATCCCGACGCGCTTCGGGCCCGCGGCGCCGAGCTGACCGCTGCGGAGCAGCGAGCGCGGCTCGAGCTCTTCGCCCTCGAGACGAAGCTCCGGCGCGCGGAAGCTGCGCTGGCCGGCGTCCAGTCACGGCTCACCACCCTCGAGCGGCAGCGCACTTCGTCGCGGAGGCAGCTGGCGGCGGCCCGGCGCACTCTGATAGAGGCGGAGCAGCGGCTCGCCGATCAGGTGCGCGCGCTCTACGTCTAGGACCAGCCCGACGTGCTCGCCGTCTTTCTCGGCGCGTCGTCGCTCGAAGACGCGATCGACGGCGTCGACAACCTCCACCGCGCCGCGGACGCGACGAGCGGCGTGCTCGACGAGGCACGGGCCGCACGCGTCCGCGTGGCGCGCTGCTGCGGAGGCAGACATCGAGGCGCGCGGAGCTTCGGGCGCTCGCTGGCGCAGCCGCTTCGCGCACCGCTGAGCTCGCAGGCGCGAGAGCCGATCGGTTGAGCTACATCTCTGGGCTTCAGGCCGAGCAGGTCCTCAACGAGCAGCAGATTGCGGAAGCCGTGGCCGCGGCTGAGGCGGCGCATGCGGCTGCAACGGTGGAGACGGCCGTCGCCGAGACGGCGCCGAGCATCAGCTCGATCGGCGCGCAGACCGTCATTGCGTCACCGCCGCCCGCACCCGAGCCGCAGCCACAGCCCCAGCCCTCGCCGCAGGCGCCTCCGGCTCAGACGGGCAAGACGCTCACCGTCGTGGCCACGGCCTACAGCAGCCGCGGCACGACCACGACAGGCATTCCCACCGGGCCGGGCATCGTCGCCGTCGACCCGACGGTGATCCCGCTCGGCACGCGCATGACGATCCCCGGCTACGGCGAGGCTGTCGCCGCCGACACGGGCGGCGCGATCAAGGGCCTACGGATCGACGTCTGGGTGGCGTCGGCGGCCGAGGCGGCGCAGTGGCAGTGGCAGACCGTGACGATCACCCTGCACTGAGCAGCGCCAGGAGATCTTCTTCCTTGAGCAGCGGCACGCCGCTCCGCTGAGCCTTCGTTAGCTTCGAGGCTCCAGGCTCCTCGCCCACGACGAGACCGGTCGTCTTCGTCGAAACCGAGTCGGTGACCTTCGCGCCGAGCTCCTCGAGCGCAGCCTTAGCCTGATCGCGCGAATAGGCCTCGAGCGTGCCCGTGATCACATAGGTCTGGCCCGAAAGGCGCCCCTCGACTGGCTTCGCCTCGTCGCCCGTCTCGAAACGCAACCCCAGACCGCGGAGCTCCTCGACCAGCCGCAGGTTCTCGTCCTCGGAAAACCATTCGGCGACGAGCTCGGCCCGGTCGGATCCGATCCCCTCGACCTGCTCCAGCTCCTCCTGCGATGCGGCTGCGAGGCGGTCGACGTTGCCGAAGTGAGTGGCGAGGTTGCGCGCGAGCACCCACCCGATCTTCGGGATGTTGAGACCCAGCAGCACGCGGTAGAACGGCTGTGCCTTCGATGCCTGGATCGCCGCGACGGCGTTGCCGGCCGAGATCTCCGCGTAGCCGTCGAGCTCCGCCAGCTGCTCCGGCGTCAGCCGGTAGAGATCCGGCATCGACCGCAGGAGCCCTTCGTCCCATAGCCGGCGGACGAATTGCTCCCCGACGCCCTCGATGTCCATCGCCGCCTGTACCCAGTGGATGAGCGTCTCCAGACCCCGCGAGGGGCACGCCCGGTTGGGGCAGCGGTGCATGACCTCGCCCTCGGGCTTGACGATCTTCGCGTTGCAAAGCGGGCAGCGCTCGGGCATCCGGAACGGCTTCGAGCCACGCGGATGCGGCAGCACGGGCGCGACGACCTGCGGGATCACGTCACCTGCTCGCTGGACGACCACCCTGTCGCCTTCACGCAGGTCCTTGCGCGTGATGTCGTCCTCGTTGTGGAGCGTCGCCGCTGAGACGGTCACGCCGCCGACGGCCACCGGCTCCAGCTCCGCCCACGGGTTCAGCGCCCCGGTGCGGCCGACGCGGATGTGGACGCGGAGCAGCTTGGTCTGAGCGCTCATCGGCGCCCACTTGTACGCCCGCGACCAGCGTGGGCGGCCGTGAAGAGCCCCGAGGCGAGTCTGCTGGTCGAGCGAGTCGACCTTGATCACGATGCCGTCGATCTCGTAGTCGAGCTCGGCGCGGCGGCTCTCCCAGGCAGCGGCAACGCCTGCTACCTCGTCGGCGCTCTCCATCCGCTCCGCGTGGGGATTCGTCGGGAAGCCGTGAGCCCGCAGCCAGTCGAGCATCTCCCACTGCGTCGCGAAGGCGACACCCTCGACGCTGCCCACGCCGTAGAACCAGACCGACAGCGGACGAGCCGCCGAGATCTTCGGGTCGAGCTGGCGAACCGAGCCGGCAGCGGCGTTGCGGGGATTCGGAGCGGGCTTCTTCCCTTCCTCGATCTGCCGCTCGTTGAAGGCTCGGAAGCCGGAAAGCGGCATGTACACCTCGCCGCGCACCTCGAGCAGGGCGGGCGGCTTCGTTCTGCCCTCCATCGCCAGCGCCAGCGGCACGGCGCGGATCGTGCGGAGGTTCGGCGTGATGTCCTCGCCGCGCACGCCGTCCCCACGGGTCGCGCCGCGCACGAGCATGGCGTCCTCGTAGACGATTGACACCGCGAGCCCGTCGATCTTCGGCTCCATCACGTACGCGACTGGCTCGTCCGTGCCGAGCCGCTTGCGGACGTCGTCGGCCCACTTGGTGACCGATTCCGCGGACGTGACCTTCTCGAGCGAGCCCATCGGCGCCAGGTGCTCGACCTTCGTGAAGCGGTCGGTCGGGACCGCGCCCACGCGGTGGGTAGGGGAGTCCGGCGCGAGCAGCTCGGGATTCGCCGCCTCCAGCTCCACGAGCTCGTCGTAGAGGCGGTCGTACTCGGCGTCGGTCATCACTTCCTCGTCCTCGAGGTAGTACGCGATCGACGCCCGGTTGAGCTGGGTCCGCAGGTCGGCGGCTCGCTTCGCCTTAGAGGACGGCAAGCAGCTCCTCCGCGTGGCCGACGAGGACGTCGGGCTCCTCGCGCTCGAGGGCATCCGCGCCGTGGATCCCTCCCCAGGCGACGGCGACGGCATATACGCGCGCAGCCTTCGCCGCGCGCACGTCGAACGGGGAGTCGCCGACGTACGCAGCGTCTTCAGGGGAGGCATCCATGCGTGCAAGTGCCTCGAGGATCGGGTCAGGATCCGGCTTGTGGCGGTCCGTGTCCTCGGCGCCGATGACGACCTCGAAGTTCGCCTCCAGGCCGGGAAGCTGGTCGAAGGCCAGCTGGACCGTGGCGCGCCGCTTGGCCGTGACGATGCCGAGTCGGCGGCCCTCGGCGCGAAGCCGCGGCAGCACCTCCACGACCTCCCAGAACGCTTCCAGCTCGTCGTGGAGCGGCTCGTTGTGCGCGCGATACGCGGCCACGAGCTCGTCCACGCGGCCGGGATCGAGCGCCCGCATCTGCGCCGTCAGCCCGGGGCCGCCCACAGCGGCCGTCAGCACGGCTTCGGGGATGTCGCGCTCGAGCACTGTCTTCGCCGCGTGCTTCATGGAGGCGACGATCATCGGCCCTGAGTCGATCAACGTGCCGTCGAGGTCGAACAGGCAGACGGGAAAGCGCACCGCCTGATCGTATTCAGCGGTCAATAGCCCACGGCGATGAGATAAAGGCCCCAGGGCGGAGCAGTGGCACCGGCATCCGGCCGGGAGCCACCGTCCAGCAGGCGTGCGATCTCTTCTGGCCGCCGGTCGAGCATCGTGCCGACGAGCGTGCGCACCATGTGCCGCAGGAACGAGTCGGCGGTGATCTCGAAGTCGAGATGTTCGCCACGCTCGTGCCAGGAGGCCGAGAGGACGCGCCGCAGGAACACGTCGTGCTGGGTCTCCGTCGGCGTGAAGGCGCGGAAATCGTGCTCGCCGAGCAGCAGGTCGGCGGAGGCGGCAAGAGCGTCGAGGTCGACCCGCCGGGGGTACCACCAGCTCCTGCGAACCTCGAGCGGTGAGCGCTCCCGCCGGCGGTAGATGCGGTAGCGATAGCTGCGGGAGCGGGCTGAGTGGCGTGCGTGAAAGTCCGCGACGGCTTCCTCGGCCGCCACCGCGGCCACGTCATCGGGTAGCAGCGTGTTCAGCGCCTCCGCAGTGCGCTCGACGGGCGGCCCGCCGCCGACGTCGGCGCTGACGACGTTCCCCAGCGCGTGCACGCCTGTGTCGGTCCGCCCGGCGACGGCGACGTTCTCGGCCACGGAGAAGAGCGACCGGAGCGCCTCTTCTACGACGCCTTCGACCGTTCGCAGCCCGGGCTGTGCCGCCCAGCCGTGGAAGTCCGTGCCGTCGTACTCGAGCGTGAGCTTCAGCCTCACGCGAGGAGTTTGTCCGAACCGCTAGGTGGTGGCTTCGGCTGCGACCGGCTCTTCTTCGCGAGGAGCCCCCACACGGGCCACCGGCGCGCGCGGCACGTGGTCGACGAACTCGAGGTAGGCCATCGGCGCGGAGTCGCCCGGGCGCGGCCCGATCTTGACGATGCGCGTATAGCCGCCCGGCCGGTCAGCGAAGCGCGGGGACACTTCGGAGAAGAGCTGGTGCACCACTTCCTGCGAGCGCAGGAAGGCGAGCGCCTGCCGGCGCGCGTGGATGTCGCCGCGCCGGCCAAGCGTGACCATCCTCTCGGCGAACGGACGCACGCCCTTCGCCTTGGCGACCGTCGTCTTCACGCGGCCGTGGACGATCAGCGAGCCGGTGAGGTTCGCGTAGAGCGCCTTGCGGTGGGCCGCATCGCGGCCCAGCTTCTTCCCGGCTCGCTGGTGCCTCATTACGAGAGCGGCTCCTCGCCCCGCAGCGTCAGACCATGACCGGCGAGCGTCTCCTTGACCTCCTCGATCGACTTGCGGCCGAAGTTCGGGATCGCCGCCAGCTCGACCTCGGTCTTCGTGACGAGGTCGCCGATCGTCTCGATGCCGACGCGCTTCAGGCAGTTGTACGAGCGGACGCCGAGCTCGAGCTCCTCGATCGGGAAGTTCTCCATCCCGTGCGCCAGCGACGGCTCCGCGGCGGTCTCGGCAGGAACCTCGCCGAAACCCTCGATGCTGTCGATGTCAGTGAAGATCGCGAGCTGCCGGATGAGAATCTCGGCACCCTGGCCGATCGCCTCGCGCGGATCGATCGATCCGTCCGTCGTCACGTCGAGCACGAGCTTGTCGTAGTCGGTGCGCTGACCGACACGTGCGGCCTCGACGTCGTAGGCGACGCGCCGCACGGGCGAGAAGATCGAGTCGATGGGGATGACGCCGATCGTGTGCTCTGGGCCGCGGTTCATCTCGGCCGGGACGTAGCCGCGCCCTCGGCCGATCGTCATCGTCAGCTCGAGCTTGCCCCTGTCGGCGAGATGGGCGATCTCCAGCTCCGGGTTGAGGATCTCGAGGTCGGCGGGCATCTGGATATCGGCCGCCGTCACGGGGCCAGGCCCCCTCTTCTGGAGGCGCACCTCGATCTCCGGCGACTCGCCGTGGAGGCGGCAGATGAGGTTCTTGAGGTTGAGCAGGATGTCGGTTACGTCCTCGCGCACGCCCGGCAGCGTCGTGAACTCGTGGGCGACGCCCTCGAACTTCACGGACGTGACGGCCGCGCCCTCGAGCGACGACAGCAACACGCGCCGCAGCGAGTTGCCGAACGTGTAGCCGAAGCCACGGTCGAGCGGCTCGATCGCGAAGATTCCCCGCTTCTCGTCCACCTCCTCGTGGACGATTCGTCGGGATCTGGAACTCCATGAGGCTGCTGCGGGTGGCCACGTTTCTCCTTCCTTCCTAGCGCGCGCTGGGCGCTACTTCGAGTAGAGCTCGACGATCAGCGACTCCTGCACCGGCGTGTCGATCTCGGCCCGGTCGGGCAGCTTGAGGATCTTGCCGGTGAGGCCGTCGTGATCGGCCTGGAGCCAAGGCGCCACGGACGCAGTCAGATCGGTCGCATCGCGAACGACCTGCTCGGCCGGGCTGCCACTCTTGAGGTTGATGACGTCGTTGGGCTTGACCTGGAAGCTCGGGATGTTCACGCGACGGCCGTTGACCTGGAAGTGACCGTGGCGCACGAGCTGCCGGGCCTGGGCGCGAGAGGCCGCGAAGCCGAGGCGGTAGATGACGTTGTCCAGCCGCGTCTCGAGCAGGCGCAGGAGGTTCTCGCCGCTGACGCCCGACCCACGGGCGGCCTTCTCGTAGTAGTTGCGGAACTGGCTTCTCGAGCAGGCCGTAGTACCGGCGAGCCTTCTGCTTCTCTCGCAGCTGGAGCAGGTACTGCGACTGCTTGATCCGGCCGCGGCCGTGCTCGCCCGGCGGATACGAGCGGCGCTCGATCGCGCACTTCTCGGTCAGGCAGCGCTCGCCCTTCAGGAAGAGCTTCATGCCCTCGCGACGGCACAGCTTGCAGCTCGGTCCGGTGTATCTGGCCACTAGTTCCTCTTGCGCTTCTTGGGGCGTACGCCGTTGTGGGCCTGCGGCGTCACGTCGCGGACTCCGAGGATCTCGAGGCCGGCAGCCTGCAACGACCGGATCGCCGTCTCGCGGCCCGAGCCCGGGCCGTTGACGAAGACCTCGACCTTCTGCAGGCCGTGCTCCATGCCCTTGCGGGCAGCCGCGTCGGCCGTCTGCCTGCGCGGCGAACGGCGTTGACTTCCGCGACCCTTTGAAGCCCGCCGAGCCGGCCGACTCCCACACGATGACGTTGCCCTCCTTGTCGGTAAGCGCGACGATCGTGTTGTTGAAGGACGACTTGATGTGCGCCTGGCCGATGGCGATGTTCTTCTTGACGCGGCGGCCGCTGCGCCCTTTCCCTGCCTTGCGTGGGGGCGCCACTACGTCGTTGCCTTCTTCTTGCGGCCGACGCTCTTGGCCGGGCCCTTCCGCGTGCGGGCATTCGTCTTCGTGCGCTGGCCGTTGACGGGAAGGCCGCGACGGTGGCGGATGCCGCGGTAAGCGCCGATCTCCTGGAGGCGCTTCACCGACTGCGACCGTTCACGCCGCAGGTCTCCCTCCACCTGGAGGCTCGCGTCGATGTGCCGCTGAAGCTTCGTCGTCTCCTCGTCCGTGAGGTCCTTGACCTTCGTCTCGGGTGACAGGCCGAGGTCTGCGCAAACCTTCTGCGCCGTGGCCGGGCCGATGCCGTAGATGTAGGTCAGCCCCACTTCGAGTCGCTTCTGGTTCGGGAGGTTGACCCCGGCGATTCGTGCCATGACGGTTCTCCTAACCCTGTCGCTGCTTGTGGCGAGGGTTCGTGCAGATGACGAGCACGCGGCCGTGCCGCTTGATCACGCGGCAGCGCTCGCACATCGGCTTCACGGACGGTCGAACTTTCATCTCTCTCCAGTGACAGACAAAGACACGGCGCAGCTCGGCTGCGCCGCAGGTGGCCCTATCGTAGCAAAACCCGTGTAGCCGTCAGCACTTTCGGGCCTTCGACCGTGATCGCAACCGTATGCTCGAAGTGCGCTGCTAGCGACCCGTCGCGCGTCGAAATCGACCAACGGTCGTCGTGGACGCGGATGTCCGGGCCGCCGGCCGTGATCATGGGCTCGATGGCGAGTGTCATGCCCTCGGCGAGCAGCGGCCCGCGCCCCGGCTCGCCGAAGTTGAGGATCTGCGGATCCTCGTGCATCGAGCGGCCGATGCCGTGCCCGGAAAGCTCGCGCACGACCGAGAACCCGGCCCCCTCGGCCACCTGTTGCACGGCGTGCGACACGTCCGAAAGGCGATTGCCCTCCTGGCACTGCTCGATGGCAGCATCGAGCGCCACCTTGCATGCTTCGAGCAGGCGCTCGGTTTCTTCGGGGATCTCGCCCACGGGAAACGTGAAGGCCGAGTCGGCCACGAACCCCTGGAGCGTGACGCCGACGTCCGCGGAGAGGATGTCGCCTTCCTCGAGCGCGTAGTCCCCGGGGATGCCGTGCACGATCATGTCGTTCGGGGAGAGGCACGTGGCCGCCGGGTAGCCCCGGTAACCCTTGAACGTCGGCTCGCCGCCCTGCGAGACGATGAACTCCTCGGCGAGAGCGTCGAGCTCCGCGGTGGTGACTCCGGCCCGGGTGTTCTCGCCCAGCAACGCGAGCGTCGCCGCGACGACCTCGCCCGCGGCGGCCATGAGGTCGACCTCGGCCTGCGACTTGCGGATGATCACGCCGGCTCTCCCGCACGCGACACCACGCGCTCGAGTGCTTCGACGATCTCAGACCAGACTTCGTCGCGCGAGCGTTCGCCGTGGATGCCGACGACGATGCCGCGCGGCAGGTAGTAGCCGATCAGCGGCTCCGTCTCCCGGTGAAAGATCTGCGAGGCGCTTGGCGATCACCTCCGGGCTGTCGTCCGTCCGGCCTTCTTCCTCGGCGCGGCGCACGAGCCGCTCGCTGCAGATGTCGTCGGGCACCTCGAGATCGAGGACGAGGTCGAGCGGCCGGCCGAGCTCCTCGAGCAGATCGTCGAGCGCCTCCGCCTGTCGCGTGTTGCGCGGGAAGCCGTCGAGGACGAAGCCGTTGCGCGCGTCATCTTCCGAGAGCCGATCGCGAATGAGCCGAATCGTCAGCTCGTCCGGGACGAGCGCGCCGGAGGCGAGGATTGGCTCGACCTCCTGGCCGAGTGGCGTCCCCGCCGCGATCGCCGAGCGGAACATGTCGCCCGTCGCCACGTGCGGGATGCCGTACTCGGATGCGATTCGCGTGGCCTGCGTGCCCTTGCCGGAGCCCTGCGGTCCGAGGATCAGAACGTTGAGCGACAAGCGTCGTTCGGCCTCTTACTTCAAGAAGCCTTCGTAGGAGCGCATCATCATCTGCGACTCCATCTGGCGCATCGTGTCCAGCGCGACACCGACCATGATCAGCAGCGACGTGCCGCCGAGGAAGTTCCTGCGAGGACGACGAGAAGTCGAAGAACTGGATGAGGAACGTCGGCACGATCGGCCACGAGCGCCAGGTAGATCGAGCCGGGGAGCGTCAGCCGCGTCAGCACGCGGTCGAGGTACTGCGCCGTCGGCGGGCCCGGCCGGATGCCGGGGATGTACCCGCCGTGCTTGCGGAGGTTGTCAGCCTGGTCGATCGGGTTGAACTGGACCGCCGTGTAGAAGTACGTGAAGATGATGATCAGGAAGGCCTCGAACATCAGGAAGCCGACGTCGCGTGGGGCTGAACCAGTCGTTGATGAAGTTCTGCGTCTGCGGGAAGAACTGCGCGATCGTCGGCGGGAAGGCGAGCACCGCCGCCGCGAAGATGATCGGGATGACGCCTGCCATGTTCACGCGCAGCGGCATGTACGTCGAGCCACCCGACGTGATGCGCCGTCCGACCACGCGACGTGCGTACTGAATCGGAATCTTCCGCTGTCCCTCCTGGATGAAGACGACCGCCACGGTCACCGCGAGGAAGACGATCGGGAAGAAGAGCTTCGTCGTCGGGCCGCCGTCGACCCACGCGCGGACGGTCGTCGGAGCGTCAGCGATGATCGAGCAGAAGATGATGATCGAGATGCCGTTGCCGACTCCTCGCTTCGTGATCAGCTCCCCCATCCACATGAGCAGCGCGGTGCCGGCGGTTAGCGTGATGACGATGATCACGACGCGGCCGGAGTTCGCCTCCAGAGCGTTCTGGCGCTTGAAGAGATACGAATAGCCGAGCGACTGGAACGCCGCCAGCACGATCGTGAGGTAGCGCGTGTACTGGTTGATCTTCGCGTAGCCCGCCTCACCCTCTTTCTGGAGCCGCTCGAGCGAGGGCACGACGACCGTCAGCAGCTGGAGGATGATCGACGCCGTGACGTACGGCATGATCCCCAGCGCGAAGAGCGAGAACTGCGAGAGCGCGCCGCCCGAGAAGAGATTGAGCAGGCCGAGCACGGTGCCGCCCTGCGCTCGAGAAGTAGTTCTTGATCTGGCTCGGAGTCGACGCCCGGCGCCGGCACCCATGAGCCGAGCCGGTAGAGCGCGATGATCATCGCCGTGAACAGCAGGCGCTTCCGCAGCTCTGGCACGCGCCACGCGTTCGTCAACCAGGACAGCACGGTCCGCTACTCCTCGTCGGCGCCGGGCTCGGCTTCGGCTTCGGGCTCCGCCTCTTCGGCGGCCTCGCCCGATTCCTCGACGCCCTGCGTCTCGGCCTCGACGGGCGTGGAAGCCTTCTTGTGCCGCTTCCGCTTGCGCTCCTTCGGCTCGCGCAGGAGCACGACGCTGCCGCCGGCTCCTTCGATCTTCTCGCGCGCCGACTGGGAGACGCCGTGGGCCGACACGGTGAGCTTCTTCGTCAGCTCGCCCTGGCCGAGGATCTTCACGTCGATCCGCGTCGTGCGGATCAGGCGCCTGGCCTTCAGCACCTCGGGGGTGACTTCGGCTCCAGCGTCGAACACTCGCTCGAGATCGCGGACGTTGACGCCCTGGGAGCGGGTGCGGAACGGTCCGATCGGCATCGCGTCCTTCGACGTCGAGCCCCGCTGCTTGCCGAGCCGCATGTAGAGCGGCATCTGCCCGCCTTCGAACCCGGCCCGCATCTTGTGGGAGCCCGAGCGCGACTTCTGGCCCTTGATGCCCCGGCCCGAGTAGCGCCCCTTGCCCGAGCCCATGCCGCGACCGACGCGCTTGCGCGCGACGCGCTTCTGGGCCGGCTTGAGGCTGGAGAGATTGAGCTCGGAAGGCACGGTCAGGACTCCTCCACCCGGACGAGGTGTCGGACCTTCCTCAGCATACCGGCGAGCTCAGGGCTCTCCGGACGCTCAACCGTGCGGCCGATCTTGCCCAGGCCGAGCGCGCGCAGCGTGCCGCGGTGCTTGGGGGTCTGGCCGATCTGGCTGCGGACCTGCGTGATCTTCAGCGTCTTCACTCTGTTGGCACCTCGTCGTCAGCGGCGGAACCTTCCGGTTCGCCCGGAGCCCTCGACCGGTCCGCTGTCGCGGACAGGCGGCTCCGCCGCCGGCTTCGCCTTCGGCACCGGCAGCACCTGCGCGATGGTCAAGCCGCGCGCGGCGGCAACGTCCTCCGGCGTGCGCAGACGCTTGAGGCCGTCGACGGTCGCCTTCAGCATGTTGATCGGGTTCGTCGTGCCAAGGCTCTTGGCGAGGATGTCCCGCACGCCGCCCAGCTCGAGCACCGCGCGAACGCCGCCGCCGGCGATCACGCCCGTACCTTCGCTGGCGGGACGGAGCAGGACGCGCGCAGCGCCGAACTCGCCGATGATCTCGTGCGTGATCGTCGTCCCCTTCCGCGGCACGACGAACATGTTCTTCTTCGCGTCCTCGACGGCCTTGGAGATGGCGAGCGGGACCTCCCGCGCCTTGCCGTAGCCGAGGCCGACCTTGTCCGCCTCGTCGCCGATGACGACGAGGGCCGTGAAGGAGAAGCGGCGGCCGCCCTTGACGACCTTCGCCACACGGTTGATCTCGACGACGCGCTCCTTGAGCTCGCGCGTCTCTTGAAACTCTCTCAACTGTCAAAACTCGAGGCCTCCTTCGCGTGCGCCCTCGGCGAGCGCCTTCACGCGTCCGTGGTACAGGTAGCCGGCACGGTCGAACACGCACGCCTCGATGCCGGCCTGCTTCGCGGCCGCGGCCAGCTGCTTGCCGACCTCGTTCGCCTGCTGCGGTCTTCGTGCCCTTGAAGCTCTTGGGCAGGCCCTTCGATGACGCAGAGGCCAGCGTCTTCCCGTCGAGATCGTCGATGAGCTGCGCGTAGATGCCGACGTTCGAGCGGAAGACGGCGAGGCGCGGCCGCTCGGCCGTCCCCGACACCTTGCCGCGCACGCGGCGGCGGCGGCGCGTCTGGCGTCACGAGTCGTGAGCCTCGTCATGCGCGCTTCCCGACCTTCCGGCGCACGTACTCGCCCTCGTAGCGGATGCCCTTGCCCTTGTACGGCTCCGGCGGACGTACCTTGCGCACCTCGGCTGCTGTCTGGCCGACGAGCTGCTTGTCGATGCCGGACACGATCACCTCGGTCGGCTGCGGCACCTCGAACGAGATGCCCGGTCGCGGCGAGACGATGACGGGATGCGAGAAGCCAACGCTCAACTCGAGGTCCGTGCCACGGAGCCCGGCTCGGTAGCCGACGCCCTGGATCTCCAGCTTCTTCTCGAAGCCCTTCGTCACGCCCTCGACCATGTTGGCGACGAGCGTGCGGGTCAGCCCGTGCAATGCGCGGTCCTCGCCACGGTCCGTCGGGCGCGTGACGACGAGCTTCTCGTCCTCCTTGGACACGGAGATGCGCACCGGCAGCTGCTGGCTCAGCTCGCCCAGCGGCCCGTTGACCTGGACACGCCCGGGCGAGACGGCGACGTTGACGCCGGCGGGCAGCTCGATTGGTTGTCGTCCGATTCGGCTCATCGCTCGTTCCTCGTCACCAGACGAAGCAGATGACCTCGCCGCCGATGCCCTTTTGCTCGGCCGTGCGGCTCGTCATGACGCCGTTCGAGGTGGACAGGATGGCGATACCCATGCCGCCGAGCACGCGCGGCAGGCGATCCTTGCGCGCGTAGACGCGGCGACCCGGCTTCGAGATCCGCTTGAGGTCGGTGATGATGCGCTCGCGGTTGCGCCCGTACTTCAGCTCGATGACGAGCCTGTTGAAGCTCTCGCCCTCCTCGATCCGGTAGTCGCGGACGTAGCCCTCCTCCTTCAGCAGGCGGGCGATCTCGACCTTGGCGCGCGAGGTGGGCATCTCCACGGTGTCGTGGAGCGCCTTGTTCGCGTTCCGGATCCTGGCGAGCATGTCGGCGATAGGGTCAGTGAGCATTTGTCTCTCCTACCAGGAAGCCTTCGTCATGCCGGGGATCACGCCCTGGTGCGCGAGCTCGCGCAGGCAGATCCTGCAGAGGCCGAACTTTCGGTACACGGCGCGCGGGCGCCCGCAGCGGTTGCAACGGCGGTGGACCTGCGTTGGGTGCTTGGGCGTACGCGACGCCTTCGCGATCATCGACTTCTTGGCCACTAGGACTCTTCTCCTTCTCGTGCGAACGGAAGACCGAGGCCGGCGAGGAGCGCGCGCGCCTCGTCGTCGGTCTTCGCCGTGGTCGTGATCGTCACGTCGAGCCCGCGGATCTGCGCGACGTCGTCGTAGTCGATCTCGGGAAAGATGATCTGCTCGCGCAGGCCGATGGAGTAGTTCCCACGGCCGTCGAACGAGCGCGGGCTGAGCCCGCGGAAGTCGCGGATGCGCGGGCAGCGCGATCGAGACCAGCCGGTCGAGGAACTCGTACATGCGCGCACCGCGGAGCGTCACCTTCGTCCCGACGGGCATGCCCGTGCGGATCTTGAAGCCGGCGATCGAGGTGCGGGCACGACGCAGCTGCGCACGCTGGCCCGCGATTTGCGTCAGCTCGTCCATCGCGGCGTCGAGGAGCTTGGCCTCGGTCTTCGCCTCGCCGACGCCCATGTTGAGCGTGATCTTCTCCACGCGGGGCACCTGCATGACCGTGCTGACGCCCAGCTCGTCCTTGAGCCGTCCGCGAAGCTCCTGCTCGTAGAGCACCTTGAGGCGCGGTGCGTAGCCGTTCTTCTCGGTCACTTGTGCTCGCCTTCGTCGATCTCCTGCCCGCAATCGACCCGGCGGCACACGCGCAGCTTCACGCGCTTGCCCTTGATGTCCTTGAACGTCATCCCCACCCGCGTGGGCCGGTTGCAGACCGGGCAGACGACCATGACGTTCGACGCGGGAATCGGCGCCGCCTTGTCGATCACGCCGCCCGGGATGGATCGTCGTGCCGCCCATGCGGTTCGCGTCCTTCATCGGCCGCGGCTTCGTGTGCCGCTTGACGACGTTGAGGTTCTCGACGATCACGCGGCCCTCGGAGGGGCGAGCCTCGAGCACGCGCCCTTGCTTGCCGCGGTCCTTGCCGGCGATCACGTGCACGGTGTCGCCCTTCTTGACTCGCATGGTCGTGGCCATGGCTAGAGCACCTCCGGTGCGAGGGAGACGATCTTCATGAAGTTTCGCTCGCGCAGCTCGCGGGCCACCGGCCCGAAGATGCGCGTGCCGCGAGGGTTCTGGGCGGTGTCGATGATGACGGCGGCGTTCTCGTCGAACGAGATCGTCGTGCCGTCGTCGCGGCCCTGCGGCTTGCGCGTGCGGACGACGACCGCGCGCACGACCTCGCCCTTCTTCACCTGGCCCTGAGGCGTGGCGGTCTTCACGGTGCCGACGATGATGTCGCCGACCCGCGCGTAGCGGCGATGCGAGCCGCCGAGCACGCGGATGCAGAGGAGCTCGCGCGCACCCGTGTTGTCGGCCACTCTGACTCGTGATTCCTGCTGGATCATTTGGCTGCCTCGACCACCTCGGCCAGTCGCCAGCGCTTCGTCTTCGAGAGCGGGCGCGTCTCCACGATGCGGACGACGTCGCCCACGTTGGCCTGGTTCTGCTCGTCGTGTGCGTGGAACTTCGTCGAGCGGCGGATGATCTTCTTGTAGCGGCGGTGCGCCTTCAGCGTCTCCACCCGGACGACGATGGTCTTGTCCATCGCGCTCGAGACGACGACGCCGCGGCGCTCCTGTCGCTGGCCGCGCTCGTGCTCGGGCTTGGGCTGGCGGGACACGCGGCTTGCGACCCTCGGTTGCCCGTACGGGCTTCGGGCGCTGGCGGCGCTCGGAGCGCGGGCGGAGCTTGCGCTTCTTCTTGGCCGGCGGCGAGGTTGCCTCCTCGGCCTCGGCAACGGGCGCCTCGGCCTCGGCAGGGGCTTCCTCGACGGCAGCTTCGGCAGCCGGCTCCTCGGCCGCGGGCTCGTCGGCTGACAGCTTCGGCGACAGCGGGCTCCTCGGCCGGCGCCTCCTCCTCGGCCGGCGGTTCCTCGGCCACCGGCTCCTCAGGCGCTTCCGCCTCGGCTACCGGCTCGTCGACCGTCTCCTCGACGGCGTCTTCGGTTTTCTCGTTCTGCTCTTCGTCAGCCATGTCTACGTTCGCTCCAACTGGGTCTCTCGCTCGCGCTGGACCGTGAGGATCCGCGCGATCTCCCGCTTCGCCAGCCGCAGCCGGGCGCTGTTGTCGAGCGCGCCGGTAGCCGCCTGGAAGCGGAGGTTGAACAGCTCCTGCCGCGTGTCCGCGAGCTTCTGCTGCAGGTCATCGTCGGTCAGGTCTCGAAGGTCCCTGGCCCTCATCTCATCTTCTCCCTACTCAAAGAGGTCACCTTCCCGCTTGACGACCTTCGTTCGGACGGACAGCTTGCTCCCTGCGAGGCGCAGCGCCTCGCGGCCGAGGTCCTCGGGCACGCCGGCGAGCTCGAACATCACGCGACCCGGCTTGACGACTGCCACCCAGCCCTCCGGGGAGCCCTTGCCTGAGCCCATGCGGGTCTCGGCCGGCTTCTTCGTGAACGGCTTGTCCGGGAAGACGTTGATCCACACCTTGCCGCCACGCTTGATCTTTCGTGTCATGGCGATTCGGGCGGCTTCGATCTCGCGGTTCGTCACCCAGCCCGCATCGAGCGACTTGAGGCCGTAGTCGCCGTACTGGACCGTGAGCTGGCCCTTGGAGGTGCCCCGCCTGCGCCCGCGATGCTGCTTGCGGAACTTCGTCTTGCGCGGCATCAGCATCAGGACTCAGTCTCCTCGGCAGGTGCCTCAGTCTCCTCGGCGGGTGCCTCGATGCTCTCGGGCGTCTCGGCCTGAGCCTCCTCGACGACCGGCTCGGCCTCCGCCGCCGGCTCCGTCACCTCGTCGACCGCCTCCGTCGTGGCCTCCGGCTCCTCGCGGCGCTTGCGTCCGCGACCACGCTCGGGACGGCGCCTGCGCACCGGGCCGAGACCTTCGCGATCCGGTCCACGACGGCCCTCGCGCTGGCCGAGACCCGCCGGGGGTGTCCCGCGGCGGCGGGCCTGATCCTGCTCGGAGAGCCGTACCTCGCGGTCGCCGGTAGCGCCCTCGTAGCCCTCGGGCATGATCTCGCCCTTGTTGATCCAGACCTTCACGCCGATGCGGCCGAAGGTTGTCTTCGCCTCGGCGAACCCGTAGTCGATGTCGGCGCGGAGCGTGTGCAACGGCACGCGCCCTTCCGAGTACTTCTCTGAGCGGGACATCTCGGTGCCACCCAGCCGGCCACCGCACTGCACCTTGACGCCGTGGGCGCCAGAGCGCATGGCAGAGGCCAGCGAACGCTTCATCGCGCGCCGGAAGCTGACGCGGTTCTCGAGCTGCTCGGCGATCGACTGCGCGACCAGCTTCGCGTCGAGCTCGGGTCGCTTGATCTCGTTGATGTTGATCTGGACGTTCTTCTGCGTCATGCCGTGGATCTCGCGGCGCAGCGCGTCCACCTCGACGCCCGACTTGCCGATGACGATTCCCGGCCGCGCGGTGTAGACGTCGATGATCACGCGCTGCTTGTCCTTACGGATCAGGATGTCGGACAGGCCTGCGTGAGCGAGCTTCCCGTAGATGTGCTCGCGGATCTTCACGTCCTCGAGCAGCGCGCCGGCGAACTCCTTGTTCGACGTGTACCAGTTCGACTTCCAGTCATGGATGATGCCGACCCTGAGGCCGCCGGGGTGGACTTTCTGGCCCATTAGCTGTCGGCCTCCTCGGTCTTCTCGGTCTTCTTGCGTCGGGTACGTCGGCTTCGCAGCGCGTGGCGTCGTGGACCGCGGCTTGCGTGCCGGCTTCTCTGCCTGCGTCTCGACAGCGGCCGGCTTGGCCTGCGGCCGTGCCGGCTTCGGTTCGACGGCGAGCGGCGCGAGCTTCACGGTGATGTGGCAGGTGTGCTTGCGGATCCGGGCGGCGCGACCGCGTGCGCGTGCGCGCCAGCGCTTGAGCGTCGGGCCCTCGTCGACGTACGCCGCGCTCACGTAGAGGTCGTCGCCGACGAGGCCGTGGTTGGCCTCCGCGTTGGCGATCGCCGAGCGCAGCACCTTCTCCACGTCACGCGCGGCAGCCCTCGTGGTGAACGCGAGCACGGTGCGCGCCTCGGGCACGCTGCGGCCGCGGATGTGCTCCACGACCAGCCGTGCCTTGCGTGGCGACGTGCGCACCCACTTGGCCTGGGCGCGCACTTCCCTTGTGGTCGCTGCTTCGGCCATCACGCTCGCTTCTTCACCTGTGCCTGACGGTCGCCGGCATGGCCACGGAACGTCCGCGTCGGCGCGAACTCGCCGAGCTTGTGCCCGACCATCTGCTCCGAGATGAATACCGGCACGTGCTTGCGGCCGTCGTGGACCGCGATCGTGTGCCCGACCATCTCGGGGAAGATCGTCGACGAGCGCGACCAGGTGCGGACCATCTGCTTCGACCCGGACGTGTTCATCGCCTCGATCCTCGTCATCAGCCGCTCTTCCACGAACGGCCCCTTCTTGGTAGATCGACCCATGCCTTACCTCTTGTCCTTGCCGCGGCGCCGGCCGCGGACGATGAGCTTGTCGGACTCCTTGTGCTTCCGGCGCGTGCGCTTGCCGAGCGTCGGCACGCCCCACGGCGTGACCGGGTGCCGCCCGCCCTTCGACTTGCCCTCGCCACCGCCGTGCGGGTGGTCGACCGGGTTCATCGCCGATCCGCGCACCGTCGGCCGGCGGCCGCGCCACCGTGCGCGTCCCGCCTTGCCGCCCGTGACGTTCGAGTGGTCGAGGTTCCCGACCTGCCCGACCGTCGCTCGGCACGTTAGCAGCACGCGCCTGAGCTCCCCGGAGGGAAGGCGCAGCACCGCGTACGGCTCATCCTTTGCAACGAGCTGGACGGACGAGCCCGCGCTGCGAGCCATCTGACCGCCACGCCCGGGCTTCAGCTCGACGTTGTGGATGAGCGTGCCGGTGGGGATGCGCTGCAGCGGCAATGCGTTCCCGGGCTTGATGTCTGCGTCCGGACCGGACTCGACGGTCGAGCCTACGCGCAGTCCCGCGGGCGCGAGGATGTACGCCTTCGCGCCGTCGGCGTAGTGGAGCAGCGCGATCCGCGCCGAGCGATTCGGGTCGTACTCGATCGCGGCCACCTTGGCCGGAACGCCGTCCTTGACACGCTTGAAGTCGATGACGCGGTAACCGGCGCTTGTGGCCCCCGCCGCGGTGACGCGTCGTGATGCGGCCATGGACGTTGCGCCCGCCCTTCTTCGTGACCGGCTCGGTGAGGCTCTTCTCGGGCTCCGACTTCGTGACCTCCTCGAACGTCGAGACGGTCATCCAGCGGCGGCCCGGGCTCGTCGGCTTGAACTTGCGAACAGGCATGGCGGCTCCAGACCTGCGCGCCTTCGAAGATCGGGATCGTCTCGCCCTCGCGCACCTGCACGATTGCCTTCTTCCAGCCGGGCCGGGTACCGCGCGAGTAGTTGCGCCGCTTCGGCTTCGGCTGGACCTTGATGATGTTGACGGCCTCGACGTGGACCTCGAAGAGCTGCTCGACGGCCTGGCGAATCTGCGTCTTGTGCGCGTCGCCGTGCACGCGGAACGTGTACTTGCGGTCGCCGATCAGGCTGTAGCTCTTCTCCGACACGATCGGAGCGAGTAGGACTTCGTTGGGATGGAGGCTCACGCCGCCGCCTTCCCGGCGCGGGCCTCGACTACCGGCAGCGCCTTCTCCGAGACGAGCAGCGCGCGCGCCCAGACGATCGCGGAGACCTCGAGGTCCTCGGGGGCGCTAATGGCGACGCGGGCGAGGTTCCGGAACGACTTGATCGCCGCCTCCTCCTCGTCGGTGGCCACGATCACGACCGGCAGCTCCTTGCCGAAGGTCTCCAGGAAGCTTGCGCCGGCCTTCGTGGACGGGGCGTCGAACGCCTCACCGTCGAACACCGCGAGCGTCCCCTCGCCGGCGTGCGCGGACAGCGCGATGCGCATCGCCGCGCGACGCTCCTTGCGGTTCACCTTGAACGAGAAGTCGCGCATCATCGGCGGGAAGGCAACGCCGCCGCCCACCCACTGGGGCGCGCGAGTCGTGCCCTGACGCGCGCGCCCGGTGCCTTTCTGGCGCCACGGCTTCGCGCGCCCGCCGGCGACGAGCCCTCGGCTCTTCGCGCCGCGCGTGCCGGCGCGTGCGGCGGCCATCTCCGCGCGCACGGCCTCGTGCACGAGGTGAGGACGCGCCTCCGCGCCGAAGATCGCGGCGTCGAGCGATACCTGCTTCGCCGCCTTGCCGGCAGCGTCGAGCAGCGGCGCCGTCAGGCCCTTCGAGGCCTTACTGGTGGCGGTGGTGGCGGATATGAGCCTTCTCCTCCCTGATCTCGACGATGCCGTTCCTCGGTCCGGGAACCGCTCCCTTGACGAGCAGGAGGTTCTGCTCCGGATCGACGTCGTGGACGACGAGGCCGATCTGCGTACGCCGCTTGGCGCCCATCTGGCCCGCCATGCGCATGCCCTTGAACACGCGCGAGGGCGTGGCCGATGCGCCGACCGAGCCTCGCTTGCGAATGTTGTGCGAGCCGTGCGTCTTGGGGCCGCGGCTGAAGTTGTGGCGCTTGATCGTCCCGGCAAAGCCCTTGCCGATGGAGATGCCCGACACCTTCACCGCTTCTCCCGGCTCGAAGGCCTCGACGGTGACCGTCTCGCCGACCGTCAGCTCCGACTGCCCGCGGAGCTCCACGAGCCGCCGGTGAGCACCGACGCCCGCCTTTTGCAGGTGTCCGAGCTCGCCCTTCGAGATCTTGCGTTCGGCGACCTCGTCGAAGGCGATCTGCACGGCGTCGTAGCCGTCCGTCTCCGTCGTCTTCACCTGCACGACGGGGCACGGACCGGCCTGGATCACGGTGACGGACGTCATCACGCCGGTCTCCGTGTCGAAGACCTGGGTCATTCCCAGCTTGCGTCCCACGATTCCCTTCACAGCTTGATCTCGATGTCCACCCCGGCCGGCAGATCGAGCCGCATGAGCGAGTCGACCGTCTTCGGCGTGGGGCTGTGGATGTCGATGAGGCGCTTGTGCGTCCGCACCTCGAACTGCTCCCGCGAGTCCTTGTCCTTGAAGGGACTGCGAATCACCGTGTAGACGTTGCGCTCGGTGGGCAGGGGAACAGGGCCGGTGATCGTGGCACCGGTGCGCTCCGCGTTGTCGACGATGTCGCGCGCGGCGCGGTCGACCTGGTTGTGGTCGTAGCCGCGCAGCCTGATGCGGATCTTCTGCTGTGCCATCGGCGGTCCTGTCCCCTGCCCTTCCTCGCGCGTTCCTAGTTGATGATCTCGGTGACGACGCCGGCTCCGACCGTGCGACCGCCCTCACGGACGGCGAAGCGGAGCCCCTGGTCCATGGCGATCGGCTGGATCAGCTCGACCTCCATGTTCGTGTTGTCGCCCGGCATCACCATCTCCTGGCCCTCGGGCAGCTTGATGGAGCCGGTGACGTCCGTCGTGCGGAAGTAGAACTGCGGCCGGTAGCCGTTGAAGAACGGCGTGTGGCGGCCGCCTTCGTCCTTCGAGAGGACGTACACCTCGGCCTTGAAGTGCGTGTGGGGCGTGATCGAACCGGGCTTCGCGAGCACCTGTCCGCGCTCGACCTCCTCGCGCTTCGTCCCGCGGAGCAGCACGCCGGCGTTGTCGCCTGCCTGCGCGAAGTCGAGCGTCTTGTTGAACATCTCGAGGCCGGTGACGACGGTCTTGGTGATCTCGGGGTGGATGCCGACCATCTCGACCTCGTCGCCCGAGTTGACTGGCCCTGCTCGATGCGGCCGGTGACGACCGTGCCGCGGCCCGTGATCGTGAAGACGTCCTCGATCGGCATGAGGAACGGCTTCTCCGTGTCACGCTGCGGCTCGGGGATGTACGCGTCGAGCGCGGACGTGAGCTCGAGAATCTTGCCGACCCACTCCTCGTCGCCCTCGAGCGCCTTCAGCGCCGAGACCTGGACGACGGGAATGTCGTCGCCGGGGAACTCGTACTTCGAGAGCAGCTCGCGGACTTCCATCTCGACGAGCTCGAGCAGCTCCGGGTCGTCCACCATGTCGGCCTTGTTCAGGGCGACGACGATGTAGGGGACGTTCACCTGGCGCGCGAGCAGCACGTGCTCGCGGGTCTGCGGCATCGGACCGTCCGCCGCCGAGACGACGAGGATCGCGCCGTCCATCTGG
The DNA here is from genome assembly GCA_963786725.1 of uncultured Actinomycetes bacterium. GTDB lineage: Bacteria > Actinomycetota > Thermoleophilia > Gaiellales > Gaiellaceae > PALSA-612. The sequence continues at coordinate 76,269 of CAWBAD010000013.1, read as the reverse complement.
GCGGCGCCCGTGATCATGTTCTTGATGTAGTCGGCGTGCCCCGGGCAGTCGACGTGGGCGTAGTGCCGGTTCTCCGTCTCGTACTCGACGTGCGACGTGTTGATGGTGATGCCGCGCTGGCGCTCTTCCGGCGCCTTGTCGATGGAGTCGAAGTCGCGGTACTCGGTGTTCTGGCCCTTGTCGGCGAGCACCTTCGTGATCGCCGCCGTGAGCGTCGTCTTGCCGTGGTCGATGTGACCGATCGTGCCGACATTGACGTGCGGCTTCGTGCGCTCGAACTTCTGCTTGGCCATTCCCTTCCTCCGGTTTCTTCTCGACTACGCTCTGGGCGGCGACGATCTCGCCCGCGATCGACTGAGGGACTTCCTCGTAGCGATCGAATTGCATGGTGAACGTGGCTCGGCCCTGCGTCGTCGAGCGCAGGTCCGTCGCGTAGCCGAACATCGTGGCCAGCGGCACCCTGGCCGTGATCACCTGGGCGTTGCCGCGTGGCTCGAGGCCTTCGACGTGGCCCCGGCGAGAGTTGAGGTCCCCCATCACGTCGCCGAGGTACTCCTCCGGCGTGACGACCTCGACGGCCATCACCGGCTCGAGCAGCTTCGGCTTCGCGCGCTGCATGGCCGACTTGAAGGCCATGGAGCCCGCCACCTTGAACGCCATCTCGCTCGAGTCGACGTCGTGGTACGAGCCGTCCTTGAGGACGATGCGGATGTCGACGACGGGATAGCCGGCGAGGATCCCCGACTCCATCGCCTCCTGGATGCCGAGGTCGACCGCCGGGATGTACTCGCGCGGGATCTTGCCGCCGACGATCTTGTCGATGAACTCGTAGCCGTCCCCCGGCTCTGCGGGCTCGAGGTCGATGACGACGTGACCGTACTGGCCGCGGCCGCCGGTCTGGCGGACGAAGCGGCCCTCGATCTTCTCCGCGGGCCTGCCTGCCGTCTCGCGGTAGGCGACCTGCGGGCGGCCGACGTTCGCGTCGACCGAGAACTCGCGCAGCAGCCGGTCGACGATGATCTCCAGGTGCAGCTCGCCCATCCCCGCGATGAGCGTCTGCCCCGTCTCCTCGTCGGTGCGTACGCGGAACGTCGGATCTTCCTCGGCCAGCCGCTGGAGCGCCGTCGCAAGCTTGTCCTGGTCGGCCTTCGTCTTGGGCTCGATGGCCACCGAGATGACCGGGTCCGGGAAGATCATCGCCTCGAGGCGAATCGGCGCCGTGTCGACGGCGAGCGTCTCGCCGGTCGTCGTCTGCTTCAGGCCGACGAGGGCGGCGATCTCGCCGGCCCCGATCTCGTCGCGCTCCTCGCGGTGGTTCGCGTGCATCTGGAGGATGCGGCCGACGCGCTCCGTCTTGCCGGTGGTCGTGTTCTGCACCTTGTCGCCCTGACCGATGCGGCCCGAGTAGACGCGGACGTAGGTGAGCTTGCCGACGTACGGGTCGGTCATGACCTTGAAGGCGAGCGCCGCGAACGGCTCGTCCACCGCCGGGCGGCGTGAGAGCTCGTGCTCCGTGCGCGGGTCGACGCCGTGGATGGGAGGGACGTCGAGCGGGCTGGGCAGGTAGTCGACGACCGCGTCGAGCAGCGGCTGGATGCCCTTGTTCTTGAAGGCGGAGCCGCAGAGGACAGGAACGACCGACAGGTCGAGCGTCGCGGCGCGTAGTGCGCGGCGCAGCATCTCCGGTGTCACTGAGCCCTCGTCCTCGAGGTACGTCTCCATGCAGCTCGTCGTCGTGGTCGGCCACAGCGTCGATCAGCTGATGGTGGTACTCGGCAGCCTGCTCGGCGAGCTCGGCGGGATCTCGCCCTGTTCGATCTCGGTCCCGAGCGAGTCCGTCCACACGAGCGCGCGTCATCTCGATCAGGTCGACGACGCCGCGGAAGTGCTCCTCCTGGCCGATCGGCAGCTGCACGGGGACGGGACGTGCGCCGAGCCGGTCGACCATCGACTGGACGGATGCGAAGAAGTCGGCGCCGACGCGGTCCATCTTGTTCATGAAGGCGATGCGCGGCACGCCGTAGCGGTCGGCCTGGCGCCAGACGGTCTCCGACTGCGGCTCGACGCCGGCGACGGCGTCGAAGACGGCCACCGCGCCGTCGAGCACGCGGAGCGAGCGCTCCACCTCGACGGTGAAGTCCACGTGCCCGGGCGTATCGATAATGTTCACCCGGAAGTCGCGCCAGAACGCCGTCGTCGCCGCCGACGTGATCGTGATCCCGCGCTCCTGCTCCTGGACCATCCAGTCCATGACCGCGGCGCCCTCGTGCACCTCGCCCATCTTGTAGGTGCGGCCCGTGTAGTAGAGGATCCGCTCCGTCGTCGTGGTCTTGCCCGCGTCGATGTGGGCCATGATCCCGATGTTGCGCACGTGGTCGAGCGCGATGGCTCCCTTGGTCATCTCCATCGTGCTCACCAGCGGTAGTGCGCGAAAGCCTTGTTGGCCTGCGCCATCCGGTAGAGGTCGTCCTTCTTCTTGTAGGCGCCGCCCTGCTGCTCGAGGGCCTCGAGGATCTCGCGCAGCGAGCTTCTCCTCCATCTGCTTCTCGCGCCGCTCGCGCGCGAACGTCACGAGCCAGCGCACGGCGAGCGTGCGCGCGCGGCGCTGAGGCACCTCGACGGGCACCTGGTAGTTCGAGCCGCCGACGCGTCGCGACCGCACTTCGAGCACGGGCGTCACGGTCTTCACTGCCTGCTCCAGCACTTCCACGGGAGGCCGGCCGGTGCGCTCGCCGACGCGCTCGAGCGCCTTGTAGACGAGGCGCTCGGCCGTCGACTTCTTCCCGTCGAGCATCACGCAGTTCACGACCTGCGTCACGAGCTGCGACCCGTAGACGGGGTCAGCGTCGAGCGTGCGGGGCTGGATGTCTGCTCGTCTGGGCATAGCGGGTGGGTCAGGCCTTCTTGGCGCCGTACTTCGACCGGCCCTGTCGGCGGTCGGAGACGCCGGCGGCGTCGAGGGCAGCGCGGATCACCTTGTAGCGGATGCCCGGCAGATCCCTGACACGACCACCGCGGATGAGGACGACCGAGTGCTCCTGGAGGTTGTGCCCCTCACCCGGGATGTAGCTCGTGACCTCCATGCCGTTCGTGAGCCGGACGCGCGCGACCTTGCGCAGAGCCGAGTTCGGCTTCTTGGGCGTGGTCGTGTAGACCCGCGTGCAGACGCCCCGCTTCTGCGGCGCGCCGCGGAGCGCAGGCGTCTTGGTCCGTGCCTTCTTGGTGGCACGGCCCTTTCTCACGAGTTGGCTGGCAGTCGGCATCGCTTTGAGTTCGTACTGCTCTCCGGGTCGAGGGTGTTTTCACACAGAACAAGGCTGGCAGGGGCGGACCCCCGCCAACCACGCCCACAATGGTAGCGAACTTCGGACGACCGCCGCAATGAGAAGAACCTCTCAGCTACGGAACTTTTCGTGGCGCGGGACCTCTGTCCGTCCGCCTCGTTGGATATACCAGCGCGGTGCCGGAGTGCCCAGTCTGCCGTCGTTCCTTCGACGGACCATCCGTTTTGATGCCGCCGCTGACGGAGGCCTTCGACACCATCGACTGTGCCAAGCGAGCGCTGCGAGCCGGTTCGGACGCGGCGGCGGCGTCTGCGACGCCCGCGCTCGTGCTGCCCACGATCGACGTGCTCACGAGTCAGGGCGGCCAGCCGACCGTGGCGGCGGCCGCGCCCAAGCCGCTCCCGCGAAGTCGCACGCCCGTGCCGGTCGCCGTCGCAGCGGGGCTCACCCTCGTCGCGGCAGGCACAGCTTCGTCGCTCTATCTCTGGTCGGGTCTGCCGAACGGCGTCCGTGCTCTGCGGACGGCGGCCCCGGTAGTCAGCTCGTTGTTGCCCTCCTTCGGAGAAACCGGCAGCGGGGCTCCCGAGGTCACCTCTCCTGGGGCGGTCACGGCGGCAGCCGCTGGCGGCGAATCCGAAGTGGCATCACCGTCCCAGGCATCCGCCGGAGCTTCTGCGCCCACCTCGCCTCGGTCCTCGCCGAGCAACGTGGCGCCGCTCCCACCCGGCTCGGCACGCTCGGACTCGCAGGTGCAGGTCCAGCCTCCGCCTCCGCCCACCTCCCCGCCGCCAACCTCACCGCCTCCGCCACCGCCTTCCGCGTCTCCGCCTCCCCCAGCTTCGCAGCCGCAGCCTCCTCCACCCGCACCGCCGCCTCCACCGCCGGCGGAGCCGCAGTCTCGTGACTCCGATCAGTCGACAGGCGGTCAAGCCCCGAAAAGCCGGGAGAACTCGCCGGTCGTAGTGATTGAGCTCGGGCCGCCGCGGGCCGCCGGTGCCGGCGCCGCCGACGCGAAGGCGAAGTCCAACAAGTCGACGAAGAAGCCGAAGCCGCCGCCGCCGAATCCTTCGCCGAAGCCTCCGCCGTCGGCTCCTCGCACCTCTGTAGCGCCCCCGGCTGCCCCGCCTCCTCCGCCCGCGGCGCCTCCATCACCTACATCGCTCTCGGAGATCACGCCGACAGCGGAGATCGAGGTCGGGGCGGCAGACGGCGATGGCGCTCAGCTGAGCGGCGGGAGCCTCGGGAACGGCGACAGGAACGAGAAGGGAAAGGGCAAAGGCAAGGGCAAGTAGCGGCTCCGCGCGTCAGGCGGCAACCTGGCCCCGAGCCCTACGCCGCAGAGTCTTCCGCAGCAACGACCGTTCCCTTGCCTGAGCGCTTCGCCCGGTAGAGCGCCTGGTCGACACGCCAGAAGAAGGACGTGGCGTCGTCGTCGCGGGCGAGCTCGGCGATGCCGGCCGACAGTCGAACCACCGAAATACGGCCGATCGGCTGGCCCTGCAGCGCCAGCTGAAGGCGCTGGAACAATCGCTCGGCTTCCTCGATCGACGACTCGGGCAGGATCACGGCGAACTCGTCGCCGCCGACACGACATGGGATGTCGGCGCCGCGGACGACAGACCGCAGGCGCTGTGAGGCCTCTTCCAGCACGGCATCGCCGCCGAGGTGGCCTAGCTCCTCGTTGATCGCCTTGAAGTCGTCGATGTCGAAGAAGATGAGCGCAAGGCGCCGGTCGTAGCGGTGGGCGCGTTGCACTTCGTGCGCGAGCGTCTCGTGGAAGTAGTGGCGGTTGTGCAGCCCGGTCAGCGGGTCGCGCACGGACAGCTCGAACACCTCGTGGAACCGGCGGGCGTTCTGGAGTGCGCGGCCGGCCATCGCCGCCAACTCCTCGATCATCGCGAGCTGCTCCTCGTTCGGCTCGTCGACCGAGCGTCGCCAGAAGACGCCGAGCGTGCCGAGCGTCACGTCCTTCTGGGCCGTCAACGGCAGCAGCACCCCGATCTGGATCGTGCTGGTCGTGGTGACCGACTCGCCGGGAAAGCGGTACCGGACCGTCATGGCATGGGCGCGGTCGTCCTGCCGCCAGCTGCCCAGTAAGGGCAGCGCTTCCTCGGCTGAGAGATTCATCGCCTTGATGACCGGGCGATCGCCTTCGTCGAACAGCACGACGGCCGCCGCGTCCGCATCCGTAAGGATCGCAGCGCTCTGCAACACCCGCGTCAAGACCTCGTCGAGATCAAGCGTCTCCGCGAGATTGATGAGCTGACGGGCGCGCCGCAACTCGTCGCGCGTGCGCCTCAGCTCCTCATCGACTCCCCGGTCCTCCAGCGTGTCCCTGCGGCCCTCACCGGCCTGGTTCGCCCCTCGCCCACGGTAGGCGAAGACGAGCGTGAGTACGGCCAGGGCCACGGTCACGGACAGCGCGACGACGAGCGCGATCGTCATCGGATCGCTCCGCCCTGCCATGCATCGTTCGCCGGCCCGTCTCCGGGCCGCCGAGCCGCACTTCGCCGCACTCTCTCTCCCCGATGGTGTCTAAGTCTTCGAGCAGACTAATTGTTGTCCGCGGGTACGGATGCCGAGTCCCCCAGTCGAGGGATTCCACGCCTCCCGTCATCTGCCTCCTGACGGATCTACGCGTCGAGGGCGAGAAACGGGAGGAATGACCCGAGATCGACCGTCGCGGAGGCCGGCAGCACGTCGCCGACGCAGAGGATCCGGCTCAACGCTCTCGACTGCGCGCCAACCGACCACGTCTCAACCGCCTGCAGCCGGCCCTGAGCCGTGAGCGCGGCGCGCACGGCGGGCCGCGCCAGCGAGAGCGGCACGGCGCCCAGCGGCAAGACCTCGTCGAGCGCCGTCACCTCGACTGGACCGTTCGTGGTCACGAGCGCGGCCGGGAGAGCGGTCGGGAGCGTCAGTAGCTGAAGCGGCCCCGGAGGGACGAGCGCGAACCCGCGCCGCCTGCCGCCGAGCCACGACGCGCTGCTGTCGGCTCGCACCTGCCTGACCGGCAGCGCACCGTAGAGGCTGTGGTAGAGCGAGATCTCCGCCGAGGAGGGCTGCTGCACGTCGCGTCGCTTCGCGATGTCCTGCCGGCGCAACTGGTCGGCGATCATCGCGCGCGCAACGGCAAGCGATGCTCCACGAGCGCGTAGCGCGGACAGATATCGCGAACGCGAACCGCCGAACCGGACGCCGATGATCGTTTGCTCGAGCGCGAGCACTCGCGTCGTCGCTGACGGGGTGCCCCGGCGACTCGACGAGCCGCGCGAAGAGCGCGCTCAGCGCCACGTGGGTGTCGCCCGTGAGCGCCGACAGCACGTTCACCTCGAGCTTCGAGATCGTGCGGTCGTCGAGCTTGCAACGCGTCGCCGGCGGCAGCGCGATCTGTCCTTCCTCGCGGGAGGCATTGAAGCCGGCACCCGCCGCCAGCGGCCCGTCGCACAGCTTCGGGTCGCGCGCCCAGAGGTACACGCACGCCGCCTTCTGCTTGTCGGCGTCAGCACCGGCCGCGTCGAAGGTTCCCCAACCCCAGCTGACGACGCTGCCGATCTTCAGCTCGGACGCAACCTGCTTGGCGGCGAGCGTCTGGAGCTTGGCGAAGCGGAGCCAGCTCTTGGTCGGCTGCAGGCCCTCGCGGCCGCCCTTGCCCGGCCCCGACTGGAAGCCGATCACGAGCCCGAGGCGATCCGCCGTAATGCCGGCGTGGAGTAGCGGAGCCAGCCCCTGGCGGAACTTCTGCCGCATCGTCCGGCTGGCCAGGACGGCGCCCGTCCGCATGAGCGGCGGGGCCGGGAAGTAGACCTCCCGCACGATGTGCGCCACCTGGCCGACCTGCTGCCACCAGGCGAGAGCCTCCCCGCCGGTGTACGGCCGGGCGGACAGGAGCAGCAGCGGGTGCGCTCCGCGCGCGGCGATGCCCTGCAGGACCTCGAGCACGTTGGCGCGGTAGCGGTCGTTCGTGGGCGTCCACGGCGTCGTGGCGGCCGCGCTGTTCAGCTCGTTGAGCACGATGACGGGCGTCGAGCACTCCGTGGCCGCGACCGCCTTGTCCACGATCTCGGTGATGCCGGCCGCCATCGTCCCCGCGTCGGTTGGCGTCGCCGGCGTCCCCGCGACTCGGTTGAGCTTCATCCACCAGTACACCGTCTGCGCCCCGCGCGCCCGCAACTCGCTTGCGTTGACGGTGCCAGAAGTCGCCGCGATCACGCCCGGCCGGCCGAAGACGTCGTTTCGGAACGACACCGAGCCCTCGGCGTAGTCGAGCCAGAGGGGTCGTTGGTCCGGGAGGCTGCAGACGCCGCCGATGCCGGCCTGGTCATTCGTCGCAGGCGACGCCTGGCCGCCGAGGCCGGCGGCCACTGCGAGTGCTAGTAGGGCGACGACGGCGATCTTCGCCACGGCGCGAAAGGGTAGCTATGCCCGCAGCGGGACGCCTCGAGGCAGGTCACCCCGACCCGCTTCCGCCCCTGAAGTCGTCAGCACGCGAGCGCTGCCCCGTCGATCACATGGAACGTACACCCTCCGAGCGCGGAGGCGAGACCGCGCTCTCGCCGGAGCGCAAGAGCGGGTTGGCAGACGCTACGAGAAAGGAGGGGGCTCGCGGGGGAACCATGGGTTCCCCCGCGCTGTCACTTCTCGTCCTCTGGCTCGGACTTGGCGTCGCCGTCGCCGGCAGCCTCGAGATCGAGGTCGATGCCGAGCGAGGCGAGGTCGATCCCGGTGCCGCCGTCAGACTCGATCTCCTCGAGAGCGGCCAGGACGGCCTCGCGCTCGTACATCTCCTTCGGCACCTTCGCCGAGGGGCCGATGGAAATCGTCCGGTAGCGCTTGAGCCCTGTGGCGGCCGGGATCAGCTTCCCGATGATGACGTTCTCCTTGAGACCGAGCAGCCTGTCGACCTTGCCCTCGATGGCCGCGTCCGTGAGCACCTTCGTCGTCTCCTGGAACGAGGCCGCGGAGAGGAACGACTCAGTGGCGAGAGAAGCCTTCGTGATGCCGAGGATGATCGGCTCGTAGGTGGCCTGTGCGCCCTTCTCCTTCTTCACCCGTGCGTTCTCGCGCTCGAGCGCGACCCTGTCGACCATCTGGCCGGGAAGGAAGTCGGCGTCACCCGAGGTGACGATCCGGACCTTCTTCAGCATCTGCCGGACGATCAGCTCGATGTGCTTGTCGTGGATGTCTACGCCCTGCGACTTGTAGACCTTCTGCACCTCGCCGACGAGGTAGAGCTCGGTCGGCGTGGCTCCCTTGCCGGAACGTGCATGGAGCTCGAGCAGTTCCACGGGAGCGAGCGAGCCCTCGTTGAGCGGGTCGCCGGGCTCGACGTGCTGCCCCTTCTCGACCAGCAGCCGCGTGCGCCGCGGGAGCAGGTACTCGACCGGCTCCGGCGGCTCGGACGCCTTGCCGTCTGAGTCGGGCAGGACGATGATCTTCGGCCCGCGGTCGGTCTGGTCGATGTCGACCGTGCCCGCCTCCTCCGCGAGACGAGCCGCACCGCGGGGGTTGCGCGCCTCGAAGATCTCGGTCACACGGGGCAGACCGTGCGTGATGTCCGCCCCTGCCACACCGCCCGTGTGGAAGGTCCGCATCGTCAGCTGCGTGCCGGGCTCGCCGATCGACTGCGCGGCGATGATCCCCACCGCGTCACCGATCTCTGCGGGCTCTCCTGTGCCGAGGAACGTGCCGTAACACGTACGGCAGACGCCGTAATCGCTCGTGCACTTGAGCACGGAGCGCACCGGCAACGTCATCTCCTTGGCGAACTCACCGAGCTCCTCCACGAGGACGCGCAGGCGGGCAGGGGTAAGCTCCTCGCCCTTGGAGGCGAGCTTCGTCTTGCCGGGCTTGCCGTCCTTGAGCGGCTTGTACACGTCGGCTGCCAGCACGCGGCCGGCCGCCGAGCGGTTGAGGCCTTCGGGAAGGAACAGCTGCGCGGTGACGTACTCCTTCGTCTTGCAGTCCTCCTCGCGGACGATCACGTCCTGGGCGACGTCGACGAGCCGCCGCGTGAGGTAGCCGGAGTCGGCGGTGCGTAGGGCGGTGTCGGCGAGCCCCTTGCGGGCGCCGTGGGTCGAGATGAAGTACTCGAGCACCGAGAGGCCCTCCATGAAGTTCGCCTTGATCGGCCGCTCGATGATCTCGCCCTTCGGGTTGGCCATGAGGCCGCGCATGCCCGCCAGCTGGCGGATCTGCTTGAAGGAACCGCGGGCGCCGGAGTTGGCCATCATGTAGATGGGGTTGAGCTCGTAGAGCGTCTTCTCCATGGCGGCGGCGACGGTGTCGGTGGCCTCCGTCCAGATCTCGGTCACCTGCTCGTGCCGCTCGCCCTCGGTGATCAGTCCGCGCTCGAAGTGGTCGATGACGCCGGCCACCCGCTCCTCGTAGCCGGCAAGGATCTCCTCCTTCTCGGGAGGGATCACGATGTCGTTCTTCGAGATCGTGATGCCGGCCAGCGTGGCGTTGTGGAAGCCGAGCGTCTTGATCGTGTCGAGCACCGCCGCGAGCACGGCGGAGCCAAACCGCTCGACGAGATCGGCGATGAAGTCGTCGAGCTCCTTCTTCGCCATCGTGCGGTTCATGTACGGCTGCGTTGCAGCCGCCTTCGGGTCCTCGAGGACGTCGGCGATCGAGCGGACGATCTCCTCGTTGAAGATCACCCTGCCGGGCGTCGTGAGGATCAGCTCACCCTGGCGGCGGTACTCGATCGTGTCCTGGAGCTTGACCTGGCCCGACTGAAGCGCCTGCTCGACCTCCTCTTCGAAGGCGAACCGCTTCGGCCGCGGGTCGAGCTTCGTCACATCGACGGATGACAGGTCCTGCACCGGCGAGTAGGTGAGGAAGTACAGGCCCAGGACCATGTCCTTGGCGGGCGTCGTCAGCGGACGACCGTGCGCCGGCGAGAGGATGTTGTTCGAGGACAGCATCAGTGTGCGAGCCTCGGCCTGCGCCTCCGCCGAAAGCGGCACGTGCACGGCCATCTGGTCGCCGTCGAAGTCGGCGTTGAAGGCGTGGCAGACGAGCGGGTGTACCTGGATCGCCTTGCCCTCGACGAGCACCGGCTCGAACGCCTGGATTCCCGAGGCGGTGGAGCGTCGGCGCGCGGTTCAGGAGCACCGGGTGCTCGGCGATGACCTCCTCGAGGATGTCCCAGACCTCGGGCTCCATCGAGTCGACGTACTTCTTCGCCGCCTTGATGTTCTGGACGATCTTGCGCTCGACGAGCCGGCTCATGATGAACGGCTTGAAGAGCTCGAGCGCCATGAGCTTGGGTAGGCCGCACTGGTAGAGCTTGAGGTTCGGCCCGGCCACGATCACCGAGCGCCCCGAGTAGTCGACGCGCTTGCCGAGCAGGTTCTGGCGGAAGCGCCCCTGCTTGCCCTTGAGCATGTCCGAGAGCGACTTCAGGGCACGGTTGCCGGGCCCGGTGACCGCGCGGCCACGCCGGCCGTTGTCGAACAGCGCGTCGACGGCCTCCTGGAGCATGCGCTTCTCGTTGTTGACGATGATCTCTGGCGCGCCGAGGTCGAGCAGCCGCTTCAGCCGGTTGTTCCTGTTGATGACCCGGCGGTAGAGGTCGTTGAGGTCGCTCGTCGCGAACCGACCACCGTCGAGCTGGACCATCGGCCGCAGTTCCGGCGGGATCACCGGCACGGCCTCGAGCACCATCCACTCGGGCTTGTTCTCCGAGCGGATGAACGCATTCACGACCTTCAGCCGCTTGATGGCGCGCTGCTGCTTCTGACCCTTCGACGTCGCGATCGTGTCGCGTAGCGACTGCCGCCTCGGCGTCGAGGTCGAGATCGCGCAGCAGGTCGCGGATCGCCTCGGCCCCCATGCCGCCGCGGAAGTAGACGCCGAACCCGTACGGCGAGCCGAACCGGTCCTTCATCTCGCGGAAGATCTGCTCGTCGTTGACGACCATCTTCGTATCGAGCTCCTTGAAGAGCTCCCAGGTCTGCTCGAGCCGCGTACGTGCCTCTTCGGTCGCCTCACGCGCGTCGGCGCGCCGCTGGTCGATGTCGAGGTACATCTCGCGCACCTTCATCAGCCAGGCGACGACGGCGTCGAGGTCATCCTTGGCCAGCTTGCCGTCGGTGCGCAGGCAGAGGTCGTTCGTCAGCTCGCGGATCTCCTCGTCGGTCGAGCCGGGCTCGGCCTGCGTCACCACTTCGCGCAGCAGGCCCTTGCCGAGCTTGCGAGCCGACTGCGAGCTTCTTCTGGTCGACGGAGGCTACGAGCGCGGTGTCCTCCTCGTTGAGGTCGCCGCCGTCGAGCAGGCCGTCGAGCACGCGGTTGATGTGCTTCGTGACGGCGCCCTTCTTCGACCCGGTCGCCTTCTTCAACTCCTTGTGCAGCGGTGCCAGCGCAGCCTGGATCTCGGTCGCCGTCTGCGCGACGTTCTCGACCTCGCGAGGCTGCAGGCGCCGGTCGTCGCGGATGACGGTCGTCCGGACGAGCTCGCGGATCTTCTTCGCGTCCTCGGTCGTGACCTTGGGCGCGATCTCCTTGAAGAGGCCGCCCACGAGCCCGCGCACGTCCTCGAGCGTCGGCAGCGTCTGCTCCTCCGCCCAGTTGCCGAGGCCACGGACCCAGAACTCGTCGTCCTCGTCGAAGCCGCGGTCCGAGCCCTTGGTCAGGTAGTTCCGCCGTCGTGAGAGCCGCTGCTCGAGCGCCGCGAGCTGCTCTTCGCGGTCGACGTCGGCCGCGTCGTACTCGGCGCGCACCTTGTCCTCGAGGTCGGCGAGGTCCTTCTGCCTCTCGTCCTTGTCGACGTCGGTGACGATCGAGGCGGCGAAGTAGAGAACCTTCTCCAGCTCGCGCGGCGCGATGTCCAGCAGGTAGCCGATGCGCGAGGGAACGCCCTTGAAGAACCAGATGTGGGACACGGGAGCGGCCAGGTCGATGTGGCCCATGCGCTCGCGGCGCACCTTCTGCCGGGTCACCTCGACACCGCAGCGCTCGCAGATGATGCCCTTGTAGCGGACGCGCTTGTACTTGCCGCAGTAGCACTCCCAGTCCTTCGTGGGACCGAAGATGCGCTCGCAGAACAAGCCGTCGCGCTCGGGCTTGAGCGTGCGGTAGTTGATCGTCTCGGGCTTCGTGACCTCGCCCTGGGACCAGTCACGGATCTGCTTGGCCGAGGCGAGTCCGATGCGGATCGCGTCGAATTCGTTGATGTCGATCTGCGTCACGTGAGTTCGCGCCTTCTTTCAGTAGTCGTGTGACCGGTCATTCGTCTGCCGCCTCTACGTCGGCGAGGTCCGCCTCGACGGGCTCGCCATCCGAGGCGGCCGGCAGGTCGGGAACGAGCTCGTCCGTGGGCACGGACAGCTCGCCGTCCTCGTCCACGCGCTCGGCGCCTTCCTCGACCTCCTCGGCGGTCGGCTCGCGGGCCGCGACCCGGAGCGAGCCCGGGGAGAGGTCGATGCCGAGCTCCTCGGCCGCGCGAAGCAGCTCGTCCTCTTCCTCGCGGACGTCCACCTCGGCGCCCTCCTCTGAGAGCACGTGGACGTCCAGGGAGAGCGACTGCATCTCCTTGAGCAGCACCTTGAAGGACTCGGGGATCGACGGCTCGGCGATGTTCTCGCCCTTGACGATCGCCTCGTACGCCTTCACGCGGCCGACCGTGTCGTCGGACTTGATCGTGAGCATCTCCTGGAGCGTGTACGCGGCGCCGTAGGCCTCGAGAGCCCAGACCTCCATCTCCCCGAAGCGCTGACCGCCGAACTGCGCCTTGCCGCCCAGCGGCTGCTGCGTGACGAGGGAGTACGGGCCCGTCGAGCGCGCGTGGATCTTGTCGTCGACGAGGTGCAGCAGCTTGAGGATGTACATGAAGCCGACGGTGACCTTCTGCTCGAAGGGCTCGCCGGTGCGGCCGTCGTACAGCCGAACCTTCCCCGAGCTGCGCCTTCCGGGCGGCCGCTTTCGGTCGACCTTCATCTTGATCGGCGAGTCGGGGTTCTGCTCTACCCACGCGACGAGCGCGTCGTCGACGTCCTCGGGCGTGGCGCCGTCGAAGACGGGAGAGGCCACCGGCGTGGGGCCGTCGGACTTCCCGTTCTCGCCGAACACGCCGTGGGCCGCTGCCCAGCCCAGGTGCGTCTCGAGGATCTGGCCGATGTTCATGCGGCTGGGAACGCCGAGCGGGTTGAGCACGACGTCGACGGGCGTGCCGTCCTCGAGGAACGGCATGTCCTCGTCGGACACGATCTTCGCGATCACGCCCTTGTTGCCGTGGCGGCCTGCGAGCTTGTCGCCCTCGGCGATCTTCCGCTTCTTCGCGACGTAGACGCGGACGAGCTCGTTCACGCCCGGCGACAGGTCGTCGCCGGCCGCGCGCGAGAACGTCTTCACGTCGATCACCTTGCCGCCCTCGCCGTGCGGGACCTTGAGCGACGTGTCGCGGACCTCCTTGGCCTTCTCCTTGAAGATCGCCCGGATCAGCTTCTCCTCGGCGGTCAGCTCGGTCTCGCCCTTCGGCGTCACCTTGCCGACGAGCAGATCGCTTCCGCGTCACCTCGGCGCCGACGCGGACGATGCCGCGCTCGTCGAGGTCCTTGAGCGACTCCTCGGAGCGGTTCGGGATGTCGCGCGTGATCTCCTCGTCGCCGAGCTTCGTCGCCCGCGCGTCGATCTCGTACTCGTGGATGTGGATCGAGGACAGCATGTCCTCCTTCACGAGCCGCTCGGAGATGACGATCGCGTCCTCGAAGTTGTAGCCCTCCCACGACATGAAGGCGACGAGCAGGTTCTTGCCGAGCGCGAGCTCGCCCTCGCGGGTCGACGAGCCGTCCGCGAGCACGTCGCCGGCCTTCACCTTGTCGCCGAGCTTCACGATCGGGCGCTGGTGGATGAGCGTGCCCTGGTTCGACCGCATGAACTTCACGAGGTCGTACGAGTCGCGGTCACCCTCGCGCGTCGAGACGACGATGCGCTCCGCGTCGACGTCGGTCACCGTGCCGGCGCGGCTCGTGAGGACGACGTCGCCGGTGTCGATGGCGGCGCGGTACTCGAGGCCGGTGCCGATCAGCGGCGGCTCCGTGATGAGCAGCGGCACCGCCTGGCGCTGCATGTTCGAGCCCATCAGCGCGCGGTTCGCGTCGTTGTGCTCGAGGAACGGGATCAGCGCGGTTGCCACCGAGACGATCTGCGCCGGGTCGACGTCCATGTAGTCGACGGCCTTCGGGTCGGACATGACCGCCTCGCCCTCGCGCGAGCGGCACAGCACCTGCGCGTGCTCGAACCTCCCGGTCTTGAAGTCGAACTGCTCCGAGGCCTGGGCGATCGTGTACTGGCCCTCCTCAGCAGCGTCGAGGTAGACGATCTCGTCGGTGACCTTGCCGCCCGAGACCTTGCGGTACGGCGTCTGCACGAAGCCGAACTGCGACACGGTCGCGTACGAGGCCAGCGAGCCGATGAGGCCGATGTTCGGCCCTTCCGGCGTCTCGATCGGGCACATGCGCCCGTAGTGGGTCGGATGGACGTCGCGCACCTCGATGGGCGCACGCTCGCGCGTCAGGCCGCCGGCGCCCAGCGCCGACAGCCGGCGCCGGTGCGTGAGCCCGGCCAGCGAGTTCGTCTGGTCCATGAACTGCGAGAGCTGCGAGGAGCCGAAGAACTCCTTCAGCGCGGCGACGACCGGCCGGATGTTGATGATCGTCTGCGGCGTGATCGCGTCGACGTCCTCGGTCGTCATCCGCTCGCGGACGACGCGCTCCATCCGGTACAGGCCGACGCGGAACGCCTCCTGGATCAGCTCGCCGACGGTGCGCAGGCGGCGGTTGCCGAAGTCCTCGTACTCGTCGAGCTCGCCGCGGATGGGGTCGCGCGACATGCCCGCGGCCTCGGCCGCGTAGTCCTTCGCGTCCTCCTCCACGCCCAGCGTCTTCGGCAGGTCGACGAGCCTCTTGACGAGCGCGACGATGTCCTGCGTCGTGAGCACGCGCGTCCCGTCGGGCACGTCGACCTCGAGCCGCTGGTTGAGCTTGTAGCGGCCGACCTTCGTCAGGTCGTAGCGCTTGGGGTCGAAGAACAGCGACTTGAGGAGGTTACGGGCGTTCTCGAGCGTCGGCGGCTCGCCGGGCCGCTGCTTCTTGAAGACCTCGATCAGCGCCTCCTCCTCACGCGTGGACGGATCCTTCTCCAGCGTGGTCGCGATGAAGATCGAGTTGTCGAAGAGCTCGAGGATCTTCTCGTTCGTCGACGTGTCGAGCGCAAAGCCGGTGGACGGGTCCTCGGCCGGCAGCGCGCGCAGCAGCGTCGTCACCGGCAGCTTGCGCTTGCGGTCGATGCGGGCGTAGACGATGCCCTTCTTGTCGATCTCCAGCTCGAGCCACGAGCCACGGGCCGGCATGAGGTTGGCCGTGAAGACCTGCTTCGTCGCATCCTTCGGCTCCATGAGGTACGCGCCGGGGCTGCGGACGAGCTGCGTGACGATGACGCGCTCGGTGCCGTTGATGATGAACGTGCCCTGGTCGGTCATCATGGGGAAGTCGCCCATGAAGACCCGCTGCTCGCGGATCTCGCCCGTCTCCGTGTTGACGAAGCGGACGATGATCGACAGCGGCACCTGGTAGGTCAGGTCCTTCTCACGGCACTCCCTGATCGAGAACGGCGGCTCGCCGAACTCGTACTCGCCGAACTCGACGGCGAGCGTGCCGGTGTAATCCTCGATCGGCGAGATGTCCGCGATCGTCTCGCGGAGACCCTCCTCCATGAACCACTGGAAGGAGGCCTTCTGGATGTCGATGAGGTTCGGTAGATCGAGTACGTGCTTCAGGCGCGAAAAAGATCTTGCGCGCGCTCGGCGCAGCGAGGGTGCTGCTCAACTTGGGCGCCTCCCGTTCGAGATAGTCGTGATCGCAGGCAGAACTGCCGGACGTCGGCGGAACAGGGAAGCATACCGACAAGTGCCGCTGCTCCGCAACCTCCGGGGAGAGGGAGGAAACGTCGGCCGCCCCCCGTACCATACTGACGGGTGTCTCGCCTGCAAGCCATCGATCAATCCGTCGGTTGACACGGGGGACGAGAACGGTGAGACTTGCGCGACGCGACACGCTGTACTGGAGAACTTCGACCGAAAGGAGAGGTCGCTGTGAAGATAAGCGACGTTAGGCCGCGGCGACGAGGAGGGCTGCTCCTGTTGCTCACGGCGGCCGCAGCTGCTCTGACTTTCACCATGACCGCGCCGGGGGCGGTGCCTCCAGGGCCCGGCACGAACCCGTTCGTGAACCCGGGTTTCGAGAACACGTGCATCTTCCTACCGGTACCAATCGCCGTCTTCCCCATCCCGGGCTGGACCGTCGTCGGTCTGGGAACCGGAACCTGGGTGGAAGTTCCTTCCAACTTCCCGGGCAACCCGGGCGGCGCCCAGAGTGGCTTCTGCTTCGCGCTGGGGACGGCCGGCACCGCGAACACGTTCGCGACCATGACGCAGACCGTCAACCTCGGGTTCGGCAACCAGATCCGGGGCTACGTGAGATTCACCAACAACGACCCGGGCCCGTGCCCGACCTTCAACGACACCGGACGGGTGCGGATCTACAGGGTGGGCCCCATCGGAGGCACCTTCACAGCGTTCACCGCTGACAGCTGCTTCAGCGGCATCGCGACTGGAACATCCACTCCGTGGACGCTGTGGACCTTCCAGGCTCCTTCGGCGGGCGCGTACATGGTCTCGTACGAGATCGCGAACATTGGAGATGGCGCGTTCGCAAGCGTGCTGTCGGCCGACAGCAACGGCTTGGGCTCGGTCAGCATCAGCCCGAAACCCTAGCCGCTCCGCTCTACTGCATCGCAATGCCGAAACGAGAGGGCCCCGGGAGGGGCCCTCTCTTGTTAAGCCGATGAGACCTCGAGCTACTTGATCTCGACGCCTGCGCCGGCCTCCTCGAGCTGGGCCTTGATCGAGTCTGCCTCGTCCTTCGCGACGCCTTCCTTGACGGCGCTCGGCGCGCCGTCGACGAGGTCCTTCGCCTCCTTGAGGCCTAGGCCCGTGACGGCGCGGACGACCTTGATCACCTGGATCTTCTTGTCGCCGGCACCCGTCAGCATGACGTCGAACGCGGTCTGCTCCTCGGCAGCCTCCGCGCCGGCACCCGGAGCGGCAGCGCCGGCAGCGGCGACCGCAACGGGAGCGGCGGCGGTGATGCCCCACTCGTCCTCGATCTTCTTCTTGAGCTCGACGAGCTCGAGCACGGACATCTTGCCGAGCTCCGTGAACACCTTGTCGACTCCTGTGGCAGCGGCCATCTACTCCTCGCTTTCTGACTCGGCAGGCTCTTCGGCCGCCTCGGTCGTCTCTTCTTCTGTCTCTTCTCCGGCGCTCGCCTCGGCGGCGGGCGCCTCGTCCTCCGTCTCCACGTCAGCCTCGTCCTCGACGACCGCCTCGGCCTCCTCGCCGCCGAGCTGGTCGATCCGCGCCTGCAGCAACCCGTGGAGGTCCTGCAGCGGCGCCGTGAACAGCCCGACGATCGCGTAGAGCGGTGCGGCGACGGCCCCGAGCACCTGGCCTCGCAGCACGTCGACCGGCGGCAGCTTCGCGAGCTCACCAACCTCGTCGGCCGTCATCACTCGACCCTCGAACACGCCCCCGCGGACCGCGAGCACCTTCGTCGTGCGGGCCGTGTCCGCGAGCGCTTTCGCCACCGCGACCGGGTCGCCGTCCGTCTCGAGGAACGCGATCGCGGTCGGGCCGTCGAGCAGCGCCAGCACGGTGTCCGCACCGGCGGCCTCGGCGGCACGCCGCGTGAGCGAGTTCTTGACGATCGTGAACTTCGCACCGTGCTGGAGCAGCTCGCCCCGCAGCGCGTCCACCTCCTTCATCGTCAGGCCGCGGTAGTCGGCGACGATGAGCGTCTCGGTCGCCTGCAGGCGCTCCGTGAGCTCTCCGACGATCCTTTCCTTGTCACTCCTCAGCATCTCGCTCCTCCAAGAAACGACTCGACCCGCGCTGAGGCGGGCCGGAGCGAGCGCGAGAGCGCCCGATTCGACTCACCTCGGCTGGGCTTCTGCGCGCGCCTCCTCGCGGCGCTGCCAGCGGTCTTCGGCGGTCAGGTCTGTGTTAGCCGGTAACTGTAGCGTCCTCCAGCTCCTCGACGATGTCACGGGTCTTCGACGGGTCGACGTGGATGCCCGGACCCATCGTCGTCGTGACGGTGATCGTCTCGATGTAGCGGCCCTTCGCAGCGGCCGGCTTCGCCCGCACGATCTCGTCGATGACTGCGGCGTAGTTCTCCACGAGCCGGCGGAGCTCGAAGCTCTTCTTGCCGATCGAGAGATGGACGTTCGCGCCGCGATCGGTGCGGTACTCGAGCTTGCCGCCCTTCGCGTCGCCGACCGCCTTGGCGACGTCGAACGTCACCGTGCCGGTCTTCGGGTTCGGCATCTTCCCGCGCGGGCCGAGGATGCGGCCGAGCTTGCCGACCACGCCCATCATGTCCGGCGTCGCGATCGGCGACGTCGAAGTCGTCGAAGCCTTCCTCGATCTTCGTCGCGAGGTCGGCGGCGCCGACGACGTCCGCCCCGGCGCTCCTCCGCCTCCTTGGCCTTCTCGCCGTCCGCGAAGACAGCGACGCGCACCTCCTTGCCCGTGCCGTGCGGCAGCATCAGCGTGCCGCGCAGCTGCTGCTCGGCGTGGCGCACGTTCAGACCGAGGCGGAAGTGCGCCTCGACCGTCTCGTCGAACTTCGCGTCCTCGAAGCCCTTGAGCAGTCCGAGCGCCTCGACGGGCGAGTACGTGCGCTCGCGGTCGATCTGCTCGCGCGCGGAGCGGTACTTCTTGCCGTGGGCAGCCACTAGACGGCATCCCTTCCACGTCGACGCCCATCGAGCGTGCCGTGCCGGCGATGACCTTCATCGCCTGGTCGACGTCGCGGGCGTTCAGATCCACGAGCTTCGCCTCGGCGATCTGCCGCACCTGCGCCTGCGTGAGCCGGCCTACCTTCTCGCGGTTCGGCTCGCCCGAGCCCTTGTCGAGCCCCAGCGCCTCCTTGATCAGCACGGCCGCGGGCGGCGTCTTCGTGATGAACGTGAAGGAGCGGTCCTCGTAGACGGTGATCTCGGCGGGAATGATGCGGCCGTTCTCGTGCTGCGTCTGGGCGTTGAACGCCTTGCAGAACTCCATGATGTTGACGCCGTGCTGGCCGAGCGCAGGACCGACCGGCGGCGCCGGGTTCGCCTGCCCGCCGGGGATCTGCAGCTTGATGAGTGTCAGGACTTTCTTGGCCATATGCGTCAGTCGATCTTCTTCACCTGGTCGAACCCGAGCTCGACCGGCACCTGGCGCTCGAAGATGTCGACGAGCACCTTGAGCTTCTGCTGCTCCGGGTTGACCTCGACGATCTCGCCGTCGAAGTCCGAGAGCGGGCCGGAGGTTACCTTCACCGACTCGCCGAGCGAGAACTCAACCTGCGAGCGCGGGCGCTCGGCGGTGGCGGTGCCCGTGTGCAGCAGGCGGTCGACGTCCCCCTGCGCGAGCGGAACCGGCTTGCCGGCCGGGCCGGCGAAACCGGTCACGCCCGGCGTGTTCTTGACCACCGTCCAGCTGTCGTCGTCGAGATTCATGTTGACGAGGACGTAGCCGGGCAGGATTCGCTTCTCGATCTGAACCTTCTGGCCCTCCTTCGTCTCGATCACCTGCTCGGTCGGGACGACGACGCGGCGAAAGCGCTGCTGCTGCCCCATCGAGTCGATGCGGTGCTCGAGGTTGGCCTTCACCTTCTTCTCGTGGCCCGGAGTAGGTGTTGATGACGTACCAGCGGAACATTGTGAAAGCGCCCCCGGGCTAACGGAGGAAGACGTCCTGGACGAGGTTCTTGAAGACGATGTCGCAGATCCAGATGTACGTGCCGACGATCACGCATGCGATCGAGCACGACGAGCGTGCCCTGGATGACGTGCGACTGGGTCGGCCACTCGACCTTCTTGCAGCTCACCCCACGACTCGGCGATGAAGCGCTTCGAGCCCGCTTCGTCCTTGCGGCGCGCGCCTGTCTGCGTCTTCGTAGAGGCTGCCGGCGGCCGTACCTGCGCTGCGCGCGCCGTGGCGCCCTGCCCCTGCGCGGAGGCGGCCTGGGCCTGGCGACGCGCACGCCGCTGCGATCTCGTCATCCTGGCCATGGGCTCGCTACCTCGTCTCGCGGTGCGGCGTGTGCTTGCCGCACCAGCGGCAGTACTTGGTGAACTCGACGCGGTCCGGCGAGTTTCGCTTCGACTTCTGTGTCTGGTAGTTACGCCGCTTGCACTCCGTGCAGGCGAGCGTGATTGCGACTCTGACTCCGGTTGCCATGTCTCTCCAGTAGCTACACGCAGGACGATAGCGGCGGCAGGACTCGAACCTGCGACACGCGGATTATGATTCCGCTGCTCTAACCAACTGAGCTACGCCGCCCCGCTCGGCGGAGTGTAGCAGCCCCTGTTCACGCGTTAAGAGGGTCTGGCGACCTCTCTTAAGGGCAGCCGCCCCGGCGGAGATCTCCCGCCGGCGCGACGAAATGCCACGTGCGGCCGCCGGACGGTCGTCTCGAGGCAATAGCCCTTGTCACGCACCGACTTCACGCGGTAGCTCGACGTCTCGAGCGTCGGCGTCGACACGGCCCAGCGCAGCGGGTGAGATCCCGGCGTACGAGCCGTTGTCGGCGCGATACGTCTCGGCCGCCTCACCTGCCTTGCGCACGCTGCGAGCGAGCCGTGGAGTCGCTGTCGCGATCCCGAATCGTCATGTACGACGGGCATGGCGATGGCGACGACGATCACCGTCATGACCGCGAGCACGAACGCCTCGACGGTCGTGATCATGCCTCCCTCGCCGCGGTCAGAGGTCACGAAACCCGGATCGGCGGGCAAGCCACCGTGGAGTGTCACTCGAACGGGTGACTACGAACCGGCGAAGAGCACGACGACCGAGCCGAGCGCGAGGAACGGGCCGAACGGAATGCCCATCGTCCTTCCCGCGCGGCCGTGCCGGACGAGCAACCAGATCGCGGGGATCACCGCGAGCACCATCGCCAGCATCAGAGCGGGCAGAACGCTGCGGCCGAGCGCCGCTCCCATGAGCAAAGCCAGCTTCACGTCGCCCATGCCCATGCCTGCGGGGTAGATGAACGCGACGACAAAGAGACCGCCGCCGGCCGCCAGCGCGGCCAGCGCCCACTCGAGGCTCGGGTCGGACGCGGTCATCAGCATGAGCACGACCGCAGACGCCGGCAGCACGACACGGTTAGGGATCAGTCGATAATCGAGATCCGCAGCGGTGACGATCGCGAGGGCGAGGCAGAAGACCGCCGCGGCCAGTCCCTCCAGCGTCGGGCCGAACATGACGAAGCAGGCAACGGCGAGGCCCGTGCCGGCGATCGTGAGCAGCTGGTAGCCCGCTGCGGGCAAGCGGCGAGGCTCGTCCCGCGCGGACGGCAGGGCGTAGCCGACGACAGCGCTGAGCATGGCCATCGCTTCCGTTCTCGGCAGGAACGCGGGTGACGTTTAGGCGGGTGTCGCTTCGAGTCGATACGAGCGGCCCGGATCACCGGCCCGCCGGGCCAGTGCCTCGATCGCCTTCAAAGGCACGCGGGTCATGCCCCGCGCCTGAGAAGGCGCCAGGATCTCCCCGCGGAGCATGCGTTCCATCACGCGCCACGCGAGCGCCGAGCGGCCGAGCGCGAACGTCGCCCGGGGATAGCGGTCGAGCGCGACCTTGGCGCCCCACGAGGCAGACACGAGCGACCCGAGCGACGCCGCCAGCGTCGTCGTATACGGGTCGAGAGCAGCCGACCGTCCTTCGAGGAGCTCGAGCACCGCCGCCGACGCGAGGCGCGCGCTCACGAATGCCTCGTACATCCCGTCTCCCGACAGCGGGTCGACGAGACCTGCAGCGTCTCCGACGAGCAGCGCGCGACCGCGGGCGGCGATCGAGCCCGGGCGGCGGAGCGGCAGGCGATGCCCTCTGATCGACTCCACGGACTCGGAGGCGATGCCGTGCTGCCTGCAGAGCTCGGCCAGGTGGCCGCGGAGAGTCGGGCCCTCGCTCTCCCAGCCCCCGGCGCCGACGTTGACGTGATCGCCTTTGGGGAAGACCCAGGCGTAGCCGCCGGGAATGATGCCCAGCTCGAGCTCGGCCGTCCCCCGGTACCGCTCGCCAACGACCTCGTTGGGGACATTCGCCTTCCAGCGCAACGCCGAGGACGTATTCGCCGCCGAGTTCCAGCGCCTTGCGAACCGGACCGTTGACGCCGTCCGCTCCTACGAGCGCGTCTGCCTCCACCCGCTGGCCGTCGACATGCACGGAGACGCCTGCGTTGTCGGTGGCGATGTCTGTGACCTTGACGCCGTCACGGAACTCCGCCCCTGCGGCTGCGGCTTGGTTCGCCAGGTGCTCGTCAAGCCGGATGCGTTGGGTCATGAGGACGAGCGGAGCGCGGCCGCGCCGCTCCACACGCACGCCGTAGTCGAGACGGAGGCCGATGCGATCGACGACGTGCTCGACCACAGGCTCCACGGACACGGGGAGCTCGTTCACGGCCCGCATCGTCAGTCCGCCGCCGCACGGCTTGTCCCGTGGGAAGCGCGCTTTGTCGAGGAGCAGCACGCGCGCCCCCCCGCGCGCGAGACGCGTCGCCGTTACCGAGCCCGCCGGCCCGGCACCGACCACGATGACGTCGAAGCGCTCCACGGCTTCCGCATCGTACGTCTCATCTGGAAACGAGGCTCGGCACTACGCGAGTCGGCTAAGGCGGTCGGCGCGAGATGGGGGCGGGAGGATTCGAACCTCCGTAGGCTGAGCCGGCGGTTTTACAGACCGCTCCCTTTGGCCGCTCGGGCACACCCCCGCGGAGCGTCAGTCTAGCCGCGACTGCTCAGTCGTTCGCGGCGGCCAAACGCACTATGCGGCCCGCGGCGATATCGACCCAGTAGACGTGGTTGTCGGGGCCGACCTGAAGGTCGACAGGCACACCCGCGCGGCGCACAACGATTCGTGGCCGGGTGGTGTCGGGAAGGCCGTTCGCGAGCAGAGGGAACGCCCAGATACACCCGCGCGAGGAGTCCGAGAAGTAGAGGGAGTTTGCGAGCTCCCCCGGGTAGGGCCCGTCGTGGAGGAACGCGATGCCGGTGATGGCTGCGCCCGCGATAGCGCAGCGATCGTGCGGAACGGTCGGGCGACCGTGGGCGTACGCGAAGACGGGCCGCGTCATTGCATCCGGCCCCTTGGCATAGAGCCGCTTGCACTGGTCGAAGGTGGCGATCTGGAGGTCGCCGTCGTACCCGTCCTGGACCTCGTCTCCCTCGTAGCAGGGCCAGCCGAAGTCCTCGAGCGGCAGATCCTTGGAAGCGATGCGATCGATCTCCTCCCACTGCTCGTCCCCGACGTCACCGAGCCAGACCTCGTTCGTCCCTGGCCGGAACGTGAAGCGGAACGGATTCTTGAGGCCGAACGCGATGATCCGCCGCGCGTTGGCGTCTGCGCTGCCGGCGAGCGGGTTGTCGGGAAGGCCGCGCCCCGTCGCGGGATCGACGCGGATCAGCGTCCCGTCGAGCGTCACCGGGTCTCCGGGTGTGACGAGATCTTGCGCGCGGAGAGCGCCCCCCTCGGCGGTCGGAGGCTCGAGCGTGTCCCCGACGCCGCCAGGAGGATCACCGCAGGGGTTGGGCGGGTCGCCCCGCTGGCCGTAATCCGCGAACGCGGAGAAGGCTCCGTCGCCGGCGCTCATGTAGAGCGCTCCGTCCATCCCGAACTGGATATCGGCCACAGAGTGCGTATTTGACTGCGCGCACCAGTCCTCGATCAGCACGCGCTCGGGGCCGACTACATGATCGCCCTGGGCGGTCAGGACGGAGAGGCGGCCGCTGGAGATGCACCCGTCCTTCTGGATCCCCGGCGGGTCAGGGCAGACGTCCACCCCGTCGCGGGAGGGCCAGCGCGGCGCCTTCCCGCCGATCGGAGCATTGTGCGTGTAGGACACATATACCCAGGGCTTGTCGGGAAAGTCGGGGTGCACTGCTAGTCCGAGCAGCCCGTGATCCCACGTGTCGTAGACCTGCGTCGAGAGGTCCGCGAAGACTCTGGGCGTGGAGCCCAGCCGGTCGAGCACCATGACCCGGCCGCTCTTTTCGGCGACGAAGATACGGCCGTCCGGTGCGAACCGAGCAGCGGTCGGTGCCGTGAGGCCGGTAGCGACGACCTCCCGAGTCAAGCCGGCCGGAAGCTGGCGTCCTCCGGGTGGCCGGATTGCGACCACGGTCGCCCCCACGGCGAGAGCGAGCAGCGTGAGCGCACCCACGCGCAACGCCAGGCGTCTCCGACGAGTCACGCCGTGGACAGTAGCCAGGGAGACTGGACGGGGGAAACCATGTTTCCCCCGTGGACCCCCTCCTCCGCCGCTCGTTGTCGATCGATGCGAGCCGCGCCCGCGCATGTCGGGCGCGGCGATGAGCGCTATCTCAGAGCGGGCTAGACTGGGTCGAACGCCCTCTTAGCTCAGTTGGTAGAGCACCTCCATGGTAAGGAGGGGGTCGACGGTTCGAGTCCGTCAGAGGGCTTGGCTTATCTAAGCCGTTTCCGACTCTCGCGGTCTCTCTGTGTAGGGCGAGTGGTGAGTGATGTGGTGAGTACGGCTTGGACGGCTGGTGCCCAGCCACGTCAGCAGCCCTCGCGGTGCGGCCCGAAGAACTTGTACGCCGCAGAGGTTCGGACGGGCTCGTGCAGGCTCGGTGAAACCACCTCGTTGAGCCTAATCGGGCGAGCGGGCTCGGCCGGAATCAGCGGCATCACCTTCCACGACATGCGCGATGCGTTTGCGAGCCGGATGATTGCTCGGGCATCCAACTGGTGCCGCTCACCAAATTGATGGGGCACGAGGACGCCCGCATCACGCTCAGCTGGTACACCCACCTCTACGACAGGGAGCGCACAGACGAGGCTGTGCGGCGGGCGATGGCCTCGGCTCGCTGATTGCCTTTCTGGTGGAAAGGCGACACGCCTCGCTGCGCTGCTTGCCCAGGAGCGTTTGGCTCGCCAGGTAGACGAGCCGCGCGATCACGATCAGGGGGAAGAGAGCGGCACGGAAGAAGCCCTTCATGCGATCTCCCCGCTCCCTGGTCGCCGGGCCCAGGCCTGACCACGCATCGGCAGGGACGCCGATCAGTTCGACGGAGGGGTTCAGCGGCCACCTGCCACTGGCCGCGATCAATCACCTGCCAGAAGCCGCCGCGTTCATAGGACGCATCCCGCAATAACCGACCGTCAGCATGACGAATCCATCGACTGCAGGGTCACGTCCGGGCGAGCGCGCGGCGTGCGGCTATGGCGAGCTTCAAGCACCGGCGCGACCTCAACGAGCACGAGGATGCGCGCAAGCGACTCGACTGGAATGAGATCGAAGTGCACCGCCCGGGCGTCTCTCATCGACGCGCCGGTCACCGTGCCACATCTTCTCCTTTCATGCGGTGACCTCCCGCAAGAATGGGCGGACAGCCTCCGCAAGCTCGTACGGGTGGTCGTGATACGCCGCGTGCGTGCCCGGCGTGGTGGCGACCTCCACGCCCAAGCGCTTGCCGAGCCGGCCCGTGATCTCGGGGGAGAATGGGAGGCCGTCCTCGCTCACGAGCAGGCTCACTGGTGCTGAGAGCGCGGCCAACGTTTCCTCGTCGGGCAGGTACAGCTCGTAGCTCCCGAGCTCGACCTCGAACAACGTGCTGGCGGTGGCGCGCAGCCGCTCGCGAAGCGCGGGCGTCAGCCGGTTCCAGCCGGCGTCTCCCGCCACGTAGCACCAGAAGCGCTCAACCGCGGCAGGCGGCCCGCCTCTCTCCATTGCCTCCTGGACAAGCGCCCGCAGCGGGGCTCGCACCGCAGCGAAATCGACCAGCGCGTACAGCCCCGGCTCGTGCAGGATCGCGCCGCGCACCCATGCCGGGTGACGGACCAGCAGACACAGCGCGAAGGTCCCGCCGCTGCTCGTCCCGAACACAGCTGCAGGACCCGTTTCGAGCACCTCAAGTAGCGCTGCCGCGTCGTCGGCCTGCTCCTCCGGCGACGTCGTCTGCCAGCCGGCCGGAACGGGACTGCGACCGTTCCCGCGCCGGTCATAGCTGACGACCGTGAACTCGTCGGCGAGTAGGTCGGCGAATGCGTCGAAGTGGCCGCCGTCGCCTGTTGCTCCCATGATCAGCAGGACCGGTGGCCCCATGCCCCGGACCTCGAAATAGAACTCGGCCCCGTTGACAGTCACTCTCGACATCTGCGCCTCCCGGTCGCCTGCCAGCGAATCTTCTCTCCCGCTCCACACCAGCGCAAATTCCGAGGACGGTCGTTCATGGCGGCGGCTCCGTCGTGTGCGCAACGCCCGGCAAACGTGCCGCCCAGCGGCGATCCCGGATTCGCAACGGAGCTACCCCTCCAGCGGAAGGCACACCATCCACATCTCTGTCTTCTCCGCCAACGCCGACACCATCACCACGGTCCTGCACGCAGAAGCTCCGCCCGGAACCGACAGGCCGATCCTGCAGCTCGCATGACGCCTCCTGAACCCGGTCGCTGTTCCGGAGACCGACGCAGCAGACGGGGGGGGCAGCAATCGGGCAGCGAACGTCCCGACCCACTCCGCTCAACGATGCGGCCTCGACGCGGCCCTCATCCGAGAAACCGCACGAATACAGCGATCCGTAGCCCATGGTCGTTCACGTCGCGATCCTCGAAGTGGCCCGTCACGCCGGAGGTCGCGGGTTCGAGCTTGGTTCGGCGGTGCGGGCACGTCGCCGACCGCGACCTCGCCGCGGCGACACAACGCTGGCAAGTCGGCAACGACCGAGAGTTCGGTCGGCCCGTCTGAGATTACTTCGCCGATGCGTCTGTCGCCGAAGACGGCGATCGCCTTGCCGAGCAGCCAACGCAGCTTCTCGATCGTCACCGGCTGCACGTCGTGCTGAGCCAGGTAAACGTCGACGAGTTCTGCCAGCGTGAGGCTGCGCGGTATCCGCTGCTCGCGGCGGAGGCGATTGAACTCGCGCTCGAGGGCATCGAGCGCGTCGCGTTCACTCGCGAAGCCGCCGCGTTGGATCCGTCGTGACCCGCGCCCGCCCGCGCGATAGCGATACGCCCACCGAGGCTCACCATCGCGGCCGCGGCGCTTCAACTCGAACACCTGACCCTGCTGAATCACCGTGGAGCCTCCTCGATCGACAAAAGGACCGAGGAATCACAACCGGGCGGCAGGTGGATGACCACCTCTCTCGAAGCGAGGTGGTCTGTGTCCCGGCGTACCGAACCTCGCTCGAGTGCCTGCGAGGCCCTGGGGATATGGAGGTGCGGCTACGACTCGTCGCGTCGGAATGGCCGGTCGTGCAGCTCGGCTGACATGACGGTTCCGCGCCAGTAGACGTAGCGGCCTTCGGGGAGCTCCCAATACGCCTCGCCGCTGGTTGGGATGCGGATCCCGCCGAGTGTTTGGTAGCCGCCGAAACGGCCGCCCCATGGCCGCGGAACCCATTTCCTTCCAGCCCTGAACAGGCGGTTCTCTGATGATGAGTGAACGATGTCGCCTTCGCTGTTCGCCTCGAGCGTGACGGCGAGCCGCCGACCTCAAAACCGCCAGATGACGAGAGCGGCTGGAAACGCACGTGCCCGGCGCGTAGGGTCACTCCCTAGTTCGGCAAAGGAGCTCGGAGTGATCGTCCAGACGCAGATCGAGGGCACTCGCCTCGCTGGGAACCTGTTGGACGACCCGACAGAACGCGATCTGTTTGTCTACCTGCCCCCGGGCTACTCCGACTCGGAGCGGAGGTATCCGACCGCGTACCTGCTGCACGCGTACGGCGATACGGCCGGACTGATGGTGACCCCCGCCACCGACGGAGAGCGGTGGCGGCCGCCGATCGAGGACGTGCTCGATCCCGTGTTCGGTCGTGTGGGCGTGGCGCCGATGATCGTGGTCATCCCGGATGGCAACTCACGCTACGGCTGCGGCCAGTGGGTGGACTCGCCGGTGACCGGGGCGTTCGAGCAGTACGTCCTCCACGACGTCATCCCGCACGTCGACGCCACCTACCGGACGCTGCCGGCAGCTCGAAGGCGCGGGGTGTTCGGGTTTTCGTCCGGCGGGTTCGGCGCCTGGAACCTGGCGTCGCGCAATCCCGACGTCTTCGGCGCAATGGCCGTGCTCTCGGCCGACTCGTGGCTCGACATGACGCACAAGTTCATGCTCTACAAGTACCTCGACAGCATCTGGCCGGAAGCGCCGAACGGTCCCGTCGAGGGCAACTTCTGGTCGGAGATCGTCTACGACTACGCCGCGACCTACTCGCCGAATCCCGATAACCCGCCGTTCTACGTCGACCTACCGATGGCCTGGCCGAGCGGCGAGCTGATCCAGGAGGTGTGGGGCCGCTGGCTGAGCTTCGACCCGGTCGTCAACGTCCACGACCGTCTCGACAACCTGCGCAAGCTGTCAGGCATCCTGCTCGACGCCGGCTGGAACGACGACTACAACCTGCACTGGGGTCACCGGCTGCTCAGCCACCATCTCACCGAGGCGGGAATCCCGCACGAGCACCGGGAGAATCCCGGCAACCACGGCGGCCGGGCAAACGAGCGATTCCAGGTCGCCCTGGAATGGCTTTCGCAGACCCTCGACGGAGACGTCCCCTGACGAACGGCGCCCCGTCCCCTCCAGATCGGCTGCGTGAGTTCGCCCGGCGGTACACCGACGCGTGGTGCAGCCAGGATCCGGCGCGCGTGGCCGAGCACTACGCGCCCGACGGTTCGCTCACGATCAACGACGGACCGCCCTCCGTGGGGAGAGCCGCGATCACAGAGGCCGCGCGAGCGTTCATGGTCGCCTTCCCGGACATGCGAGTGCTCATGGACGACCTGCTGATGCACGGCGACAAGGCCGAGTATCGCTGGACGCTCGTCGGAACGAACACCGGCCCCGGTGGGACCGGACGCCGCGTCAGGATCAGCGGCTTCGAGGAGTGGTCGATCGGAGATGACGGGCTCATCGCCGCGTCGCTCGGCCACTACGACCAAGCCGAGTACGAACGCCAGCTCGAGCAGGGTGTAAAAGAGCCGCAGCAGGCATCGCGGATCAGCCGACAGATGGCGCCCTGTGATTGAGAGCCTCGACCGTCGCCTCGCCGCGGTGATGTTCACCGACATGGTCGGCTACACGGCGCTGATGCAGACGGACGAGCGGCTGGCACTGGAGAAGCGCGACCGGTACGTGCGTGCACTCGAGAACCACCATGCAGCTTGCGGCGGAACGATCGTCCAGCGGCTCGGAGACGGCAGCATGAGCATGTTCCCAAGCTCACTCGCCGCGGTGCACGCCGCGGTCGCGATCCAACGGGAGCTCTCGGCAGAGGACGTGTTGGTTCGCATCGGTGTTCACGTAGGCGAGGTGATCGTCGAACCCGAGCGGCTCACGGGCGAAGCGGTGAACATCGCCGCCCGGATCGAGTCCTTCGCGGTTGCCGGCGGAGTGATGTTGTCCGACTCCGCGTACGACCAGATCAAGAACCGGAGCGACGTCGGAGTCGTCCGGCTGGGGCGATTCAGGCTCAAGAACGTCGGGCGGCCCTTCGACCTCTACGCGGTCTCGGCCGACGGAATCGTGGTCCCCGATGCGGACGCGCTCGAAGGCAAAGGCGAGCGATTCGCCAGCCTGCCGAGCAACCTGCCCGACCCAGCCTCGCCGTTGATCGGTCGAGCCGACGAGGTGGCTTCGCTCGTCGAGCTTGCCCGCGAACACCGCGTCGTCACCATCACCGGCCCCGGCGGAGTCGGAAAGACGCGGCTCCTCGTCGAGCTCGGCCGCATGCTCTCGCCCGAGTTCCTGGACGGCGTCGCTTTCGTCGGGCTCGCTGACGTCACCGACGCCGCCCAGTTCCTCGCCACGGTCGCCGACACGCTGGACGTGAAGGAGGCGGAGGGACGGACGCTCGGCGACGGCATCGCCGCCCTGATCGCCGAGAGGAAGGCGCTCCTGCTCCTCGACAACCTCGAGCAGGTCGTGTCCGCCGCTCCGGACATCGCCGTGTTGGTCGAGCGCTGCCCCGAGCTACGGATCGTGGCGACGAGCAGGACGCCGCTCAGAATCGTTGCCGAACACGAGCGCCCGCTCGCCCCGCTCGCGCTTCCACCAACGGCCGATGCCGACGCGATCGAGTCCCTCGTCGCCTATCCGGCGATCGAGTTCTTCGTCGACCGCGCGAAGACGACCAGAGGCTCCTTCGAGCTGACACGCCAGAACGCCCAGGCGGTCGCGGCGATCTGCCGACGCCTGGACGGTCTCCCGCTCGCGCTCGAGCTCGCCGCCGCCCGTTTGCGGATCCTCTCTCCCGAGTCGCTGCTCGAACGCCTCGACCACGCGCTACAGCTGCTCACCTCCGGCCCGCGCGACCGACCCGAGCGGCAGCAGACGCTGCGCGCGACGATTGACTGGAGCCACTCGCTGCTGACGGACTCGGAGCAGCGTCTGTTCCGGCGCATGGCCGTCTTCGCCGGCGGGTGCACCTTCGTGGACGCCGAAGCCGTCTGCGGAGACACGGGCGCGGTGATCGTCGACGAACTGGAGTCGCTCGTCGACAAGGCGCTCGTGCAGATGGACGGCCACAACGACCGGCTTCGCATGTTGCAGACAATCGGCGAGTACGCGAACGATCGGCTCGACGACGCCGGCGAGCGAGCGGATATCGCGCTCAGGCACGCGCGACGGTATGCCGTGCTCGCCCACGAGATCCGCGACGGTATCGAGGGAACGGATCTACTCGGTTCCGTCGAACGCGGCATCGCCGAGGAAGGCAACCTTCAAGCAGCGCTCGACACGCTCCTCCAGATGGCCCAGGGCGGCGATGCCCTAGCGTGCGAGTCGGGTCTGCAGCTGTGCGGCGACCTCTTCTTCTACTGGCACATCCGCGGCAAGAACCTGACCGCGCGCGAGTACGCGGCAGCGTTCATCGAGGCCGACAGTGGCGCGACGCCGACGCTGGGGCGGGCGGGTGCGCTGATCACGGCGGGCCTCGCCTCGTGGATCCTCGGCCAGTTCGAGCGAGCGGACGAGGAGTGGGTCGAGGCGTACCGCATCGCGTCGGAACTCGGCGCCGATCGCGAGCTCTGCGTCAGCACGTTCTGTCGCGCCCTCTCGCTGCTCGGGAGCGACGTCGAGGCGGGGCTCCGCTGGACGGCGGAGAGCATTGAACGCAGCCGCGCCGTCGGCTTCCCGTGGGCGGAGGCGCTCGCTCTGGCCTTCGACGGGATCCTGCACGGCCTCGCGGGCGACGCCGACACGGCGCGCGCCCGCTACTCCGACGCGCTCGCGATCCAGAAGCGGCTGGGTGACGCGGAGGGTGCTGGGCTGTCGCTCGGCGGACTCGCGCAACTGGCTGCCGCGGCGGGCGACCTCCCGGGCGCGCTCGACCTCTACCGCCAGTCGCTTGCGATGTTCGAGGCCTGCGGCGACCGGCTGGAGGAAGCGCGGATCCTCGACGAGATGGCGTGGACGCACCTCCGGCACAGGGAGACGACGCTCGCGCGCCAGCACTTCCTCGACGCGGTGCAGGCGTACACCGATGTCGGCAGCGTGCGCGGCGTCGGGCTCTCGCTGATCGGGCTGGCGGCAAGCGAGGCGGAGGACGAGCGGCCGGCGAGGGCGGTGCAGATCGCTGCGGCCGCCGAGGTCTACGCGCAGGAAGAGGGCATCGTCAACGTCTACTCCGACGAAACGCCAGGACGCGAGTTTGTCGACCAGGCACGAGCGGAGCTCTCAGCCGACGAGGTCGCCCGCGCCACGGAGGTCGGCCGCAGGCTCACCATCAAGGAAACGCTCGACCTCGCGCGGACTCCTGATACGGCGTCCGCGTAGGCGCCGGGCGGCTTGCTCGACGACGTCGAGGGTGCTGTCTCGGGGACAGGTCGTGGGGACAGGTTTTCGGCTCTGGCGAGCCGACTCGGGACGGCTCGAGACTCGATCCACCAAGGATGCGAATCGTCTGGGCAATGCGGAACGCCACGCGATGCCACCCGCGCGGATGTCCCGAGGTCGCGCCGATTCTCCATGGTAAGAAGCCGCCCCGAACAGCAAGCGGCGCTTCTGCTCGCGAACCTCGCTGCCGTCGAGCACGAGCTCAGCGAAGGTGCCGTGGTCGTCATCGAACCCACGAGGCTCCGCATCCGCAAGCTCCGGATCGGCGGCTGAACAGCGAGCCGCGCGAGTGCGCGTTGTCCGTTTTGCGATCAGGCAACAGACCGCGGGTACGAGACGGGTACACCAGACTGAGCACGCGCGGACACGCGCGATCACGAACCGACATCCACAAAACCTCCGAATTGCAGGCACATCGTGCTCGCGAGTGCCCTGCCGTGTCCGGCTTTACCGCCCCAGAACCTCCATGGTAAGGAGGGGGTCGACGGTTCGAGTCCGTCAGAGGGCTCTAAAAATCCCCGGACATTGGAACTTTGTTGCGGTCTTGGGGATCGTTCAGTCACGCGCAACACTTGCAATGCCGAGAGGTAGCCAACGGCCTACGAGTGTAGGGGTGCTTCCGCTGCGCTACGCCGGCTGCAAGTCGGCGAGCCGGTCTCGCACCCTGCGCGACATGGCTAGGTTTCGCTTTCGCTCGTAACGGTCGAGTGCCTGCGTGAGCGCGGCGGTGGCCTCTTCACTGAGGCCGCCAGCAGTGAGAACCTCGGCAAGATCGCAGAGCGCGTCGCCCTGGAAGTTGAGGCCGTCGGTGCGGTCGATAATCGCGACCGCCTCGCGGGCGAGCTGCTCGGCCTCGGAATGCTCCCCGCGATGGGCGAGGACGCGCGCGCGCACTTGGCGCCACAGCGCCTGTGTCGTCAGGTCCTGCTCGTGGCCGAGCGTGCGGCCCTTCTCGGCAAGCGGCTCTGCGTTGTCATAGCGGCCGAGCACGCACAGCGAGCGGCCGAGCATGGGCGCGTATGTCGAGAGGTTGTTGAGACGGTGACGTGCCTCGAGCATTCCGCAAAATGTCCGCAGGTAGCCGACGGCGGCTTCGTCGTCGCCTGCGAGGGTGGCGATCTCGGCGAGGTATTGCTCTCCACCGTCGTCGCCCGTCAGCTCGCGAAGCCGCTCGCTCGCTTGCAGTGCGACCGGCTGCGCTTCAGCCGGGCGGTCGAGCATCGCCAGCAGCCGGGCACGCATGAGCAGCCGACCCGGATGCGCGGACTCCGCCAGCAGCAGTTGGTCGAGCTTGCCCAACAGCTCGTCTGCAGGCTCCGGACCGAGCACCAATGCGGCACCAAGGTCAAGCGGGTTCGTGGGCTCCCGGCCGGCTGATCGCGCATGGTGGAGCGCATGCTCGAGGCGTCGGCTTCGTTCCTCCCACCGGCCGCGGTGGTGGGCGACCTCGCTGAGGGCGTTCCAGACGTGAACAAGGCCGGCGTGATCCTCCGTTTCTTCCAGCAGGGGCACCGCCGCGCGGGCGAGCTCGTCGAGCTCGTCCACGGTGTCCTCGAACTCCAGCCGGTAGCGGGCGGAGACGACCCTGGCCAAGGCTTCTCCGGCGAGGTCGCCGGCAGCCCCGGCTCGGTCGGCCGCACGCTCGGCGATCACGGCCGCTTGCTGCGGGTCTGCCCCGACGGCCTGGGCAAGGTCGACCTCTAGGTGGACGTCAAGCCGAACGGGCCGGGTGAGCGCTAGCGACCGCTCGAGGAGAGAGGCTGCGGCGTGTCCGTCGCCACGCGCCAGTGCGCGACGACCGCCGGCGGCGAGCCGCTCGGCCGCCCGTTCGGCGAGAACGGAGTCGGGCTGTTCGAGCTCCATTTTGTAGCGGGCGGCTCGCTCTAGGTGGTGGCCGAGAACTTCGTCCAGCTCGATGAGATCCGCAGCCCGTTCCTCGAGCCAGTCCGCGAATCGCTCGTGGAGATCGGCGCGAACACCTTTCGGTAAGGCGTCGTAGGCCGCGTCACGGATGAGGAGATGACGGAAGCGATACGCCTCCTCACCCGCGAACTGCGGTGTGTCGGGACGAACGAGCTGCTTCCGTACGAGCGCGATCAGTCTTGGCGTCTGAGACTCGCCGTTGGCGAGCGCCTGGACGGCGCTCTGGTGGAACACGTGGCCTTCGACCGAGCCGCGCTCGAGGACGGCGCGCTCCGCCGGGTCGAGCTGATCGAGACGAGCCGCCAAAAGCGCCTGAATGGTCGGTGGCACGGTGATCTCGCTACGGCCCGACGCATGCACAAGCGCCAGCATCTCCTCCACGAAGAGGGGGTTTCCCTCGGCGGCCGTGGCGATGCGCTCGCGCAAGCCGGGCTCGACGCCGCCCAGCTCCGTCAGCAAGAGCTCGGTCTCCGCTGCGTCGAGCGGCTCGAGGAGTACCGTCGTCGAGTTCCATTTGCCGCCGCCCCAGGCGGGCCGTTTCTCGAGCAGCTCGGGGCGGGCCATGCAGAGCAGGAGGATCGGCTCGCCACGAGAGAGATCGGCGACGTGCTCGATCAGATCGAGCAATGTCTCCTCTGCCCAGTGCAGGTCGTCGAAAACGCAGACGAGCGGGCGCTCGTGCGCCTCTTGCTCGATCAGCTTGCGGAAGCCCCAAGCGATCTCCTCAGCCGTGGTCGCGGACTCCGTCTCCCCGAGCAGCGAACGGATGGGTACCGATGGATCGCCCTCCGGCAGCGCGTCGAACTGCTTGACGATCTCGACCACTGGCCAGTACGTGATCCCGTCCCCGTAAGAGAGGCACTGTCCGCGGACGACGCGCGCGTCGATCGCAGCGAGGAACTCCGCCGCCAGCCGCGACTTCCCCACGCCCGCCGAGCCAAGAACCGTGAAGAGCTGGCAGGAGCGGTCGTGCAGCGCCTGTGCGAAGGCGTCCCGCAAGCGCCTTAGCTCCGTCTCGCGGCCGACCATCGGCGTCACGAAGCTGCGGGCGGGCTCCGCGTGCGCCGACATCAAACGGAACGCCGGAACCGGCTCGCTCTTCCCCTTCAGCGTCAGCGGCCCTACGCGCTCGGCCGTGACGGCGTCGCGCGCGAGCGCGAGGGTCTCGGCGCCGATCAAGACCTCGCCCGGAGCCGCGGCCTGCTCCAGGCGTGCCGCGACATTGACTGCATCGCCGGTCGCGAGCCGCTCGGCTGTGCCGGTGACCACCTCGCCGGTGGCGACACCGATCCGGCCGTTGATCCCGAGCTCGGCGAAGGCGCCTCGCATCTCGACCGCTGCCCGACAGGCGCGAAGCGCGTCATCCTCGTGCAGCACAGGCACGCCGAACACCGCCATCACCGCGTCCCCGATGAACTTCTCGACCGTGCCGCCGTGGGCCTCGACGATTCCCTTCATCCGCTCGAAGTACCGCGCGAGCAGGGCCCGCACCGCCTCCGGATCGGTCGACTCGCCGAGCGCGGTCGAGCCGATCACATCGCAGAACAGCACCGTGACCGTCTTTCGCTGCTCTCGGGCGGGCGCCGCAGACTCGAACGGCGCCGCGCAGTAGGGGCAGAAGTGGAAATCGCCTTCGCTCTCACGACCGCAGGTCGCACAGATCCGCACAGGCCAAAGCTAGACCATGGAAAGCGATCCGGAAGCCGCGGCCAACCAGCGAGGCGCGTTAAACGGCCCCGCTCGCGAGGAAGAGCGCCGACTGACGACATGTGCAGGGAACTTGCCGGAATTCATCCATGAAGAGGACGCCACCTGCGCGGGCTACGGCCTCAAGCTGTTTCTGGCCGACCGGCCGATCGGACATGCAGGACCCAAGCCCGAAGCGTGTTGTGTCGCTCTGAAGGCCACAGCGAGCACGTGGTGAGTTGTGGTGAGTAGAGCAGGGGAAGGGAGGGGAATCTCGGACTGCTCAGACGCCTCGGAAGGCTCAGCCGTGCCCTCTAGTCCCCTCCGTTCCCCAGCCGCGCACGCATGGTAAGGAGGGGGTCGACGGTTCGAGTCCGTCAGAGGGCTTAAGACAAAAGCCCTGCAAATTGGCGTATAGCGTTGCCTGCACTGGCGAGATTTCGACGCCTCGCGGGTACGAGACGGGTACATTTTGGGACTGGCGGGCACTCGCGGGCACGCGCGACATGTCGCGACGCAGCAAGGGACGTGCTCCAGACAGTCGATCGCGACGGGTGTCGCGAGGAAGCGCTGCGGTCAGACAGCGTTGGTCAGCTTCAGTCTTCTGCCCGGAGTGCTGGGAGCGGGAACGGACTGGAGGGGAAAGGGCCAGCGGAGTCCGTCACGGGCGCAGGCTGGCCACCCAGACTTACGGCAGTTTCACAGCCTTGGGTGCGGGGCAGAACTCGAACTCGGACTGACCGCGCCTCAGGCCACCTCGGGCATCGCCGACCCGGAGGCGAGCGCAGCCGCGTCGAAGCCTTTGACGATCAGCCATACCGCCAGAACCATTTCCTGCAGGGCCAACGGGACGAACAAGATATTGGCCAGGGTGGAGTTGGGATCCCCCGTCCATAGGAGTGACAAGCTCGCGATGAGAAACAGCGGGGCCGCGACGATGCCCCACAGCGACAGCCACCGAGGGACGAGCCTTGACTGGAACAGCAGGTAGTACAACATCACGGCGCCGATCGCGAAAACCGACTGTGCCAGCGTCAAGGCGAGATCGGACGTCGACTGCAGGACGATGCCACTGGTCTGGAAGTGCGAAGCGTCGGGCGCTCCCGCTGCTGCGAACTCTCGACTCAGCGGGAGGAACGCCCAGGTGGCGAGCACGGCCACGAGGTAGATGCCGCTCTCGGTGATCCTGGTGCCCACGTACCACAGAGCCAGCCCTTTCTTGACGCTCGTATCGGCTGCCCGATTCAAGATCGGGTAGAACATGAACGCCACACCGGCGGCGGCGACTGCCCCCACCAGGTTCAGCAGCGCCCACGTGATCAACTGGCTCTTGTGCGTCGCGGCGTTGGCGAGGATCCCCTCACCGTCGTCCAGAGCACTCCAGGGCAATATGCTCGATGCCGGGAACACGGTCGCCATGATCCACAGCACGCCGACCCAGATCGCAGATTTCCTCTCTGAACTCATCTCTCTTTCTCTCTCTCCTGCGGCGCCAGGGCATGGTCACACTACGCCCCGCCGACCGCTATCAGGGTTAATCACCACCGCGTGCCTCGAACTACGGAACCGCGAGCACGCACGACCAAGACCGGCCAAAGACACGCCTTCGTCTGGACGCTGACGCGCGGCTGATCCCTCGATAGTTCCGGGAAGCGGGGTCAGCGGTGTTACGAATGGGGCGGGGCACGAACTTCTGTGACGTGGGGCACCCAGGTGAGGGCACCGGAGTCCCAAACCTCGCGCGGGGGTGCCTCCCCCTGGGGAGTCGGCATCGGCCTCGATCTCATCACTTCCCTCCAGAGCCGCCCCGAGCATCCCACGGCCGCTCCACCAAGCCATCAGGGAGGGCACTCATCCGCGTGAGGCCAAGATACAGACGTGCCGCGACTTGCCTCCCTGGCGGCTTCCCTACTCCAATTTCGCTCACCGAGGCTCCCGCCGACCCAGAGACCGAGCGCCAAGGCGGCGACGATCTTGAAACACTGGCCGGCGTCGCCGCCGACCGGATTCGCCGCCCCGTCGGCGGATTAGAGTGCCTCGGGCCTGTGGCCGAACGAGTCCTCACGCTGCGAGAACTGAACCGCGCGACACTCGCGCGGCAGCTCCTCCTCTACCGCACGCGACTCTCGCCAACGGCGGTGATCGAGCGCCTCGTCGGGATGCAGGCGCAGTCGCCGCAGGCTCCGTACGTCGGTATCTGGACGCGCACGACGGGGTTCCGGCGCGGGTCGCTCGAGCGACTTCTCCGGCAGTCCGCGATCGTCAGGGCGACGGCGACGCGGCAGACGCTGCACCTCGTCACGCGGCGCGATTATGCGCTCATCCGGGCGGCCTTCCCCTGGGAGACGAAGCGGGCGAAGCAGCTCGCCCCGTCGGTGCGCGCACTCGCAGCCCGGGGACCCGTCACGTCGGCGGAGGCGCTCGCCCACCTGGAGAGCGAGTACGGCCTCGCCGGCGTCGATGCGCGCCGCGCCTGGCAGATGGCGCGCGTCGCAGCCCACATCGTCCACCACCACGAGACGGCCCTCTGGCAGCCGCGCAACGAGCGACGGTTTGTCGCAATCGAGGAACCGGAGGCGCACGTCCCGGTCGAGGCGCGCGCCGAGATCTTCCGCCGCTACCTCGCGGCCTTCGGCCCTTCGACGCGCCGCGACATCGGAGCCTGGAGCATGATCCGCGTGGCCGAGATCGACGCTGCGCTGGAGCTGCTCGAGCCGCTGCGCCGCTTCCGCGACGAGCAGGGCCGCGAGCTCCTCGACGTCCCACGAGCGCCGCTGCCGGACGCCGAGACCCCGGCGCCCGTACGCTTCCTGCCGAAGTGGGACAACGTCCTGCTCGCGTGGGCCGACCGCACGCGCGTGCTCCCGGAGGCCTACCGGAAGACGGTGATCAAGATGAACGGCGACGTCGCACAGACGTTCCTCGTCGACGGCTTCGTCGCCGGGATCTGGCGCGTCGACGACGGCCGTGTCGTGCTGGAGCCGTTCGAGCCTCTTTCAGCCGCGGCGCGGCGCGAGATCGTGGACGAGGCAGGGCGTCTCGAGGCGTTCCTCGCCGAGCCCTAGTCGCGCTCGGGGAGCAGCTGCTGCATGCGCGCGATCTCGATCCGCTGGCCGTCCTCGACGTGCTGCGGTGCCACGCTTCGGATCGTACGCAGTACCGGCACAACGTCCATCCCCTCGGCTGTGCGAGCGTCCTCACGCCGGAACTAACGGAAGCGAAACTGGCCGACCCGAATGGAGCGTTTATGGAGCCTAGCGGGCGCAATCAGTGGCAACCGGTGGCAAACGCGACTGCGGCGAAAACCCCAGAGGCCCGATCGGAAGGAAGCCAGCGGTCTTCCGTTCACGACAGACTTCGGACTGCGGGCCGCACCCCTTGCCGGTTGCCGTCACATCAACCACGGAAGGGCGCGAGCCGAATGCTTAGGTCGCTCATGGCGAAGCGGTGCAGGTACCAGGCGCGACCACGAGGGACTTGCTTGGCCTCGGCTCGGAGAAGCCCGGCGAACTCCCGCTTGAAGCCCAACCGCGGGTACTCCTGGATGACGCTCTGGCGGACTGCATCGGGTATCTCGTTGCTGCGTAGGCCGAACACATCGACGGCTGCGCCGGCAGATAGGAGGTAGGCCTCGGCACCGGATTCGAGGCCAACGCCGGGGGTGTGGTGCATGGCGATCGCGTTGGCAACGAGCTCGCGGGTATCGGCAGGCACGTGGTGGCTGTCGGTGAACTCGCGTGCCACCGCGGCGCTGCGAACCGTGAAGTCGACGTCGGGCACCGGGCTCGGGATCCCGGTGTCGTGGAACATTGCAGCCAGGTACAGGAGCTCACGGTCGAACGTGAGCCCGTGAAGTGCGGCGATGGCCGCGCCCCACGTGTAGGCACGACTGGAATGGTTGAGGAGTGCCGGTGTCAAGAGGTCCTGCGCCGCGACCTCGGCATCTCTTGCGAGAGGTGAGTCGGGAGGCACCAGGCTCGCCGGATCGATGGAACTCCGGCGTCCCGAGTGCATTCGGAGCACCATCGCGAGACGGCCGGCAAGAATGCTGAGCTCCCCCCGGAGCAGCGGCCGGGCAAGTGTTAGGCATTCCCGAGTGGTCAGCACTCCCCCGGTGCGTTCGGTCCATCCAATGGATCCGATCGGATCGGTGGGTCGTGGCTGGCTCATGGGGGCCTCTCAGTTCGGTGGTGTCGCGGTCAGGTGGCGGAGACGGCACGCCGATGAGTCACCAAGCCGGCGCCGGGGCCCGAGAGCCCTGGTCAGATCTTAGTGTCGCCGATAGGCGCGACCGCGAACAATCAGCCGTCGCGGAAGGTGAGGAGAGATCGACCTCGGTCGCCCTGTCGTCCGGCCAGTTCCGCGGCACGGCCGGTCGTCATCGCCGAAGTGCTCGAGGGGACCACTGAGGGACCAATACCCGCGGCGATGTTGGGGCGCGTGTAGCTCTTTGCGGGAGGCGAGAGCGGGCATGTGGCGAGTTGTGGTGAGTAGAGCAGGGGAACTCAGGGGAATCAGGCCCGCTTCACGAGGCCGGAAACGGCTCAACCGTCCCCTCTAGTCCCCTCCGTTCCCCACCGGCCCACGCATGTTAAGGAGGGGGTCGACGGTTCGAGTCCGTCAGAGGGCTTGCAGTTATTGCCTGCTTAGAAGCTGTTTCTGTTGCCACGCTTGGCTGCGGAGCGCGCATTCGACGTCCACCGGGCGTCCATGGCGTGGACGTCGGCTCTGGTTCCAGCGGGTCTCCGTCAAGATCCTGCCCGCCACCGCCTAGGGTTGCACGAACGCACGCCGTCCATACGGCCCGACCAGAAACGATGCTCGTTGCAGAAATTTCGTGCCCAACAGGGTCGGCGGTTTGCGCCCGTGAGATGCCCCGCCACTGTTATCTGATCTTCCTGGCAGGAGTATCGAGCCCGTCCTGGTGCCACACGAGCCCCGTTGCCACTCCGTTGGGCCCGCGCACGAACCTGATTTGCGCGTCGACGACCTTCAGGAAGAACTCTGTTTCGCTCTCGGCGTAGATCCGCACGGCCGATTGCCCTTCTACTTGAGCCATCAGCCCCCCGGAGGCGTGCGTGATCGTCACCGTCACTTCCGGGAGCTGGTAGACGCCGACGTACCGTTCGAGCACAGCCGGCGGGACCACGATCTCCTGGCGCACGGTGGGCGGTGGCGTGAGGCGCACCCGCCCGTCCAGGAAGTGGAACCCGATCTGGCCATCGGCGGTGTCGTCGACGGTCGAGGGCGTGGAGTTGCTGAGCACAACGATCGCCATGTGTCGCCTCTCGTCGAGCCCGATGTAGCTGGAGAAGCCCGCCGTCGCGCCGCCGTGCCACACGAGGTCGCGGTCGAGGGGCCGGAAGATGTGCCAGTTGAGCCCAATCGCGCTCTGCCTGTCCATGCGGAATCGGATCTCGTGCGCCGCCACCACACTCTGCCCTGGGCGACATGGGCCATCCTCCCCCTGGCGAGGTCGGCGGTGCCGTTCGCCCTGACGAGGTACCAGCCTGCACCGCGTCAGGCTCGCTACGCAAAAGGGGTTCGCGCCGCGAGTATGGAGCGTTCATGGAGCGTTGGGGTCGCTCGCGGGCCAGCGGTGGCAAGTGCCCGAGGCCCGAGAGCGGCAAAAACAAGCCAAATTGGTGGCTGTGGGTTGCGGCTGGTTGCCGCCGGTCCAAAGTGGTAAGGAGGGGGTGTCGACGGTTCGAGTCCGTCAGAGGGCGTGCATAAATGCCCTGCACATGGGCATGTTGTGTTGCCTACGATGGCGAGATTCGGACGCTTCGCGGGCACGAGACGGGTACATTTTGGGACTAGCGGGCACTCGCGGGCACGCGCGACGTCTCGCGACACAGTCTGAGACGTGCTCGAGCACTCGAGCGCGACCTCTTACTCGAAAAGTTCCTGCAAAGAAGTCGTCGGCGTTGTCCGCGCCGGCGCGACGCTGACTCCCTCCTTCGCTAAGAGGGTCTCGTATGTCGGCCACGTCAAGCCGAGCTGTAGCGCCAGTGCGATGCCCGCAGCTCGTGCAGAAGCGCGGCGATGAAGAAGCTGCCGAACGCGAGCGTCCCCTGCGGGAACGGGTGTCCGCCGAGCAGGAACACCGCGGCGAGCAGGATGAAGATCCATTCTCGCCGCGGCGCGCCTTGGCGGCGAGCCGCGAGAGCAAGAGCACCGACCGCGATCGTCCACCCGAGCGTTCCCACGATGCTGAGTGCGAACGGCGGTCCGACAGCCGGCCAGTCTCTGACGACGTCGAAGACACCGGCTTGTTGCACGGCCGATAGGTCTCGTGCGCTTCGCATCGCGAGCCCCGTGCCTATCCCGGCAACCGCGTCGTACGCGCTGAAGAAGACGAGGAAGACTCCGACACCAAGACGGGTCACCCATGCGTTCGCGCGCCCGAAGCTGTCGGCGAGTAAGAGGACGGACAACCCGACCAACCCGGTGAGCGCGAGCTGGAGCACGTGGAAGCCGGCGAACCACGTCGAGACGTCCATCAGGGCCTGAGCGGTCTCGTCCGGCTGGGGATGCATGACCTCGAGGCCCGCGAGCAGGAGCGGTGGGGCGAGCAAGAGCACGCGGCGGAGCGCAACGGGCATCGGCCACGTTCGATCGGATCGCTGGAAGGCGCCGCCTCGCTGCCGCGCCGTGTCGGCCAGCATCGTCATGCCCCTTGCAGCGAAGCCGCGTGTCCTGCTTCCTCCCGGCGCGGCCGCAGCTCGAGCCAGGCGATGCCGGCCAGGAAGAGCGTCATCCCGATCGGCCCCACCGGTCGCGCGTGACCGAGGGCGAATACGGTCGCGCCGATCGCCATCAGCGCGAGGGCGGGCCGAGGAGCCGTCCCCCAGAGCGCGGAGACGACGATGAGCGCGACGGCGAGCCAGAGCAAGCCCGCGCCGAAGTACAGGACGTAGCCGAGCGGTTCGGGTTCGAGCAGGGCATCGACGAGCCGACTCGCCGCAGGCTGGTCGGCAACCGGAAGCTCGTTCGCCTTCTCGGCGACGATCCCCCAAGCGATCCCGAGGACCGCGTCGAGCGCCGTGTACAGGATGACGAACGGGAGGATGAGCGCTCGCGCGACCTTCGCGGCACGACTATCCAAGCCCTCGACGAGCAGCCAGAGCAAGCACGCAAGGCCGCCGATGAGGAAGAGCTGCGCGATGTGCAGGCCGATGAACAACCCGGTCTCGTCGCCGACCTCGGGATTGTCCGTATGCAAGAGCCCGAGGACCACGTAGAGGAATGGAACGCCGAAGAGAACGGCTCGGCGCCAGAGGATGCTGCGCTCGCCTTCCATGCTTCTCACCTCACTTCGCAAGTTCATTGCGTGTCCAACAGGGCGTCGTCGAAGAATGCGATCACCCGCCGCTCGTACTCCTCCGGCCGCGCGTCGATCCCGCCGACGTGTCCGGCCTCGGGCACTTCCCAGATCGCCTTCGGCTCGCGTGCGTCCGCGTAGAACGCGCGGTTGGCGGGCTCCTCGTCCGGCTGACCCCGCTCGCCGTAGACGAAGAACACCGGACGCGGTGCGATCTTTGGCACCAGGCTCCTCAGGTCGGCCGGCGGCAGGTTGTTGGTGAAGAGGGCCGTGGCGGCCGTGGCCACGCCGTTTCCGAGCAGGTTCTGCCACGTCCTATCGGGGTTCGCGAGGATGTCGCGCACCGAACGGCCGCTCGCGCCCTCCGACACGATCGCCTTGAGCCCAGGAGACTCGGCCGCCGCCTCGATCATCATCTCGCCGCCGACGGAGAGGCCGATGCCGCCGATCCGTTCGGGATCAACGTCCGAGCGGCCTTGCAGGAACGCAACAGCTGCGTGGATGTCACGCTCTCCCTGCCACCCGAACGCGTTCGGGTCGCCCTCGCTCTCGCCCTCGCCGCGACGGTCGAAAAGCAGTACGCCGTAGCCGTGGCGGGCCAGCATCGTCGCCTCGTTCTGCGTTCCGGACCGACCGGGAAACGAGATCACGGCCGCCCCGTTCTTCGACGGGATGTACCAGCCCTTCAGCTTCAGGCCGTCGTTCGTGGTGAACTCGACGTCCTCGTAGGCAGCCCCGAGTTCGGCCCTCGGCACCTCCGCGCGTAAGACATGCGTGACGACGTAGCCAATCGCAAAGGGGACAAGGACCGCCACCGCAATGACCGCAGCCGCGACGGCGAACACGAGTCGCCGGCCGTACCGCCACCACAGCCGGTCGTCCGCCCGCCGCGACCTCCACAGCGTGACGATCCCGACACCGAGCAGCAGGAGGCCCGCGAGTATCGACAACAGACCCGTGTAGTCGTCGCCCGACGGCCCGACTGCTCGCGTGTAGTAGACAGCCTCCGTGCCGGCGAGCAC
Source organism: uncultured Actinomycetes bacterium (assembly GCA_963786725.1). Lineage (GTDB taxonomy): Bacteria > Actinomycetota > Thermoleophilia > Gaiellales > Gaiellaceae > PALSA-612. Next base: position 32,120 of record CAWBAD010000013.1, on the reverse strand, counting down.
GCCGAAGTAGCCCAGCAGGAGCGCGATCGTCCCGCGGGCGCCGGCGCGGAGCCGGCCGTAGAGCGAGGCGGCACCCACGAGCAGGGCAAGCGGCACGAGGCCGCTGACCAGATGGTCGCTCGCCGCAGTGCCCGGATTCGGCTGGAAGAAGTTGTCGTCGAGGACGTGCACCGCGACGACACCGGCGCCGAGCAAGAAGAGCCCGGATTCGGTGCGAACAGCGGCCAGGAGTCGGGCGCCGGCGGGGCGGCGGACGGAGTGGTGTGCCGTTGCGATCTCCATGAGGCTACCTCTCTCAGTGGCGATCGATGTCTTAGGCAGTCGGCGCGACGGCGGACGGGACCTCGATGCGCTCGACCGAGCCGCGGCGCTCGAGGTGGGGCAGCCACTGGAGCCAGTTCGGCAGGTACCAGTTCCAGTCGCCGAGCAGCTTCATCGTCGCCGGCAGGAGCACGGCTCGCACGATGGTCGCGTCGATCAGGATGGCCGCCGCTAGTCCGACCCCGATCTGCTTGAAGAGCATGAACGAGAGCACGCCGAAGATCGAGAAGACGCAGACCATCACGAGCGCCGCGCTCGTGATCACGCCCGCCGTCGTCTTGATCCCGTGCGCCACGGCCTGCTCGGTGTTCATGCCCCGGTCGTAGGCCTCCCGGATGCGGCTCAGGATGAACACGTGGTAGTCCATGGAGAGCCCGAACAGGATCACGAAGAGGAAGATCGGGAGGAAGGGGTTGATGCCGCCCGTCGCCTCGAAGCCGAGCAACTGCTTCCCCCAGCCATGCTGGAAGACAAGCACGAGGACCCCGTACGCGGCCGCGACGGAGAGCAGGTTGAGCAGGATCGCCTTGGCCGCGATCACGACTGAACGGAAGGAGAAGAGCAGGAGCAGGAAAGCGAAGCCGAGCACGAAGACGAAGACGTACGGCGCGACCGACTTCATCTCGTCGTTGAAGTCCTTCGATGCCGCGGCGAACCCCCCGACGGCGACCGCTGCGCCTGGGATCCTCCCCACCGTTTCGGGGACGATCTCGCCGCGCAGCGCGGCGAGGGCGGCATTGGACGGACCGTCGTTCCCCTTGCCGGCGATCGGGATCGCGACGTTCGCAACCGTCCCGTCGGCGTTGACGTCGACGATGATCGGCTCCTGCATCAGCCCGGTCGCGATCGCCCGCTCCCCGAGCTCGCCGATCGCCCGCCTCGCCGCCGCTGAGTTGACGTCGGCCGCCTTGATGACGACGTTGGCCGGAATCTCGGTGCCCGGAAACGCGGCCTGCAGGCGGCTATAAGTCTTCATCACGCCCAGCGATTGCGGATAGGTGTCGATCCCGGGCTCCGCCGTGTGGAGGGTCAGCGCCGGGGCCGCGATGGCCAGCAGCAACCCGCCCGCGAGCACGATCGAGAGCACCGGCCGGCGCAGGACGCGATCGACGATCGCACCCCAGATCCGGCCCTCGCCGTCGTCTCGGCGTAGGCGGTGGACGAACGGGACACGCAGGCGGTCGACGTTGTCGCCGAGCTTGGACAGCACCGCCGGTAGCACGGTCAAGGACCCGAGCACGGCGACGGCGACCACCAGCATCGTCGCCACGCCGAAGGGCGCGAACGACTCTCCGGCGAAGAGCATTCCCGCCATCGCGATGATGACCGTCGCCCCGGAGACGAGCACCGCCCGTCCCGAGGTCGCCGCAGCGATCTCGAGCGCGCCCATCGGGCTCCGGCCCAGCGCCCGTTCCTCCCGCGCTCGCTTCAAGTAGAACATCGAGTAGTCGACGCCGACCGCGAGCCCGATCAAGAGCACCATCGCGTAGAGCGACTCGTCACTTGGCCAGATCTGGCTCGGAATAGCCCATAGCCCGAACGTCGCGAGGACGGCCGTCAGCGCGAGCAACAGCGGGATTCCCGCCGCGACGAGCGCGCCGAAGACGACCACGAGGATGATCAGGGTGACCGGGACCGAGTAGAGCCCCGCCTTCTTGAGGTCGCTCATGAACGAGCCCTCGAGCTGCTTGTCGACGCTCGCGTCGCCGAACTCCCCGATGAACAGCTCCGGATGTGCCGCCTGCACGCCCGCCACCGCGGCGAGCACCGGATCGATCTTCTGGGCAGCGGCGTCGGAGTCTCCGCGGATCTGGAAGTCGACGAGCGCGGAGTGTCCGTCCTTGGAGATCTGACCGGCGTTCTCCGCGGCAAGCGGCGAGCGGATGTTCATGACCGCTTCTTCGGCGGCGAGCACGTCCATGACCTCGCGGATCGCGGCGACGAACGCTGGTTCGTTCGCCTGCAGGGTGTCGCTCTGGACGAGGACGCTCTCGCCGGCCGGCTGCTTGAAGCCCTCCTCGAGAATCGCGTCCGCGCGGCCGGACTCACCCGGTCCCGTCGCATCGGTGTTCTGCTTCGCGCCGACGACAAACGAACCGACCGCGAACGCGGCGAAGACGAAGGCGAGCCAGCCGAAGATCGCGATCTTGCGGTGACGAGCGCTCCAGCGGCCCATACGGCCGGCGAGGTTGGTGGGGCATCCGGGCTCAGCAGCGTCGTCGTCGCACTGTGTCGGCTCGTCCGGCTCGTTGGGTTCGTCGGGCTCGGTCTGGATGACACGCGTCTTCATCGCCGGCTCCTCTCGCCATCTCGGGACCTTGTCCACGCTCGCAGGTGCAGCGCCGGTCGCGTAAGGCGGGAGACTGGCCGCTTCAGGGGGCGGGTTTCTGGCGTTTCGCGGCGCTATCTGCGCTCAGGAGCGCAGGTAGAGCAGGACGGCGAGCACGCGCCGCGAGTCGCTGCCGCTCGACGGCAGACCGAGCTTCCCGAAGATGCTGGAGACGTACTTCTCGACGGCGCGGAGCGTGATCAGAAGCTTGTCCGCGATTCCCTGGTTGGAGCGACCTTCGGCCATGAGCTCCAGCACCTCGCGCTCGCGCGGGGTCAAGTCAGCGAGAGGGTCGTCGCTTCGCCGCTTAGAGAGGAGCGTCGAGACGATGATCGGGTCGATTGCCGAGCCGCCGTGCGCGACGCGCCGCACGGCTTCGACGAATTCGTCTACGTCCCTGATCCGGTCCTTGAGCAGGTAGCCGACGGCCTCGGCAGAGTCCGCCAGCAGGGCGAGCGCGAGCCCGAGCTCCACATACTGAGAGAGGACGAGCACGCCGACAGACGGGTGCTCCGCACGAATCTGAAGCGCCGCGCGAAGCCCTTCGTCTGTGTGAGTCGGCGGCAGGCGTATGTCGACGATCGCGACGTCAGGCGAGTAGCTGCGCACTTTGAGCAGGAGGTCGTCCGCGTTGGAGCACTGTCCGACGACCTCGAACCCCTCCTCGTGCAGGAGACGTGCCAGGCCCTCGCGAAGGAGCACACTGTCCTCGGCTATCGCTACGCGCACGGGATCTCCGCCTGCACCCGCGTCCCGCCTCCGCGCGGCGTCCACACGCGCAGACGGCCGCCGAGCGCTTCGACGCGGTCGGCTAGACCACGCAGGCCCGAACCGCGCTCGCTGTCGGCGCCGCCGATCCCGTCGTCGACGACTTCGACGATGACGTGCTCGCCGTTGCGGGCGATGTCGACGCTCGCGCCGGTTGCCTGCGCATGCTTGGCGATGTTCGTGAGACTCTCCGTGACGACGTAGTAAGCGGCGATCTCGACCTGTTCGGGAAGCCGGCCGTCGACCTCGACGCGGAGCCGGACGGGCACAGGTGCACGCGCGGCAACCTGCTCAAGCGCCACGCCAAGTCCGTGCCCCGTGAGCACGGCGGGATGGAGCCCCCGGGCAACCGCGCGGAGCTCCTCCAGCGACCGCGTGATCTCGTTCTGGGCCTCGTCGAGCCGGCGCTTCAGGGGATCGGCGCCGAGTTCCTTCTCGAGCCGCTTCAGCTCGAGCGAGAGCGCGATCAGGCGTTGCTGCGCGCCGTCGTGGAGATCGCGCTCGAGGCGCTTGCGCTCGCTCTCTCCGGCCTCGATCACGCGGATCCGCGAGCCCTTGACCTCCTCGAGCCGCGCTGCGAGCTCGGCGTGCAGGCGGGCGTTTTCGAGGGCGATACTGGCAGCGGCTCCGACGCCAGACAGGAGCTCGGGCTCATCCTCGAGGGCGCGGTCATGGAGCAGGACGGCGACGCGGGAGCCCTCGCGGTCGATCGAGGTCGTCGCGCGTCCGTCCGTCGCCGGCACGGTCACAGGCCGGCCGTCGAGGTCCGTGTAGGTCTCGTATTCGGACAACCAGTACGCGAGTGTCAGCGACGGATCGCGTAGTGCCCGGGCGAGTGCGTCCTGGAGCTCAGTCGGCGCCGGGTCTGCGCGCAACTCCACCACGAGCTCGCCGACCGCAGATCGCGCTAGGCGGGCGTTCAGCAGGCCGGCGAGGAACACGAGCGGAGCGAGCCCAAGGACGAAGAACGTTGCTCTCTGGATTGTCTCGAACTCGATCTGGCCGCTAAGCATCCCGAAAACCGCCGACAGGAAGAGGAAGGCAATCATCGCCAGCCCGAGTGCGAACGAATCGACGACGAGAGCGAGCGACCGCCGTAAAGGCGGACCGGTGCGCCGCCTGCGAACGGCGAGGACGACAATGCCAGTTAGCGAGAGGACGCTGAGGATCACCAGCTGGGTGCGAAGGAGTGAGTACGCGGTGTCAGCCTGGGACGTCACTGCGAGCAGGTTGTCGGAGCTGAAGCCGCCGAGTCCCATGCCGACGAGCTGAACGGCAACGGCCGTGAAGTAGCCCGCTCCCACGAGAGCCTGCTCGAAGCGATTGTCCAGACGGCCGCTCGGAAAGGCTAGGAACACATGCAGGAAGAGGACGGCCGGCAGCAGATCGAAAACGATGCCCACCGTGTAGGGAAGCGCGAGATTCGACGAGGAGAGTGTCGTGAGAAACCACGAGGCGCCCGCGGCAACCATGAGCGGCCCGAACCGGCTGTGCGGGCGACGCCACCACGCGACGACGCCGGCCAGGACGTACCCGAGTATCCCCCAAGCCTGGAGCCCTCCGTGCACGCTCGGCTCGCGAATGTGATCGCTCGTTAGTGCAAGAAGGACCGCGACGGAGGCCGCCGCAACGCCCGCTAGCGCGAGTACCCAGAGGATGAGCGGCCGTGGCGTCGAGCGACTGACCGTCGGATCCGCGACAAGTGGTACTTCGACGGAAGTGGCCATTCCGGCTCCGTTCCGATCCTGCGGCTTGCCCCCGAGTCCTCGCGGGGACCGCCGACGCTCGACGGGACGTTGAAGGGCAGGTGGTTGCCTACGAGGATACGCCTCAGACGGCCGCGGTTCCATGTTGGCCTCGGTCCCTCTCCAGTGCTCCGCCTGCTGGCGAACGATCTCACGCAACGAGAGATCGGTCACGAGCTCTACGTCTCGTTCAACACCGTCAAGACCCACGTGAAGAGACACTCGATGTCGCCACACACCCCAACGCGGTCTCGCGTGCCCGCGAGCTGAGAATGCTCTGATCTCAAGCTTGACGAGTGAGCTGCGGTACGCCTCGTCGGAGGACCGCTCCGCAGGTTCGGCGAGCCAGAGGGCTTACTGGGGCCGGCCCTGCTCGCGCTCATGGAGAGCCCGGTGTGACGCGACGCAGGGCCCTAGAGGTGCCGCGAACGCGGCCCGCCCCCGATCCAGATCAGCGGTTGGGGAGATTCTCTCCGCAGAGCGCACCGGAGCATGGGCTGTGCGAGATCTCCGTCAGCTTCGGGTTCCCGTTGCTGTTACGAGTCAGCTGGACGCTCGTCCAGGCCGTGTTGTCGGTGGTGTCGGTCTCTATGAACTTCTGGTTGGGATTCGCCGTCGTGACGAGGTAGTAAATGCCCGGCGGCGCGCCCGAGATGTCGAGCTCCTGGCCTTCGAGGGCGTGGTGGTACTGGTCGAGCCAGCCAGGCGACAAGCCTTGTGGCGCATCCGGCTTGCAGTCCGTGTACATGCGGGCGTTGTTCTTCGAGTTCCCCTCGAGCTTGATCCAGTCGATCAGGCAGAACGTCGTCTTCAGCGACTGGTCGCCGAAGACCGCTCCCCATTGGCCATGGGTGCCGTCGTCGTCGGCACTTCGAAACTCATAGAGGGCGACCGCGTTGATGTGCCAGTGGTTGTGCGCCGGGTGGAAGATGAACTCGCTGACGTCCTCTTCCTGCACCACGGCGCCGGTGGCGTCGAGCAGCTGCTGGATCCCGTGCGTCTTCCCGTCGCTCTGGACCTCCGGTCGGATCTGGAACGGGCCGTCTCCGACGTTCGCGATCCCGTTCGAGAAGCGCAGGAACTCGTGCTGCTGCGAGTTCTGCACGGTGAAGTGATGCGGGACGGCGGACACGAAGTTCGGCTTGAGGGGCGTTCCGTCGGCGCGGGCGATAGTGATGCCGACCGCAAGCGCAGCGGCCCCGACGACCACCGTGAGGATGGACAATCGTGCTCTCATCTCTCCTCCTTCTGATGGCCTGCCTCTCTAATCCTCCCCGAGAGGGGCCACACTACAACAGTCAGAACGGCAGCGACGTAGGTGCTACGCGCGTTGTTTGATCGGCCTCAGGCGCGGACCGCGTAGAGCCTCCACTCGCCCGGCACGCCCTTGAGCGCACGTATACCGACGTCCTCGAACTCGATCCCCGAGCCCGCCACGAGATCCCTCACCGTCCGGGAGACGACGACCTGCCCAGCCCCGGCCGCGCCGGCCACACGCGAGCCGACGCTGACCGCGATGCCGGCGAGCTTCCCGTCGTGGAGCTCGCACTCACCGGTATGCAGGCCGGCACGGAGGTCGAGACCGAGCTCGCCGACGTGGGCGACGATCGCCTGCGCACAGCGGATCGCCCGCGCCGGTCCGTCGAACGTCGCGAAGAAGCCGTCTCCCGCGGTGTCGAGCTCCTGGCCGCGGAAGCGGGCGAGCTCGCGTCGCACTGAAGCGTGGTGCTGCTCGAGGAGATCGCGCCACGCCCGGTCGCCGAGCTCGGCCGCGCGCTCGGTCGAGCCGACGATGTCGGTGAAGAGGACCGTTGTGAGGACGCTGTCGGGAACGGGCAGCTCCTCCCGCCCGCTCAGGAAGCGCGCCACCGCGCCCGCAACCTCACCATCGGCCCACGCGGGACTGTCCCTGCCGGCTAGCTCGACGGACCTCGCGCCCGGGACCAACGCTGCTACGCGCATCGCTGCCTCGCGCCGCCCCGCGCGGAAGAGCACGAGCGTCGGCACCCGGATCGTCGGCAGCACGTCGGAGATGTCCGTGTCGCCCAGCATGCGGAAGAACTCCGCCGCGGCACCGGGGCTTGCCGCGAAGCGCTGGGAGTCGGCGAACCAGCTCCGCACGGCGTCGTCGTCGGCCAGCGACGGCAAGATCGCGCGTACGATCTCATCGGCGTGCTCACGGGTGCCCCAGCGCTCGCGTATATCGACGCCCTGTCGGAGGGCCACCGGCGGCAGGTCGTCTGGAGCAGCGTGCGGGTGGTAGAGGGCGAGCGCCCGCGTACGATCGGGGTACGTCGCGGCAAAGAGCGCGCATAGCTGGCTGCCCTGGATTGCGCCGAGCAGCGCCGCGCGCTCCGACCCGACCGCGTCGAGTACGGCGCGAATGTCGTCCATCTGCATCTCGAGCGTCAAGGTGCGCGGCCGGTCCGAGAGGCCCGTGCCGCGCTTGTCGAAGAGGATCAGGCGCGAGAACGACGAGAGCCGCTCGACGAAGCGGACGAAGAGCGGCTGCTCCCAGGACCAGCGGATGTTGCCGAAGAACGGCACGAACACGAGATCGACAGGCCCTTCGCCGACAACCTGGTACGCGATCGCCACGTCGGCGCTGCGCGCGTACCGAATGTCAGGGATAGCAGTCATGGACCCGTGACCTTGTCGAGCGGTAGATCCGGCCAGCCCCGAAACTAGCGCGAACGCCAGCGCTGTGCCCGATGTGCCCCGTGGTCGATCAGTCGGGTGACGCGGCCCGGGCGGCGGCGACGGCTTCGAGCCGGGAATGGACGCCGAGGGCCCGAAAGAGACGGCGGATGTGGTTCCTGACTGTCTCGGTGCTCACGTGGAGCTCGGCGGCGATCTGCTTCGTCGAGCGACCCTGCTCCAGAAGACGAAGCACCTCGACCTGACGGGGGGTGAGATGCGGGGGCGGCGCTGTGGGCCTGTCGTCGGGGCGTCCCTCGAACAGCCCGAAGACGCCGACCACCCGTTCACCGCTCATGAGCGGCACCGAGCTGATCTCCACGGCCACCCGCGTGCCGGCGGTCGAAACCAGGACGCCGGTCGAGTCTGTGGCCGGGGAGGTGCCGAGCACCTTCCGGGAGAACAGCTCGCCGGCGCGCCGGCTGTCCTCGGGCGCGACGACGGAGGTGAAGTGGCGACCGCGAACGTCGCCGAGAAGCCGCTCGGCTGCCGGATTGATCCACCGGACGACTCCCGTCGTGTCGAGGACGTAGCTCGGGACGCCGACGCTCGCCAGAGCCTGCTCGACGTCGCCGCCGACTGCCAGCCCAGTGGCCATCACGGAAGTGTGACCGATCCCGCGCGCCCGGGCGTCGTGGTTGAGCTACGTCACGCGAAGAGGCCCGCCGGAGCGGGCCTCCCTGTGCATCGTTGTCGCGGGGACTGTCGGGGTCAGACGACGCAGGTATTGAGCTCGTTCCCGAACAGGAAGTTCACCGGCTGGTTGACCGTGCCCGCCTGGTAGAGAAGCAGGCCGCAGGCCTCGGTGCCGTCCGGCGTGTACCAGTTGCCGGAGACGATGTTGCTCCTGACCGATCGCGCTGGCGCCGAACGAGACCTGAATCCCGTTCTGGGCGATGTAGTCGACCTTCCCGGAGCCGGTCACCTTGTTGCCCTGGATCGTCGCCGACGCGCCGACACCGCGTACGGTGATCCCGCCCTTCTGGTACGAGGCGAACAGTGTTGCCGGTGATCGTGCCGCGGGCGGTGCCGCTGGCCACTCCGGCGTCGTGCTCGGTCGTGTAGAAGATTCCGACGCCGTGCTGGGTGCCGTCGAAGGGAGTGTTTCCGATCTTCGAGATGGTGCTGTGCATGACGTTGACGTTCCCGCTGTGATTGACGACGCCGAAGTACCTGGCGTTCGCGATCTTCGCGCCGGTCACGGATCCTGTGGCTCCGGGGCCGTAGTAGACGCCGATGTCGCAGCCGGTCGCGTCGAGGTTTCCGGTCACGTTGCCGCCGATCCTTGCGGCCGTCAGGTTGATGCGTGTCACGGTAGAAGCCGGTCTTTGTGCACGTCGGAGAGGCTGCGGCTCCCCCGGCCATGGTCGCCACGAGGCCGGCGGTTGCCGCAACGCACGCGCCGAAGATCGTGAGGCGTGTTCTGATCGAGATCTTGCTCATGATTCCTTCCGGTTGAGTTGATTCCGCGAACGAGGCTCGTGCCTGGCGTTCGTGCGTGCCATCGCAGGAAGCATGTATTTCCTTCACCTCGCCCGCTAGGACCCAACTGGGTCAACCACGGGGTCGACGGTTCGAGTCCGTCAGAGGGGTGCTTACGTTTCGGCGGGCGCCAGCACAGACTCGTGCTGTCCGGTGTGCCGGTCGGCGAGCTTGCCGAGCTCCGCAGCGGCGAGGAAGACGATCGGACCGAGCAACGTAAGCTGAACGTCCGTCCAAGGCTTCCAGACGCCGCGTCTGTACTATTCGGGGCGCCGCAACTCTAGGGGGCCGCAACCCTGCAAATTCGGCATGTATCCTCGGTCGTAGCCGCGATCGTCGTGGCCGTCGCGATCACCACGGGCCCGGTATCAACCGGGGAGGCCGCGCAGAGGGCTGTCGTCTCGACCTCGGCCGTCATCCCCGCCTGCGACCTTCGGCTTCCGTCGCGGACCGAGGGATCCCCGCGCTTCGCCATCCCGCGGGGCGGCAGGGCAACTCTCCGCGCCCTCGCCGGGGGTTTCCGTCTTTGCAGATTGCTCCGCGCCGACGGCTCGAGATTCGCGCAAGCGGAGGTCGACCGGCTCCGTCAGGTGCTCGAGATCCGCTTCTTCCGTCGCACCGGCACGCTTCTGTTTGCGGCAGACGCGCAGTTTCCCGCAAAGACGACAGCCGAGGGCGCGGACGTCGGTTGCAACAACGACTCGTTCAAGAGCATCGGCCCGCGCGAGTGGCAGCAACCGCACAAATGGTGGGTCGGCAAGACGCCCAGCAAGCTCGCTGCCGACAAGGTCGTCCAGGCACTTCGCTCGGCGTATTCCGAGTGGACGAACAACATCAACTGGTGCGGTCTCGCCGACAATGCGAAAGCACAGTCGGACTACCAGGGCCGCACGGAGCTCAAGGCCAAGCACGACGGAACGAGCGTCGTCGACTGGGGCAGCCTGGAAGACGTCCAGAACTGCAACCAGGCGCTCGCCTGCACTGCCACGTGGTACGACGAAGACGGCAATCCGGTGGAGTCGGACATGCGCTTCAGCACCTCGGAGGAGTGGACGCTCGGCGCGGACGACGGCGGCTTCGACATCCAGTCGCTCGCGGCCCACGAGTTCGGACATGTTCGCCAGTTCGACCACGTGACGAGTGGGGACAACACCGTGGTCATGTGGCCGTACATCTCGAAGGGAGACACGTCCCTGCGGAAGCTCGGCCGCGGTGACTCGCGCGGCAACAACACGAACTACTGAGCTGAAGCGCGCCACCGGATAGCGTCCCGTCCGTGGAGGTTTCCGCCGACACCGCCCGCCGGTTTCTCGTCGCGCACCACATGCTCGCGCCGGCGCGGTCACTCGAAGGCGGCCCGAAGGCAGTGCTCGAGGTCTTCCGCCGGCTGGGCTCGATCCAGTTCGACCCACTGGCTATCGCGGGCCGGAACCACGACCTCGTCCTCCACGCGCGCGTCGCCGGCTACGACCCCGCCTGGTGCGACGAGCTCTACGAGCGGCGCGAGGTTTTCGAGGCCTACAACAAGGGGCTCTCCCTCGTCCCGACGAGCGGGTTTCCGTGGTTCCGCGGCGTACTGACCCGGAGCTCGCCGCGCATCCTCGCCGAGAACGCCGAGGTGGCCGAGCGGGTGCTCGAGAGGATCCGCGCCGATGGACCGCTGTCCGCCCTCGATTTCGAGCGTCAGCAAGGCCGGACGACGGACTGGTTCGGGGCAAAGACGAACGTCGTGCGCGTCGTGCTCGAGGCATACGCCGTCACCGGGGTGCTCGGCCTCGCGCGACGCGAGGGCAACCGCCGCTATTACGACCTGCTCGACCGACTCCTGCCGCCCGAGGTCCTCGCGCACGAGGTCCCGCTCCGCGAACAGCTCCGCTACAAGCTTCTCTCGCGCTATCGAGCACACGGCCTCCTGGGCGTCGCCGGCGCCGGAGACGTCTTCGGCGGCATCGGCCCGGCGAAGCCGGACCCGAGGTGGCCGGGGCACCCCGGACGAGATGCGCTGCGTGAGGAGCTCGTCGAGGAGGGCGAGCTCGTGCCGGTCACGGTCGAGGGGGTGCGCGCGAAGCGCTTCGTCCTCCGCGAGGAGGTCGAGCGGCTGGCAGCGCCGCCGGAGGTGCCATCATCGGTCGCGTTTCTCCCGCCGTTCGACGCGTTCGTCTGGGACCGCCGTTTTCTCGGATCCCTGTTCGACTTCGAGTACGTCTGGGAGCTCTTCCACCCGCCGCAGAAGCGGCGCTGGGGCTGGTATGTGCTCCCGATTCTCTTCGGCGACCGTCTGGTCGGCCGGATCGAGCCGCAGATCGACCGGGCCGACGGCCGTGTGCGCGTGCTCGGGCTCTGGTGGGAGGACGGCTTTATACCGCGGCGCGTCGACGGCTTCGTGGATGCGATGCGCTCGGCGCTGCGCGCGTATCTCAGCTTCGCGGGTGCGGACCGGCTCGAGTGGGCGCCACACCTCGGCAGCGACAAGCGCCTCTTCCTGACCGAGCCCTGATCAACGCCTGGACGAGCCCGGCGACGAGTGCGCCGGGCTCGTCCTCCCTCAGCTAGTCGTCGTCGCTCTTGTCGTTGTCCAGCCGTGCCCGGATCTCACCGCCGGGGTACAGGGTCGAGTGGACGTTCGCGTAGGTGACGCCCGCCTTCATCGCCCTGACGAGCTCGTTGAGCTGCCCGGCCGTGATCCCCTGTCCAGCCGGCCCGATCACGTCGGCCGCCCTGATCGTTCCGGTAATGGTTGCCGGCGCTGCCGGACAAAGCTGGGTGCCCACCGGCCCGTTACCCAGGTTGGTGCACAGGAAGGCGGAGATGCCTCCGCTCTGAGCCGCCTGTCCCAAGTGGATGTGCGCCTGGGTGATGTTGCCTTCGAGATCTGCGTACGACAACCGGTAGCTGATCTCGGTGCCGTCCTTCGAGAGGTTGGCGTCGAAGGTGCCGTTTCCGGTGGTCGAGAGAGTCAGAGGATCCTCCTGGTAGCCGCTGAGGTCCTCGTCGAACTTCCCAGAGCCGCCTCCGGCGAGCGCGTATGACCCGGCTGCAAGTGCCGCGAGCATCACGACAACCGGGATCGCATGCCGCTTTTGCAGCTTCATGAGCTTCCTCCCTGTTCGGGGACGCAGTACGCTCGGACAATACGCGCGGAACGCGAGAATGGATTCCAGCGGCCTTTGTAGCTACGGAGCGATGACCTCCGAGAGCCAGCTCACGGCCAGCGGTATGTGCTCGGGATCGATGTGATGAGCTGCGTCGGACTCGTGGTAGTCGACCTTCAGGCCGCCGGCCTCGAGCAGCTCGCGGGCCTTCCGGGCAAAGCCGACGTCCATGATCGGGTCCCGGCGGCCGTGGGCGATGAATGCACGAAGTCCCGTGCGGTCGGCCAGCTGTGGCTGCCAGCCCTCCACGATCGGGACGAAGCCCGAGAACGCGAGGATGCCCGCCGGCGGCGGCCGCTCGCCCGCGAGCCCTAGGGCGTAGCTCATGACTGTGCCCATCGAGAAGCCGCCGAGAACGGTGCGTTCCGGCCCGATACCGGTCGCTTGCCACAGCTCGTCGTGAAAGGCGGCGAGCTTGGCGAAGGCGGCATGAAAGGTGTCGGGGTCGGGATAGCCGACGCGAGGGACGACGTACCAGTGGTAGCCCGGCAGGCCGGGCAGGGTGAGCGGCGCGCGCGGCGTGACGACGTGCAGCCGGTGCTGCGGATCGAGCACGTCCGCCAGGGCGAGCAGGTCGTGCTCGTCGGCGCCACGGCCATGGTGTAGGACGAGCAGGCCGTCGGGCCCGCCGGCCGCCAGACGTTCGCGGTAGGCGAGCGCGCTCACGTAGTCGATCCTACGCCCACCCGGGAGGCTCCGCAGTTTTGGTTGACAAGACTATAACCTCTTGCTACGGTAAGAGTCGTGATGACAAAAACTAGCAGCCCGGGGATGCCGCCGGGCTATGACCCGTCACAGTTCCCGCCCTTCGCGGTAACGGTGGACGTCGTGATCCTGACCATGTCCGAGGGCACGCTGCACGTCCTCCTCGTACGTCGCGGCGAAGCGCCGTTCAGGGACATGTGGGCGGTTCCCGGCGGGTTCAAGCGGCCCACCGAGACACTCGACGGAGCAGCGCTCCGAGAGCTGCGAGAGGAGACCGGCGTCGACGCGGCAAGCCTGTTGAAGCAGTTCGGCGCCTACGGCGATCCCGGACGCGATCCCCGCATGAACGTCGTCACCGTCGCGTACCTCGCGGTGATCCGCGACGTGGGCGCGCTCGTCGCCGGGACCGATGCGGCCGAAGCCGCGCTCGTACCTGCCTCGGACATCCTCAACGAGCAGCTCGAGCTGGCGTTCGACCACCTGCGCATCGTGCGAGATGCGATCGAGCGCGTGCGCGTCGAGCTCGAGGTCTCGGGCATCGCGACTGCGTTCGTGGGGCCGACGTTCACGATGGCCGAGCTGCGGGCCGTGTACGAGGCCATCTGGGGCGTGCAGCTCGACGCCGCCAACTTCCGGCGCAGCATCGTCGCCGAGGACGGCTGGGTGATCCCGACCGGGCGCCGAGCCCAGCCCGGGTCGGCCGGCGGCAGGCCCGCGGAGCTCTACCGAGCAGGGCGGGCGTGGAAGCACGGCGGACCGATCCATCTCCGAGGCGAAGAGAGGAAATAGAGCATGAGGGCAGTCGTGCACGACCGGTTCGGCCCGCCGGAAGTCCTGCGCATCAACGACGTCCCGGCGCCGGTGCCCGCTGACGACGAGCTGCTCGTGCGCGTGCGCGCGACGACGGTCAACCAGACCGACTGCCACGTGCGCCGCGCCAGGCCGATCGTCTGGCGTTTCATGATCGGCTTCTTCCGCCCGAAGTGGACGACGCTCGGGATGGAGTTCGCCGGCGAGGTCGAGGCGGTCGGGTCGGCGGTGACCGAGTTCGGCGTTGGTGACCGCGTGTTCGGAATGAAGAACCACGGTGCGAACGCAGAGCTGGTGACCATCCGCGAGAGCCGCCTGGTCGCACACCTGCCGGACGCACTGAGCTTCGAGGAGGGAGCGGCCGTGATCGACGGCGCATATCAGGGGCTGATCGCCCTGCGGCGGGGGCGCGTCGGTAAGGGCACGCGCTTGCTCGTGTACGGCGCGTCGGGCTCGTGCGGAACGGCGTGCGTGCAGCTCGGGCGCCATCTCGGTGCGCACGTCACGGCGGTGTGCGGCACGAAGAACGTCGAGCTCGTGCGCTCGCTCGGCGCCGACGTCGTCGTCGACTACCAGCGCGAGGACTTCAGGAAGCGCGGCGAGAAGTACGACGTGATCGTCGACGCGGTGGGGAAGATCGTTGGGTTGCGGTACCGCGGCTCGCTCGTCCCCGGCGGGATGTTCGTGCTCACCGACGGGTTCTGGAACGTGCTGGGCGTCCTCCTGACCCGCTGGAGCAACCGGAGGATCGTCGCGGGGTGGCCGCGGTACAAGAAGGAGGATCTCCTCTTCCTCAAGCGGCTGCTCGAGACCGACGAGTACCGCGCCGTGATCGACCGCACCTACCCGCTCGAGGACGTGGCCGAGGCGCACCGGTACGTGGACACCTGGCAGAAAACCGGCAACGTCGTGTTGACGGTGAATGGCGGGCAAGCTCGATGAAGGCGGTCGTCTACGACCGGTACGGCCCGCCGCAGGTGCAGCGGCTCGAGGAGGTCGACCAGCCGGTGCCGAAGGAGGACGAGCTGCTCGTCCGGATCCGCGCCACGACGGTCAACAGGACCGACTGCGGCTGGGTGAGGGCGCGGCCGTTCTTCGTCCGCTACTTCATTGGCATCCGTCGGCCGAGGCAGCGGATCCTCGGCATGGAGTTCGCCGGAGACGTCGAGGCGGTCGGCTCGGCCGTCACCGAGTTCGCCGTCGGTGACGAGGTCTTCGGCGTCAAGGGCTTCGGCGCACACGCGGAGTACGTGTGCGTACGGGAGAGCGCTGCCGTGGCGCACAAGCCGGCCGGCATGACGTACGACGAAGCCGCGGCCGTCTGCGACGGCGTGTGCATCGCCCTGTCCTGCCTGCGGAAGGCGGATCGTCGAGACGGGCGAACGCTCCTCGTGTACGGCGCGTCCGGCTCCGTCGGCACGGCTGCGGTGCAGCTCGCCAGGCACTTCGGCGACGACGTCACGGCCGTGTGCAACACGAAGAACCTCGAGCTCGTGCGGTCGCTCGGAGCCGACCGCTTGATCGACTACACGCAGGAGGACTTCGCGAAGAACGGCAAGACGTACGACGTGGTCTTCGACGCCGTCGGCAAGCGCTCGTTCACCAATTGCAATAGGTCGTTGAAGCCGGGCGGGATCTACATCGCGACGGACGGCCTCCGCAACGTCGTGTGGTGGCAATGGACCAAGCGGTTCGGTGACAAGCGGGCGACGCTCGGCATCGCGAAGTACACGAAGGCCGACGTCCTCTTCCTCAAGGAGCTGATCGAGGCCGGCAAGTACCGCGCGGTCATCGACCGGCGCTATCCGCTCGAGGACGTCGTCGAGGCGACGAAGTACGTCGAGACCCAGGAGAAGACCGGAAACGTCGTACTGACGGTCACGTGAGAGGAGAGGAACCATGTTTCACCACGACGCAATTCCACAGCTGACCAACGAGTATCGATTGCAACGCGAAGGCGAGGCCAATCTGCACCGCCTGGTGCTCGAGGCACGCGGCAGCCGCCAGCGCCGCGTCTGGAGACGAGCGCTGGCCAACGAGCTCGAGCGGCTACTGGCACTGCTCGTCGCCCCGACCAGGCGGGCCCGCACGTCGTGCTGATTCTCTGCGCCCTCGGCCACGCGCGGCGGCCGTCGGGCCAGACGGTCCAAGCCTCGACGTCGAAGCCGCGCACGAGCCGGCGACCGCTAGTCGCCGGCCGCGGCTCGCTCGAGCTCGGCGATGTCGATCTTCTTCATCCCGAGCATCGCCCGCATCGCGCGCTCCGCCCGGGCGGGATCGGGATCGGCAAGCAGCTCGTGAAGCCGAACCGGGTCGATCTGCCATGACACGCCGAACCGATCCTTGAGCCACCCGCACGGGCCCTCCTCCCCACCCTCCGTCAGCGCGCTCCAGTAGGCATCGACCTCCTCCTGGCTCTCGCAGCTCACATGGAGCGAGATGGCCTCGGTGAAGCTGAAGTCGGGCCCGCCGTTCAGGGCGATGTGCTTCTGGCCGTTCAGCTCGAACTCCACTGTCATCACCATGCCCTCCTCGCGGGGGCCGGCGGGGCCGTAGTGGGTGACGTTCACGATCCTCGAGCTAGGGAAGACCGACGTGTAGAACGTCGCCGCCTCCTCGGCTTGCGTGTCGAACCACAGGCATGGGACGATCTCACGCATTGCACTCTCCTCTCCCGGGTAGTCATGGTCGCATGACGTCGCGCATCATGTGGACGGTGCTCCGACGGGCGGCGAAGGACTCGCTGGACGACAACGTGCCGATGATCGCGAAGGCGCTCGCGTACTCGCTGTTTCTCGCCATCCCGGCAACCCTGCTCGTCGTGCTCGGCGTCTTCTCGCTCGTCGCCGATGCCGGCACGATCGAGTCGCTGATCGACCGAGCGCGAGCGGTGATGCCGGACCAGGCGGCGAGCCTCTTACGGGACAGCCTTCGCCGCACGTCGGAGTCGACGGGGAGCGGCATCGCAATGACGGTCGTTGGCCTGGCGCTTGCCATCTGGACGACGACCTCGGCGGCGACCACGCTAATGAACGGCCTCACCGTCACCTACGACCGCAAGGACAGCCGGAAGTTCGTCCGCAAGCGGCTCGTCGCGCTGGCGATCGTGATCGCGCTCGTCGTCGGTTTGACGCTCGTCGTCGTCCTGCTCGTGTTAGGCCCTCACCTCGAACGCTGGATCGGAGACGCCGCCGACCTGCCCACGCTCACATCGTGGCTCTGGTGGAGCCTCCAGTGGCCGATCCTCGTCATGGGACTGCTCGCGGCGTTCGGTGTCGTGCTCTTCCTCGGCCCTGACGTCGATCAGCGTCGCTGGCAGCTGATCACACCCGGCGCCGTCACGGCGCTCGTCATATGGCTGATCGCGTCGGCCGGTCTTGCCTTCTACAGCGCGCACTTCGGCTCGTACGAGAAGACGTGGGGCACGCTCTCGGCCGTCGTCGTCACGCTCCTCTGGCTATGGATAACGAGCGCCGCGCTGCTCTTTGGCGCGGAGGTCAACGCCGAGACGCGGCGACTCGCCGCCGCCGATGGCGAGCACGGCGAGGATGATCACGGGTAGCCAGAGCATGTCTTCACCTCCTGTCCGATGACGCTGGGCTTCGCGTTCTGAGCGGATCGCGACCATCTCCTAACGGTTTGAAAACGGTTCGGACTGCCATAGGATCGCCCACGTGAGCTTCGACCACTGGCTGCTCTCGTTCCATCTGCTGTCCGCTGCGGCCTACGGATCGGGGCTCGTGCTCTTCTGGGCGCTGGTGGTCGCCGTACGCGGGACGGATACGCCAGAAGGGCGCCTCGGCATCGAGCGTCCGCTCAAGGTCGGTAATGCCGTCGTAGGTCTCGGTGCCGGCGGCACGATCGTGTTCGGTATCTGGCTCGCGCTCTCGTTCGGTGGCTACGACCTCTGGGACGGCTGGATCGTCGCTGCCATCGTTCTCTGGGTGATCCTCGCGGTCATCGGCAAGTTCACCGGTGACGCATATCTGGAGGGCCTGAAGAAGGCTCAGGAGCTCCAGGCGCAGGGGCAGACCGCGCCGAGCGCGGAACTGCTCGCCCTCAACCGCACGACCAGGGGCCTCGCACTCCAGACCGCGGCGTCGCTCGTCTTCGTGCTCATCGTCATCGACATGGTCTGGAAGCCGGGCGCATGAGCACGCTCGCCACGATTCGCCCCGACAGCTGGAACTTCCCGCTCTTCGTCCACATCGTCGGAGCGGTGGTGTTCGCTGGCGGTGTGCTGTCCTGCGCGGCCATGCTCGGCTTCGCGCGGGGCGACGCACGGCTGCTGCGGCTCGGATACTGGACGCTGCTCGCAGTCGCGCTACCTGGGTACATCATCCTGCGCGTCGGCGCCGAGTGGATCCTCTCGAAGGAAGGCTGGGACGAGCCCACCTGGCTCGACATCGGCTACATCGTCGCCGACCTCGGCGCGCTGATCCTGCTCGTCTCGCTCATCGTGGGCGGCATCGGGATGTACCGGCTGCGCGACGGCAAGGGCTCTGGCCTGCTCAAGGCGACGCTCGTGCTGTCAATCGTGCTCCTGGCAGCGTCGACCGTCGCGGTGTGGGCGATGGCCGGCAAGCCCGGCTAGGTCACCCAGCCGGAATAGGGCTCGATGCGGCCCTCCGCCTGATTCCAGTAGTCGCGATGGTCGACGACTTTGCCCTCGTCGTCGAAGCGCAGCATCGTCACGCCCGCGAGCGTGATCGGTCGGCCGTCCTCTACCCAGCTGGCCCACCATTCGACTGCCGCTCTCTCGCTGGCCACGACCGGCTCACCGAAGCGGCACGTGATGTCGCTCTCCTCGGCGAACACCCTTTGCAGGTAGCCCGTGGGAGTGTCAGGCGCGCGGAACGCAAGAGCCCGATACGTGGCGTCGCCTGCGTACAACGCTGCGATCGCTTCGGCGTCCTGCCGCGGCCACGAGGCCGCCCACGTCTCCGCCCAGCGGCGCGCCGCCCGCTCCTGGTCCACGGGAGCTACTCGACGAGGAAGGTGATGCGCAACGTCACGCGGAAGCCGGTGATCTTGCCGTCCTTCACGTCAACCTTCTCTTCCGACACCCACGCGCCCTGAATGTTGCGGAGCGTCTCGGCGGCTTTGTCGATGCCGTTCTTCACGGCGTCCTCGAAACTCGTGGGTGAGCTCGCGGTCAGCTCGACGACCTTGGCAACGGACATGACTGTCTCCTTCCGGCCTGAGATTGGTGCTTCGAGGTCGAGTCTATGCGGTGTCGGTCAACGCGAAACGCTGATCTCGGCGGGCAACGTGTCGGCCGAGGCCGCCTCCGGCAGCTCGTCCCGAACACGCATGTCGAAGTAGACGTAGACAGTCGCGAGGGCTACGAACGGCAAGACGACGGCGTAGACGACACCCGAGACGATGTTCAACAGCACCAGAGGCGTGTTCGTCAGCAGGATCAGGAGCGCCCCTAGCAGCGGCCCGGCGAGCAGAGCCAGAGCTGCCCCGACGACGACCAGCGAGCCCACCTTGAACCAGCCGTGACGGACGAGGCTTCCGCTGCGCCCGAGCGCATCGAGACGTGCGCGGCCCTCCAGCGCCACGACCGGGGCCACCAGCGCCCAGCGGACGGCCACCCAGATCGCGATCGGCACGAGCACGACCGTGGTGGCGAGCAGCGAGACGACGAACGCCACGACGAGCAAGGCGCCGAGCAGCGGGCGCAGTGATTCGAGTGCGAGCCGGTAGGCCTGCACGACCGAGATCTGCCGGGCCTGGTCGATCTCGACGAGCACGCGTGCCGTGGCTGCCTGGACGAGCCCGAGGGCGGTCAGCGAGAGCGCGGTGCCGAGCACGACCGCGACGTATACGGCGATGCCGCCGCCCTCGCCTTCGGTGGGGATGCCGAGGAAGCTCGAGCCGCGCAAGAGTCCCGCCTGGAGGAGAGTCACGATCACGGAGATGGGCAACGCGACGAGGCCGAGCCCCAGAAACAGGCCGATCCGGCCGATGTACATCCGCGCGGCGGCAGCGAGCACCTGGCCCCAGGCCCGCCGGCGAGCGAGGCGGAGCGGAGCTCCGGGACGCCATGTCGTCCGTGAGAGCAGGAACACGACCAGCAAAACAAGAGCGACAAGCGCGAGAAACCACGGCAATGGATCCTCGACGGCGCGCCTCAGCGCGTTGGATCCCGCCGCGACGGCGCCGCAGAAGAAGTCTGTCGCGCCTGTGCCGAGCGCACCACCCCCCGGGACGGCGAGACTGCGGCTGCGCCAGCCCTCCGACCACTCGATGGGCTGCGTCCACTGTGACTTGAGGTTGGGCCCGGTAGGCCCGTTGAAGATGCTCCGTTGCAGCTCACCCCAGCGGCCCTGGAA
Organism: uncultured Actinomycetes bacterium; assembly: GCA_963786725.1. Taxonomy (GTDB): domain Bacteria; phylum Actinomycetota; class Thermoleophilia; order Gaiellales; family Gaiellaceae; genus PALSA-612. The sequence continues at coordinate 11,770 of CAWBAD010000013.1, read as the reverse complement.
CTCGATCCACGGGAATTGCTCGCGGGCCGTAGCGGGATCGCTCGGGATCGTTACGACGTTCGGGCGGATGTCGAACGTCGGCCCGCTGGTGTCGTCGCAGCCCACGCCTTCGGACGCCGACCTGCCGAGATGAAGCGCCTCGTCGAAGAAGTTCGCGTGCGAGCCCGCCGCCGGATGCACCACGGGATGCGTCCCGCCGACGAGCTCCAGCTTGTCGTCGCCCCAGGTCGCACGTTCCGCGCCTTCGTGCTGGCTGTACCCGACCTCGACGGGCCGGCGCTCGAGAGCGTCCTCAGGGCTGCCGGCATCGAAGACGAGCTGGATCATCTCCCAGTCGCCCTCGTGCGTGTTGTTCCAGTCGTTGAACGCGTAGTAGAGCCAGTACTGGAGCGCGAGCTTTCCCGGCCGGCCGCGCTCCGTGGCCACGTGCGCGTAGACGGCCGGCGGCGTTCCGTCCGTCAGGCGGCGGGCCCAGCGCTCGTAGTCGCAACCGGGATCGAGTGCATTGCCCGGGAAGTCGAGGTGGTACTCGTACCGCTCCGGCGAGAGGTCGTCTGCCGTCGGTGCGATCTTCACGAGGTCCGCCCCTCCCCATGGCGCCGCGGAGCGCGACTGTCGGCCTCGTCGAACAGGAGGTCGACGTCGAGCGGCGAGTACGACTCGCCGTAGCCGCACTCCTGCGCCTGTTCGACGAGTCGTACCACGGGCGCAAAGCGCTCCGCGAGCGCCGTCTCGTCCGCGAGGCCCGCAGACGCGGTGGGCGCCGATGCGAGCGCCAAGGCCAGGGCCAGGGCCAGGATTGCGGACCACGTCTTCCATCGGGTCACGGCGCTATCTTCGACGAGAACGGTCCGTCTCAGAGAGTCGTACTGCCCTGACGGCATACTCGCGCGACGGTGGAGAAGCCCGAGGCACGCGCCAAGAGCACCTGGAGCCAGCGGATCAACGCGTATGAGCGACGGCTCGTCGAGCGCACCGACGCGGAGCGCGAGCGCCACAGCTCGGTCGACGTCACGCTGACGGCGGTCGATCGCGACTCGGACGTCGGCGGCGGGATCATGGCCGGCGCTCTCGCCTACCGCATGTTCATCTGGCTGCTGCCGTTCGCGCTCGTGCTCATCGGCGTGCTCGGAGTCACCGCAGATGTGACGGACGAGTCGCCCAGTGAGACAGCGGGGGGAGCAGGCCTTTCCGGCCTGGTAACCACATCGGTGGCCAGTGCGGCCCAGGGCACCGGCCGCTGGTACGCCGTCGCCATCGGATTGCCGATCCTGCTATGGACGACCCGGTCGCTCTTGCGAGCACTGATCTCGGTGCATCGGCTCGTGTGGGCCGATCCGCGAGAGCGAGTGGTCAAGGCGACGTGGGCAGGCACCGTGCGACTCCTCACCGCGCTTGTGGTGCTGTATTTCCTGGGTCCCGTCATCGACAGCATCTGGCCCCTCGATGGCGACGTCGTGGTGGTCGTTTTCGCCGAGGCGGCGCTCTACGCCGTGCTGTGGCTGCTCGTAACGCTCCGCCTGCCGCACCGGAACGCCGACTGGCGTGGGCTTCTGCCCGGTGCGGTGCTGTTCGCCGCGGGCGGCATGCTGCTCGCGACGCTCACGTACTACGTGATCGGGCCGTATGCATCGTCACGGGAGGACACGTATGGCACGCTCGGGCTCGCGACCGCCCTCCTCCTAGGCCTCTTCCTCATCGCAAGGCTCGTCGTTGCCTCCGCCGTCCTCAACGCGACGCTCTGGGAGCGACGTCCGCGAGAGGCCGGGGAAGCGTGACGCGTCTAAGCCGGTGGATGCCAGCCGGGGTGTTCCTCGTCGCACTCGTGCTCGGCGTGATCAGGCTCGGCGCTCAGCCGCTCTCGTTCGACGAGCTGTTCACGCGCGACACGGCGACGCTCTCGTGGTCGGGGATCTGGGAGGCGGCGCGTGACACCGAGGCGCCGCATCTCGTCTACTACTCGCTGCTCAAGCCCTGGCTCGCGATCTTCGGCACGTCGGACTGGTCGCTGAGGCTGCCCTCCGTGCTCTTCGGCGCGCTCGCCGCCGGTGCGACGGCGCTGCTCGGGAGGCGGCTGTTCGGCGAGCTCGCGGGCCTCGTCGCGGGCCTGGCCCTGGCTGCGAGCTCGTACTTCGTCTCCTGGTCACAGGCCGCGCGCGGCTACACGCTGGCGGTGCTGCTGGCGACGGTTGCGACGTACGCCTTCGTCCGCGCCTGCGAGGAGCGTTCGACGGCGTGGTGGGCGATCTGGGCTGCCTCGCTGGCGGCCGCCGGCTGGGTGAGCGTGTTCGCGTTCTCCGTTGCGGCGGCGCACCTGGTCGCGTTCCTCCTCTTCCGCCCGCGGCCCGATCTCCGCGTGCCGGTGCTCGCAGCGTGTGTCGCCGTCGCAGCGTTCCTCCCGCAGCTGGTGCTCGTCGTGACGGGAGACAACGGCCAGCTGGACTGGATCCCGACGCCGACGCCGCGCCACGTCGCGGTCGGCATGTGGGACTGGGCCAGCCGGAATCCGATCGCGGTGCTCGCGGGCGCGATCGGCGTGGTGCAGCTCTTCCGGGAGGCGGTGCCTCGAGCGACGCGCTGGAAGGCTGCGCTCGTCGCCGTCTGGCTGGTCGCTCCGCTCGCGGCGACGCTGCTCGCATCGATCTCCCAGCCGGCGTTCGAAGCGCGTTACGTGCTGGTCGGGCTACCTGCGCTGGCGCTCGCCATCGGCGCGGGCGTCGTCTCGCTCCCACGCAGGTGGGCGCTTGCGCTCGCCATCGCCCTTTCGATCACGATGACAGCGCGGCTCGTGCAGCACTACGGCCAGGCGACCCGCTCATCCGTTGAATCACGCTGGGTACGCACTTCCGCCGCCGCTCCCGACCTGTGCGGGAGCGGCTCACCCCGCTCGCCTTGACGCGCGGCCGAAGGCCGCACTTCCCGAGCGGAAAGCGAAGCGGCGAGGGAGGGCCGTCCCCCCGGAACGGCCCTCAGCGCCTACTTACCCCTTTTCTCCGACTACCTCACTTGGCGGTTTCCGCAGTGGCGCAGGCCGTTTAGGCAGACCTGCGTCAGGCGCTCCAACTCGGCCTGGTTCCACGCGTTGAAGAAGTCCGCGTGCGCCGAGTAGACGCCTCCCGAGGCCAGCTCGAAGCTGTGCTGTCCGCTGACCGGGTAGCGGTAGATGAGCGAGATCTGCGGGATGGCGACGTCGTAGCCCGCAGGACAGCGCCCGTTCATCTGGTACGCCACGTGCTGCTTGTGGTTCGGGCTGTCGAGACTGACGCCGTTCCAGCAAGCCGGGAACGTGACGTGGAGCCGCAGCATCGATCCCCTCCCGGCCGGGCACGCCGGCGGAACGTTGGAGGCCGGCAGGTTGACCTGAGCCCCGCAGTTCCAGAACGTGATCTGCCTGCCCTGCGGCGACGTCGCCTTCGCATCGCCGGCGATCATCTTGAAGCCCGACGGCGTCGCAGTGACTCTCGACAGCGTCTTCCGCCGGTAGTAGATGGTGGCACCGGTAGGAGCCACGGCGTTGCCGTCGACATAGAGCGTCGGCATCCAGTACGCCGCGGTCTCAGCCGAGCGCCGGCACGTCGTCCGGCCGCCGAGCAGCGAGTCTGTCGTCGAGAACGCGTTCGTGGTCCGGTTGCCCACGAAGCTGTGGTCGTGGGAGGCGCCGGGCGTGTTCACGAACACGATCGGGTCGTCGGTGTTGCGATGGCTGAACGTGCAGTTGCCGATGAAGTTCACGCCCTGCAGTCGCCTCAGCACGGTCGGGCGGTCCGACTTGCCCATCTTGCCCGGCTCCTTCTGCGCGACGGCTGTGGGCGCGAGCGTGGCCACCCCGGCTGCGGCCAATGCGGCCAGGAGCACGACCCCCATCCCGAGCCGCCGTTTCTTCGTAGGCATTCCCTTCCCCTTTCATCGCCTGCCGTTACCTGCCCGACAGAGTCGGGTGAGACTGGCTTGGGGAGGCAAAGCGCATGTAAGAGAACTGTGAGGACGCGGTGAAATCGCGGCGTATGCTCGTCTGACACGATGACGGGTCAATGCGCCCCGCTAATGCCGACCGCCTGCGCACGCTTCTCGACACGGCTATCGCGATCAGCTCGGAGCTCTCGCTCGATGCGGTGCTCGAGCGAATCGTAGAGGCCGCGACCCAAGTGACCGGCGCCCGCTACGCGGCCCTCGGTGTGATCGATCCGAGTGGCACCGGCCTCGAGCGCTTCGTCTACACCGGAATCGAGCAGAGCGAGGCCGACGCGATCGGCGACCTGCCGCGCGGGCTCGGCATCCTCGGTGCGCTCATCGAGGACGCGCGGCCGCTCCGCCTGCACGACCTGCGCGCCGATCCCCGCGCGGTCGGCTTTCCGCCGAATCACCCGGCGATGCGAACGTTCCTGGGCGTGCCGATCCTGCTGCACGACGTCGCCTACGGCAACCTCTATCTGACCGATAAGGAAGGTGGGGAGGACTTCAGCCAGGACGACGAGGAGCTGGTCACGCACCTCGCCTCCCAGGCCGCCGTTGCGATCGAGAATGCCCGCCTCTACGAGTCGGCGACGACCTGGTCGCGCCAACTCGAATCGCTGAACGAGATCGGCAACGCACTCGTCAGCGAGCTCGACCTGCCGCGGCTGCTGGATCTGATCGCCCGCCGCCTGCGCGAGCTGATCGACGCGCGGGTCGTGGCCATTCTGCTGCCGGCCGGCAGCGAGCTTCGGGTTGCGGCTGCCGACGGCGAGGATGTGGAACAGCTCGTGGGGGTCGTCGTTCCCCGGATGAGGTCGAAAGCCGGCCGCGTCCTGGAGCGCGGACGCAGCGAGCGCGTCGACTCGACCCGGGAGGATCCGGAGGTGGACCAGGAGTCGGCTCGGCTGATGGCCGCGTCGAGCGGTGCGTACGTGCCGCTCTTGGCGCGAGACCGGGCGATCGGGGTGATCGTTGCCCACGACAAGCTCGGCCCTGACTCCCGGTTCACGGACGACGACCTGCGGCTCGCCGAGCAGTTCGCCGCGCGCGCCGCCGTGGCCGTCGATCTCTCGCTTCGCGTCGCCCGTGACTCGCTCCGTCGTGTCGTCGCCGGACAGGAGCTCGAGCGTCGCCGGCTCGCACGCGAGCTCCACGACGAGACCGGCCAAGCACTCACGTCGATCCTGCTAGGACTGAAGGCCTTTGAGCATGCCAAGACCGAGGAAGAGATACGGACCGCCGGAGAGGAGCTGCGGGAGCTGATCGTGACCACGCTCCAGGACGTCCGCCACCTCGCCGTTCAGCTGCGCCCGACGGCCCTGGACGACTTCGGCCTTGTTGCCGCGGTCGAGCGTCTCGCACGCTCGATCTCCGAGGCGACGGGGATCGCCGTCGACGTCGAGAGCCGGCTCGGGGCTGAGCGGCTGGCCGAGGAGGTGGAGACGACGCTCTATCGAATCGTGCAGGAGGCTCTGACGAACGTCGTCAAACATGCGCAGGCACGGAACGTCACCGTTCTCCTCATCCGACGCGATGGAAGCATGACTGCAGTGATCGAGGACGACGGCCGCGGCTTCGACCCCGGTGCGCTTGGCGCCGACGGTCTCGGGTTCCTCGGCATGCGCGAGCGAGTCGCCCTCCTCGACGGACGGCTGACCATCGAATCGTCGCCGGGCGCGGGTACGACGCTCGTCGCCGAGGTGAGGGGCGAGTGACTCGCGTCGTCCTCGTGGACGACCATGCAGTCGTTCGCGCCGGTCTTCGCCGAGTGCTCGATGCCGAGCCCGATATCGAGGTGGTCGGCGAAGCCGGAACTGCACGGGACGCCATTCTCGAGACGCGCTCTGCGAAGCCCGACGTGATCCTGCTCGATGTGGTCATGCCTGGCGAGAGCGGCATCGACGCCTTGCCGAAGCTGCTAATGGAAGCCCCAGAAGCCAAGGTGCTCGTGCTCTCGATGCAGGACGATCCGCGCTACGTGCGGGAGGCGTTTGCCGCCGGGGCGATGGGTTACGTGCTCAAGGAGGCAGCGGACTCGGAGGTCGTGGCAGCCGTGCACGCGGTTGCCGCCGGCAGCCGCTACCTGCATCCCGCTCTCGGCGCGCGCGTGATCTCGGCCGAAGAGGAAGCACGTGCGGCAACCGAAGCAGATCCCCTGTCGGACCGCGAGCGCGAGGTGCTACGGCTGCTCGCGCTCGGCCACACCAACCAGGAGATCGCAGAGATGCTCTACATCTCGGTCCGCACGGCCGAGACGCACCGCTCGCACATCATGCAAAAGCTTCGCCTCAGGACCCGCGCCGAGCTCGTGCGCTACGCACTCGCAAGCGGACTGCTCGTGGAAGACAGCCTAGTCCGCAGATACACGCCCTGCCTGGGCGTCAGCGGCTAGCCGCTCGGCGAGCTCGAGGAGCGTACCGCCGCCGTCGAGGACGGCGAGCCGCAGCGGCGATCCCTTTGGTGGGGTGACCACGAGTGCAGGCCGGCCCTCGAGGCGCTCGTGCAGCCCACGCGCGACGCGGGAGACGCCGAGCTCGCTCACCGCAAGCTGCTCCGTGGCCTCGGAGCCGTGGCGATCGACCCCCGTCAGTAGCAGGCATCCCTCTTGGAGGACGGCCTTGCCCGCGTAGACGGGGCCCCTCTCGCGGCACCAGAGCGCCGTATAGCTCGTCGGAAACCGGCCATCCCCCGACAGCACATCCCCGCCGTGCCGCCCTACGCTCATCACGGCGCTTCGCACGGCCGAACGCGATCTGTCGACAAGTGACCTCCTTCGCGGGCTTCATCCCAAAGTAGGAGGGCGCGTTCGGCGCGGCATCGGGGATGCTGCTGAGCGCCTTGCGGGTTGTCCGCACTCGAAGCTGTCCGCACGCATGCCGGCCGGCCCGGCACGACGAGAGAGGTGGCAGGCGCCGCCTCTCTCGTCGTCGGAGGCGTGTTCGTTACGGCTTTGACGACGCCGTAGGGCGGTGCAATACCGCGACGGCGAGGATGATCAAACCGATGCCCGTGAGTAGCAGCGCGAAGCCGACCACGATGCCGAAGAGCGAGATCTGCTCGGCGGTGTAGGCGAGGTTGAGTGCCGACGAGAGCGCTGTCGCCGTCACCCAGAGCTCACGCGTTCCGTTGTCGAGCGGCTGGTTCGTCTTCGGGTCGATCTCGGCGACGGCCGCGTTGCTCGTGCCGCCTGCGAAGTCGGTCTCCGCGGGTGGCGCATCGTCGTTCGCGACGTAGCGGCCCATTTGCGAGTACGTCAGACCGCTGGTCGAGCGCAACGCGTGGAGACGGAGGTACTCGGCGAAGCACCGCGCGTCGGTTCCGTTGTCGATCGCCTTGCCCGCCACGGAGCAGCTCGGCGCCGAGACGGGCGTGAACTCGATCGGCTCGACGCCGGCCTTCTCTCGCTCGGCTGCAATCTGCTTCTGGGCGGGCAGGATGATCTCGTTGATCTCCGTGGTCGATCTCCTCCGTGTTCATGTCGTCGGATCCGACGATGAACTCGTTGCCGAGGTTCGTCTGGACGGTCGAACGTCCGTCGAACCCCATGTAGATGGCCGCGACCCCGAAGGCGACCATGATCACGCCCGCCACGATCCCGCCGATCTCGAGTATCCGCCTCAGCGTTGCCCTCTCTTTCATGTTCGCCTCCTCTTGGCTGTGAGTTGACGTCGAGTATCCGACTCGGGATGTCGCCGGCTCATCGGCGTAAGTCCGGATCCCGCCGCTACGGGGAACCCGCAGTGCATGAGCGGCATTCCGCCGACTGCTAGCGTCCCCTTCATCGCGAGAATCCCGTCATGCGCACCACCGTACTAACGCTCGCCGCGCTCTGCGCCGTCGGACTCGCCGTCGGACAGGCGGGCGCAGCGAGGCCGCCGACGACGCTCGAGATCAAGCACTTCTTCCGTGGCTGCCACGTCTTCGTGAAGAACGAGAAGCCGACGATCAGCCTCCGCCTGCGCAAAGGCGATCGCATCCGGATCCTCGATCACGACGTGATGGACTTCGACCTGACCCAGACCACCGGCCCGCGCGTATCGCTCGGAGATCCGAGGCTGCGCCGCAGCGAGACGCGCCTGCTCGTATTCCGCAAGCCCGGCCTCTACCGCTTCGAGGCAAGGAACGTCCAGACCTCCGAGGAGCTCGGGATGCAGACGCTCGGGCCCGACAACACCCTGAGGATCACCGTCCGGATACCGTAAGCGCGTGCCCGAGCGGTGGACGCGCGTCGTGGTCCGCTTCCGCGTGGTCGTCATCGCCGCGTGGCTCGTCATCCTCGGCCTCGGTGCCTTTCGGCGGCGCGCTCCCGCCCTCCTCTCCAACTCGCTCGCTGTTCCCGGCACGGACTCCGAACGAGCCCGCACGATCCTCAGGGAGCGCCTCCACGAGTCGGACGACGGGGTGTTCACGGTCGTCTTCCGAGGGCGCACCCCGACGGCCGCCGAGGAGGAACGCCTCGAAGGGCGGCTGACCAGAGCGGCCCGGGCTATCCCCACGGGCCGTCCGGGAGAGTTGCGAGACGGTGGCACCGTCTTCGCGGACATTCAGACGTCGCTCAGTCTTCCCGACGCGAAGACGCACACCGACGACCTTCGAGACGCGTTGCGCACGCAAGGCGGGCGGGCGGCGCTTGTGACGGGACAGCCAGCGATCCAGCGGGACCTCGATCGGATCTTCGCGTCGGACCTGCGCCGCGGCGAGTTGATCGCGATCGGAGTGGCGCTAACCGCGTTGCTGCTTGTCCTCGGCCTCACGCCCGCCGTCGTCGTCCCGTTCGCAGTCGCCGCGTGCACCATCGCCGGCACGCTCACCGCCGTCTTCCTCATCGCGCACGAGGTCTCGATGGTTACGTACGTGACCAACCTCGTCGCCCTGATCGGCTTCGCGCTCGCCGTGGACTACTCGCTGCTGATCATCTTCCGCTTCCGAGAGGAAGTCGCGCGCGCAGGCTCGCCCGAAGACGCCGTCGTGCGCACGATGGCCACGGCGGGACGAGCCGTCGTCGTCTCCGGCCTCGCCGTGGCCCTCGGTCTTGGCCTGCTGATCTTCATGCCGGTGCCGCTGATCCGTTCGCTGGGTATCGGAGGCCTGCTGATACCCCTCGCGTCGATCGCAGCCGCGCTCACGCTGCTGCCGGTGCTTCTGTCCCTGCTCGGCGCGCGCGGCATACGCCGTTATCCGACGCAGCGTGAGCCGAGCGTAGAGTCGGGGGCCTGGGCGCGCCTAGCGCGAGTCGTCATGCGGCGGCCCGTGGTCTTCCTCACGGCGGGCACGGCGCTCCTCGTGGCCGCGGCGATGCCCGTGCTTGCGCTCGAGCTGACTCCTGGCTCGATCTCGGCCATCCCGCGGTCTCCCGAGTCGGTTCGCGCCTACGAGTTGCTGCGCCAGAGCATCGGCGCAGGAGGCATCACACCCGTGTACGTCGTGGTGGACGCGGGCGCTCGTGAAGGCACGCGCGAGCCGCAGGTCCGGCGGGCGGTCGATCGCCTGTCCGACCTCGTGTTCCAGGATCCCGAGACGAAGGTCGTCGCCTCCGGCTCGGACGACCCCTACGTCGACCCGACCGGCCGCTACGAGCGCCTCGTCATCGCGGGACGTCACGAGTTCGGCGAGAAGGAGACGCAGCACTTCGTCGAGCGGCTGCGCGGCCATCTCGTCCTGCGAGCGCGCTTTCCCGAGACGACGGACGTCGTCGTGGGGGGCGCGCCCGCGCAGGGCCTCGACTTCCTCGACCGCGCGTACGGTGCCTTTCCCTGGCTCATGGGCGCCTTGCTGGCGCTCACCTACGTCGTACTGCTCCGCGCCTTCCGCTCGCTCCTCCTGCCGCTCAAGGCGGTGCTGCTGAATCTGCTCTCCGTGGCCGCTGCGTACGGCCTGCTCGTCGTCATCTTCCGCTGGGACGTTGGCGCTGGGCTCTTCGGACTCCAGCACGCCGACGAGATCGAGGGCTGGATTCCCATCTTCCTCTTCGCCGCCGTCTTCGGTATCTCAATGGACTACGAGGTATTCCTCGTCTCGCGGATGCGGGAGGCGTGGGACGAGGTGCCGGACAACGCCCGCGCCGTCGCGCATGGGCTCCAGCGGACCGGTCGGGTGGTGACCGCAGCGGCGGCGATCATGGTCGGAGCCTTCACCGGCTTTGCGGCCGGGGATGTACCGGCTTTGCAGCAGTTCGGCGTCGGACTGATGCTCGCCGTGATCATCGACGCGACGATCGTCCGCGCCGTGCTGCTGCCGTCGCTGATGACGGTGCTCGGACCGTACAACTGGTGGCTGCCTGTCTGGGTGGCGCGAGCCGTCCGCGTGGCGCCGTCCCCGCTGGAGGCACACTGAGAGAGGGGCTCGGCGGCGCCCCTCTCTCAGATCCTGTGGGAAGTGGACTACTTGACGACCTTGATCGCCAGCCGGAAGGCCGGGATCTGGTATCCGGCTGCCAGACCGGGAGCGTCGGAGGCGTACGCGAGAAGCGGCACCATGCCGAGCTGCGGGTACGGATACGCCGGCTGCTGCGTGTAGAGCAGCGGGTAGAGGTCGATCAGGTGGATGCCGGGCTTGCCCGTGGCGAACAGCTGGATGCGGGTGTAGCCGTTCGAGTTGAAGCCGCAGGCGTAGCCGATGTAGGCGTTGTCGTAGGTGACGGCGACCGTGTTGTCGAGCTGCGTCCAGCCCATGCCCTTCAACTCGACGATGAACGGCTTGCCGGCCTTGACGACCTTCGGTGCCTTCACGAAGCTGCGCTTCACGAAGTACGGCACCTGGGCCATGACCTTGCCGCCCTGCACGAGCTGGACCACGTGCCAGCCGCCCAGGCCGTCCGGGACGGTGATCTGCGACGAGAGCGTGCCGTCGGCCGCCGCTGTGGCCCTCCCGAGAGGCACAGGCACGAAGCTCCAGCACGTACCGGTGCAGTTGACGCGGTTGCCGACCACTGTCGACCAGATGAGGTCAACAGGCGCGTTCGGCGTGAGCCCGGTAGCGGTGACCTTCGTCTTCGCGAGGATCTGGCCGCTGGACGAGGCGAGCGCCGCCGTGGCCTTGCTGTCGGGCGCGAGGTTGGCCGCCGAGAGCGTCGTCCTCGCATCGATCGTGGGCTTGACGTTGGCCGGCCACTCGGTCCTCGGAGCGAGGTTCGCATTGCCCTTCGTGAGCGTGAACTTCAGCCGGTGGCTATCCGTCCACGGCACCGGGGACTGCTCCATGTTCAGGTAGGGCACGGTGTGACTGGGATCCGCGTACGTCGATCCAGTGCGCCCCCACCTCGCCGGCAGCGCGGAGCTTGAAGACCGCAATCCCACGCGTCATGTTGGCCGAGGCGGCGCCCGTGTACTTGTTGTCGTAGAGCACCGCTCCGACGCTCTCGTACGTCGGCGAGCCCATGCCCACGACCTTGACGGTGATCGGCGTGCCGAGCGGCCCCTTCTTCGGGCGAATCGTCACCGTGCGCTCGAGCAGGAAGCCGCCCTTGGCTACCTGCTGACCGTCGACGACCGCGTAGACGTCGTGGAGCCCGCCGTAGTCGACGGGAGCCCTCACCGCGACCGAGAGGGCACCGGCGGCATCCGTCTTGCCCGTTGCGAGCGCGACGCCGACCTTGTCGACCTTGCGACCGATGTAGTCGATCGAGTCGGGCTTGGGGTCAGAGCACGTAGCGGACGCTCGCCGTCATCCAGACGAGCGTCACGTTCGCGCTCGCCGGCAGCCCGCTGCCGGTGAACGTCACCGCGGCTCCCGGCTTCGCGACGTCCGGCTTGGTGGTCATCACCTTCATCGACGCCGCCGGCTTTCCGGGGTCGACGAGCGGTCCCGGCAGTGGTGC
>CAWBAD010000012.1:0-256851 GCA_963786725.1 uncultured Actinomycetes bacterium | reverse complement strand
TACTTCGGCGCCACGCCGGCCGTAGGTCTTGGCGACCGCCGCCTTGACCCGCTCGATCGCCTGCTCGCGCGGCATGACGCCCGAGAGGGCGAAGAAACAGGTCTGCAGGACGATGTTGGTCCGTCCGGCCAGGCCGACCTCGCGGGCGATCCGGCCGGCGTCGATCACATACAGGTCGATGTGCTTGGCGAGGATCTGCTCCTGCACCGGGCGCGAGAGGGCCTCCCACACCTCGTCCGGCGGTCGCGGGCAGTTGAGGAGGAGCGTCGCGCCGTCCGCCGCCGGGCCGAGCACGTCGACCCGGTCGAGCAGACCGAACTGGTGGCAGCCGACGAAGCCGGCCTGCCGCACGAGGTAGGGCGCCCGGATCGGCTGTGGACCGAACCGGAGGTGCGAGACCGTCTGCGAGCCCGACTTCTTCGAGTCGTAGACGAAGTAGCCCTGCGCGTGGAGGCCCTCGTCCCCGAGGATCTTGATCGTGTTCTTGTTCGCGCCGACCGTCCCGTCCGAACCCAGGCCGAAGAAGATCGCGCGCACCGTCTCCAGCGGCTCGATGTCGAGCGACGCTTCGTAGTCCAGGCTCGTCCCGGAAACGTCGTCGACGATGCCGATCGTGAACCGGCGCCGCGGCCGCTCTGCCGCCAGTTCGGCGAACACGCCAGCGACCATCCCGGGCGTGAACTCTTTCGAGGAGAGCCCGTAGCGGCCGCCGACGACCCGCGGCATCACCGCCCGCTCGCCGTCACCGAACGACTCGCTCAGCGCCGCGACCGTGTCGAGGAAGAGCGGCTCGCCGATCGAGCCAGGCTCCTTCGTCCGGTCGAGGACGGCGACGTGGCGCACGGTCGCGGGCAGCGCCTCGACAAGCGCCTGCGCCGGAAACGGCCGGTAGAGCCGCACCTGCGCCACGCCGACGCGCTCGCCGCGCCCGGCGAGCATCGCCACGGTCTCCTGCACCGTCTCCCCGCCCGACCCCATGATGACGAGCACGCGCTCGGCCTCCGGGTCGCCGACGTAGTCGACGACGTGGTAGCGGCGACCCGCGCGCTCGGCGAGACGCGCCAGGGCGTCCTCCACTGCGTCCGGGACGCGCGCGTAGAAGGGGTTGACCGTCTCGCGCGCCTGGAAGTAGACGTCCGGGTTCTGCGCCGTGCCGCGAATGAACGGGCGCTCCGGCGACAGCGCCCGGCCGCGATGATTCTGGACGAGCTCCTCGGGCACGAGCGCGCGCAGGTCATCGTCGGAGAGCAGCTCGATCGTGTTCAGCTCGTGCGAGGTTCGGAACCCGTCGAAGAAGTGCACGAACGGAACCCGGGTCTGGAGCGTCGCGGCCTGCGCCACCAACGCGAGGTCGTGGGCCTCCTGCACCGAGGCCGACGCGAGTAGCGCGAAGCCGGTCTGGCGCACGGCCATCACGTCGGAGTGGTCGCCGAAGATCGACAGCCCCTGCGCCGCCAGCGAGCGGGCGGCGACGTGCAGCACCGCCGGCGTCAGCTCGCCGGCGATCTTGTACATGTTCGGGATCATCAGTAGCAGCCCCTGCGAGGCGGTAAACGTCGTCGCCAGCGCGCCGCCCTGCAGCGCACCATGTAATGCGCCGGCGGCCCCGCCCTCACTCTGCATCTCGACGACCGCGGGCACAGTGCCCCAGACGTTCGTTCGACCCTGGCTCGCCCACTCGTCGGCCAGCTCGGCCATCGGCGACGATGGCGTGATCGGATAGATGCAGCAGACCTCGTTCAGGCGGTAGGCGACCGAGGCCGCAGCTTCGTTGCCGTCGACCGTCGTGCGCATCACCGGCCGGGCTCCGGGATCATCTCGATCGCGTGCACCGGGCACTGCTCGAAGCAGGCCCCGCAGCCGGTACAGCGGTCGTAGTCGAACCGGTAGCGGTGCCCCTCGCCGAGCTTGATCACCGCGTCCTCAGGACAGGCGCCCAGACAGCCGTCGCACTCGAAGCAGTTGCCGCACGACAGGCACCGGCTCGCCTCGTACACCGCCTCCTGGGCCGAGAGGCCAGCGACGACCTCGCCGAAGTCGGAGACCCGCTCCTCGGGGGCGAGCTGGGGCTGCTCGCGGCGGGCGTTGTCGCCGAAGTACCAGGGGTGCAGCTTCTCGAAGTCGGCGAGGTCATGTTTCGGGGCGGCGGTCGAGTCCCCGCCGCGCAGCCAGGCGTCGATATTGCGGGCGGCCTTCTTGCCGTGGCCGACGCCGACGGTGACGGTCATCTCGCTCGGCACCATGTCCCCGCCCGCAAACAGGCCCGGGGAGCCGGTCTCCATCGAGGGAGCCACCTGCACGCTGCCGTCGAGCGCGATCTCGACCCCCGGCACCTCGCGCAGGAACTCGGTCTCGGACTTCTGGCCGAGCGCGAGGATCACCGTGTCGGCGGCGAGCGTTTCGTACCTGCCCGTCGGCTGCGGATAGCCGGACTCGTCGAGCTCCATCAGCTCGACCTGGAGCTCCGGGCCTTCGAAAGCCGTGATCGTCCGCAGCCAGTGGATCGTCACGCCCTCCTGCTCTGCGTCCTCGGCCTCCTCCTCGTGCGCCGGCATCTGCTCGCGGGTGCGGCGGTAGACGATGAGCGGCTCGGCCCCGATCCGGCGCGCGGTGCGGGCCGCGTCCATCGCCGTGTTGCCGCCGCCGTAGACGGCCACGCGGCGGCCGATCACCGGCCGCTCCCCGGAGGCGACGCTGCGCAGGAACGAGATCGCATCGATGATCCGGCCGGTATCCGGGGCGGGGATGTCGACGCGCTTCGACAGATGCGCCCCGACCGCGACGAAGACAGCGTCGAAGCGGCCCTCCTCCCGCTCGGCGACGAGGTCGTCGACGCGATGGTCGCAGTCCATCCGCACGCCCATCGCGGCGATCCGGCCGAGCTCGCCGCCCACCACGTCGCGGGGCAGCCGGTAGGCCGGGATGCCGTAGCGCATCATCCCGCCCGGCTCGCTGCCAGCGTCGCGGATCTCGACCCCGTGGCCGAGTCGCGCCAAGTGGTACGCCGCCGACAGCCCGCTCGGCCCGGCCCCAATCACCAACACACGCTTGCCGCTGCGGGTCAGGGGCGGGTCGAATTGCCACCCCTGCTCGAGCGCGAGATCTCCGAGGAACCGCTCGACCGAATGGATCGAGACGGCGCTGTCGAGGTCGGCGCGGTTGCAGACGCTCTCGCACGGGTGGTAGCAGACCCGCCCATGGATCGCAGGGAACGGATTGTCCGCGACGAGCTCGCGCCACGCCTCCTCGTGCCGACCCGCCTTGGTATGCGACAGCCAGGCCTGGATGTTCTCCCCCGCCGGGCAGCCCGCGTTGCACGGCGGCAGCAGGTCGACGTAGATGGGTCGGCGCTCACGGACCGGGCCGGTGAAGGAGCGCCCGTGCAGCAGGTCCGGCAGCGGCGTCACGTCCCGCATCAGGTCACTCATGCCAGTCGCCACCGTCGGGCAGCCATGGCAGCAGGCTAACGAGATTCCACGAACGTGGATGCGGATCTTCTACTTGTCTTTGCCTCGGCGGTCAGGCCCGCATCCGAGATTCAGACTCGGGGTGCTAGACGTGGATGCCGAGCTTACGTAGGTCGACGATCGCGGCTCTGCGCCACCGGATCGTGTCGGGGGAGAACGGCAACATGAAGGGCATCCCGTTGGCTTTCCGGAGTGGCTTGCCGTCGCGCAGGACGCGGTAGTGGCCCGGTGTCGACTCGACGGTGAGACCTGCGGCTTCGAGCCGGCGGATGAACTGGCGGACGTCCTTCCTCATGTTTTGCGCGCCTCGGGAAGACGATGAGCGTAGCCGTGAGCCGACTACCGACCTCGCTCGAAAGGCGCGACAGGCGCGTCGCTCATCATGCGCGCCGTGACCTCGTAGGTGTGAGCCCATTGAGGACGAGCGCTCGGACGTGCTCGTAGGCGGCGTCGATGCCGGGGTTGGCCCACTCGGGCGCATGGGCCGGGTTGTGGAAGCGGGCTGGTTGACAAATTTCACTCTTTGTCATCACGCAGGCCAATGAGTATGAGGTCGACCGTGCGCTGGGGCCAGTCGCGTGGAATACGGCCGGCGAGGTAGTTGGCGTAGTAGGAGCCGACGAGCATGTTGACTGCCGTCTCGAGGTCGGCGGCGTCGGTGAGCTCGCCCCGCACCTGAGCCCGCTCGAGGACGGCCCGGAGCATCTGTCTGCGTGGCTCGACCAGACGCCTCCGGAATTGGGTGAAGAGCTCGGGGGTGTGGTGCTCCTCGGCGAGGACAGTACCGACCATCGCCATGCCGAAGGGGCGCTCGACTCCGGCGCGGAAGTGGCGGAGCAGGGCACCGACCTGCATTTAGCGATCCGCAGTTTCTACGAGGCCGAGAAGCCGACCGCCGCGCTCTGCCACGGCGTCTCCGCCCTGATCGACCTCCAGCTCTCCGACGGCTCCTACCTGATCGAGGGGAAGACGATCACCGGCTTCGCCAACTTCGAAGAGGACTTCGCCGACCAGGTCGTCGGCAAGCAGGTGATGCCCTGGCGGATCGAGGTCGCCGCCCGGGAGCGCGGAGCCAACTACGTGCAAGGCGGCCTGTGGAAGCCGTTTGCGATCCGCCAAGCTCGCCCGTCTCGTCTCGTGGCAGAGCCACCCGGGATTTGGCAGAACGCAGTTGCGCGACTCATGGGCGAACGGTTGCCTCGACGGCTTCCGCAGCGACCGCAGGGGTCAGCCCGACAAGAGCCAGCTAGCAGTTCCGTGGGTGTTCAGCTGACTAATGTCATCGAAGCCTGCGCGTAGACCGCCAACGACGTCTGCCCAGCGCATCATGAATCGCGCCCTCCGCTTCACGCTGCTCGGCCTCGCGGTCGTCGTCGTGCTGTTCGCGGTGATGTGGTTCACGCTCCCATTCGCCGAGGGCGGTCTACGCCGCTAGTGCAGAGACTCTTCACTTGGCTCCGTCGAACGCGCACCCCGCGCCCGTCTGCGCATCGCGGGCATCAGGTCTACAAGCGCGGTGCCCCGTCTAGCCTGCGCCCCCCTAGCCAGACAGCATGCCGCTGACCATCGCGCGCCACGTGATCGGGCCGACAATGCCGTCGGAGGCGGTGCCCACGGCGGTCTGGAAACCGCGCACCCAGGCATCGGTGCGTGGACCGAAGATGCCGTCGATCTGCACCGGGGGCGCCTCACCGCCTGACTGGTCGTGGAAGTCCATGACCTCCTGCACGCCGCGCACCGCATCTCCGGTGCTGCCCTTCTTCACCTGGACGACGAGCTGAGGCCAGGTCAGCGGACCCACGATGCCGTCGTCCGCGAGGCCCTTACTCTGCTGGAAGGCCTTGACTGCGGACTCGGTCAGGGGGCCGAAGATCCCGTCCACGGCCACCGGATGGTTGCGCGCGCGCAGGAGCTGCTGCAGCGGGCGCACGGGGAAGATCGTGTTGCCACGCCGTACGAGTGGCCAGGGAGCAATCGGATCGGAGTTCATGCGGAATCCTCCTCTCAGCCTGGGCGTTCGTCACGTCGCCCGGAGTCTAGCGCCGCTCGGGGGCGGCCCTCCCTCGTTCAAGGATGCCAAGCCCGACGGGAACACTCGGAGCCGCCGTAGCTGGGGGAGTCCGTGGGGCGGGAAGGGTCCCTACATTTGGCTCCCGCGGGCGAGACCCTGCTACGACCCTGGCAATAGGGTCTGGAGCGGTACGGAGCGGTTCTCGGCGGGGCTATACGGACGCCTGCGCTATCCGTTGACTTGCAGGGAAGTTGCCGTGATTTGGCTGTAAGAGAGGGAATGCCCCCGGCATGAATCGAACATGCGCACGCGGTTTAGGAAACCGCTGCTCTATCCACTGAGCTACGGGGGCGAATATGGCGATTTGCAGGTAGTTCCAGCGCATCGCCCGAATCGCTGATCTCTCAATGACCAGTCTAGAGCGTCCCTCAGCACTGTACCGCCGGGCTCAGCGCCAGTCGATCGAGACGACCTCCACGGGCTCGGTGATCCCCTTGAGCGTGACGGTCCGCGGCTCCGTCACCGGGTACTGCGGGTCGGCTCCGACCGTTTCCTTGCTCGCGACGATCTCTCCGCCCTCGCCCAGGGCTGCGATGCGCGATGCCTCGTGAACCCCCTTGCCGCGGAAGTCGTTCTCCACCTGCGCGGCCTCGGATGCGTGCAGCCCGATGCGAACCTGGGGCGCGAAGCCATGCTGCTTGCGGTGATCGGCGAGTCGTCGCTGGATGGCGACGGCGCACGTCAGCGCCGCGTCGGGGCTGTCGAACACGACGAAGAACCCGTCCCCCGTCGTGCCCACCTCCTCGCCGTTGTGCGAGGCGAACGTCGCCCGCAGCGTCTCGTCGTGCCACCGCAGCAGCTCCAGCCACGCGTCGTCGCCCATCGCCTCTGCGAGGTTCGTCGACTTCACGATGTCGGTGAACATGAACGTCTTCAGCACCCGCCGCTCCGGGCCGGCCTTCCCCCGGAGCTGCCAGGGCAGCAGCGCCTCGACCTCCTCGATCACGATCGCGTCGGTGGGACACGCTGAGGCGGCCGCTCGCAGGAGCTCCTCCTCGACGCTGTCCGCGTCGATGACGTCCGCCTTCCCCAGGTCGCCTTTCAGCCAGTCGAAGGCGGTGGGAGCGATCGTGATGCAGTTCCCGGCGCCGATGCAGCGATGGCGGTCGACCCGCGCTCGAAGCACCTTCACAACACGCCCTCTCGAAATGCGAACACAGCCGCCTCCCCGCGCGACGACACACCGATCCTCGCGTACATCTCCGCGAGCCGCCGCGCCACGGCGTCCTCGCCCACGCCGAGCTCGGCGGCGATCTCGCGATTCGTCCGCCCCTCGATGAGAAGCCAGAGCAGGCTCGTGTCGTCCTCCCCGACGTCGGCGGCCGGGCCGGCACGCCGCCGCCTCCTCCACCGGCCGCTCGCCGTGCGCCGCGCCGGTGAGCCTGGACAGCTCCGTGCCGATAGGCCCGCGGAACCACCGAACGCGAACGCCCTCGTCCGTCGTCCGCTGAGCGATCAGCGCCGCCTGCGTCGTCAGGTAATGCCGGAACCATCGCGCGCTCTTCGTCGGTTCCCGCCTCGAGAACGGCACGGGCGGCCGGCAGGACGATCGGGAGGAACAGATCCTCGAAATGTGCGGCCTGGAGCGTCTCCGAGGGCCGACCTGGCAGCGGCGATCGCGGCCTCCGACTCCCCGCGCGCGAGCGCGACCTGGGCGAGCGCTGCGTCGGCTTCCGCTCCCCACGGCGGGTGGCCCGGCAGAACGCCCATGAGCTCCTTGGCGTCCTGCGCAGATCGTTCGGCCAGCGCCGAGCAGTTCCTCGTCCGCGCGATCGGCGCCGAGCAGCGCTGCCTCCAGGGCGAGCCTGGCGAGCGCCTCGCAGCGTGCCGCGGGGCGTCCCTGCTCCGTCGCGAGCCGAACCGACCGCTCGAGATGCTCGCGCATCCCCTCGGCGTCTCCCGCCACCGCGCGCGCCATGCCACGCGCCGTCTCGAGCTGGCGTGCCCGAAGTGGAGTCGGGTCGACGGCCGCGGCCTCTGCGGCACGATCGAGCCACTGCTCCGCCTGCTCGACCTCCCCCAGCTCGAGATGCGTCAGGGCAAGGCCCGTGGCCGCGGCGAACTCCAGCGATCGGTCTCCCAGCAGGCGTGCGTGCCGGTGGGCCTCCTCGCCCCGCGAGAGTGCGAGGTCGGGGACGACCTTCGCGCGGGCGAACACCTGGACGCCGTAGAGCATCTGTCGCCTCGACCGTGGCGCGTTCGCTCTCGCGCGTGAGCGAGGTCATCTGCGCAGTCAGGCGCCGGATCTCCTCGATCCGCCCCGCGGCCCCGAGCATGTGGATGTCGATGCCGAAGCTGACGTACGCGCGGGCGATGATCGCGGACATCACGCCCCGGCGGTCGCCGACCTGCTCGAACAGCTCGATGGCGCGCTCGTACCGCCTCACGCTGTCCTCGAACTGCGAAGCGACCGGCGTGTCGGCCAGGATCTCGTACGGCGTCTCGCCGGCCGCGACGCGCGCCATGATCGCCGCGACCTCGCCGCTCTCGACCTGCTCCATGTACCACTCGCGCACCCTGGCGATGGAGGTGACCCCGAGCTCGCGGAGCGCGGCAGCCTGGGCGGCAACGTCGCCCAGCTCCTCGGCGAGCTCGCACGCTCGCCCGAAGGCTTCGGCGGCGGCATCGAGGTCGACCTCGCTCGGTGCGCTGAACGACTCTCCGAGGGGACTCCGCAGCAGGTCCTGCCCCAGCTCCAGGCACGCCGCCAGCTCGGCCGCGCGGTCGCCGCGCGCGTTGGCGATCTCGCGCACCGACCTCGCCAGCTCGGCGGCCTGATCCTCGTCCTCGGACACGCGCAATGCGGCAGCGCGGCGCAGCTTGACGTCGAGCTCGAGGTGAGAGTCGCCGAGAGCCTCCGCGAGCGCCGCCAGCTCCGCCAGGCCTTCGAGGCGGTCGGCAGAGCGGCGCAGCATGCCCAGGCGCGTCGTCGCGGGCCGTGAGCAGCGCAACGCGGTCCTGCGCTGCCGAAGCGGCCGGCAGTCCCTGGTCGACGATGCGGAGCACCTCCTCCGCCGCGCGGGCATCGAGCGCTGCCCGGGCAGCCGAGATGGAGAAACGCACTGCGCGTCCTTCGTCGCCCGCCGCGAGGGCGTGATGAGCGAGCAGCGACAGGCTCTCGGCGGGCGGGTCGCCGCCGGCGGTCAGCATGTCGACGAGCGCCGTATGGATTCGCACGCCGCCGCTCGGCGGTGAGCAACGCGGCCGCGAACTCGCGGACCTGGTCGTGAGTGAAGCTGTAGTCCGCGGGCGATCCTGCCGGGTGTTCCGTGAGCAGGCCTGCCAGCACGGCAGGCGCCAGCGACTCGGCGAGGACCGTGGGGCTGCACGCCTTCCTCGTCCGCCCCGAGCCTCAGCTTGATCGAGTGGAGATCCTTGAGGCTGAAGCTGCGGCCGAGGATGGCGGCGTCGGCGAGGTTCTGCTTCGTCTCGTCGGGCAGTCGGGCGGCTCGGCGCTGGATCAGCGTGCGCACCGCCGACGGGAGCAGGCGTGCGGCGTTCTGGGCGAGCGTCCACATGCCGTCGAGCTCCTGGATCATCCCCATCTCCCGGTACGACCGGGCGAGCTCTTCCACGATGAAGGCGACACCCTCCGCCTGAGCGTGCATCGTCGCCGCGCTCGAGACTTTGACCTTCCCGCCGAGCACCTGCTGCACGAACTCGGTCGTCTCCAGCTGCGTGAACCGTTCGAGCCTGAGGCGGCGCACCATGCCCATGCGCTCCATGTCGGCGATGAGCGTCACGGCTTCTGAGACCTCGGCCAGCTTCTCGGCGCGCGTTGCGAGCCCCAGGAAGATGGGGAGGTCGGCGTCGGTGCGGACGATGTAGCGAAGCATCCGCACGCTGTCCTCGTCGGCCCACTGGAGATCGTCGACGAACAGCGCTACAGGCTGCGATTCGGCAAGCGTACGGATGGCAACGGCGGCGAGATCGAACACGCGCAGGAGCTTCTGATCCGGGGAGAGGGCGTCGAGCGTCGGATCGTCTCGACCCGAGATGGCATCGATGACCCGCTCGAACTGCTCTCGTGCGCCGTTGGCTCCGTTCCCGCGCACGGCCGGTGAGGCGAAGATGCCGCGGGCGAGGAGAAACGGGCCGCTGATCTCCTCGTCGGCGGTGGCCGCCAGCGGCATGAAGCCTTCGGCCGTCGCAGCCTCTGCCGCCGCGAAGAGGAGTCGCGTCTTGCCGATGCCAGGCTCACCCTCGAGCGTGAGCGCCGTCAGCCGTCCGGCCCTGGCCGACGCGAGCTCCTGCCTGATCGCGCCGAGCTCGACCTGCCGCCCGACCACAGGGCCGGCGGCCCGCCTGACGTGGAGGGCCAGCGGCGCCACCGAGAACGTGGGCGCCGTGGGAGCAGCTTGCGCTTCATGCATGGCGCAAAGGTACGCCGGATCGGGACAGCGCGGAAGCCAGAGCAGTGCTCCCGATGGCTAGACGCGCCGTGCCTAGGTGCGGGCGCGGGCCGCCACGGGTCGCTCGCCACCGACCGGTGCACGCCCTTGCCGTCGTGGGGCGGCCAGGCGAAGCCGAGGAGCGCCTGCTTGTACCGGACCTTCAGGTCGCGTTCGGCCAGCGTCAGCGTGAGCTCGCGGAAGCTCCACACGTCGCGGAGCGCGCCCACGAGTGAGAAACGGCGCTGGAACCAGATCTCCACTCAGGCGTCGGCGGCTCCTTGGCGCGCTGCGGCGCGCGGAAGCGACTCGTCCACTATCCTCCGATGCTAGTCGGGAACCGCGCGTAGGCCCATACGTCTCTGTGGCAACTTTATGGCGACCTAGCCGATCGACCAGCGGACAGACATGAACCAGCCCCCCTCGCGCGACCACTCTCGCGCCGCCCCCGGCCTCATCACGGTCGTCGTGCCGGCGAGAGACGCGGAGCAGACGATCGCGGCGCAGCTCGAGGCGCTCGCCGCCCAGACGTACGAGGGCGACTGGGAGGTCGTGGTCTCCGACAACGGGTCGACTGACCGGACGCTGGAGATCGCAGGAGACTGGAGCGCCCGCATCCCCTCGCTACGCGTGGTGGACTCGTCCGCGCAGCGGGGTGCAGCGCATGCGAGGAACGCCGGAGCGAGCGCAGCCGGCGAGCTGATCGCCTTTTGCGACGCAGACGACGTGGTGACGCCGAACTGGCTGGCCGAGCTCGTGGCAGCGCTGGAAGGCGCGGACATCGTGGGAGGTGCGCTGGAGCATGAGCTCCTCAACGATCCAGTGACCGTCGACTGGCGGGGCGGCGGTGAGTCGGACCTCCCCCGCCCGCACCACTTCCTCCCGTACGCAATCAGCTGCAACTGCGCGCTGCGCCGCTCGGTCTGGCGCGAAGTCGGAGGGTGGTCGGACCGCTATTGGCGCGGAAGCGGCGAGGACGTCGAGCTCAGCTGGCGGGCCCAGCTCAAGGGCTTCCGCATCGCCTTTGCGCCCGGCGCTGTTGTCCACTATCGCCACCGCACAGGCCTCCGCGCGACGGCGCGCCAGGTGTACGGCTACGCGCGGGAGGAGGTCCAGCTGCTCCGGGACTTCCGGGCCGAGGGAGCCTCCCGGCGAACCGCTCGCGAAGTCGGCGCTTCGTACCTCTACCTGCTCACGCGGTTGCCGTACCTGTTCCTCACGCGACGCAGGCGTGGTTTCTGGGTGGTGCGGGCGGCGGACAACCTGGGGCGACTGACGGGCAGCGTTCGCTATCGCGTCTTCGCGCCCTGATTGCGCTGCCGTTGACCTTCCCGCCGAGCACCTGCTGCGCGAACTCGGTCGTCTCCAGCTGCGTGAACCGTTCGAGCTTGAGGCGGCGCACCATGCCCATGCGCTCCATGTCGGCGATGAGCCGATGGCTAGACGCGCCGTGCCTAGGTGCGGGCGCGGGCCGCCACGGGTCGCTCGCCCCCGACCGGTGCACGCCCCTTGCCGTCGTGGGGCGGCTCGATCGTGATGCCCGGCAGGATGCGGTCGAGCCAGCCCGGCATGTACCACGTCTTCTCCCCGAGCAGCGTGAAGAACGACGGCACGAGCGTCATGCGCACGACGAGCGCGTCGGTGAGGATCGCGATGGCGAGCAGGATCCCGAACTCTTTCGAGACGCGCTCGGGCGTGAGGATGAAGGCGGAGAAGACCGTCCCCATGATCACGGCCGCGGCGACGATGACGCGCCCGATGGCCGCGATGCCTTGCTCGACGGCTTCCTTCGTCGCGAGGCCGTGGACGTGCTCCTCACGGATTCGGCTCATCAGGAAGACCATGTAGTCCATCGAGAGGCCGAACAGGATCGCGAAGGCGATCGGCGGCACGAATGTCTCGATCGGCCCTGTTCGATCTAGTCCCGGTGAGCGACAGCAGGTGGCCCTCCTGCACCACCAGCGTCAGCACGCCGAAGCCGACGAACGCGGAGAGGATCGTCGTGACGGCAGCCGTCAGCGAGACCACGATCGAGCGGAATGCCATCGCGAGCACGAGGAACGTGACGCCGATGACGTACAGCAGGAAGAACGGCAGGCGTTCCATGATGCGGTCGGCGATGTCCGCGAACGCCGCCGTCAGTCCGGAGACGTAGACGGCCGCGTCCCCGCCTTGCGGTCGCCGCCGGCAAGACATCGTTTCGCAGCGTGTCGACCAGCTGCTCCGTCTTCTCGTCCTGCGGCGCGAAGGCCGGCTTCACGAAGACGATCGCGACGGTCTTCGGGTCGTTGTAGACGGGCTCGTCGACGGAGGCGACGCCCGGGAGCGAGCGCACGCCGTCGACGATCCGCTGGGGTGCTTGCTCGTCGCCGTTCACGTCCACGACGATGGGGATGGGAGCGTTGAAGCCGGGGCCGAAGCCCTCGGCGAGCAGGTCGTAGGCCTTGCGCGCCGTCTGCTCCTTCGGCTGCGTGCCCTGGTCGGAGGCGCCGAGGTGAACGAGGGCCGACGTTCCCGCGAGCACGAGCCCTGCAACGAGCAGGACGGGGAACACGATCTTCGCGTTCCTGGTGACGAACCGGCCCCAGCGGGCGATGGGGGTCTTCTGCCTCGCCTCTTCCGAGTCGTCGATCGGGCGCAGGAACGGCACCTTCAGCCGGTCGATCTTGTGCCCGAGCTTCGCGAGCACCGCGATGAGCAGCGAGTTCGCGATCAGGACGGTAGTGAGGACGCCGAGCGCCGAGCCGATGCCGAGCTTCGTCACGAAGTCGAGGCCGAAGATGGCGAGGCCGCTCACAGAGATCGCGACCGTCAGACCGGCGAAGAGCACAGCCCGACCCGCTGACGCACCCGCCTCGGCTGCGGCATCGGCCGGCGACATGCCGTCGTGCAGGAACTGACGGAACCGCGTCACGATGAACAGCGAGTAGTCGATGCCGACACCGATCCCGATCATCGACACGAGCAGCGGCGTGATCGTGTTGATGTCGGTCAGCCCTGCCAGGAGGAACAGGAGGAGGAACGCGGTCCCGACGGCCGTGATGGCGAGCGCGAGCGGGATCGACGTCGCCACGAACGTCCGGAAGACGATGAGCAGGACGATCAGGGCCGCGAGCAGGCCGAGCAGCTCCTGCGTTCCCTGCTCGATCGGCGGGAACTCCGCGTCGCCGTTGTAATCGACGGTCACACCGGCAGGCCCGACCGTTTCGCGGACAGCATCCTCGACGGCAACGACCGACGAGCGATCTTTGTCGTAGATCACACGGTCGAACTGGGCTTCGGCGTACGCGATGCGCCCGTCATCGGAGACCGTGTCCTGGGTGAAGGGCGTGTCGACGCTCTCGAGGCCGGCCTTGTCCTTCGTGGGCTTGAACTCGGCCCCGCGGAGCCGCGCGATCGCTTCGTCGATCGCCTGCTTCCGCTCGGGCGTGTCGAGTCGCTGACCCGGTGGAGCGGCGAAGACGACGTTGAGCACGCCACCCTGCTCCTCTGCGAATTCAGCTTCGATCAGGTCGGTTGCCTTCTGGGTGTCCGATCCCGGGATCTCGAACTGGTCGCGCAGTGATCCGGCGAACGAGATGACGAGGACGACGAGCACCGCGAGGATGCCGAGCCACGCGCCGACGACGCGCCAGGGATGCGTGGCGCAGCGCCGCGCCCAGCGCGACAGCGCCCCGGTCGATAGTCGTTCGTGCGCTGCTCGCCGCTCCGTGCTCTCCGTCATCTCACGTCCTCTCGTCGTGCTCTTTCCGGAATAGACGATTTCTAGTCGCCCAACTCATCGCTATGTGGTTACTAGGCGGTTACAACGCGTCCGGGCCGCGTAGATTCCGCTTGACAATCGACTCCCGGAGGGCACATGACCCTGCTCTGGTTCTTCGTCTGGCTGATCTGCAACCTCATCGGTGACGAGGAAGTGCTGACGTTCGATCCCGTCAACTGGTGGGCAGGCAGCCTCCTGTTCGTGATCGCGATCGACCTCAGTGCCTTGCAGGCGAGGACCGCCCGGCGCTAGGCGCCTGAAGAGCGCAGGGCCTCGAGCAGGTCGTCGAGGTCCTGCTCGACCTGCTCGGCGACTCGCTCGCGGTATTCGCCGAGGCGCTTCGCTGCGGCCATGCGCTCCCTGATCGCCTCGTCCGTCTCGTCGCGGAGGCGCCTCGCCTCGGGGTCCGACCGGGTAAGGCGGCGAGCCTCCGGGGACCGGAGCACGGCGAGCGAGCTCTCTGCGTCGGCGAGCTCGTTCTCCAGCTCGGCTGCGAGCAGCTCGAGGGCCTGGGCAGAGGCCTCTCTCAGCCGCTTGACCACGAGCCCGCCGGTGGCTGCCTCGAGCGCCTCTGTTCTGGCCTTCGGCTTCGCGTTCTCGAGCTCCGGCACCAGCACGATCGTGCCCTCGGGCACCTCCGACAGCTTGCGGAGGTACGGGTTGGCGTCGCGGAGCGCCTTGCCGGCCGACCGCAACGCCGTCGTGGAGGGCTCGCCGCCGAACTTGTAGACGCGAGCCGCCAACTCCTCGATCGGCTCGCCTGCTCTCGTGTAGGCAATGCGCATCTCCACTCCTTCCTACGGCACGTTTAGCTGATCCCAGGGTGCGGGCAGCGGGTTGTTGTTCAGTGCGATCGGCCCGCTCGAGAGGTTGCCGGAGACGGTGAATCCGGCGCCGCCCGGGAGCGTGAAGTCTGCCGCCGGCACATCCTGCGGCCCCTCGAGGTAGTTGTCGCTCGCCACGAGCGCGCCTGCGAAGGCCTTGACGACCGTCGAGCGGCGCGCCACGAGGAAGCAGCGGTTGTCGCTGAACGCACACGACCCGGTCGTCTGCATGTAGACGGCGTTCGCGGCCCCCACCGCTTCTACGCGGTTACCCAGCACCGCGATCGCCGGGCGTCCGCGCGGGAGCTCGACGGCCCGGCCGCGGGTGGCGTCGAAGACGAACTCCGACAGCGAGTTGGCCATTGCGAACGTTCGACCGACGAAGCCGGGGATGTCGGCGACGCCGGGTGGCGGCTCCGCGCCGGCCAGCTTCGGCTCCTCGCCGAACACCATGATCCCCCACCAGGTCGTGTCGAGCGACGGCTTGGCGCTCGGGTCCGACACGCGGCGAACGGCGTTGTCCTGGATGTCCACGCGCACGCCGCTGACCACGATCCCGAAGGCTTCCCCGAGGTCCTCCGGCTTGCCGATCTCTCCGATGTCGTTGTCGAGGATCCTCAGGCGCAGGCAGTTGTGGCCGAGAATGCCGGCCGGTGCGCCGCCGCCGACACGGCTGATGGTGTTGCCGATCGCGGCGATGTCGATGCCGTTCTGGAGCAGGATGCCCGCGCCGCGCTCGCCCGGGTCCTCGAGGAGGCTCACGGCGAAGATCTGGTTGCCCTCGATGACGAGGTTCTCCGCCGATGCGCGCTCGGTCATCGAAATCCCATCGCCAGCCGTGCCCTGGATCGTGTTGTGCGAGATCTGGGTCAAGGCAACCTCCGTGTGAACGCCGATGGCGTTGCCGAGGATGCGTCCCAGCCGGTTGCCTCGCACCTGGCAGCGGGCCATCTCCGCCGGGCGGACGCTCGGCACCAGCGCGATCCCGTCCGGGCGGATACGGAAGGCGGCCAGCGGGTTGTCCGAACCCGTCCCTCGCGGCGGGATGAGCCCATAGACGTCGTTGTCGACGACGCGCGTGTCGTCGGTGCCGGCTGCGATTCCGAAGCCGAACACCTGCAGCAGGTTGCTCGTGATATCCACGCGGCTCATCGCCGGCAGCGTCAAGCCGTTGCAGACGATCCCGGCGCGCATGGCGCCGAGCACGGAGTTCCGCAGGATCCGTGTCTCGCCGACCTGGAGAGAGAAGCCCTCGAGCGAGACGCCGTTGAGGAAGGCGACGAAGAGGTTCTCCTCGACGACGAAGTCGAACGTGAGGAGGTAGCCCGAGCCCTGGGCCGCGGCAGCCGCCGCGGAGCCACGGAGCCGGTCGTCGAGCCCGGGATCCATCCTCTTGAAGCCAAGCGCGGTGAAGGTGGCGCCCCAGATGGAGCCGATGCCCGTCGTCCCCACGAGCACGTTCTCGTGGATGAGCGTCTCGACGACGAGCCCGTCCAGCGCGATCAGCGGCGCGCCCGCACCACTCGGCCCGGCACCGAACCCCGGCTGGTTCGGCTGGATGGTCGTCGTCGTGGTGCCTCCGAGTCCGCCGAAGGCGCCGATCTGGGCGAGCACGCAGCGCTCGATCGCCGTGCCGATCGTGTTGCGGAGAGCGATGGCGACCCCTGTCGGGAGCGCGCCCGGCGAGGCGAACGTGGACGTGAGCACCGTGAGCGAGTCGATGGCCACGCCCAGCGAGCGCTGGACGACGATCGCCGGCTCGCGGCCGGCCGAGACGAGGATCGTCCGCCAGCCCTTCCCCTCGAGCGCCAGTGATTGCGCACCGTCGATCCGCACCGCCTGGTCGAGGAAGTAGAAGCCGGGCTGGAGGCAGACCTTGCCGCCGGTGCCCTTGACCTGGTCGACGGCCATCTGGATCGTCAGCTGTCCGCTCGCATGGGACTCCGGCGTGACGCACGCCGCGCACGCGCAGTCGTGCCCTCCCTCGCCGTCGCCGAAGTCCGGTGGCCAGAACGTCCGGCAGTCGACGACCGTGTTCGGGAAGGTGACGATCGCCAGCCGGCAGAAGTGGTGGAGGATGCCGCGCGGCGGCTCGTCCGTGAGGATCTCGACCGACGCGTCGGCGGTGCGGGCCGCGAAGACCCAGTAGTCGCATGACGTGGAAGTTGCCCGGCGTGGGGTCGGTGTCGAACGAGACCTCGACGCCGTCCTCGAGCACGATCGGCTGGCCGGCCGCGGCCGGTACGGGTACGACGCCGCCTGCGGCGTCTACCGCGGCGCCGCTCTGGTCCCAGCGGCGCACGCGGGTGTGTCGCGAAGCGTCGAGCGGGTCGAAGGCCCCGCTCGGCAGGGCGCCGGCGAGCGTGATCGTCTCGTCGCCGTCGTCGACGCCTGCCACCTTGCGCAGCTCGCCGGCGAGGCCGTTCAGCTCACGCCAGTCGTCCGTCACCTCGACCCAGTCCCCGATCGAGATGCGGGCGACGGAGTCGCGGCCGACGCGGGTGACGGTCAGCTTCGTCTGGGCCGTGTCGATCCCCGTGATGGGGAAAGCGATCGAGCCGTTGTCACGCGACCACTTGAATGTCGCCGTCCCGAACGGGCCCGCGTCGTGGATCTCGACGCGGTAGAGGCGGTTCTCGGTGCCCCGGTAACCGCCGGTGGGCGGAACGGTGCACGGATCGTCGTCCACGGGGACGCCGACGGCGTTCGTCGTCAGACGGCCCGCAGAGGGCGCCGTCAGCTCGTCCCACTTGTCCGACTGCGAGTCGCACGTCGTGTCCCGCGGCACCTCGAGCAGGCGCACCTGCCACGCCGTCTGCAAGCGAGTCGCCGTGTCGACCGCGATCGCCTTCTCGATCAGATCGGGGTTCTCGAGCGCCGTGACCTCGCGCCGCCAGACGTCGAGGTAGGCGATGTGCGTGCCCGTGGTGGGTAGCGGCGCCACCACGTTGGCGTTCGGGAAGTACGGCTGCTTGTCGTACGCCAGCGGCTGCGTGCCGTGCTCCTCGCCGAGCACCGCGTCGTAGACCTGCGGGTCGGCACCGTGGCACTCCGTGAGGATGCCGTGGACGTACGCGCGTCCGCGGCCGATCATCAGCGTCCCGCCGGCCAGCGTGATCTGGAAGCCTTGCGGCGTCTCCAGCGGCACGACGCAGCGCCCGATGATGTCGATCGTCTCGGCGCGAAGCCGGCGGTCGATCAGCTCGACGAGCTCGTTCCAGTCGGCGTCGAGGGTGACGCGGCCCTGCTGCATGAGCACCCCGGCGTGGTCCCTCTCGGGCTTGAACGTCGCTCGCGTGTAGTCACCCGCCATCGTCCCTCCTCACGTCACGTAGATGAGCCCGGCATCGAGCCCGAACGGCAGGTACTCGTCGAGCCGGATCCGGAGATTGCTTTCGCGTTGCGGTTGCTTCAGGTGGCAGTAGGCGCCCATCTCAGACCCGTCCTCCGCACCGGTGCGGATCTCGAGCGGGCACGAAGGCGAGAGCTGGCAGTAGGCAGGGCGCCCGTACTGCGGTGGTGGCGAACGCCGGTACCAGCCAGCCGGCGACGAAGGCGCGGATCGCGTCCTTCTCGGCAGGGGTCAGGGTCGGGTCGGCGTCGAGGGCCTCGCGCAGCGCGAGCTTGATGCCGAGGTCCGGCTGGCAGCGGTACCTGCGCGGCGTTCGCGATCCGCGGGGCACGAAGCTGTAGCGCACGCATCCCGCCTGCGTGCGCGCGGTGTCGACCTGGCCTGTGAAGATCGACTCGCTCGCGTCGAGCTGGTGCGCCTTGACGGTGCCGAGGAGTGTGGCGCGCTCGATATGTAGCGGCGCCGAGTGCGCGTTCGCGCGCGCCGAGATCGCCGCGCCGCCCAGGCCGTCCACGATCGAGTCCAGCAGCGAGATACCCTCGGCGTGGTCGGGACACTCGATCGGCCCGCAGACCGAGTACGCGATCTCGATGCGCAGCCGTGCGTTGAGGCGGGCCGAGGCCGTGCCGGGCTCGACGATGAGGCTCGGCTCCGAGCTGCGCGCGGTTCCGTCCTCCTTCAGGCCCCGGCCGGGGACGATCGTCGAGTGGAGGAGGCGCAGCCGGCCGACGTCGCCGACTACATGCAGAAAGCCCTCCACGAGCAGCCCGCACAGCGTCAGTCCTCCGCGGAGGGCGGGATCGGGCGGCGGCACGGCGTCGGCGTCGATCTCGAAGCCCGCGGCCACACGCGTTTGCAGATGGGGCCGCTCGCCGTTCGCCGACTGAATGGTCAGGCGCCCCAGGCTGGACAGCATGATCCCGGCCGGCAACGTGTAGGTCCGGCTGTCGCGAATGGTGATCGTCGCGTTCGGCCGCCCGTCGGCCTGCCACTGGGTCAGCGCAGCGGCGACCGTCGGGAACTCCGGCGGGGCGCTGCCCGTACGCACGAAGTACTCCCTGACGTCGATAGCCCGCTTGGCGAGCCACGCCCGCCGCTCGTAGGCGCCGCCGCCGAGCATCGCCGGGAAGCCGAAGGTCATGAACACGCGCACCGGCTTCGTCTCGTCGAAGCCGGTGCCGAGGGCGAGCCGTCCGTTCTCGACGTCGATCCAGACCACGCCGCCGGTGGGACGCGTCGCCGGCCAGGCGTCGAGTCGGCGGCAGCGCACGCTCGCGGGGAGCACGGGAGTCTGATCGACGATCACGAACAGGCTCGCGTCGTCGCTGAGGATCGGCGGCGCTGCCAGGCCGGGATCGCTCGGCAGGCCGTAGAGGCTCGTGAAGTCGGGTGGCGGCAGGTCCCTGGTGGAGCGAGAGGTCGAGCCCGAAGAAGGCGCGGCGGATCGGCTCCGGCACGTGTAGCTCCGTCGACAGTCGCGTCTCCTCGTCTTCTCGCCGCGGATGCGTGAAGAGCGGCGCGGGGTTGCCGAGCGGGCTGAAGTAGAAGCCCCACGGCGTCGTCGAGGACTGCCGCGCGTCGACGAAGAGGCGGTTGGGGACGAGCCGCCAGAGGAAGAAGCCGATGTTCTTGATCGAGTGCCAGCCGTCGAAGGTGGAGATCGGCGCCACGTCGACGGTGTGACTCGCCTCGTCGAACGCGCCGTCCACCCGCTCGTCGCGCTCGTGGGAACGGACGTCGAACCAGCACGCCTGGGGCCTGAAGTGCTCGAGCTGCTGCGTCCACCCCAGCAGCTCGAAGAACTCGACGGCGTGGGCCGGCCAGCCGGTGACGTCGCGTGCCAGCTCCTCGAGCATCGGGAGCGTGCCCTTGCGGCGGCGGTAGTAGATCGTCTTCGCCACGTCGGCCCGCGTGCGGATGGCCACCGGTGGCCGCAGATCCGGGCCCGTGAGGTCGGGGAAGAGCTCGTTCGCCGTCGTCGACCCGCGGCCGCCGTCGAAGAGGAGGTTGTTCGAGACGAGGTCGCCGATGTACGGGATCACCCAGTTGCGGCAGGTCTCGATGAAGAGGTCGCTCCAGAGCTGCGCGACGTCTGCCTCGACCAGGTCGAGCTGCTCGCCGAGGATGCTCGTCAGGCCTCGGAGCGGGAAGCCGTTCTCGGCGTCCTGCTCCCGATAGACGGCGGGCAAGAGCTCGTAGAGCCGGTCGGCGCCCTTGGTAGCCATCAGGCGCTTGCCCCCGTGGCGACGACGGTGACGTCCCGGGCAGCGTCCTCGACGATCGCGAGCTCGGCCGGCAGCACGACGCCGGGCGACGCGGGATCAGGCCGGGCCGGAAAGAGGCGCACGTGCGGCTGCAGCGGCGAAGGCGTGATGCCGTCGGGCAGCAGGTCGACGTTCGGCCGGTTGCGGTCCGCCGGCCGCTTCGGCTGCAGCTCGTCGACGTCGACCGAGACCACGCCGGGGACGTCCTGGAGGATGCGGTAGACGTCCGAGAGATGGATGGGCGTGCCCAGGTCGACGGCCTCGAAGTCGAGCGCGCCGAGGGCGGCTGCCAGGGCGTCGGCCACGACCTCGTCGGAGACGTAGCGGGGGTCGACGTTCAGCGTCGCGCGCAGCAGGACCGGGAACGGCGTGAAGTTCGCGATGCGGAGGCGGTAGTTCGGGTCGCGCGCGCGGTCGAGCGACGCGCCGATCCGGCGCAGGTCCTCCTCCGCGAAGAGACCTGCTTCCTGGCCGGCGACGGTCAAGTGGATCGCCCGCTCGAGCCCATCCCAGACCCACACGGCCTGCGCCTTCGCCACCTCTCCCGTAGCCCGCACGAGGTCGGCGAAGTCCTCGAGGGAGACGGCGCGGCCGAACGTGCGCACGGTCGCGGGCGCGTTCTCCCGGGCGTCGTCCACGTCCTCCTGGTCGGCGCCGCCGCGGGCAGCCAGCGGGTTCGTGACACCGCGCAGACCGGGAGGCCGGTCGAGAGCCGACGAGAGCGTTTCGGCGCGGACGCGGCCTGCGACGCCTGCGCCGACGCGGTAGGTGGCGACGACATTGCCCTGGCCGGTGGGGACTTTCGCGCCCATCTTGCCGTCGCCGAACTGGACGGCCGTGAAGCCGTCGTCCTGCGTGCGGGTGGCGTACACCTCGGACGTCGGCGGGCGGCGGTAGAGCCCGGGCTCCTCGTCCCAGAGCACGCCGTTGACACGCACGGCGAGCGTGGACTCGGCGCCACCCTCCTGCTCGCTCGGGAGATAGGTCAGCGGCTCCTTCTTGAGCGCGAACCTCTGGAACGGCGTGCCCGCGTTCCCGTCGCCGAGAACCTCGTTCCGTACGGTCTCCCCATGGCTGGCGGCGGCGACGTTGCCGAGCAGATAGGCGGAGGCCGCGTCGAGGTCGAGCGGCTCCTCGAAGGCGAGGTCGAGCCGCAGATACTCGGCGACCTCGGCATCGATCGGGCCCGGGAACACGAGCAGCCGGTCGTCGGCGAAGAAGATCCACGACCGGCGAAACGGCGGTGCCAGG
This sequence comes from uncultured Actinomycetes bacterium, assembly GCA_963786725.1. Taxonomy (GTDB): domain Bacteria; phylum Actinomycetota; class Thermoleophilia; order Gaiellales; family Gaiellaceae; genus PALSA-612. The sequence continues at coordinate 235,468 of CAWBAD010000012.1, read as the reverse complement.
TCGGCGGCTGCGATCTCGACGGAAAGCGAGAACGCGAGGCTCTTGATGTTCACACCGGATGGCGGCGAGACGACGCGCGGGCCGATGGGCCCGATCGTGACCGCCAGCTCGGGTGCCGGATTCGTGAGTGTGATCGTCGCGGGCAGCGGAGCGGAGCGAAGTGCGCGCGTGGCCAGCGCGTGCTCGGGGCCGAGGGCGAGCTCGTCGACGGTCGTGTTGTCCGCGTCCGATCCCGTGAAGACGATCTCACCGCCCTGTGCTGTCCCCTTTTGGGCACCGGGGACGACGACCAGGCGGCCGGAGAAGACGAAGACGCGCGCCTCCGCCAGCTCGGGCTCGGTGCCAGCGCCGCGCAACGCGGCCTCGAGGGCGGCCACCGCGCCGGAACGCGTAGTTACGGCTCCGAGAGTCAGCGTCCGCGGCCCGACGCTCGCCGATGCGCACGACGACCGTCGGCTGGGCGCTGGACAGCGCGAAGCTCGACGGAACGAGTCCGGACACGAGGCACGTCACGGCCGTAGCGGACAGAGCGTCGAGTCCCAGCTCGCGCACGCTCGTCTTGTCCGCCGGCGTCGGCTCGAAGGACACGGTGGAGCCGACGAGCGCCGCCGACTCCACCGTTCCCGCCGCAGGATCCGTGGCTCCGTCGCCGGCGAGCACCGTCCGGCCCGGCGAGACGTCCTCGAGCCGCAGCCGCACGCCGGGCTCGAACTCGCCGCGCAGCGATCGTCCGCCCGACCTCGATCGTCTCGGCGTCGACCAGCCGTCCCGGGAGGTAGACGGTGCCGCCGGTCAGCCGCTCGGGGAAGGCGGCGCCCCAGAACGGGATCTCCGCGCCGGCCAGCTCGTACACCGTCACCCGGCGGCGGTCGGCGATCGCCGCAATGCCCGGTGTCACCGTCAGGACCGTCACCGAGTCGGTCAGTCCGCCGAGGCTCTGCGACGTGGTGGCGACGCCGGTGACCGTGACGAGCGTCGTGGCGCCGCCCTCGTCGTCCACCAGCAGCCGCGCGCCGGTGGCGACGTCCTCGACCTTGCGCCTCGAGTGCATCGTCGAGCCGGCTGCCGAGGCCGAAGCTCGTCGCGGCTAGGGTCCACTTGATCCCGCCGGGCACGGTCGTGTCGGACGACGCCGTCATCGCCGACACGGGCGCGGTGTGGCCGAACAGGCGGAAGGTTCGCCCGACCTTCGCTGTCCTCGAGTCCGGGTCCCAGGTCCCCTGGACCGGCCCGTGCCACGCGAGCTCGACCCGGTCCTCGTCGTAGCGGACGTCGTCGAGCGTGAGCAGCCTCGACGCGGCCTGCCGAGCCCGTGATGAAGACGGCGATGCGGTCGTCGGTCGCCAGCTCCCGTGCCGCCGCGAGCCCTGCCTGCCCGGGAGCAATGAGACCCGCTGTGGAGCCCGGTGCCAGCGGATTCACGCCGTACGGCGACGGCATCACCCGCCGGCGGTTCAACGCGCCAGTCCGCGACCATCGTCTCGAGAGCCTCGAAGGTCTGCGGCTGCTCGTCCTGGCCGGGCACGCTCTGCACGCGGAGGCCCGGATCGACGCGGAAGCTCTTGCCGTCGTCTGCGGTGAAGGCGAGCCATGCGAGCGCAGCAATCCCGGGCCGCAGCCCGTAGTCGATCAGGCGGGAGAGGCGACTCACCGACTCGCGCCGGGTGGCGGTGCGCAGGAACGCCTCGTTCGCGTACCGCTCCTGGTAGAAGGTGAGAACGTCCGCGACGGCTGCCCAGAGGTCGACGACCGTCACCGTGTAGTCGTCGTCCAGCGCGCGTTGTCAGCGTGGCCAGCTCGCGCGTCGAGACGATCTCCTCGAGCATCGACGCGCGGAAGCTCCCGTACGTGCCGATGCGATAGGCGATCGCCGACAGCGCGGGTCGGTTCTCGACCAGGAGCGGAGTCAGCGGGGCGACCGGCTCACAGCAACCGCACGGCTGCACGCACGTCATCCCTTGCCGCCCTTCCCGATCACGGTCAGCACGCCGTGCTCGACGAAGCTCGGGTCGTTGTCGAGCCGCACGATCTCCCAGGGCGCGATGGGGAGGACACCTCGCTCGAGCTCGCCGGCGGCGGCCTGGCCGTAGCGCTGGAAGCGCCTGACCACGGCCGATTCGACGCCCTCGACGCGCTCGACGGCGGCGTAGAGGCGGCTCAGGTAGAGCGGCTGGGCGAACGTGAAGTTCGACGGATGGAAGAAGCCGCGCGTGCCGTCGCGCAGCACATATGCGGAGAGCGCGCGGCGGACGGCCTCGGCGACGTCCGTGCGGAAGTGCCCAGGAGCCGCACAAACCTCGAGCTCGATATCGAGCGGCACGAAGCGCGGCGGCCGCAGCTCGATGTCGTAGCCCGCCAGGCGGAAGCGGTTGAGGAACGCCCGCACGCGCTTCTCGAAGGCGGGCTGCAGTCGCGTGCGGCCGTTGGGCAGGTCGACGAGATCGGCGCGGTCGACCGGGTCGACGGCGACGAAGATCGTGTACCAGCTGCCCGTCCAGCGGTAGGTCGCCACCGCGCCCTGGACGTCGGCGAGCCTCTCGGCCGCTTCCGCCCAGTCCGCCTCGGTGACGGCACGGAAGAGCTCGGAGTGGAACGCCTGCGGCGCGAGCTGGCGAACCTCCTCGATCGTCTCGGGATCGGCACCTGCCCTCGCAGCGAGCGGATTCCGCAGGCGGACGATCCACGGAGCGGCCAGCAGCGGGGCCGCGTGTGCGATCGCCTCCGCGCCAACGTTCCCGACGCGACCGTTGCCGACCCGGTAGACAGCATGCATTGAGACGACGTCGCTCAGGCGCGCGCCGTACTCCCCGTCTCCGAAGCGGAGGATCGCGCGACCGTCGTCGTCGACTTCGGCGACGAAGTGTCGATCCGCGGGCGAGCTCTCGAGCAGCCCCGGAACCGCCTCCCAGGGATCCACGTCGACCGGCGTCGTCACGAGCAGCGCCACCGCGGGTTGCACCTCACGCACGTCGGCAGCGAGCTCCGTGCGGTCGGTGAGCAGCCGGCCGTTCGCGTCGTACGAGACCTGCGCGGGTCGTGCCTCCATCGTCAACGGAGCGCGGTTGAGCTGGAGGCGGCCGTCGACCGTCAGCGCGTCCGGCGAGAACGTCTCTTCGAACGTCAACCCGTGGTCGGCGAGCACGATGTTCCCGCGCGCGACCGAGACGTTGCGGACGAGCGTGTCGTCGTCCAGCCTTGCGGAGATACAGAGCGGGAAGCGCAACGCGTCGGCGCGCCGCCAGCGGATGCGCATCAGGGGCAGCGGCCGGCTGGCCGGTGCGGCGGATCTGGAGCACGTCGCCGACGAGGGTGCGCGCGTACAGCGGGTCGGTGAGCTCGGCGACCTCTTCGATGCGGACGAGCTGCCGGTGCTTCGGATCCGCATCGGGTCCCGCGCCGCTGCGCGGGCCGACGACCTCCTCGAAGACGAGGTAGTCGCCGGCCTCCAGTATGCGGCACGCGCGCCGTGGTCAGGCCTTCCGGCACCGAGTAGACGTAGACCTCCGTCGACGCCGGGGGCGAGGCAGCACTCCTCATCACCCCAGGCGTGGATCCGCAGCTCGTTGTTGTCGCGGTGCAGCGTGACGTCGTGCGCGGTCTCGAAGGCGACGACGGGCGCGAGATCGGGGTTGCGGGCGAGCCCTTCGACCGTGATCGACCCCGCGGGCATCGTCGGGCCGGGCAGCGCGGTCTGCCCGGGCAGCGGTGCGAGCAGCTTCGTGAACAGCGCCGTGCCACGGGCGAGCACGACCGGCGCGGCGATGGAGACCTCGACGTGCACGGGTGCCCACGCGTTGCGGCCGTCGTGCATCCGGTAGTCGACGAGGCGCGCATGGCGACGGGCGGAGATGCGCGTCCGCAGCGTGTCGAGGTACGCCTCGTTGGCGACCGCGTCCTGGAAGTAGGAGAGCCGGTCGCCCTCGTAGGCGAGCAGCTCGAGCAGCGCCATGCCCAGGTCGGACGGGTTGCGCTCCGTCCAGTCCGGGTTGAGCGTCGGCAGCAGGTCGACGAGCAGGCGCCTGAAGCTCGCGTAGTCCTTGGCGAGGTAGTCGAGCAGCGGCTCGACGAGCTCCGGCGGCGGGCAGGTGTCAATGGGTCGGCAGTCGACGTCCGTGGGGCACGTGGCCATGAACGAGAAGCGCGCGCTGCGCCGCACTGGATCGAGGTCGGGGTGCTCAGGCAGCGCGATGACATAGGGCGAGAAGTCGCCCGGAACGTCGACCTCGACGCGCAGCCGCTGGGCGGTCTCCAGCACCGCCGCGGTCGGCTTGATGCCGACGATGCGCGTGCCGCCCGAGATGGTGATGCCGACGCCTTCGGGCGTGATGCCGTACATGCCGGCGGGCACGGGCTTGAGGAACGTGATGCGCAGGATCCGGTGGTCTGCTGCGTCCACCTCGAGGAAGTCGATCCCGTTCAGGTCGACGAACGGCGGCGGCGTCGCCGGCGGCGGCGCGATCAGATCGGTGCGGCGCTCCTCGTCGGCGCAGGCGGGAGTGGTGATGAGCTCGCTCATTGCACGCTCGCGAAGCGCTCGACGCGCAGCTCGCTCTCCGCGCGGCGCCGGTAGGCGACGGTGACGACGATCTCGTTCTCGATCGCCTCCACGTCGACGTCGGCGATCTCGATCTCGGCCTCCAGCCACTTCTGGAGCGATCCCTTGACGAGCAGCTTCGTGGCGGCGGCGACCGCCTGGCTGGCGGGCGCGAAGACGAGCTGCTTGAGGCCGCAGCCGAAGTCCGGGCGGTTGGCGCGCTCGCCGGGGCTCGTGAAGAGGACGCTGAAGATCATGTCGCGCACGTGGTCGTCCTCAGCCGTGGTTCCGGTGCGCCCGGCGCCGGTGAGGTGATAGGCGACATCCAGGTGGCGGGGCTCGATGGCCACGTGACGTCCGTCGTGTCGATGACGACGTGTCCTTCGTAATCGCTCTCGTCGTGCGGGAGCGCTTGTCATCACGATCTTCAGCGCGGCCGGGTTCCTTGCGAGATGCTCGATCACGCCGCGGGCGATCGCCGCGAACATCCGCCGCCGGTCGCGGGCCTCCTGCGTGTTTTCCGTCGGCAGCTCATCCATTCCGTCGGCGAAGAGCAGCTTGTTGAGCTGCCGCTCGATGGCGGCGCCCATGCTGTTCTCGTTTGGCCCGAAGACCGTGCCGCCGCCTGTGAGCTCGTCGGCCATTTCTCCTAACCCATGAAGTTCTTGGTCGAGATCAGGCTGGGTGTCGCCGGCGGGAAGGGAGGCACCGGCGGCGCGGGCGTCACCGGGATGAAGCCCGCGGCGAGCTCGCCCGGGTGGATGTGCGGCGTTGAACATCGCCACGAGCTGGTTCAGGTACGTGAGCAGCTGGTCGCCGAAGACCGCCGGGTGCGAGGCGCCCTGCCCGTGCTGGATCAGCGGCGCCTCGAGCACGACGCGGACGGCGCTGCGGATCTCGATCGTCCCCTGCGCGACCTTGACCGTCATGAGGTTGACGCCCGAGCGCGTCGGAGAGCGTGATCGTCTGCGCGGCGTCGTCGAGCGAGACCATCAGGCCGAACTCCGTTGCGCAGGATCTTCCGCGTCGGCTCGAGAAGGCGTCGACTGCTCGTCCATGGGCACCTCGCCGGTCGCCCACCAGGCGCCCGACCAGATCGGCCGCGAGGTGTCGCCGGCCTCGAACTCGATCCACACGCCGGCGCCGACTGGCGGGAATCGCGTAGAAGCCCGGACGTCGTGCCGGCGTACGGCGCGCACGGCAGTGCCCAGCCGCTGGTGACGTCGCCGCAGCACCTCGGGCACGAACGCCTGCAGCCGGCCGATCTGCAGCGGGTCCTGGTTGTCGGAGACGATGCCTCGGTACTTGCCGTAGAAGCGGTCGGCGTGCCGCTCGAGCTCGTCGAGGGCGGGGCCTGCCGGCGCTTGTCCGTTCTCGTTCATGCGACCTCCACGTAGAGCTCGGCGCCGGTCTCGGTGACGGCGTTGCGCGTCGCCTCGAACCGCTGCTCGACTCCGCCCGTCTGGATCGTGTGGTGGACTCGCGTGACGAAGTAGGAGCCGTTGTAGAGTCGGCCCGCTCCGCGTATCGAGACGAGCCCGCCGGGCCGCAGCAGCGGCACGTCAAGACCGACGGTCCCTTCCGCGATCACCGACCAGGTGGAGCGGTCGACGGTTGCCTGCGTAGCCCGTTGGAGCTCGGCTGTTCGTGCGCAGCCCGGTGTCCGCAGGGCGGACGATCGGTGGGGGGATCTGCCGCAGCAACGTCCCCTCGATCCCGAGCGGCTGCTCGAGTGCTGTGAGTGCGACCGCGGGCTGTGGCGACTTCGTCAGCACGTCCAGGCCGGCGGCGATCGCCGCAGTCGGGCGCGTGAGCTCGTAGCGGATGCTGAAGTCGCAGACGTTCGTCTCCGTCGCCGAACTCGACGGAGAGCACAGCCTGAGGGACTCCCGTCAGCTGCCGCTTATGGAAGTGCCCGACGTCCAGCCCGGAGAGCGGCTCCGGCTGAACGTAACAGTCGAAACCGCTCCTGCGGGCCAGCCGGCGCAGGAAGCGGATGTCCGTACCGCGCTGAATCGTCGTCCCCTCCGGGTCGGTGAGCACCGGCGACGTCGGGTCGACGCGAGGGACGATCGCGTGCTCGCCGAAGACGGCCGCGGCGATGGCGCTGTCAGGAAGGTTGAGCCAGGGCTTGACCTTCTCCTCGAGGTTCATGGCGTACGTCGCGTCCAGAGCGGTGATCTGCAGCTTCGAGTAGCCACCCTCCGAATACGTGACGCGATGCTCGGTGACGAACGCGTTGATCAGCGCCTCGGGAGCGCCTGCGCCGCGCTGGACGCGCAGCTGGAGCGGCAGCAGCGGCCGGAAGGGGTCGAGGTCGAGGATGCTCCAGTCCCCGATGGGCGTCGCTGAGATCCCGAACTCGATACGCAGCACGCTCGCCTCGTCGAGCGTGCACTCGACGTCGATCTGCTGGATCGCCTCGACGAGCGGCTCGGGCGCGGGGACGAGCCCGACGAGCAGTGTGTAGCCGGCGCCCAGACCCATCTACCTCACCACCACCGGAATGCGGAGCCGGCGGCCGACGAGCTCGAGCGTTTCCGGCTGCAGCGTCGCGTTCGCATCGCAGATCCGCCAGAACTGCTCGGGGTCGCCGAGGAATCGCCAGGCGATCAGGTCGAGCCGGTCGTGCTCGGCGAACTCGTGCTGCCCGAGCGTCGGCGCCGGCGGCGGGAACGTCCGCAGGAGCACGTACGGGCGCTGTTTGCCGTCGCGGTCGACGTGTACGGCTGTGGGCACTCGCTCGTATCGGCTGCCGGGACTGAACATCAGAAGAGCTTCAGCGAGCCTCCGATCTCGCCCACGGAGGTGACTGCCGCGGTGCGGGCAAGCGCCTCCTTGGAGATCTGGTTGACGAGGTCGAGCGTGTCGAAGGGCGCCCCCAGTGTCTTGAGCTCGTTCTTCGAGAGCGTCTGCAGCCCGAGGTCGACCTTGGCCCGGATCGGGTTGAGAAATGTGTCGAAAGCCTGTTCCGTGATCGCCACCGATTCGACGTGGACCGGGATCACGCGCAGCGGGCCCCAGACGAGCACGACGAGCGGCGAATTGGCCGGTGTCACGCGGGCGGAGCCGAGCTTCGAGAGGACTTTCGTGAGGATGAGCTGCGTCGACGGCGGGTAGAGGAGCAGCTCGAGCGCGGCCAGCGTCGCATGTAGCCCGGAGGCGACCGCCAGCGGATTGACGCTCTCCAGCTGGTCGGTCGCGTCGAGCTCGACCGCCATGCGAAACGACTCGGTCGGCGGCACGACGCGCCGGGTGTCGCCCGCGTTGCGGCAGGGTTCGGGGGCGGGACGGCTCCCGCCCGCGCCTCCCGCCTGCTTGAACTGCCGCGTGACCTGGTCCGGGTTGTACTGGAAGGCGATGATGTTCGTCGGCACGGGAAAGAGCGCCTCGAAGACGACGAGCGCGCCCTTCAGGAGCCGCGGGCTGCCGGGGAAGTCAGACGGCATCGGTGCCTCCGAGAATGAGAAGCAGCGTGGTCATGGGAGGAGGCGCAGGACCACCTGCCCCGCCTTGTCGATGACGATGATCTCGCCGCTCGCGAGAATCCGGGTCTTAACGCCGCCGACGTTCTGCAACTGGTACTCCGAAGCCGACGGCTGGCTCCTGCTACCGCGGTGGAACCCGGCGCGAGTGGCTCCGCGTGTGACGACGTCCAGACCCTCGTTCAGGTTCTTAGGCGGCGACTTCGCATACTCCGCCTGAATCCCCTCCAAGATGCGGTCGAGGTTGCCGCCGGGCTTGAAGTGGCCGGCCCGCCTGGAGGCTTCGACGGTGATCGTCCCCGGACGTTCAATGAGGGCGGGCGGCGCGACTTCCGGGGCGGGCTCGGGTGCGGGCGCCTCGACCTTGCCAGGTGGCTCGACCTTGCCGGGTGGCGGCTCCCCCGACTTGCCGCCGGTCGTCAGGAGGGGCTTGGAGGTCGGCGGAGGCTTGGTGGCGGGCCCAGCCGGCGCTGTTGCCGGCTCCGGGCCGCTGAGCGAAGGTCCTTCGGCCGGTGGCACCTCGAACGGCACGCCGGTGGGTGTGCCGCCTGGGCCGACCCTGATCGGACCGCTCGGGCCCGGTGTCGGCAGGAGCATCGTCTCCGCCGAGACGACGAGCCTGGCCATCCCGCGATTCAATGCCTCGTCGCGGGACATGGTCTCCCGGTCCTTGCGAAACTGCTCGATGTTGCTCGAGCAAGGCTCGGTGTGTTCGCACACGAAGTGGACGGCTCTGGTGAACCGCGACTTCTTCTCGGGCTTGTTCGTCGTGAGATCCCAGAGGCGTTTCCCGTAGAGATCGCGCGCCTCCGGGTCGGCGTTGACTATGGCCTCGTACTTATCCACGTACGGCTGTCGAATGAACCCCTCCTCCTTGGGGTCCCAGTAGAGGTCGAGGTCGAACGCTTCCCTGACGTCGGCGCTGTTGTAAGACGGGTTCCGGTCCCAGAACTCGTGTCGTCGTGCTTGTCGCTCGGCGAGCGTGAGCGCCATCGAACCGAGCTTCACCCGACTCTCCGCCTCTCTTGCGAGCTCGTCGGCTACCTCGTCCGTGAATCCTCCGGGCGAGAACCTCGACGGCGTCTTGGGCTGCGACTTCGGGTCCGGTTCATCGACATCGGCTTCAGCCAGTTGCTTCTCGATCCGCGCGGCGACGGCTTCTGCTTCGGCGACCGCCTTGGCGCGCTCGTCGTCCTCGTCTGGTTTTCGCGCCAGGCTGATCTCTGATGAGCTCAGCGGCGGGACGCTGTTCGCGGCCTTACCGGCTCCCGCGGCGACATCAGCCTCGCGCTCGAGTGGCGAGCTGCTTTCGGCGACCGGGAGTCGTGGCATGACGGCCGGCGATGCAGCGCCGGCCTGTTGCCGGACATGAGCGAGCTCGTGAGCCAGGAGGCGCGCTCCAGTCGCTTTCCCGGGCGCGTAGCGGCCGGACCCGAACACGACATCGCTGCCGACGGTGTAGGCGTTGGCGTTGACTGCTCGGGCCGACTCGGCAGCGCGGCTATCGGAGTGAATGCGGACGCGCGAGAAGTCGTGGCCGAAGCGGGCCTCCATCTCGCCTCGCACGGCGGGCTCGAGCGGCCGACCCGGCGAGCGCAGCACGTCGTGGACGACAGACGGCGCGGGTGTGCGGGCAACGCCGATGCGACTCCTCACGGCGGTCACGGCTCGTACCCCAGCTCGACGCCGATGATCATGGCGTCGTTGTCCCTGAGCCTGTCGTGCAGGAGGTGGAGGTCGACCCCTGCGCGAAAGCCGCCGCTCGCCCAGCCGATGAGGGCGCGGGCGGAGACTCCGGCCGCCCCGCCGGAAGCCTTCGGGTCCTCGGCGATGAAGGCACCGACGCGCGTGTCCAGGAACATCTTCGTCTGCGGCGACCGGGTAATGACGCCGATGTCGGCGATTGCCCCCACCGCAGGCCCGCGCTTGGAGAAGTCGGGCGACTCACCGCCTGTAACGCTGAAGAAGCCGTGCAGTCCCCCAACGACGTCGAAGACCTCGATCCCGGTGCGACTGCGGAAGTCCAGGCTCGCGGTGATCACCCAGCGCGGCTGCTGTGCCGAGAGCAGAGCGCCCATACCTCCGCCGAACAGGATGTTCTCGACGGTCCGCGGCGGCCCGCCGGCATAGAGGTCGCGGGCGAACTCGGAGTAGCTGTCGCCGTTCATGATCGCCTGCGCCCGCGTCATCCGCCCGTAGGTCGTGAGGACCGCCTGGTGTCGGTAGGCCCAGTCGGTGTTTGGCTGATCGGCCAGGTGACTGACCTCGTGCACGATCGTCTCGATGAGGCTCTCTCCTCGGAGCAGGCCGACGTCCGCCGCCTCCGTGCAGTACGTGATCTGGAAGACGCCGTCCGTAACGAATGCCCCGTACTCGCGGCCGTCAGGCAGCCGGCACTCCTCGCCGACGTTCGGAGGCGTGCAGACGGCCGGGACCTGCTGGTCGAGGATGGCCTCCATCCGCGCGAACACGTCCTGGACGTAGGAGAGATCACCGGCCTGTGCGCTGTCGTTCGGGTCGAGCTTGAAGTGCGTGCCCAGCGCTCCCGCCACCTCGGTTGGCTTGGCAAGCCGTCGCCGAGCGTGGCTCACCCAGCTCTTGGCGGTCGGCCACGCGCGCTCGATGTTCCCCTTCACGTGGTCGCAGGTCGTGTTGGGGAACGTCGGCTCGCGCCGCAGGACCGGACCTGCGCCCGAAGCCGGCCGCGCTTCCCCGCGCTCTGCCTCGTGCTCGGCTGGTCCGTCCGCGCGTCCGATCGGGAGCGGTCCAGCGGGCGCCGAGCCAGCCCCCTGCTGGACGACGTGCGTCAGCTCATGGGAGAGCAGGCGACCGCCGTCGCTCGAGCCGGGCGCGTACCGACCATGGCCGAAGACGACGTCGCTGCCGACCGTGTACGCGTTCGCATTCACGGCACGCGCCGACTCGGCCGCTTTGGCGTCCGCATGCACACGCACGCGGGAGAAGTCGTGGCCGAAACGCGCCTCCATCGCACCGCGCACGTCGGGCTCGAGCGGCCGGCCAGGCGAGCGCAGCACGTCGTGGACGATCGGTGGCGCCACGGTAGGCGCCATGCCCGAGGCCGAGCGCTGCAGCCGCCTGCGCTTGCACTCCGCGCACTCGCCGCCAGGCCCCGGCGTCCCGCCGCAGGCGCAGCGGCGCTGGAGCAGCAACTGGCGCGCCGCCATCACACGACCTCCAGGCCGTGAGGCAGCAGCCGAAGCGGGAAGTCGCCCATCCCAGCCGTGGGATCGCCCGTTCGCGCGAGGAGGGCGACACACGGATCCAACGACGTTGTCGCCGCCGTTAGGCCCGGTGCCTTCGCGTGCGGGCCGACGGCGCGCGGTGTGCCGGCCGGAGGCCGCTGCGTTCCCGCTGGGAAGCCGGCGACGAGGAGGTCGACCCGACGCCACTCCTCGTCCTGGGCGGTGGCACCGCCAGGTGGTGGTTCGCTGTCCGACACGCCCTCGACGCGAGTGAAGCGTGGGAAGGTCCGGCTCTCCTTGGTGACGGTCGCGGTCACACCGCGGCTGCCGAGGAACCCTCTCGTCCTGTCTGCGCGTTGCTGGCTGACCGTCTGCTTAGCGGCCGCCGACCCGACGCGATCGCTGTGCCCGATGACGTCCACGAAGGTGTCGTTCTGCCGGACGAAGTCGGCGGCGAACTCGAGCTTCCTCAGCTCCGGGGGCGGCAGCGAGCTGGTCGGGTCGGAGCGGTTGAAGTCGAACTTGCGAACGGTGATCCGTTCGACGGACTCGCCGCGGTGGGGGCCTGACCCTGCGAGCCCTCGCAGGTCCGCCGCCGGCACTCCCTGCTCGGCCGAAATTGCATTCTCGATGCGGACCGTCGGGTCGTGGACGTCGGTGGTGAGCCGGCTGCCGCCGATGGGATGCGCGCCCACCTCGATCAGCGCCGCATGGCCACATAGCTCGTGGCCTGCGACTGGCACGAGGCCCTGGAAGGCGGGCGTGCTGCCCGCGGTCCACGATCCCCAGTCGATCGGGAGGTCCGTTGGCGGCAGCGTCACCCGCTGGCCCGTGCGCGGGCTCTTGACGGCTGAGATCTCGATCATCCAGGTGTTCGGGCTGCTATCGAGGACAGCCAGGCAGCAGCAGCCCGTCGGCTTCGAGCCCGTGGCGAGCGCCCTCCGGTTTGCCGCCCTGCCCGAAGTCGGTACGACGTCGCCGCTCAGCTGATTGACGGCGAAGTCGTCACAGAGTCCGCGGATGTACGTGTCGACCATCGCGAAGCGCTGCGGCCCGGTCAGCGCGGCCGCGGGATCCGGCCGCGTGGTCGACACAGCGTTGGGATCGACGCGCAGCAGGCGCTGCACGGTCGGTGACGACGAGCCTGTTCGCGCCGGGCCTCCAGCGGACTCCGCCTCGGCCTCGAGCGCTCCTCCCGCGGGCGCCACCGGCAAACGTCCCGCGTGGTCGCCGCCGCCCTGTTGGACGACGTGCGTCAGCTCGTGGGCGACCAGGCGCCGTCCCTCGCCGGTCGAAGGCCGATAGGCGCCTTCCCCGAACACGACGTGGCGGCCGACCGTGTACGCCTGAGCGGCCACGGCGTCGGCCGACGCGGCAGCGCGCGTGTCCGCGTGCACGCGCACCCGGGAGAAGTCGTGGCCGAAGCGCGCCTCCATCTCTCCGCGCACCGACGGCTCCAACGGCCTGCCGGGCGAGCGCAACACGTCGTGGACGATCGGCGGCGCGACTGTTGGCCCGATGCCCGCCGCCGAGCGCTGTAGCCGCTTGCGCTTGCACTCGGCGCACTCGCCGTCAGGGCCGGGCGTGCCGCCACACGCGCAGCGCCGCTGGAGCATCTGAGCGATGCGCATCACGGCCGCCCCGGGAGGTAGTTCTTGCGGCCTTTGCCGCCGTAGTAGAAGTAGCCGAAGTCGTCCGACCAGACCGTGACGATCACGCCGCGCTCCTGCCAGCCTTCGTAGCCGGTCACCCTTCGGTACACGAGCGGTGCGTTCTCGGGATCCGGGACGATTAGGTAGATGCTGGTCTCGGCAGCCCTCGCGACGGGCGATCGCCTGATGGCCGCAGTCGGGATCGGCGCCGTCTGGATCGAGAAGACGTTGTCGAAGGCGACCTCGAGCGACTGGCCGGCGGCGTAGTTGCGGTGCAGGTAGAGAGCCGCCGTGTCCTGCCAGACCTGCGACCCGCCGACTTCGTAGTTGATTCTCCCCTCCGTGATTCGCTCCTCGAACCACGTGGGATCGACCGGTCCCGCCTCGAGGTCGACAACGAGCCCGCGCAGGTCGGTGATCAGCACGCGCAGCCGGGTTTCGCGAGTCGCGCGTGATTCGATCCGCACCTCGTCGCGCGCCTCGATCAGGCCGTCCTCGGTGAGCGCCTCTCCCTGGAGCAGGTAGCCGCGGTCGAGTGCCTGCGTCAAGCGGTCGACTGCCCTCCGTGCAGCCGCCGCCGCTTCGAGGCGCCGGCGGCGCAGTTCGGGATCCTCGTTCGCCGGCTGGCGCCGGAGCACGGGGGTCTGCGAGAACGAGTGGCTGGAAGGTGAGGCGAACGCGCCGGCGGGGCCGTGTGCCGCGGCCGTGCCCGATGCGAACGTTGCAGCCTCGCGTCGCACGAGCGATCTCACGGCGAGGCCTCCTTCGCTACGGCCGTCGACGCTGCCGCCGCCACCGGCCCGAGCTGCCCTTCCAGCCCGTGCGCCGCGAGAGCGGGTGCGAGCGCGTGTGCCAGCGACTCGTGCACGAGCGGGTCGTCGGCCTCCACGCCGTCCAGCACCAGCTCGTCGACGTCGAGCCGTACGTCGGAGCTCAGAGCCACTGCCGCACCGCCTGCTCCGTGAGGGGCCGCTCCAGCTTCGCGCACTCGCGAGCCGCCGCGCGCGCGATGTGGCGCATCCCGACCGGCGCGCCCTCGTCAGCCGCCAGGAACGCTGCAAACAGCGCGACGTTGCGGATGTTGCCGCCGGCCAGCGAGAGGTCGGCCAGCGCCTCGTCGTCGAGACCTGAGACCGGCGTCTCCGCCGGGAAGATCCGCCGCCAGATCTCGGCACGCTGGGCGTGGTCGGGAAACGGGAAGCGCACCACGAAGCGGATCCGCCGCAGGAAGGCGTCGTCGAGCGCGTCGCGCTGGTTCGTCGTCAGGATGGCCAGGCCGCGGTAGGCCTCCATCCGCTGCAGCAGGTAGCTGACCTCGATGTTGGCGTAGCGGTCGTGGCTGTCCTTGACCTCGCTGCGCTTGCCGAAGAGCGCGTCCGCCTCGTCGAAGAGGAGGATGGCTCCGCCCGCTTCGGCGGCGTCGAAGACCCGCCGGAGGTTCTTCTCCGTCTCGCCGATGTACTTGCTCACGACCTGGCTGAGGTCGATGCGGTAGAGGTCGAGGTGGAGGTCGCGCGCCAGCACCTCGGCGGCCATCGTCTTGCCCGTGCCGCTCGCTCCTTCGAAGAGCGCGCTGACGCCGAGGCCGCGCGCGCTCTTCCGCGGCGAAGCCCCACTGCTCGTAGACACGGGCGCGGCCGCGAACGTGCAGCTCGATCTCGCGTAGCACCGCCAACTCTTCCTCCGGGAGCACGAGGTCTTCCCAGCCGGCCAGCGCGTCGATCCGCTGCGCCAGGTCGTCGAGCCGGGGACGTGCGTGACGGCGACAGGAGTCCCAGAGCGCGATGTCAAGCTCCCTCCCGCCAGCGACCGCCTGCGCACACGCGGCCTCGATCGCCTGTGGCCCGAGATCGAAGTGAGCGACGAGGCTGTCCACGGCGCCGTTCAGCGCCTCGGCACGCTCTCCGAGCCGGCCGGCCCAGAGCGCACGCTGCTCCGCCGGTGGGAGGCGCGGAACATCCAGACGCACGGCCGGCCGCCGCAGGTCAGCGAGCGGCTCGCGGGCGCTAACGAGCAGCAGCCCGCCAAGAGTGTCCGCGAGCACGGCCGCCCGCTTACGGACGTCCGCGTCTGCATCGTCGTCCACCTCGAGCAGCAGCGCGTAGCCCGTGAGCACGGACTCTCGCCGCCAAAGGCGGCAGAAGGCGTCCCGCTCGGATGCCGCAGGCGGCACATCGCTCGCCCGCAGCACGAGGGTCATCAGGCCGAGCCGGGCGCACGCCGACGCAGCGACGGCGCGTCGGGAATCCGGATCGTGGCCGCCCAGTGCAGTGAGCGGCGGCGCGTTGGAGGAGGCGCCGGCGAAGACGGCCGCCAGCTCGGCGGCGACGGCCTCGAACGACGGCGGCAGCTGCTCGGGCACGTCGACTGGCACAAGCAGGGCCTGGAGCCGGTCGTCGAGATAGTCCAGTCCTGTCAGGTGGTGCAACACTCGTTCGTCGATGCGGAGTGGGCTCGTGGCGACGCTCTCGCCGGGGTCGAGCTCCACGAGGCGGTGCCAGCGCAGGGGTGCAGCGGGCGCGATCGCGCTCCAGTGCGCATCCGGAAGGGACGAGAGGGCAAGGCTGAACGAGGCTCGGCGGATGCGCTCGTCACCGGCGGCGGAAGCGCACAGGCCGGCGAAGCGCGCTTCGAGCTCGACTCCCGCACAGAGGAGCAGGACGTCTCGCTCGAACGAGGACAGGCCGAGCGCCTCGACCAGCGCCTCGAGTACCGGC
This sequence comes from uncultured Actinomycetes bacterium, assembly GCA_963786725.1. Taxonomy (GTDB): domain Bacteria; phylum Actinomycetota; class Thermoleophilia; order Gaiellales; family Gaiellaceae; genus PALSA-612. The sequence continues at coordinate 219,877 of CAWBAD010000012.1, read as the reverse complement.
GGCTGTGCACGCACGCCGTCGACGTCCGGAGGCCTGCCGTCGGCATGCGCTTCGAGCGCCCCGGCGATTCGCTCGAGCTCCGAGCTGAGTGCCCGCTGGTTCTCGGCGAGCCAGTCGGTCACGGGAACGTCACCGTCGGGTCGGAGAACGTGCCGCCGACGACGTCGAGCCGGCTCTCTGCGCCGTCGACCTGGACGCGGAGGAGGTACGTGCCCGGCCGGACTCGCCGCACCGGGAACACCACCGTCGGCGAATCGGCCGTCAGCGGCGTTGCGGGGAACGTGTAGGCGTCTGGGTCCGCTACGGTCAGCTCGTTGAGCAGGAGCAGCACGCGCTGGTCTTTGCCGGCATCCGGGCGCAGACCGACCGTCACGTCAGCCGAGTGCACGGTCACGCCGTTCACGACCTCGGTGGAGACGGGGCCTGGGAAAATGTCGTAGCTCGCACCCGTCTTCGTGATCTCCGGAGTGAGCACGAAGGCGAAGACATTCGACTCCACTCCTCGGTGGGGTAGTGGAAGGATGCTCGGCGGCACTTCACCCATCAGCCGTTGGTGCTCCACCTGGAGGCCCTGGGGACCGGCCTGGAGCGGGGCGGGGAGGGTTGCGACGATCTCTGTGTCTGTGACGTTGGTCGGCGTGACGTTCTCGCCGCTGATCGTCAACAGGGTCGTATCTCCTCTCAGCCGCTCGCCGCGCACGCGGACCTGGCTCAACGCGACGATCGGCTTGTCGTCGCCCGCGGCGGCGACGATCTCTTCCACCACCGGCTGCCGAAACGTCTCCACGTAGAGATTGCGCAGCAGCACGGGGAGCGGCGACGAGAACGAGTCCTCGCTCTCGATGAGGACGACCGTGCCCTGGTAGGCGACGGAGAGCGTGTACTGCGTCTGGAAGAAGACCGACCACAGCTTGGACAGCTCCTCGAGCGTCAGCGGCAGTTGCGTGAACTTCACGAGCTCGATGTCCGAGGAGAGGTTCGAGCCGGCGAGAAACGCCCGTGCCGACACGGACGAGTCGACCTGTGGACGCGTGAGCACCGGTTTCGCGTGAATCACTCGAGCCGCGCTGCCGAGCAGCCGTTGCGGGATCAGCTGCGCCTCGGACCCGTAGAACGTCAGCAGGTAGTGGAGGTCGAGCCCGACGCGCGGGCGACGTACGAGCGTCCCGTCCTGGCTGCGCGTGGGGACGTCTTCGTTGCGCGCGGCCGCACTCGGAGTGACCTGGTAGAGGAAGATGTTGACGCCGGTGGCCGGCACGCCGGAACCCGTTCCGTCGGGCCGTACCATCGTCACGTCGGCGCCGGGCACGTCGGCGCTGACCGACGAGAAGACGAGGTCGCGGAGCGTTGCCGTGACGGTCGCAACTGCCAGGTGGTTGCTCACCGTTCAGCTCCATCGCCTGTCGACGTAGCGGCGAGAGGCGGCGAGCTCTCCGAAGCCTGTGGCGGCCGGCGGATCGGCCGCCGGCGGCGCCTGCCATTCGACGGGCTCGGGAGCGGGAGCGCGGCGTACCTCGACGCGGCCGATTCGTACCTCGATGCGCGGTGCCTGCTGTTGCGGTGCCCGGTTTCGGCTTGCCGCCGGAACGGGAACGTGGGCGATACGCGCAGCCGCAAGCGCCGGCGCCTGCGCCGGCTGGGCCGGCTCGACCTCGCGTCGTACGGTCGAGCGCTCCAACGTGCGCTCGTGCGTTGGAAGCTCAGTCCGAGGTGGCTCCCCCGCCGGCGCTTCGGTCGGCGCATCCGGTGTCCGTGGCTCGCGCATCGGGCGTTCGATCTGGATCTCACGGAGCTCCCTCCCCGCACGGCTCGGGGGCAGCGTGATTTCGGGCGTGGGTGCAGGCAGTGGACGTGCGTCAGGCGTGGCGGGGATAGCGGAAGACGTCTCGGCGCGGAACGGCTCGGGCTCGGCCTCGGGCCGCATGGGCCGGCCGATGGGAAAGACCGGTGCCAGCCGGGGGCTCAGGCCTGCGGCGGGCGGACCCGAGGCGCGTTCGGCGAGCCTGCCCAGGAAGTTGCTCACGACTCGTCGCCCTCCTCGGCGATCAGCTCGAGATAGCGCTGCCGCCGGTGAACGTCGAGCTCGAGGATGTCCACCTCCGACCAGTGGTACGTCCGCGCGAGTGCATCCACCTCGCGCAGCAGCCGGTCGTCCCCATTCGTCAGCTCGCTGAGCAGGATCCCGGCGGCGTCCACGAGCGCGCTGACCGGCTCGTCGCACGCCGGGCAGACGACGTCGATCGTGATCTCCGCCTGTGGATCGAGTGCCAGGAGCGGCTCGGAGAGTGCTTCGCCGAGCAGCTCGGGAGAGATCGCCTGCCGGCTTCGGAGCTCGAGAACGCACCGGTCGATCAGCTCCTCGACCCCTCCGCGTTGCGCAGCCGCTTCCTGGTCCGCGCCCGTGACGAGCCGGACCTCTGCGTCGCCGAGTCCCCCGGCGAGCCTCACCGTGTGGCGCTCGGAGACCTCGTCGTAGGGCGGGAGGAGCAGATCGCTGACGAGCAGGTCGACGTCCATCGGCTCTCCGCACTCCGGGCAATCGACGACGCAGGCCAGCCGGTCCCCGAAGAGGCTCGCCCGGAGCTGCAGGAGCAGCGCCTCCCGGTCGCCGACCGTCAGCGCCCGCGCCACGTCCTCGTCGACCTCGAGCTCGTCGATGCGGGACACGCAGCGGGCGAGCAGCGCGGTCACCTGGCAGGCGCGTGACCGGTCGCGAGCCGCGAGCAGAGCCGCTTCGTCAGCGCCCGTCGGCAGGCGCAGCTCGGCCGTCGATCGGCGTCGCCTGCCGTCGAGAAGGCCGTGCGGCAGGGTGATGGCGCGCGTGGCGCTCACGCTGCCTACGGCTCGACGAAACTCGGCTCGGAGGGCTCGGGCACCTCGTAGTCGCGCTCGATCCCCTCGTTCTCGAGCTTGATGTGCTGGATCGCGACCGCATTCGCGTTCGCGTCCAGGTCGGGAAGGGACTGGTACTCCGAGACCCAGCAGCGAAACACCTTGTAGGCGATTGCGAGCTGGCCGGCCTCGTTGTAGACCTCGATCATGATGTCCTTGCGGAAGTCTGCGAGCGACACTTCGGAGCCGAGCCCGGAGCCGAAGTTCCACACCTTGTTCGCCCACTGCTCGAACTCGACGTCGTGAGTCACGCCTCGCTCGAGCGTGATCGGCTCGTACTTCGACCGACCGGGGGACTTGCGCGACGTGCTCGGGTCGCCACCCTCACGGTGCTCGACGACCTCCGTCGTGCGCTTGAGTGCCGAGCACTTGCTGACGCCGGCGACGTACTTCCCGTCCCACTTGACGCGGAACTTGAAGTTCTTGTACGGATCGAAACGGCTCGCGTTGACGGTGAATTGGGCCATGGCAGCTCTCCTAGGTCTCGATCTGCCCGGCGAGCTGCTGGATCCTGATGATCACGAACTCGGCCGGCTTGAGCGGGGCGAAGCCGACGAGGATGTTGACGACGCCGTTGTTGATGTCTGTCTGGGTCGTCGTCTCCTTGTCGCACTTGACGAGGTACGCCTCCTTCGGCGTGGTGCCCTGGAAGGCGCCCTGCCGGAAGAGGTTGTGCATGAACGCGCCGACGTTTAGGCGGATCTGCGCCCACAGCGGCTCGTCGTTCGGCTCGAAGACGACCCACTTGGTGCCGCGAAAGAGCGACTCCTCGAGAAAGAGCGCGAACCGCCGCACGGGCACGTACTTCCACTCGGACGCCTTCGCGTCGGCGCCGTCGAGGGTGCGGGCGCCCCAGCTGATGTTGCCGTAGACGTCGAAGGTGCGGAGGCAGTTGATGCCGAGCGGGTTGAGCACGCCGTTCTCGGCGTCGTTGAGCTTGTAGTCGAACTTCTGGACGTTCCGCAGCCCGGCCTCGGTGCCGGCGGGCGCCTTCCACACGCCGCGCGCCGAGTCGATCCGGGAGTAGAGCCCGGCGATAGTCCCGCTGGCGCCGAAGGTTCGGAGCCGGAACTCGTCGAGTGGATCGCCGGTGACCGTCCGCGGGAAGTACACGGCGGCGTTCTTGTGGCGAACCGCGTCGAGCGTCGAGGTGAGCCACGCTTTCAGCTCGAGGAAGTTGTTGACGTCGCTCGGCGTGTCGACGATGAAGAACGCCCGGCGCGACTCGCAGTACGTGATTGCCTGCGTCAGCGCCGACGAGACGTCGCCGGACGGGAAGTCGTCGGTGATGCCGTCGACCTTCGCGACGCGAGGCAGGCAGAGGATGTTGAAGAGGTCGACTTTGTCGAGCGCGTGCAACCCTGTCGGTGGCACCGCAGCTCCGCTGCCGATCAGATCGGTGCCGTCCGGAGGGATGCCGTCCTCGCCCGCCACTCCCGACAGCTGTTTGGCCGGGCCGGAGGTCGACCCGAGCGAGTAGCTCGTGACGCTGGCCTCGCCATCAGCGGCGGCCGGCAGGTCGAGCGCTCCGAACGTGAGGATGTCCGTAGCCGCGTTTGCGAACGACGCGACGGTGGCCGGCCTCGCAAGGCCGGGCAGCACCTGCAGCCGCTCGCCCATGACGCGGACGGTGGCCTGCGACCAGGCCGGGTTGCTCGGGTTGATGGCCTGGAGCGCAGCCTCGAGGCGGCCGGCGGCATCGTCGATCGTGTCGATCGGGTCGCTGCCGATGCTCACGTTGTCGAACTCGTCGAAGGCGGGGCTACCCCCGTCGTTGTACGTGAAGCGAACCTTCACGAGCTTGTCGCTCGTTCCTGGGACGGCAGTGAAGTCGGACTTGGTCGTGGAACCGGACGGTGCCGGCAGCGGGCTGCCGTTGGCGTCCAGCCGGATCAGCGCCGACTCGGAGTTGACGATCGTCTCGACGAAACGATCGCTCGTGGAATCCATGGACAGTTCGCGGAACTCCTCGCTCGCGACGACGATCGCACGGCTCTCACGGATCACCACTTCCGACACGGTGAGGTTGAAGAGCGTCGTGGGATCGGACGTGGCGAGATCGACGCGTGCTCGGAGGCTGTTGCCCCACTCGCCCTCGTTGATGGCCGTGAACTCGAGGGCTTCGGTCGTGCTCGTCACCCGCTCCGCCCGCACGGACGCCTTCGTCGGGCTGTTACCTCCCGAGGTCGACGCGGCTCGCACGACCCACGCTCGCGAGCCGCCGTTGAGGAAGAACTGCTGGATCGCATAGCTGGCCTCGGACCGCGTGTCGAGCCCGCCGAAGACCCGCTCGAAGTCGGCGAAGCTGAAGACGTCCACCGCCTCGTTCATCGGGCCACGCTTGAAGAAGTCGACGAAGGCGGCGATGGCGGTCGCGACACCCGTGATCGGGTGGACGCCGCTCGGCACCTCCTCGATGTAGACGCCCGGGTACGTCGGTGTTACAGGCACGGAAATCTCCTCTCTCGAACGGCTTGGCTCACTGGCTCCACCACCCACTCGCCCGCGGCGGCCGGGCTGCTCTCTGGACGGCTCGCACGAGCCGCGACGGTGAGAGGGCGCCGAGACGGATGCGCTCCGGGTTAAGTCCGTAGAGCCACGAGTCCTGGCCCTCCTCGGCGACGGTGAGCACCTTCAACCGAGGGCTCTGCTCCAGGAGGGCGGCGGCCAGCGGCGGGTCGTCCTCCCCGAGCACGACCACGTCCGGCCTTGCTCTCGCCACCTTCCTGGAGAGGCCGTCGACTTTCTTCACCGTCCCGGCGACCTCCAGCCCGCGCTGCGAGAGGACGTGGGTGACGATCTCCTCCAGCATGCGCGGCAGAGCGACGAGCAGGATTCGCGTGGACGCCAAGGCCAACAACCTGTCGGCCGATTGTCAGGGCGCGCGTCGCGCCGCGAAATAGGCCAATGGGCTCAACTTCGGCCCACGCCGGGTACCGAGACCACCGGTGCGGCTGCCGCCGGGGGGAACTAGATCCGAGGACTAGTCCCGGACGCGTGCAGCGCGCGCCAGCGCAGCGGCCTCGGCTCTGCGGTGCACGCCCAGCTTGCCGAGGATGTGGTGGACGTGGTTCTTGACGGTCGGCAGCTCGATACGGAGGCGTTGCGCGATCTGCTTGTTCGAGAGCCCATCGTCGATCAGCCCGAGAATCTCCCGTTCGCGCCTGGTCAGTGGCTCGATCGGGTCCGCATCGGCCCAGCTCCGGGCGAGTGACGCCAGCCGCCGCATGAGCGCCGCCGCCACGGAAGGCGTGCAAAGGGACTCGCCGCGCGCGACGCTCTCGATGGCTGCGACGAGCTCGGCAACTGACGCATCGGAGGTCACGAACCCGGCGATCCCTGCCTCGGCGACGGCGACGATCTCGGTCTCGTGGTTCGGCACCGCCAGCGCTACCACGCGCACGTCCGGCAGTGCGTTGAGAAGAGCGCGGATGCTGATATCGGCGTCGACCGGTGCCGTGTCTAGGAGGATCACGTCCGGCGCCTCGCCGAGCCCGTTCCACAGCGCGAGACCCTCCGCCACGTCGCTCGCCGAGGCAACGACCGAGATCGCTCCCGTGCGATCGAGCATCTCGGCCAGCCCCTCGCGATACAGGCAAATGCCCGAGATAACGAGGACGCGAATCACGCGCCGGGCATCGCGCGACCTACTCGGTGCGGCTCCGAGGGAACAATGCGGCAGTAGCGTTCGACCGTCCGGTACAAGCCAGACCCCCTGGCGAACTGGCTACCAGCGGCGAGCATTACAACGGTCGTTCGAGGTGTCAACTCGCTCCGGCCGGGTCAGCGGGCCTTCTGTTGCGGGGAACGGCCGTCGAGCCGGATCGTCCACGGGTCGGCGCCGAGCTTTGACAGCTGGTCCGATTGGACTTACAGTCGAGCGTCGTAAACCGACCTCGGGGGCGTTCAACGTGCAGCGTGGCGATGATCGCTGCGGCTTTTCGCCGCCATCCGGCGGGGCGCTCCTGCGCGGTCGGTGCGGCGTAACTCCCCGCGCTCCTCAGGGCGATACCTCTGACGCCCTCTCGGAGAGCGTCGTGGGGATCGAGCTATGGGAAAGGGGACGCCATGGTTACGCCTACCGTTGACACCGAGCTGACAGAGCAGTTCCTCGCGAACACGCCCGAGCCCGTTCGCGAGCACCTGTCGGCATCCGTCGACCTCCACGAGTTCCTGCAGACCGCAGGCACGCTCACGCTCGACGAGCGGCGTGTCCTCGTCGACCAGGCACTGCTCCTCTTCGAGCAGAACTACGTCCATCTGCCGCTCAAGGTGGCCATGCACGCCGTCAACCCCGTGCAGCGCTTGCGGCTCCTGCGCGCACGCCTGGAGCGCCAGACCGCATCGACCATGGACCCGGAGACGAGGTTTCATTCCGAGATATCCGGGATCTTCCACTCGGTTCGCGACCTGCACACGAACTACCTGCTGCCGGCCCCGTTCGCCGGCAAGATCGCGTACCTGCCGTTCCAGATCGAGGAGTACTTCGAGGGCGAGGAGCGGCGCTACGTCGTGTCGCGACTGGTCGAAGGGTATTCGGCGCCGGGCTTCGCTCCCGGCGTCGACGTGACGTTCTGGAACGGCATCCCGATCGCGCGCGCCGTGGACATCAACGCCGACCGTTTCGCGGGCAGCAACGCGGCAGCTCGCCGCACTCGCGGCGTCGAGTCTCTCACCATCCGCCCGCTGCGGATCCACCTGCCTCCCGACGAGCAGTGGATCACGGTCGGGTACGTCGACGGCGACGGTGAGGAGCGGGAGCTGCGGGAGAAGTGGCTCGTGGCGGACAACCTGCCGTCATTCATCCCCGACCCCGACGACGTCAGCGCGTCGGCTGTCTCGCTCGGCCTCGATCTCGGCGCCGAGGAGGCGAGCCTTGCGAGGAAGCTGCTGTACGCCCCGCACGTGGTCGAGCAGGAGACCACCGGCGACATGCCCTCCACCACCGAGCCGGTCGCCGAGGGAGCAGACCTGCCGACGAGCATGCCGGGTGTCTTCCGGGCGCGCAGCGTGAGCACGACTTCGGGCACGTTCGGCCAGATCCGCATCTTCACGTTCAGCGTCGACGACCCGGCCGCCTTCGTGACCGAGTTTGTCCGGCTGATAGGGCTGCTGCCGCAGAACGGGCTGATCGTCGACGTACGCGGTAACGGCGGGGGCCACATCTTCGCGAGCGAGTTCACGCTCCAGACGCTGACGCCGCGTCACATCGTCCCGGAGCCGGTCCAGTTCATCAACACCCCGCTCAACCTTCGCATCGTCAAGAAGCACAAGGACAATCCCACGAACCAGATCGACCTCGGACCGTGGTTCAGGTCGATCGAGCAGTCGGTCGAGACCGGCGCGACGTTCTCGCACGCCTTCCCGATCACGCCCGAAGACGGCGCGAACGTCATCGGCCAGGTCTACAGCGGCCCGGTCGTGCTCGTGACGGACGCCCGCTGCTACTCGGCGACCGACATCTTCGCGGCCGGATTCAAGGACCACGCCATCGGGCCGGTGCTGGGCGTGGACGAGAACACGGGCGCCGGCGGCGCCAACGTCTGGACGCAGGGGCTCCTGAAGAACCTGCTGGAGCTCCCGACTCCCGACACGGACTCGCCCTACAAGGCTCTGCCCAAGGGGGCAAACATGCGGGTCTCGATCCGCCGCACCCTCCGTGTCGGCGCCGAAGGCGGGACGCCGGTGGAGGACCTCGGGGTCGTACCCGACGAGCGCCACCTCATGACACGCAACGACGTGCTCGATGGCAACGTCGACCTCCTCAACCGTGCTGGCGAGCTGCTCGCGGCGCTGCCAGTGCGACAGCTCGACGTGACCGTGTCCCAGGGAGCAGCGGACGACCTCGACGTCCAGGTCGAGGTGACGAACATCGATCGAGTCGATGTCTACGTCGACGGCAGGCCGCGGGCGTCGCTCGATCCTGCGGGCGGCAGCGCCACAGTGACCGTCACGGGGGTTCCAGGCGCCACCAGCGTCAAGGCCGAAGGCTTTGCGGGAGGCGAGCTCGTGGCCGCACGGAGGGTGGACATCGGGTAACGGACGTGACTCGCGCGGAAACCCCTCGGCTCGATCGGCTCCAGGCTGCGCTCGCGGTCGCGGATCTCGACGCCGTCCGTAGCATCCTGGTCGAGCTCGACGGTGAGGAACGGCGGCTGCTCGAGCAGGGGATGGGGAGCGAGGTGTTCGAGCGCGCGCGCCGGGCGGCCGCTCGCGGTCGCCGCCGCGGGAAGCTGGGGAAGGTCCTCGTGCTGCCCGGGATCATGGGCTCCGAGCTCGACTCGGTGGACCGCACGGGTGAGTCCGACCGTATCTGGCTGAACTTCGTCAACCTCATCCTCGGCCGCATCGCGGACTTCGAGCTGACCCCGGAGGGCGAGCCGGCCAAGGCCGGAGTCCAGATCCGACCCGCGGGCGTGCACCTCCCGACCTACGTGCCGATCCTCTTGGAGCTGGACTCGCGCTGGCAGGTGCGGCCGTTCGCCTTCGACTGGCGCGAGGACATCGACCGCAGCGCGGCCCGTCTCGACGAAGAGATCAAGGCGTTCGGTGCAGGCGACCCGGTTCACCTCGTTACCCACTCGATGGGTGGGCTCGTCGCCCGTCGCTTCGTCAATCGCTTCCGCGAGACCTGGGAGGCGATCGACGATCCCGAGGGTCGAGTGCGGGGAGGCCGCCTGATCTTGATGGGGACGCCCAACCGAGGATCGTTCGCGATCCCGCTCATGCTCACGGGCGCCGACAAGATCGTCCGGGCGCTCGCGACGGGAGACCTCGAGCACTCGCTCGAGGAGGTGCTCGCAATCGTCGCCACCTTCCCGGGCATATACCAGATGCTGCCTTCTCCGCTCGTCGACCTCGACGGCGACGACCATGCAAAGCTCTTCGAGCGGGCGTCCTGGGGCGATCTCGCGGTGCACCAGCCGCTCCTCGATCGTGCGCATGCCATCTATGCCGATCTCGAGGAGATCGTCGATCCCGACCGCCTCGTCTACATCGCCGGCTACGACCGGGAAACGCCGTTTCTCCTCGAGCTGAAAGCACCGGGGACGTTCTCCTACGGTGAGACCCGCGAGGGCGACGGGCGAGTGCCGCACGCGCTCGGGCTGCTCGAGGCAGTACGGACGTACTGGGTGGACGAGGAGCACGGCGAGCTGCCGAAGAACGATGACGTCCTCGATGCCATCTCGGACCTCTTGCAACGCGGCGAGACGTCGGTGCTCACAACCGAGAGGCCGGTCTCGCGCGGAACCACGCGGAGCGCCCGGGGTGGGCGCCGAGAGGTCGAGCCCGTCCCGCCCGAGGCCGAGCGCATCCTCACCAAGGCGAAGCAGCGGCGGCGTGGCGGCGGTGCGCCCGATCTCAACCCCGAGGAGAGGGTGCGGCTCGAGAATCTCGTCGCCAACCGGTACCTCGGGTCGGGGGACGAGGGCGAGCCGGCGGTAGTCGCGACCGAGGAGGCAGCGGCCGATGGGGCGACGGAAGCGCAGCGGCCGTCGATCGCCGTCGAAGTCGCCTGGGGCGACGTGACGAAGATCGCTGCCGACGTCTATGCCGTCGGCCACTACCAGGGGGTGCTGCCGCAGCACGCAGAGCTTGCTCTCGACTGCGCGGTGTCCGGCATCGCCGAGGGTTGCGACCCGATTCGCTCTCACCTCGTGATCACGCGGCATTCACGCCGGGGGGTCCTCAGGGGAGCGCTCGGCGACGTGGACTACTTCCCATGGTCGGATCCAAAGCACCGCGGTCGGCTCGTGGCCGTCGCCGGCATGGGGCGGCCCGGCACGTTCGACCAGCACGCGCTCGTGCGCCTCGCCCGCGAGCTCTTCCTCTCGCTGGGCGTGCTGCCGAACGTCCGCACGGTCTGCACCGTCCTCATCGGCTCGGGCGCCGGGACGCTCTCCATCCGTGAGGCGGTGAGCGGGCTCCTGCGAGGGATCAGCGAGGCGGCGGTCGAAAGCGCGTCGGACCCCACCAACACCGGTGCCACCCAGATCGAGCGCATCGTCGTTGCCGAGTGGGGACGAAGCCGTGCCTTCGAGGTCCACGCAGCGCTCGAAAGCGAGCTCGCCCACACTCGACCAGACGCGGAAGTCGAGTTCCGGCTCAAGGAGAGCGTGACGACCGGCCCGGGCGGAGCGGTGTCGGCCGAAGATGGCCTCGCCCTTTTCGTCGAGTCGGCTCTCGTCGCCGCGGCGTCACCCGCGCGTTCCCGCCATGGCCGGGCGCTCGCGACGCTGTTGGAGGAGATCTCGGCGCCCGAGGCGGTGCGTGCACTCGCTCTCGAGAAGGTGAAGAGCCTGCCGACGGACGGGGACGGAGACGTATCCTTCGATCTGCCGCACTTCCGCGTCGTGCCTCGCCGCGCGGATCGGCGGGGCGCCGAGGACCCGGTGCGCATCTCCTTCTGGGACGACGGGCGTGCGATTCATGTCGCCGCCATCCACCAGGCGGCAACCGTCCCCGAGCGGGTCGTGCACCTCGATCGCAGCCTCATCACGGAGCTGGTCGAGAGAACGACCGACCCACCTCCGGAGGAGGTCGACGAGCTGTGCGAGCTCATGCAGCTGCTCGTGCCGCCGGATTTTCGCGACGTGCTCCACTCCGGGCCCCTCGTGTTCGAGGTCGACCGGTGGACGGCTCCGGTCCACTGGGAGTTTCTCTCTGCGCCGTCCAACGAGGGCGGCGGCCGCGAGCCGCTCTCCGTGCAGCTGCCCCTGGCACGCCAGCTGAGAACGGTCTACAGCCCGGCGCCGCTGCCACGACCGGTTGCGCGTGGGAAGATCAGGGCGCTCGTCATCGGGGACCCCGGCGATCCCGCGACCGGGGACAGCCTGGAGGGCGCGCGCGTGGAGGCGCTGCGCGTGGTCGAGCTCTTGTCGGCACGAGACGACGTGGAGGTGGACGCGCGGATCGGCGCGCCGAGCGTTCCGCGCGAGGGGCCGCTCAGCGGCATCAAGCCCGCGAACCGGCTCGACATCCTCTCGCTGCTGCTGCGGGGAGAGGTCGACCTCGTGCACTACGCCGGTCACGGGGACTTCGACGAGGCAGAGCCCGACCGCGTCGGTTGGGTCTTCGCCGGCGGCCTGCTCACGCCGCACGAGCTCGAGCAGTTGGAGCGCGTGCCCGCGATCATCGTTGCGAATGCCTGCCTGACCGCGCGCACGTCGGAGGCGATCGCAACCGCGAAGCAAGGTGCAGCCGAGGAACCGCGCAGCGAGGCGGGCCTCTTGCCCAGCCTGGCCGACCAGTTCTTCCGTCTCGGGGTTCGGAACTATGTGGGCACTGCGTGGGAGGTGAACGACATGGGCGCGACGCTATTCGCCGAGGCGTTCTACGGCGCGCTCTTCGACGACTCGAACGGGTCGGTTGGTGGCAGCTCGTTCGGGGACGCAGTGCTCGCGGCGAGGCAGGCGCTGTGGAAGCAGCGGCACCTTTACGGTCCGCTGTGGGCTGCCTACCAGCACTACGGCGATCCCTCGAGCGACGTCGGGCTCACCTCGGAAGTAGGTAGCGTTGCCTGAGCCCAAGCCGAACGATGCGGCGCTGTTGCAGCGCTTCTTGCCGTACCTGCAGTACGACTCGCTGGAGAGCTTCCGTTCGGACTCGGCGGCGATTCTGCCCGAGTACTTCTTCGACGACGGATCGAAGCAGAGCTACACGAACAGCTTGAAGCGCGCGGGTGGGTCGATCGTCGCGGCTGCGGATCCCGAGCAGGGGCAAAAGCAGCTCGACCTCGCCTTCCTCGGTAAGCAATATCCGGGAGGCGGGGCGGCTGCGGCCACGGACTTCCTCGACGCGGCCGGCCGGCGCTACGTCGAGGACGCACGCCGGCTGCATGCCGATGCGCGCTACGCCGACCGTGCCTACGGCTATGTCGTGCACGAGGCGAATGGGCCCACGTGGCTCCAGTACTGGTTCTTCTACTACTACAACGACAAGAACTTCCTCGGCGCCGGGCTGCACGAGGGCGACTGGGAGATGATCCAGCTGCGCATGGGTCGCGAAGGCGTGCCGAACGTGGCCACCTTCGCTCAACACCGCGACGGAGAGGCCTTCAACTGGTCCGACCTCGAGCTGCGCGAGTCTCCCGACGGCCCGGCGCCGGTCGTCTACGTGGGCAGGGGCTCACACGCCTCGTTCGGCAGCGCGGGTGAGCAGTGGCCCATGTGGCCGCTCCCGTACCCCGACTACTCGGATGGGAAGGGACCGAGCGTCCGCCCGACTCTCGAAGTCCTCTCTGACGGGGAGCCGGGCTGGTTGGTCTGGCCCGGCAAATGGGGATCGAGCGACTCGAGCCCCACCGGCCCGGCGCAGAAGAGCCAGTGGCGGAATCCGACGGCGTTTCACGTCGAGTGCGGAGGGGCTACGCGCGGTCGTGTGAGGAAGCGAGCCAAGCCGACGCCGACGCTGCCCATTCCACCGGCGCCCGACGTCAGCGTCGAGCGCGTCGGAGACCAGGCCGTGATCAAGTACGAGTTCCCGAAGCCGCTACCGCCGGGTGCCGCCCGACCCGAGCGGCTGGTCGTGTCGATCGACACACCGGACGACGACCTCCCGCCCGCGAGCCACGCGTTCACGGTCCGATCAACCGGGACAGGGGTCGTCGCGCATCCCATGCGCCTCGAGGACAAGAGCTACGTCGTCAGGACCGTCGCGTACAGCGAGGACGGCGTCCAGGGCGAGGTGGTCGAGACACCGCTCGACCTCGGCGGCTGAGGGAGCGGTGAGCGAAGAGCACTTCGACGCAGTCGTCGTCGGCTCGGGGTTCGGTGGCTCCGTGACCGCCTTCCGGCTCGCCGAGGCAGGCATGCGCGTGTGCCTGCTCGAGCGCGGCAAGGCGTATCCGCCCGGCTCGTTTCCCCGCAGTCCCGCGGCTACGGCCCGCAGCCTGTGGGACCCGAGTGAGGGTCTCCACGGCATCTTCAACATCTGGGAGTTCCGTGGGCTCGGAGGGATCGTCGCGAGCGGGCTGGGCGGAGGCTCGCTCCTCTACTCGAACATCCTCATCCGCAAGGACCGGTCGACCTTCGTGCAGGAGGATCTCATGCACGGCGGCTGGGAGTACTGGCCGGTCACGTACGAGGACCTCGAGCCTCACTACGAGCGTCACGAGGCGATGCTAGAAGCGGCGCCGTACCCCTTCGAGGAGGCGCCATACGACCGCACCCCAAAGACGACTGCCCTTCGCGACGCTGCGCACGAGCTCGGGCTCGAGTGGTACCTGCCCAAGCTTGCCGTCACCTTCGCACCCGACGGCGGGGAGCCAATGCCCGGCGAACCGATCCTCGGGGAGCACGAGAACCTCCACGGACGCACCCGTCAGACGTGCCGTCTGTGCGGCGAGTGCAACTTCGGGTGCAATTTCGGCAGCAAGTACACGCTCGACTTCAACTACCTGTCCTTCGCCAAGCTTCGCCACGGCGTCGACATCAGGACGCGCTGTGAGGCGAAGACGCTCGCGCCCAGGTCGGGCGGTGGGTACGCGGTCGGCTACGTCGATCACTCGCAAGCCGTCGAAGGGGAGGAGCGTCAGGCGCCGCTGCCCGAGCTGACCGTGACTGCCGACCGGCTCGTGCTGTCAGCCGGCGTGTTCGGGTCCACCTACCTCCTACTGAAGAACCGCGCCAACTTCCCCGGCCTGAGCGACCGGCTCGGGACGCGTTTCTGCGGGAACGGTGACCTCCTCACGTTCGCGATGCAGGCGCACGAGACGGTGGACGGCCAGCGCCGAGGACGGCTCATCGAGCCCGGCTACGGGCCCGTCATCACGAGCACGATCCGCGTCAAGGATCAGCTCGAAGGCGGCCCCGGGCGCGCGTACTACATCCAGGACGGCGGCTATCCGGAGACCATCAACTGGCTGATCGACCTCAGCGACCAGCCTGCCGGGATCGTGCGCGTGTTCCGCCTGCTCTGGCGCCTGATCAAGCTCTGGCTCCGGCTCGGGGGCTCGAGCGACATCGGCGCCGACGTCGCACGCTTCATCGGCCGGTGGCCTCTGTCGTCGACGACGTTGCCGCTCTTCGCGATGGGCCGGGACGTCCCGGACGGTCACATGCGGCTCACGGGCGACGGTCGGCTCGACATCGACTGGAACAAGCGTCGCTCGAATCCAACGTTCGAGGACGTGCGGCGGACGGGTCGGGAGATCTCGCGGGTCCTCGACGCAAGGTTCAAGGACAACCCGCCCTGGCATCTGGGACGTGTGGTCACCGTGCATCCGCTCGGCGGCTGTCCGATGGGTCGGGACGAGCGGGAAGGCGTGGTGGACTCCTACGGCGAGGTCTTCGGCTACCCGGGGTTCGTGATCGCCGACGGATCCGTCATGCCGGGCCCCGTTGGCCCGAATCCCTCGAACACAATCGCCGCGCTGGCGCACCGCTTCTCCGAGCACATGATCGCCGCGGCCTAGGCTCGGTTATCGGAGGGGAGTGGTGGCTTCGCCCAGAGCCGGCTCCGACGGAGGAGGGGGCGACTCCGTGAAGACGGAGAAGATCTCGCGAATCATCTCCTCGTGCGAGCCATAGCGGCTCTCGTCGTAGCAGCCGATCGGGTGCTCGAGCACGTTGAAGAGGCACTTGTTGCAGTACGTGCACGGCAGCGGCGCCCGTTCGTGACCTGCGGCGAAGAGCTGGACGAGGTCGGGGTTCGCCAGCAAGGGCCTGGCTGCCGTGACCGCGTCGCAGTCGCCTCGCTCAAGCGCCCCTTCGATCACCGAGGCGGACTGGAAGCCGCCGGTGCAGAGGACGGGGATCGACACCACCTGCTTGATTGCGCGGGCATCGGGGAGGTTTGCGCCCTCCACACGCTCGGCGGGTACTGACCAGCGCCACTCCGCGATGCGGTTGAGCGGCCAGATCCGGAACATGAGGTAGTTGCGCAGGGTGTGCCGGCCGCTGGAGAGCATCGTGTCGTACGTCCTCACGACCTCGTGCGCCGAGAACGCCCCCGCAGGGTTCCGCGGATGCGGAAAGGCGTTGCCGGCCGAGACGTGGATCGCGTCGGCGCCTGCCTCCTCGAGCCAGCGGCAGACTTGCACCGAGTCGTCGATCGTGTTCCCCTTGTCCGACCAGGGGAAGAACGCGTTGCCGTACTCGGTGGCCGAGATCTTGACCTGGAGGTGGAAGTCGTGCCCCGCCTCAGCTCGGATCGCGCGGACGACGTCGAGCAGCAGCCGGGCACGGTTCTCCAGCGACCCGCCGTACGCGTCTTCGCGGTCGTTGGCCGCGGAGCTCAGGAACTGCGTGAAGAGGTAGCCGTTCGCGCCGTGGATCTCCACCCCGTCCAACCCTGCTTCCCGGACGCGGTGAGCCGCACGTGCGAACGCGCCGACCACCTCGTCGATCTGGTCGCCCGTCATCGCCTCACACGGGAAGCCGTGGAGCGGATCCGCCTTGCCGGTCGAGCTCAGACCCTTGGCGAACTCGATGCCTCCGATGTCGCGCTGACGACCGCCATGGGCTAGCTGAACGATGTAGGGACAGCCGTGCTCGTGCACCCGCTCGCCGAGCTCGCGCCAGAACGGGATCCGGTCGTCGCGGTCGATTCCCGAGTAGCCGGGAACGATCCGCCCCCTCACGTCGACCGGGACGAAGGAGGAGATGATCGCGCCGACGCCGCCTCGGGCGAAGCGGGTCTCGAAGTTGATCCGTGCCTCGGACCCCGAGCCGTCGTAGTTGTCGAAGCGGCCGGCGATGCTCGAGCGGAGAACGCGGTTGCGGACGGTGAGGTTTCGGAACGCGAGCGGCTCCAGCAGTTTGTCGGCCGTCATGGCGCCGGCTCCGGCTCGAAGGCCGACATGATCGTCTTCAGCATCTCGTCACGCGAGTCGTAGCGGCTCTCCTCGTAGCACCCGAGCGGGTTCTCGATGAAGTTCACGAGGCACTTGTTGCAGTACGTGCACGGCTTCGGCGCCTTGTCGAGCCCCTGCGCGAAGAGAAGCGGCAGGTCGGGGTTCGCCAGCAGCGGCCGTGCGATCGAAACGCCGTCGCAGGCGCCGTCGGCGATCGCCTGTGCGATCACGGATTGCGTCTGGAAGCCCCCTGCGCAGATGACGGGCACCGAGACGGCGTCCTTCACCGCACGGGCCAGGGGCAGGTTGATGCCCTCCACTCGCCCCTTGCTCGGACGTTCCCACCACCACTTGAAGATCCGGTTCGTCGGCCAGATCCTGAACAGCAGGTAGTTCCGGAATGCGTACTTGCCGCTCGAGAGCATGGTGTCGTACGTCCGCACGAGGTCCTTGACCGCCGCCGCTCCGGCCGGGTTGCGCGGGTGTGGAAAGGCACCGCCCGACGAGACGTGAATGGCGTCCACGCCTGCCTCCTCGAGCCAGCCGCAAACCTGCACCGACTCCGCGAGCGAGTTGCCCTTGCGGTGCCACGGGAGGAGCTCGTTGTGCCGCTCCTCGGCGCTGATCTTGAACTGGAGGTGGTAGTCGGGGCCGACCTCGGCGCGGATCGCACGCACGACGTCGAGAGCGACGCGCGCGCGGTTCTCGAGCGAGCCGCCGTAGTCGTCGCGGCGGTCGTTGATGCCGGAGGAGAGAAACTGTGTGATCAGGTAGCCGTTGCAGCCGTGCACCTCGACGCCGTCCGCGCCCGCCTCACGGGCGCGGTAGGCAGCTCGGCCGAAGTCGCTCACGACCTCGCGGATCTGGTCGACCGTCATCCGCTCGCACGGGAAGCCGTGCAGGGGCTCTCGCTTCCCCGTCGAGCTCAGGCCGCTCGGGTACGCGATGCCGCCGATGTCACGCTGCCGCCCGGAGTAGGCGATCTGGACGATGTAGCGGCAGTCGTGCTCGTGGACCCTCGCCACGAGCTCGCGCCAGAAGGGGATGCGGTCGTCCCGGTCGATGTGCGCATAGCCGGGAACGATCAGCCCCGCGGATGGACCGGCGAGTTCGACGAGATGATGGCCCCAACCCCGCCACGTGCGAACTTCACGTCCCAGTTGATGCGCGTCTTCGTCCCCGAGCCGTCGTAGCCGTCGAAGCGGCCCGAGAGGCTCGAGCGGAAGAGCCGGTTCTTCACCGTGAGGTTGCGCATGGCGAGCGGCTCGAGGACGGTGGAGCTCATCGGACCTCCGCAGGCTGGGCTGCGCGGGCTGGCAGGTCGAAGACGGAGAGGATCTCGGACACCATCTCCTCCCTCGAGTCGTACCGTGCCTCCTCGTAGCAGCCGAGCGGGTTCTCGATGAAGTTCCAGAGGCACTTGTTGCAGTAGGTACAGGGACGGGGAGCGGCGTCGAGGCCCTGCTCGAAGAACCGGACGAGGTCCGGGTTCGCGATGAGCGGGCGCGCGATCGTGACGCCGTCACAGTCGCCGCGCTCGATCGCCGCCTCGATCACGGAGGCCGTCTGGAACCCTCCGGTGCAGAGCACCGGTACGGAGACCGCCTCCTTGAGAGCGCGCGAGCCCGACAGGTTGATGCCCTCGATGCCGAGACGGCGGCTCGGCCGCTCCCACCACCAGCGGAAGATCGAGCGAAGGGGCCACGTGCGAAAGACGAGGTAGTTGCGGAGCGTGTACCGCCCGCTGGAGAGAATCGTGTCGTACGTTTGCACCACCTCGCGCGTGGGGAACCGGCCGGCCGGATTCCGGGGATGCGGAAAGCCTGTCCCGGCGCTCACGTGGAAGTAGTCGACGCCGGCGTCTTCGAGCCAGCGGCAGACGCGAACGACGTCCTCGACGCCGTTCCCGCGTCGCAGCCAGGGCAGGAGCTCGCGGGGCGCCTCCTCGAGGCTGATCTTGAAGCCGAGGCAGAAGTCGCCGCCCACTTCTTTTCGGATCGCGCGGACGACCTCGAGCGCGAACCGGGCCCGATTCTCGAGCGAACCTCCGTACTCGTCCTGGCGGGTGTTGACGGAGGGACTCAGGAACTGCGTGAAGAGCATGCCGTTGGCGCCTGCGAGCTCGATGCCGTCGACCTCCGCCTCGCGCGCGCGTCGCGCGGCCTGCGCGAACCAGCCGACGACCTCGCGTACCTGGGCGACGGTCAGCGCGCGACACGGGAAGCCGTTGATCGGCTCCGGAGCATTGGTCGCTCCCAAGGCCGACGCGTAACGGAGGCCCGGAAGAATGCGCTCGCGTCCGGCGAAGACGAGCTGGACGATGTACTTGCAGTCGTGCTCGTGTACCCGCGTGCCGACCTCGCGCCAGTAGGGGATCTTGTCGTCCGAGTCGATGTATGCGTACCCCGGAATGATGTGACCGCGTTCGTGGATCGGAGCGTGCGAGGAGATGATGGCTCCGACTCCACCTCGTGCGAACTTCGCCTCGAAGTTGATGCGTACGCCGGTGCCCGACCCGTCGTAGTTGTCGAAGCGGCCTCCCACGCTCGAGCGCACGACGCGGTTCTTGATCGTCAGGCTCCCCAGGCTCAGGGGCTCGAAGATCACGCTCGTGCTCACGGGTCCACCCGACGAGGTTCGCCCTGGGCCTCGAGGCTCATCAGCGGCTGCCTACACGCCCTGCGCTCCACTGGAGAGCGCCCCCTTCGTCGCTAACTGCGGACGCTAGCGAGCCATCCAGGAGCTGTCAACGGGTCGACGCAGCCCGGGGCGGCTTGCGTAGAAGGCTCGATCGCGCTGTAATCCACGGCACTGGCAGCGCTCCGAGCGGCAGGAGCATGAGCAGGAGGTTTCAGGGCGGTGCGCTACGCCGCAACGGATGCCGCGGAATATCGCTTCTGGCTCACGGAGAGCTATGCAGGCACTGGAGGTGCCGCGGTATGAGCGTGGAGGTCGGCAGCGCGGCCGTTACCCAGATCGCGGACGCCGTCGCGAGAGGGCAGTGTCTGCTCTTTCTCGGGGCGGGGATCCACGGTGCCCCTCCCGAGGGCTCGTCGTACGTCTACACGGAAGCAGAGCGGCCACCACTCGGAAGCACGCTCAGTGAGCTGCTCGCCAAAGAGTGCGACCTCGTGACGACGTATCCGAACGAGAACACGAAGAACCTCCAGCGCACCTCCCTCTTCTACGAGACGATGCGGACCCGCCGGCAGCTCGTTCAGACGATCGAGGCGGTGGTGCAGGCCGGGAAGAAGCCCTCACCGATCCTGCGCGGGCTTGCAGAGCTCGGCTTCACGCTCCTCATCACGACGAATTACGACCAGCTCCTGGAGCGAGCGCTCAGAGATGCCGGCAGCGAGTCGCGCGTGACCGTCTACAGCCCCGACTCGACGAGGCCGACGGAGCAGTATCTCGACGACCCGACGGGTGAGCGGCCGTTCGTCTTCAAGATCCACGGCGACATCGGGACACCGGAGTCGGTCGTCATCACCGACGAGGACTACATCCAGTTCGTCCTGCGGATGCGTGACCAGAAGCCGTACTACCCGGTACCGGAGATCTTCAGATTCCAGCTCGAGCGCTGGACGACGCTCTTCGTCGGCTACAGCCTCGTGGACTACAACCTGCGGCTGCTCTTCAAGACGCTGCGCTGGGGCGTCGACAGGGCAAACATCCCGGACGCCTACTCTGTCGACTGCCACCCCGACCCGCTCGTCGTCGAGGTCTTCGAGAACCAGCAGAAGTACCTGAAGTTCATCGTCCAGGATGCGTGGACGTTCGTCCCGGAGTTGTACCGCGCTGTCGCCGGCAAGGAGATGCCCGATTACCGCGATTGAGGTCAGCGCATCCGTCCTGCCGCGGACGCCCTACCGAGGCATCGAGTCGTTCCGGTACAGCGATCGCAAGATCTTCTTCGCCCGCAAGGTCGAGACGCGCGAGCTGTTGCAGCTCGTGGTCGTCTATCGCGGCGTGTTCCTCTACGGCGGGTCCGGCTCCGGCAAGTCGTCGCTTATCAACGCAGGCCTGATTCCGGCTGTTGAGGAGGAAGGCCTCCGTGCCGACCGCATCCGCGTGCAGCCGCGATTCGGCGACGAGTTCGTTGTGGAACGAATTCCCATGACGGAGGAAGACGGGTCGTTTCTGCCTTCGAGTTTCGCCTCGGAGGCCGGAGACTCGGCGCAAATCGTGCTCGGGGCCCACGAGCTTCGGTCTCGGCTCGAAGCGCTCGGCCCCGAGGCCCGAGCACATCGCCCATTGCTGATTCTCGACCAGTTCGAGGAACTCGTCACGCTCTTCGAGGAAGCGCCTAACAGCAAGAAGCTCGAAGAGGCGCTCGCGTGTCAACAACGCATCGTCGACGCGTTGATCGACCTGCTCCAGGACACGACGTTGCCCGTCAAGCTGGTCTTCGGCTTTCGCGAGGACTACCTGGCGAAGGTGCGGAAGCTGCTCGAGCGCAGCCCGGAGCTGATAAGCCAGTCGTTGCTCCTCACTCCGCCCGTAGTGGACGCGCTCCCGAGACTCATCCGCGGGCCGTTCGAGGATCATCCGGGCTGGTTCGATCGTGAGTTGTCGCCCGAACTCGCGACGCAGCTGGCCGAGGCCGTTCTTCGCCATACCGGGGCCGGCTCGATCAACCTCACGGAGCTGCAGATCGTCTGCCTCCGTCTCTGGCAGTCGAGCGATCCCGAGCGGCTTCTGAAGGAGAAGGGAATCCAGGGACTGCTCGAGGACTACCTCGAGGAGTCACTGAATCGATTCCCAACGGAGCTGCACTATCCGGCGGTCGCCTTGCTCAGCCAGATGGTGACGGCCTCTGGCGTCCGCAACGTCGTCTCGGCCGACGACCTGATCGAGCGGGTGCGCACGGACGAGCCCGACATACCCGAAGATCGACTCGAGCGCACCCTTGATGCGCTGGAGACGGAGACGAAGCTCGTGCGACGGGAGCGGCGCCGAGACCTCGATCTCTTCGAGATCTCCAGCGAATTCCTCGTGCCGTGGATTGGACGGCAGCGGGCGGAGCGGCTAAAGGCCCGCGAGCAGGCCAGGCTCGCGCAGGAGCTCGAGGAGCAGCGGAGACGGCAGCGTGCGCGTCTCATGCAGCGGCTCGGGCTCGTCATCTCGGGACTCTTTCTGGCGGCAGCCGTGCTCGCGGGACTTACGTTCGTCGGGTGGCGCGCGGCGAGCAGCGAGCGCGACGAATCGCGCTCGCGGGAGGCGGCCCAACGCGCGTTCGTGCTCCTCGACTCTCAAGACGATCCGAGGTTTCAGGTCGACCCTGACGACAGCGTGCAGGCCGCCTCCAGCGCCTACTCGTTCAAGAAGACGATCGAGGCCGAGGAAGCTCTTCGCGCCGCGCTGGTCAGGTCCCGTCGCCGTGCCGTGTTGAGTGGGCACAAGGACGCCGTCGTCAGCGCCAGGTTCAGTCCCGACGGGAAGTTCGTCGTGACGGGAGGGGCGGACAAGACCGTTCGGTTCTGGCGTGCAGACTCGGGAAGCCCCGCCGGCCGGCGCATCTCGTTGCGAACGCCGGTCAGAGGCGCGTCGTTCAATCGCGACGGCACGCTCGTGGTAGTGGCGAGCGAAGATGGGACGGCGCGGGTCTTGAGGCGGTCGAGCGGCGAGCGGATCGCACCCGTACTGCGCCCGCCGGGCGGACGCGTCCTGACGGCTGCTTTCAGTCCTAACGGAAACCTCGTCATAACGGGCAGCGACGATGGGAATGCCCAGGTCTGGCGGTGGTCGACCGGAAAGCAGGTCGCGGTCCTGAAGGGGCACGGAGGTCCTGTCTCGGGGGCGACGTTCAATCCGAACGGTGAGCTTGTCGTGACAGCAAGCGACGATGGCATCGCGCGAGTCTGGCGATGGTCTGCACGCAAGGTGCTCACTGTCCTGCCTGCAGGCAACGGCCGCCTCTTCGGTGCCGCCTTCAGCCCGGACGGGGAACTCGTCGTGACGGCGAGCGACGACAAGACGGCTCGCGTCTGGCAGTGGAGGACACGGAAGCAGCTCGCTCGCCTGCGGCCGCCCGGTCCTGTCCTGAGCGCGTCGTTCAGCCCGGACGGGAGATTTGTGGTCACTGCTGCCAACAGCGAAAGCGGCCAGCTGCAGGTGTGGGAGATCTACAACAACGAGCGGGCGATCACCGGCAGGCGACTCGCGACGCTCCGCGGCCATAAAGGGCCGTGCTACGACGCTGCGTTCAGCCCCGACGGGAAGCTGATCGCTTCTGCCTGTGCCGAAGGAAGTGCCCGGCTCTGGGACCCCGCCACGGGAAAGACCGAGGACGACAAGGTCCCGACCCGCTACGGCGTGACCGCTGCGATGAGCCAGGACGGCAGTCGGCTTGTGACGGGGGATGAGCAGGGAACGGTGCAAGTCTGGGAGCTGACCGACCTCAGCCGCGGTGCCTCGATCGAGGTCGGCGCGGCCGTAAACGGCGTGGCGTTCAGCCCCGATGGGAAGCTCATAGCGATCGCGAGCAGTGACGGCACCGCGTCGATTTGGCGGTCGACTGGAACGCGCAAAGCCCTCCTACCAAGGCAACCGGGCCCTGTCATGAGCGTGGCCTTCAGCCCAGACGGCAAGCTCGTCGTCACGTCGGGTGCGGACGGGACGACCCGCCTCTGGGCTGTGACGGTCGCGCCGGCCGGCCCGACGGCGCGAGCAGTGCGGCGGCTGCAGCTGACCGGGAGGGTCAACAGTGCAACGTTCAGCCCGGACGGGAAACTCGTGCTGACCGCCGGCGAGGATGGGGCCGCTCGCGTGTGGGACACGCAAACGGGGAAGCTGTACTTCTTTGGTACAAGCATCACCGGGCCGGCAACGAGCGCCGCCTTCAGCCCGGACGGCTCCCTCGTGGCCGTCGCGAAGAGCGATCGGACGGCGACGATCTGGAACGTCGAAGATCTCGAGAAGCCAAGGGTGGTCACGCTGCTTCGAGGCCACACGGGACCCTTGACGAGCATCTCCTTCAGCGCCGACGGCAAGTTCGTCGTGACATCGGGCCAAGACGGCACCGCACGGGTGTGGGAAGCGCACAGCGGCCGGGCGCTCAACGTTCTCCGCGGCCACAATGGCTCGGTCAAGAGCGCCGTGTTCAGCCCGCGCGACGCGACCGCCGTGATAACTGCCGGCGACGACGGGACGCTGCGGCGCTACACCTGTGATGCCTGCCTCCCGATCAAAGAGCTCGAGACGCTCGGCAACTGGACCGAGAAGGAGTTGACGGGCGAGGTCCCGTGAAGCTACCTCGCCACGCACGCCAGGGCGGACGTACTATTTCCTCGCGGCTGGCGAGGAGCGGGGAGAGGCGGAGGCTTCCCCGGAGCTCCGGGCGCGACCGAGCTCCAATCTGGCGCAACGTCCCAGTTGGCGGAATCGGTCAGCTTCCTTACGGACGTGCCGTCGCTCTTCATGACGTACAGATCGCGATTGCCCGGGTCGTTGCGGTCGCTCACGAAGACGATGGACTTGTTGTCCGGCGACCAGGCTGGGAAGGCGTCGAGCGCAGGGTTGGCGGTGAGCCGTCGGAGTAGAAACCGGTCGTTCGTCGCGTAGATCTCGAGGTTGCCGTCGCGATCAGTGACGAAGGTGACGAGCTCTCCGTCCGGCGACCACGTCGGATCGAAGTCCGATGAACGGTTGTTGGTCAGGTTCAGGAGTGGGGACCTTGGAGAAGGCCCCTTCTCGGGGTCGAACCTCATGAGAAAGATCTCGCGGTTGCCCGTGCGCATGCTCGTGAAGGCGATCCCGCGGCGGAACGGCGACCAAGCGGGATCGCCGTCGAAGGCTTTGTTGTTCGTCAGCCGTTTCACGTCCAGCGTTTGCACGTCGACCGTGTAAAGCTCTGAGTTTCCGTCCCTCTGGCTTTCGAAGACGACCGTTCTGTTGTCCGACGACCAGGATGGGTCGCCGTCGAACACCGCATTCCGGGTCAGCCTCTTCAGGCTGCCGGTGCCATTGGCATTCATCCAGTAGATCTCGCTCCTGCGCGCCGGCCAGCCCTTCGGATCGGGGTTGTACTCGAACACGATCTTTTTGCCGTCGCTGGACCAGGCAGGAAGGGCATAGCAGGAGTTCCGTTGCCTCTTCACCAACTTCGGCTGCGTTGGCGTGTCCGCCATGGTGTAGATCTGGGCGTAGCCGTCGCGGAAGCTCTGGAACGCGATCAGGCCGTTCTTTCCCGGAAATGCAGCCTTCGACGACTGGGCGCCGGCGGCGACGACCGCGAGCACCCCGGCGGCAGCAAGCGCAGCCATCCAGGGTGTGCGGCTCATCCCTCTCCTTGTCCCCGCGCGAGGTACTTCTTGATGCAGTGTACGGAGCCTAGATTCTGGGCGAAGACGTTGAAGTCGGCAAGCTGGTGGACGGTGAAGCCGAGCTCCTCCCAGACGCGGCGGTTGGCGTCGTCGGTCGCCGCCAGCTCGCTCCAGGCCCCATGGCCGTATGTGGGAAGCCAGACGTGATTTCCCTCAGCATCGTCGATCTGGACGAGACAGTTGTTCGACGTCGCGAAGTACCAAAACCGCTGCCTCGCTTCCGGATCGTCCACGTATGTGAGCGGCAGCGGGTTGCGCATCACCTCGAACCCCTGTGCCTCGAGCCCGCGCGCGACATCGTCGAACACCTCGCTCATGGCGTGGGGCAGCGGCTGCCTGCCGAGCACGCGATCTGCCTCAGCCGGTGAGCCGACAAGCAGGCGATAGCGACCGGAAGAGCTGCGCCCGGTGAGGCTGACGAACATGTCGATGTGAAAGATCGGTTGGTGGTATCCGGTGCCTGCGTAGAGCACCTCCGTCCATCGCTCTCCCTCGATCGTCACCGGTCGTGACTCGACGTCCGAGACCCGCAACCGCGTCCCGACGAAGAAGAAGTCCCGCTCCGGATCGAAGGTCTTTCGGAACAGCTCCACGACGAACTCCTGAGCCTGTGCGCGATCCTCCGGCATGCCGAGCACTGGGTGGTAGCGGGCTAGCGTCTCGAGCGTCTCGTAGAGGTAGTCGACGCCGATGAGGACGCGGTCGTCGGCGATGAGGATGTTCCCGCCCTGGAAGAAGAGCGGCGACTGGATGGACTGGAGCTCGCTTGCCTCGGCGACGAGCTCGGCCACGATGCTGTCGCCGGCTCGTGGGAACGTGAACGGCTCGACGAGGAAGCTCCGCGGTGGCTCGGACGCGACGTCGTCGATGACGACATACGGATCCTCCGCCCACACGGTGTAATTGAGGTACTCGGGGGCTTCGACGATCGTCGTCGCCGCGACCTGGCGTACCGCCTCCACCGACTGCTGAAGGTCGCCGACGACGGACGTATGTGCGAGCACCGTCAGCTCCACCGAGCTCGGGAGCTGGCGAAAGAGGTCGAGGAAGACCTCGCGGTAGACATCGTCGCCACCGGCGTAGCTCGGGTAGCAGAGCAGGAGGTGCCGGAGCGCTCCATGTGCGCTCGAAACGATACGCGGCTTCACCGGCGTTGGCCGTTCGACCTCGACTCCCGCCTGCAGGGCAGCGTGCGCGATCGCGGCGCGGCCGAGAGCCTCCGCATCGAGCCGTGGAAGGTGCCTTGGAACCAGCGTGGGAGGAGGGCGTACCTCGTTGACGCGCAAGCCTTCCATCGTCAAACCCCCTGCTGGAGTGAACGCCAGCCAGGATAGGAGGTCCGAGCCCTCCGTGCGAGTCCGGCAGTTCACCTGGGAGATCGGAGCTAGTGAGGTTCCTCGAACGCGGGCTCGCCGGCGCCTTCCGCAGGAGCATACGCCCCGGCGCGTAGCAGCACGGCGCCGAGCCCAGCGGCCACCGCCGCGAAGATCGCGCCGACGAGGAAGGCGAGGTGGTAGCCGCCGGTGAGTGCGGAGAGCTCCGACTCGCCCGCCGCGAGGAGCGTGTCGGTGCGCGAGGCCGCGAGGCTTGCCAGCACTGCGAGCCCGAGCGCGCCGCCCATCATGAACGACGTGTTGACGACGCCGGAAGCGAGCCCGGCCTCTTCCGGCGCGACATCGCTCATAGCGGCCAGCAGCACGGGGTTGAAGGCCATCCCGGCGCCGATGCCGAGGAGGATCATGCTCGGCAGGACATCGGTGAAGACGTTTCCGTCCACGGGTGCGCGCGCGAAGAGCGCAAGTCCGACTGCCGCTAGCCCGAGGCCCGCCACGAGCGGCGGCTTGATACCAAAGCGGAGGACGAGCTTCGCCGACAGCACGATTGAGAACGCGCCCATGATCAGGTTCGCGGGCAGGAACGTCAGGCCGACTTCCAGCGGGCTGTAGCCGAGCACGAGCTGGAGATACAGGGCAGACATGAAGAACCATGCGAACATCGCCGCGGCCCAGAAAACGCCTATCGCGTTCGCGGTAGACACGTTGCGCAACCGGAAGAGGCCGAGCGGCACGAGCGGCGACTTCACGCGCGACTCGATGACGAGGAATGCACCAAGCAGTCCCGCGGCCACCGCGAGCAGGCCCAGCGTGCCCAGCGTGGTCCAGCCGACTTCATTGCCGTTGACGATCGCGTAGACGGCGATCATCAGCGCTGCCGTCACCGTCACCGCGCCGGCGACGTCGAGACGCTGCGCGGCCGTCGCGACGCGCTCGCCAGGAATCAGCCAGAAGGTCAGGCCGAGGACGAGGAAGCCGACCGGGACGTTGACGAGGAAGATCCAGTGCCAGCTCAGGACGTCCGTGAGAATGCCGCCGAGCAGCACGCCGATCGACCCTCCGCCAGACGCGACGAAGCCGAAGACGCCCATCGCCTTGGCCCGCTCTGCCGGCTCCGTGAACAGCATCATCATCAGCGACAGCGCGACTGCGGAGACGACTGCGCCGCCGACGCCCTGCACGGCTCGGGCGATGACGAGCATCTCCTGCGACTGCGCCAGCCCGCAGAGGGTCGAGGCGACGGTGAAGAGCGTGATGCCGGCGAGGAACAACCGACGGTGGCCGAACAGGTCGCC
Source organism: uncultured Actinomycetes bacterium (assembly GCA_963786725.1). Taxonomy (GTDB): domain Bacteria; phylum Actinomycetota; class Thermoleophilia; order Gaiellales; family Gaiellaceae; genus PALSA-612. The sequence goes on along the minus strand of CAWBAD010000012.1, from coordinate 192,237 downwards.
GAACCGCCCGCCCAGCAGGAGGAAGCCGCCGAACGTGATCAGGTAGGCGTTGACGACCCACGCGAGTGACTCCTCGGAGAAGCCGAGATCCTCCCGGATCGACGGCAAGGCGACCCCCACGATCGTCACGTCGAGGACGATCATCAGGTCGCCCAGGCAGAGCACGAGCAGTGCCAGCCAGCGTTTGCGGTTGTCCATCGTCATCGGAGGCTTAGACCGTCTTCAGGCTTGTAACTCATCGGCCGCGATGAGCATTCCCCCGTCGCGCCGTCTACTAACCGATGGCAGGCCCCGCCGCATTCACCGTGTATGGACCGATCGCACGGGATGATCTACCGGGCCTCTGCGACAGGGTCTGCCGTCTCTTTCACGAGAACGCCGATACGGAGATCCTCTGTGACGTACGTGGAGTCGAGCCGGACGCGGTCACCGTCGACGCTCTGGCACGGCTGCAGCTTGCGGCTCACCGCCACGGTCGCCGAGTTCGTCTTCAGAATGCGTCCTGCGAGCTGCTCGAGCTCGTGGATTTCATGGCGCTGCAAGACGTCCTACGCGCCTGAGTACTCGAGCGGCAGTCCAAAGAGGGGAAACAGTGTCTCCGTGTCGAGGAAGAATGTGAACCCGACGATCTCGCCGTCCGCCACCTCGAGCACCTGCAAGGCCCACGGCTCGTAGCCGTCGCCGGCGTCGTTCGGCTTGTACTGCCCGAACGCGGGTGCGCCGTTCGCCGCCACTGTGGGAATCACCTTCGACCCGCGGCAGCCCGCGCCGGGCCCGAACCACCACGCAAAGATGTCGTCGCGTCCGGCAAGCCACATGTCATACGGCGGCATCGACTGCGTCGCGTCCTCGTGGATCAGCGACGTGAGGGCGTCCATGTCGTAGCGCTCGAACGCGTCGACGTAGCGCGCGAGGAGCTCCGCGTCAGCTTCCTCCATTGCCGGCTGTGATTCCGAGCTGAGATTTCGCGCGTCGAGCGTGGCCCGGGCGCGTTGCAACGCGCTGTTGACGGAGGCGACGCTCGTCTCGAGCAGCTCCGCGACCTCGGATGCTTGCCAGCGCAGAACCTCGCAGAGGATCAACACCGCGCGCTGCCGCGGCGGCAGGTGCTGTAGCGCAGCGACGAACGCGAGCCGGATGGTCTCCCGCGCCACCGCCACCTCCGCAGGGTCGCCTTCGGGCGCGACACGGGCGTCGGGGATCGGCTCCACCCATTCCGACTCGGGCCGCACGTTGAGATTGGCGGCGACCGGCTCCTGCGCCGGCCCGAGGTCCATGGGCATCGCGCGGCGCTTCCGAGCCTCCACCATGTCGAGGCAGACGTTCGTCGCGATCCGGTAGAGCCACGTGCGCAGCGCCGCGCGTCCTTCGAAGCGGTCGATGTTCCGCCACGCGCGGACAAGAGTCTCCTGCGTGGCGTCTTCGGCGTCGAAGGGCGAGCCGAGCATTCGGTAGCAGTAGCCGGTCAGCTCTCCGCGATGTTGCTCGAGGCTCTCGACGACCGCCGGTGCCGACTGCTCCATGGCACCCATACTAGGCACCGTGCGGGTGCTGGCGGAGGGACGCGCTTCGGAGATCCTCGAGCTCGGCGACGGCCGGGTGCTCAGGCGTTTCAAGGCGGGCGGACGGCCCGCCCGCGAGGCTGAAGTGATGGAACATGCCCGCGCGCACGGCTACCCCGTGCCGGGCGTGGTAAACGTGCTCGACGACGCCCTGGTGCTCAAGCGCGTCGACGGGCGGACGATGCTGGCGGACCTGCGCCGGCGACCGTGGGCGATGGCCAGCCATGCGCGGACGCTTGCCGAGCTGCACGCTCGGCTTCACGAGATTCCGTTCGAGGGCGAGCGGCTGATCCATCTCGACTTCCATCCGGACAACGTCCTGCTCTCATCCCGTGGCCCGGTCGTCATCGACTGGGCGAACTCACGTGCCGGGGAGCCGGCGCTCGATGTGGCGATGACCTGGGTCATCTGCGCCACGAGTGGAGGCGCGATGGGGCGCCTGTTCACGAGGCTCTTCCTCCGGCACGTCGATCTTCGGGCGGCTCGGACCGAGCTCGCGGCGGCAGGCGAGCTCCGGATCGCCGATCCGAACGTGACCGACGACGAACGTGAGCGCGTGCGACGGCTGACCGGGAGGGCCTGGCGAAAGAGTGGCTGAGTCGTCGGGACGCGCTGCCCGCCGCGCTTGCGGCGTCCTCAGTCGCCCCGATAGGTGCAACTATCGGGGCTCCCTGCGTCCTTGCAATCACAGCGGTCAATCGCGCCCCGACAACGAGCACCCTTCCGCCAAGCCCTCCTAGAATCGCGCCATGAACGCCGCCGAGCGACGGGCACGCTTTCGAGAGCTCCACGAGCGAGAGCAGTTGTTCGTGATGCCGAATCCCTGGGACGTGGGATCGGCGTGCATCCTCGCGGCGGCGGGCTTCGAGGCGCTGGCGACGACCAGCGCAGGCTTCGCCTGGGCGCTCGGCAAGCTCGACCAGCACGTGACACGCGACGAGCTCGTCGCGCACGTCGCCGAACTCTCGGCCGCAACCGACCTGCCGCTCAACGTCGACTCCGAGCGCTGCTACCCCGACGACCCGGGAGGCGTGGCGGAGACCGTAAAGCTGCTCGCCGAGGCCGGCGCGGCAGGCGTGCTCGATCGAGGACTACGACCCGGCGACGGGCGCGATCGATGACGTCGGCCTCGCCGCGGAGCGCGTGGCCATCGCGGCCGAGGCCGCTCACGGGCTTGACGAGCCAATGGTGCTCACGGGACGCGCCGAGAACCACATTCGCGGCGTGGACGATCTCGACGACACGATCGCCCGTCTCGTCGCCTATCGCGACGCCGGCGCCGACTGCGTGTACGCGCCAGGGTTGACCGAGATCGCTCAGATCACCGCGGTCGTCGACGCGGCTGGCGTTCCGGTGAACGTGCTCGCGCTGGCCACGGCGCCGCCGATTCCGCAGCTCGCGGCAGCCGGCGTGCGCCGCGTCTCGACCGGCAGCCTGCTGGCGGGAGCTGCGTACGGGGCGCTGCACGCGGCCGCGCAGGAGCTGGCCGATGCCGGGACTTCCAATTACGCCGTGCGCCACATACCGGGGGCTGTGCTGCGCGACGCTCTCGGCTCGTGAGCGAGCTCAGCGTCCGCGAGCTGCTCGAGCGGCACTCGGGCGACGCGCTGGAGCTCCACGCGCGGGTCGTCAACCCGCAGTTCGTGCGCATGCTGCGCGACGATCGGCTTCGACCGCCGCTGGGCGCGCGCCGAGGGCGCGCACCTCTACGACGCCGAGGGCAACCGCTACCTCGACTGGCTCGGCGGCTTCGGGATGTACAACGTCGGCCGCAACAACCCGCGCGTGCGGGCGGCGCTCGTCAGAGGCGCTCGAGCTCGACACGCCGGGGAAGCTCGCGCTCGGCGTCAACCCGCTGGGCGCGATCCTCGCCGAGGAGCTGCTGCGGCGCGCGCCCGCGAGCCTCGGGCGCGTCCTGTTCACGAGCTCGGGCACCGAGGCGGTCGAGGCCGCGATCAAGATCGGCCGCGCGGCGACCGGGCGCTCGCGCGTGCGTCTCCGTCGAGCGCGGCTTCCACGGGCTGACGCTCGGCGCGCTCTCCGCGACCGGCGACCCCGCCTTCTCCGAGCGCTTCGAGCCGCTCGCTGCCCGGGCTTCTCGCGCGTCCCGTTCGACGACCTCGACGCGCTCGAGGCCGCGCTGCGCACCGAGGACGTCGCGCTCTTCATCGTCGAGCCGGTCGTCGGCCACGGCGTCCTCCTGCCTCGCTCCGGGCTATCTCGAGGGCGCCCAGGAGCTCTGCCGCCGCTACGGCACGCTCTTCTGCGTCGACGAGGTGCAGACCGGGCTTCGGCCGCACCGGGCAAGCTCTTCGCGCTCGAGCACTGGGGGCTCGAGCCGGACGTGCATCACGGTGGCGAAGTCGCTCTCCGGCGGCTACGTGCCGGTCGGCGCGACGCTCTTCCGCGCGCGAGGTGTTCGACGCGGTCTTCGACTCGATGGAGCACTCGATGAGCCACGGCTCGACCTTCCAGCCGAACGACCTCGCGATGGTGGCCGGGCTGGCGACGCTGCACGAGCTCGACGACGGAGGGGCTCGTGGAGCGCTCGGCGCGCATGGGCGAGCTGCTGCTCGAGCGCACGCGGCCGCTCGTCGAGCGCTACGACGTCGTCAAGGACGTGCGCGGGCTCGGCCTGATGTGGGCGATCGAGCTCGGCGAGCCGGAGCGGCGGGGCGGACGACCTACCGGCTGCTCGAGCGGATGCAGCCGGCGCTCTTCTCGCAGCTCGTCGTCGTGCCGCTCTTCACCGACCACCGCGTGCTGAGCCAGGTCGCGGGCCACGGGCTGAACGTCATCAAGGGGCTGCCGCCGCTCGTCCTCTCCGAGGAGGACGTCGACTGGTTCGTGACGGCGCTCGACGCGACGCTCGCCGAGGCGCAGAAGCTGCCGAGGGCGACGACGCGCTTCGCGCTGCGCGCCGCCCGCGCGACGGTCACGCGTAGCTAACCCTCGCTGCGGCTCCCAGCGGAACCAGCGTCACCGCCGCGACGAGCGCCGACGAGGCCCCACGCGGCGACGACGGCGACGTCCGTCCCAGTTCGACCAGATCTCCTCGTCGTAGAGCAGCGACGTCGCGCATCAGCTCGATGAAGTACGTCGAGCGGCAGCACGTTCGGCGATCGCCTCGAGAACGGGCGGAAACGCGTGCGTCGACAAGAACGAGCCGGCGAGGAAGGCCATCGGCAGGTAGATGGCGTTGACGACGGCCGACGACCCCTCGGCCGAGCGGATGACGCCGGTCAGCGCCGAGGCCGAGCGCGGCGAACGCGACGGCTCGCCGAGGAGCAGTGTCGAGCGCCACCGACAGCCAGCTGGTCGGGGAACGGCACGTCGAAGAGGAGCGTGGCCGAGCACGACAGCGCGACTGCCTCGACGACGAAGACGACGAGCGTCGACCCAAGCGACGCGCGATGACGTACGCCCACGCCGGCAGCGGCGTGCCGCGCAGCCGCTTGAGCACGCCCGCTTCCCGGCGGATCGACGACGAGGATCGCGAGGCCGGCGAACGCCGTCGCCAGCCACGCCGTAGCCGAGCATCCCGGCGAGCAGGTACGCGGAGCCCGTGACGCCGTCGCCCTCCATCGTCGTCGCCGTACACGGAGCCGAGCAGCACGAAGAACGACGAGCGGGAAGACGAAGGTGAAGAACGCGAGCTCGCGGCTGCGCCAGTAGAGCCGCTGCTCGCGCGCGGAGCTGGTGGAACGCGAACGCTCATTCGCTCGCTCCTCCGTGAGCGAGAGGTAGATGTCCTCGAGTGACGGCCGGCGCACCTGGAGCCCCTCGAGCTCGCGCCCCGGCGGCGAGCGCCTCGCCGGTCAGCTCGTGGAGGACGTCGTCGTCGGCTCTGCGGTCTCGACGACGACCTCGCGACCGTTCAGCGCGGTAGCGGATCTCCGTCGGCCCGACGCGCGCCGTCAGCTCGCGCGGCGTGCCGAGCGCGACGATCTCGCCCTCGCGCAGCACGGCGACGCGGTCGGCGAGCTGCTCCGCCTCGTCGAGGTAGTGCGTCGTCAGCAGCACGGTCTTTCCGAGTCGCCGCAGCGAGCGGATCATGTCCCAGGCGGCGCGGCGCGCGGCCGGGTCGAAGCCGGTCGTCGGCTCGTCGAGGAAGAGGATGCTCCGGATCGCCGATCAGGCCGAGCGCGAGGTCGAGGCGCCGCTTCTGCCCGCCGGAGAGCGTCTTCACGCGCGCGACGCGCTTCTCCGCGAGGCCGACGAGCTCGATCACCTCGTCCACGTCGCGGGGCGCTCTCGTAGTAGCCGGCGAACAGCGGCCACGTGCTCGCGGACGGTGAGGTTCGGGTACATGGCGGACGACTGGAGGACGATGCCGATGCGCTCGCGCCAGGCGCTCGCCGTCGCGCTCCGGGTCGTGCGCCGAGCACGGTCACCTCGCCCGCGTCGCGGTGCCGGTAGCCCTCGAGGATCTCGACGGTCGTCGTCTTGCCGGCGCCGTTCGGGCCGAGCAGTCCGAAGACCTCGCCCTCGGCGATCTCGAAGCTCACGCCGCGCAGCGCCTCGAAGGTGCCGTACGACTTGCGAGGTCGGAGACCGTGACGGCCGGCACTCGATCGAGCCGAGGGCGAGCGGGCGCTCGACGACTGGCTGCGCGACGACGGTGCGCTGTTCCATTACCGCGACGAGGGCCTACTGCGGCTCTTCTTCTCCGATCTGACCGATCCGCCCACCGCGCTCGCCAACATCCGCCGGATGCGCGAGTGGCGTGAGGAGGCGGTCGTCTTCTTCCGGGCGCAGATCGAGCCGCACGCGCAGGAGGACGTCGAGCTCGGCTATCGCTTTCCGCAGCGCGCGCTCGAGTTCGGGATCGCGTGGCTGGACGCGCAGGCGGAGTGGCTGGCCGAGCTGGAGCGCGAGCTCACAGCTCGATGACGGCCAGCCCCGCGGTGGGGAACGGCGGCTCCTCGCCGCCTGTCAGCACCGCGGCGATGTGCCCGCAATCCGGCTGGTGGCCGACGACGACGACGGTGTCGCCGCGGCCTGCGACGGCCTGCGCGACGTCCTCTGCCGTCGCGCCGGGTCGGAGTTGCTCCACCGGCTCGGCCTCGGCGCCCGTCGCGCGGGCGATCTCGTTGGCCGTCTCGCGGGCGCGAAGCAACGGGCTCGACAGCACGGCGTCGGGCGTGACGCCTTCCCGGGCGAGGCGCGTGCCGAGCTCTCGTGCGGCGGCCCGGCCGTCGGGCGTCAGCCGTCGCAGCTCGTCGGGCTCGCCCTGCTCGGCCTTCGCGTGACGTACGAGGTACAAACGCACGCCTCCAGGATACGGGGCGCTGTTCGCTAGCCGATGAGCAGGCCGGTGAGGTACATGACCGCGACTCCTGCGAGGAAGCCGCCGCCGACCCAGCCTGAGCGCAGGCCGCCCGGCGCCCGCCGCGCGACGTAGCGGCCGACCTCGACGACGACCTGGAGCGCCGCCCCCGTGGCGACGGCGAAGAAGAGCACGCCGAGCAGGTCGCTCGTGAGAAAGCCGCCGATCCACGCGCCGACGATGGCGGGCGCGCCGGCGACGACCGCGAGCGCGGCGAGCCGTCCGAACGACACGCGCCTGCCCTCGGCGATCGGTGCGGCGATCCCGAGCCCCTCGGTCACGTTGTGCACCATGAAGCCGACGATCAGGAAGCTGCCGAGTGCAAGCTCGCCGAGCGCGAACGACGAGCCGATGGCGAGACCCTCCCCGAGGTTGTGCAGCCCGATGCCGATGGCGACGAGCGTGGCGAGCGCGACGCCGCGCGAGCAGGCCCACCGTCGCTGCTTGGCCCGCGCCGTCCCAGCCGTTGCGAGACGAATGTCAGCGCCAGGTAGCTGGCCGCGACGCCGAGCAGGACGAGGCCCGTGCCGCCGAGCTGCCCGGGCAGCGTCGCCTGCAGGTCGAGCGCCTCGGCGAGAGCATCGAGCGCGAGAAACGTCAGCAGCCCGGCGGTGAGCGCCATGAACGCGGCGAGCCAGCGCGGATCCGCTCCGCGCAGCGCGGGCAGCCACATCAGACCCAGCGCGACGGGGACGATGCCGACGAGGAAGCCGATCAGCGCGTAGCCGAAGATGCCATGCGAGTCCACGCCGGGTGTCTCCACGGCGGCGGCGATCTCCTGCGTCACCTGGATGCCGTTGGAGCTTGTCACGCCGACCGAGATCGGGCTCGTCTGGAACCCAGTCGTAGGGGACGACGATCGTCGCCGACCGCAGCCGCTCGAGCGTGGTTGGCCCGTCGACCGTGTAGGGAACGATCGCGTCCGCGACCGTGACGGTGCCGATGGTGATTGCCTCGCGCTGCGGGTTCGTCACGCGAATCTCGATCTTCCCCGGGTGGAAGGACACGCGCCGGATGTCGAGCTGGTCGAGGGGCGGCGGATTCGAGCCGACGAGATCGGTGATCGAGCCTCCGGCAGTGGCGAAGAGCGAAACGACGCCTACGAGCAGGAGGATCGGCAGCAGCGCCCAGAGCTGCCAGCCGCGCCTGTGCCCGGCGGCGGCGCCGGCTTCCACTACTCCTCCACCTCGAAGAAGCCCATCCAGCCGAGCTCTGCGAACTCCGACTGGTGCGCGTGGAACATGAACCGGCCGGGATTCGGAAACTCGAGCTCGAGGATCCCGCGCTGCCCCTGGCAGAGCATGACCGTGTCCGTGTATTCGAACTTGTCGGTCGAGCCCGTGGGGTAGTAACGGAAGAAGTTCGCGTGGATGTGCAGGGAGTTGATGAGGTCGAACTCCGTGAGGTTCACGAGGTAGATGCGTACGAGCTCGCCCCGCTGCACGCGGATCGGGTACTTCGCGTAGTAGAACGCGAGGCCGTTGACCGTGTAGAAGTTGTTCTCGCCGTCGCCGTCCGTGTCGTAGCCGTTCATCACCATGACGAGCTCGCGGGCGGGCGCACGCGGCTCGGGCGGGTCGATGATCAGCGCGCCGTAGAGGCCCTTCTCGATGTGCTTCTTGAGCGGCGTCGCGTGGCAGTGGTAGAGGTGCATGCCGTATGGATGCGCCTCGAACTCGTATTTGAACGAGTTGCCGGGTGCGACCGTCTCGAAGACGCCGTCCATGCCGGCTGGGTGGATGCCGTGGAAGTGAATCGTGTGCGGGTGCGTGCCGCGGTTGTGGAAGTTCACGCGGAAGCTGTCGCCCTCCGTTGCTCGGAGGACGGGCCCGGGCACGGTGCCGTTGTACGTCCAGGCCGCGTAGGTCACACCCTTGGCGACCTCGATCTCGCGATCTTGCGCGACGAGCGTGTATTCGCGCACCCTGCCGGCCTTGGCGGGCAGCGCCTTGGGAGGGATGAGCAGTGCGTCGAGGTCGTTCGGGCCGCCGGGAGCGGGCACGCTCGAACCGATCATCGCCGCGTGGCCGGCTCGCGCGTGGTGATGGCCGATGTGGTTCGAAGTCGAGGCGCCGGCGTTCATGTCGCCCGCTCCTGCGAGCTTCGCGAGCGGCACGGCGGCCACCGGAATCGCGGCTCCGGCCAGGAGCTTGCGCCGCGTAACGCGTTTAGACATCTCTAAACTCTATATTAGATAGTGCATGTCTCCAGCGCCTCTTTCCCAGACCGCCGAGGACTACCTCAAGGAGATCCACCGGCTCGAGTCGGAGCACGGGCGGGCCACCACTTCGGCACTCGCCGCGTCGCTGGGCGTCTCGCCGCCATCGGTGACGTCGATGCTGAAGAAGCTCGCGACGCTGAAGCTCGTCGTGCACGAGCCCTACCGCGGAGTGACGCTGACGTCCGCAGGGCGCAAGTCGGCGGTGGAAGTGATCAGGCACCACCGCTTGCTCGAGCAGTACCTCGCCGAGACGCTCGGCATGCCGATCGACGAGGTGCACGCTGAGGCAGATCGCCTCGAACATGCAATCTCGGAGGAGCTGGAAGCACGGATCGACGCCACGCTCGGCTTTCCAACGCACGACCCGCATGGCGATCCCATCCCCGACGCCGAGCTGAACGTCGGCGTCGACGAGCTGCGGCCTCTGCACGCGCTCGGCCCGGGTGAGAGCTCCACCGTCCGCCGCGTGCCCGACGACAAGGCGCTGCTCGGCTACCTGCGCGGGCTAGGGCTGCTGCCCGGCGCGGTCGTCGAGCTCGTTCGCCGCGCGCCTTACCCGGAGCCCGTGATCGTGGCGACGGGCGGCGCCGAGCACGCGATCTCGCTCGAGCTCGCAGGCCAGATCCGCGTGGCATGATGCTTGCCGTGCGCCGCCTTCTCTGGCTCTGGCTCGGCTTCCTCGGCGGCTGGATGGCCGCGGCCGCTGTGGTCAAGCGCGCGATTCCGTCGCGCGGTGACGCCGAGAGCGACGAGGTGGCGCTGATGGCCGTATTCGACGGCGCAACGCTGAAGAGCGAGGCGAGCGCGTTCCGCGGTGGGTCGATGGTCGCCTGGTACGGAGGGGTCGACGCCGACCTGCGGAGGGCCGAGCTCGCTCCGGAGGCACGCCTCTCGGTTGCCGCCCTGTTCGGCGGCATCCAGCTGCTCGTTCCTCCGGGCTGGCGGGTGAAGACGAACATTCGTGCAGTCGCGGGCGGTGTGGAGGTTGGGGGCGAGGATCCCGAGGACCCCGATGCACCGCTGCTCGTCCTGGACGGCTACGCCTTCTGTGGCGGCGTTGCCGTCAGCCGCAAGTCGCCCGAGGGGACCAACTAGACACCGGTAGAGTCGCGCCGTGGCGAGCACCTTCCGCTACGTCGTCTGCGATGTCTTCACCGACCGCGCGCTGGCGGGCAACCAGCTCGCGGTCTTCACGGACGCGCGTGCCATTCCCGAGGGCCAGCTCCAGCCGCTCGCGCGCGAGATGGCGTTCTCGGAGACGGTGTTCGTCTATCCGGCGGCCGGTGACGGCCACGTCCGGCTGCGGATCTTCACCCCTGCCGTGGAGATCCCGTTCGCCGGCCATCCGGTGCTCGGCTCGGCGTTCGTGCTCGCGGGGCCGCTGCAGGTGGAGACGGTGAGGCTCGAGACCGGCGTCGGCGTCATACCGGTGCACGTGGAGCGCGAAGGCGCACGTATCGTCTTCGGTCGCATGGAGCAAGTCGTACCCACCTGGAAGGTCTATCCGCAAGCGGACGACATGCTGGCCGCGCTCGGCGTGGAGCGCTCGGAGCAGCCGGTCGAGGTCTACGACAACGGACTCCAGATGGCGTTCGTGGTGCTGGGATCGGAGGAAGAGGTCGTGGCGGTGAAGCCCGATCTCAACCGCCTCGCCGAGCTTCCCGACGTCGTGGGCACGAACTGCTCTGCCGGCTCCGGCCGCCGCTGGAAGACGCGGATGTTCGCCCCGGCCGACGGTGTCGCAGAGGATCCGGCCACCGGGTCGGCAGCCGGGCCGCTGGCCGTTCATCTCCTACGCCACGGTCTCGTCGGATCCGGCGAGGAGATCGAGATCTCCCAGGGCGCGGAGGTCGGCCGGCCGTCGACGCTCTTCGCCACCGCCTGGGGAACGTCCGACCGGATCGAGCGCGTCGAAGTGGCGGGTAGCGCCGTGGTCGTCGCGAGAGGGGAGTTCCAGCTGTGACCCGGCTGCTCGCGGCCGCGACCGCCGTGCTTGGCTTGCTCGTGCTCGCGACGTCGGCCTCGGCCGTTCCGGAGCTGGCGCTGCACGGGAAGGTCGTTGTCGGCAAGGGTGGAGACGGCGAGGGCCGTGTCACGAGCGATCCGGGCGGCATCGACTGCGGCGACAACTGCAGCTTCAGTTTCGTCTCCAACGACGATCCCAAGAACTACAAGCCGGTGACGCTCACGGCGTCCGCGAGCCCGGGCTCGGCCTTCGAGGGTTTCGGCTCGTGCGGCGACGAGACGTGCACGATCGACCCGATCGAGCCCGGGAAGACGTACGAGGTCAACGTGACGTTCGTCCGCGTGCGTCCCTCGCAGTTCCCGCTCGCGGTCACCGTCAGCGGGAGCGGCAAAGTCACGAGCTCGCCCGCTGGCATCGCCTGTGCCCCGACGTGCTCCGCGTCTTTTCCCACGGACAGCACCGTGACGCTGACGGCGTCGCCCACTCCAGGCTGGTCGTTCACGGGCTGGACGGGCGCGTGCACCGGCACCGGCCCGTGTTCTGTGACCATGGCCGATCCGCGCACGGTGACGGCGACGTTCGCGCCGCCCGACACCGTCTACGCCGTCGCGGTGGCCGCGGGCGGCGGCACGGTGACGAGCGACGTGCCCGGGATCGTCTGCGGGGAGGCGTGCGTGGCCTCCTTCGGGGCAGGCGTTCCCGTGACGCTGACGGCGTCGGGGCCGGTGACGTGGGGAGGGGCCTGCACAGGCAGCGGCGCGTGCGTCGTCCCCGTGACGCGTGCGCGCTCCGTGACTGCGGCCATCGGAGGGGTGCAGCCCACCCAGACGCCGCTGGCGGTGAGCGTCACCGGAAAGGGCTCGATCGTGAGCTCGATCGGCATCTCTTGCGGCACCGCCTGCGGAGCGCTAGTCCCGGTCGGTTCGCGAACGACGTTGCAGGCAGTCCCCGCGGCAGGCTGGATCCTCGCCGGCTGGTCGGGGTCCTGCCGCCGCGTTGCCGCATCGTGCGTCGTGCTCGCGAGAGGGGCTGCGTCAGTCGTCGCCTCGTTCGTAGAGGCGGGAACGCAGTTCCCGGTCGCCGTGACGAAGGTGGGGCAGGGCACGGTACGCAGCCGTCCCACGGGCATCGACTGCGGGCGCACATGCTCGCGCTCGTTCCCCGCGGGCAGCACGATGACCATTGAAGCGACTCCGAAGAAGAAGTGGACGTTCGTGCGCTGGGACGGCGCCTGCAAGGGGAAGAAGCCCGTCTGCACGCTCGGGCTGGACGGCGCGAAATCGGTGTCTGCGACGTTCGGTCGCGTCGCAGACCCGACGCCGCCGCGCGTGACGGCACTCGCCAGTGAGGGAGAGCGCGGCGAGACCGTGCGGCTCCGCTACCGCCTCGTCGAGGCCGGCGGCAAGAGTCGCGAGGCCGCCGCGGTCTTCCGCGGAGGACGACGTCTCGCGACCGTTACCGGCCGCCTGCACGAGGTGGAGCCGGATGCGCTCTTCTACTTCCTGCCCTGGCGCAGCACGGCCCGTGGGAAGCTCCGCTTCTGCGTTACATCCACCGACGCCGCCGGCAACCGCTCGCAGGCAAGCTGCGCACCACTGCACATCACGTGACTGGAGGGAACATGAGAGCCCGCCTCGTCCTCGTCCTCGCGATCGTCTCCATCGGTGCCCTCGGCCTCTCCGCCTGCGGCGGTGACGACGGAAGCACGACGACCTCCGCCGGTCCTCCTCCGCCTCCGCCTCCGGCGACGACACCGCCTCCTCCGCAGCCCCCGCCACCACCGCCGTCTCCCCCGACGCCTGCGCCGAAGCCGGAGGTGACGACCGTGCGGATCGTCGTGCGTGACGGACAGGTACGAGGTGGCATCCAGCGGGCGACCGTCGACCAGGGGAAGCAGGTGGCGATCGTGGTCGGATCCGACGTCGCAGACGAGGTGCATCTGCACGGGTACGACAAGTCCGTCGACGTGACCCCCGGCAAGCCTGCGCGGCTCGTCTTCGTCGCCTCGATCCCCGGCCGCTTCGAGGTCGAGCTCGAGAATCGCGGGCTGCAGATCGGCGACATCGAAGTCCGTCCGTGAGCAGAGCCTTCGCGGCGCTCTGCGCGCTGGCCGCGCTCGTCGCGCTCGTCGTACCGGCGACCGCCGCCGCGCACGGCATCGGCGGTATCCGGGACCTCCCGGTTCCCGGCTGGCTCTTCCTCGTCGGCGGCGCGACGGTGCTCGTGATCTCGTTCGTCGCGCTCGGCGCGCTGTGGAAGAAGCCGAAGCTCGAGGTCGGCGCGGGACGCCCACTGCCCGAGGGGCTCCAGCGTGTCCTCCTCTCGCCGTACTTCCGCGTCGTCGTCAGCGGGCTCTCGCTCGCGCTCTTCATCGTCGTCTGGACGGCCGCGGCGTTCGGCTCCGAGCGCGCCAGCGCGAACCTCGCGCCGACGTTCATCTACGTCATCTTCTGGGTGGGCATGGTCGTGCTCTCGATCGTGCTCGGGAACGTCTGGACGGTGCTCGACCCCTGGCGAGCCGCCGCGGACGTCGTCGCGTGGACGGCAGGCAAGCTCGGCTGGTCGCGAGAGCCGCGCCCGTATCCCGCCTGGCTCGGGCTCTGGCCCGCGGTCGTTCTGCTGTTCGGCTTCGTGGCCATGGAGCTCGTGTACGCAGACCCGTCCGACCCACGGATGCTCGCCGTCGCGATCACGATCTACAGCGTCGCCACGTGGACGGGAATGGCGATCTTCGGGCGTAAGGACTGGCGTGCGAACGGAGACGGCTTTGCCGTCTACTTCGGCTTCATCTCCAGGGCGGCGCTGTTCGGCAGCCGCGAGCGCGAGGGCGGCCGCACGGAGCTGATCCTCCGCAAGCCGCTCTCGGAGTTGGCCCGCGTGGAGCGGCGCCCCGGTGCTGTCGCCTTCCTCGCTGTGATGCTCGGTTCGGTCGCGTTCGACGGCCTGTCGCGCTCCTCGTGGTGGTTCGAGCGGCTCTACGACCTCGAGATCCGGTTCTCCGACCCGGTCAGCGCCGAGCGGGCGGTGGAGCTGCTCAACCTGTCCTCTCTGACGATCGTCGTGCTCATCGTGGCCACCATCTACACGCTGTCGGTGAAGGTCGCCGAAGGCGTCGTCGGTGAGCGCGCCGCGTTTTCCGGAATCTTCGTGGGCAGCCTCATCCCGATCGCGATCGTCTACGCACTGTCGCACTACTTCTCGCTGCTCGTCATCCAAGGACAGTTCGCCATCCCGTTGCTCTCCGATCCCTACGCGAAGGGCTGGAACGTGCTGGGGACGGCCGGCTTCGAGCCGAACTTCACGCTGCTCAAGCCGAATCTGACCTGGTACACGCAGGTGACCGTGCTCGTGATCGGCCACGTGCTCGGCCTCATCGTCGCGCACGACCGCGCGGTCGCGCTCTCGCCGAGCCCGCGTATAGCGCTGAGAACGCAGTACGTGATGCTGGGGTTGATGGTGCTGTACACGGTGGCCGGCATGTGGCTGCTGTCGCTGAACTAACCTGACGCGGGTGCGCAGAACGCTTGCCATCGGCGCCGGGGTCGCCGCCGTGGTCGCAGTGCTCGCAGGGAGCGCTGCGTCCAGCGACATCTACATCACGGGCCAGGTGGAGGCGCGTGTCCCTGGCAAGAACCTGGCCGTGGTACGAATCGTCTGGGACTACAAGTGCCTGGGCGAAGACGGCGGTCACTACGAGTGGAACCTGAAGCTCATGCGCACGCAGCCGCCGCCCGAGAAGACGGTCGCGCTCGGCTCGGGGACAACGGAGCGGGGCGACACGACGACTCGGCTGGCACCCGGCCGGTACCTGCCGACGTCCGATCCGTACCTTTGCGAGACGAGCCGCGGCCAGGGCTACGACAAGCCGGAGATCGGGGCGCCGTTCACCGTACCCGACTACTGCGCATGGACGGTCTCGTCGGTCCGCGGTCTCGTCCAGCACCAGCATGGGACGGCCGTCAAGGCCGCGCGGCCAGGCTCGTCGGTGGCGCGAGGTGACGTGGTCGTGACTCCGCCTGGCGGGCAAGCGGTGCTGCGTGCGGCGGCTGGGGACGGGACGACGACGCTCACGGGAGGCTCCGAGCTGGAGGTAGATCGGAAGCACTGCCCGGGCAAAAGCGGCTGGAAGCTCGTCCTCGAGGCCGGCGGCGTGACCGCGGCCGTGCCCAAGGGCGCGGCGGCAAAGGCGAGCTTCACGATCGCCACGAAGAACGCAACCGCCTCGGGCGGCGCGGGTGCGCGCTGGAAGGTGGAATACGCGAAGCGAAGGACGAAAGTTCGCGCGCTCGCCGGCCCGGTGCGTGTCGGCGGGAAGCTGCTGAAGCCGGGGCAGACGGCGACCGTCTAGTCCTCGAGCTCCACCGCCTCGATGTCGGGGAGCTCGACAGAGAGTGGCTCCCAGAAGCGCCCTCCGTCACGTGATAGGTAGAGCCTGTTCCGCCCGGCGAACAGGACGATGTCCGGATCGTCCTCGAGCACCGCGACCCCGAAGCCGGGCGGCAGTCCGCGTCCGGACTCACGCCACGTCTGACCCGCATCGTGCGAGACGAGGAGCGGGGGGCGCGCGTCGACGACGACGACGACCGTCGAGCCCGCCGTGGCCGCGCAGACGACGCGAGGCAGGCCGGTGTCGACCCGCTGTGGGTCGACCGTGCCCGCGCCCGGCTCGATCTCCTCGGTCTCGAGATCGACCTCGAGCACGCCGTCGACGGTGGCGACGCGGGCGATCATCGGCGCGGGTCCCTGAGCGCGACGAGCGACGCGAGCACGAACGAGAGGGCGAAGCTCGGCAACGAGGCGCCGATGCCGGCGGGGCCTGCGTGAGCCAGCAGGTCGGTCCACGCGGTCGGCCCCGTGGGATGGAGCCACTGGTAGAGGCAGAAGCCGGCCAGCCAGGCGAGGATCATCAGCAGCCGGAACGGCGGCGCCTCGAAGACGTCCGCGCGCGTGTAGCGGGCGCCGCCCAGCAGCCAGTCGGCGAGCAGCACGCCGAACAGCGGCACGAAGAACGAGCCGAGCAGGAACAGGAACGTCTCGTACTCCGCCCACGTGATCAGCAGGGCACCCACGGTCGCGGCCGTGGCGGCCAGGCCGATGAGCAGGCGCTGCGGCGCCCGCGGCAGGACGTTCTGCAGCGAGACGGCGGTCGAGTAGACGTTCGCGAACGCCTCGTCCGTCTCGTCGACGGTCAGCGCGAGCAGCGCGAGCCCGGCGGCAAGACCGCCCGCGGCGATGGAAGTCATCAGCTCCGTGGGATCGCTGTACGCGGCGCTCGTCGTCACGAGCAGCGCGCCGAGGGCGTAGAGCCATGCATTCGGGACGAAGTAGCCGACCGCGGACCCGGCGAACGCAGACCGCCCGTCGCGGGAGAAGCGCGTGTAGTCCGCAATCAGCGGCAACCAGGAGGCGGGCAGCGCAATCATCAGGTCGATGCCATACCACAGCGACTCGCCGCCGGGCTGCGACCACGCTGCGCTGAGGTCGGCGTTGTCGATCGTCCACCACGTGAGGTAGACGAGTGAGGCGAGCACCACCCACAACGCGAAGCGCCGCACGACGCGCCGAACGACGGCGATCGGGCCGGCCAGCGCCATCACGGCCGTCAGCAGCCCGAAGAGGACCGTCCACAGCCACTTGCCCTCGAAGCCGAAGACGTTGTCCGACAGAGCCGCTGCGGCCGTGCCGATGACGATCAGCTCGAAGATCGCCCAGCCGAGGTTCTGCGCGACGTTCAGCCCCGTCGCGACATATGAGCCGCGGTGACCGAGCGACGGTCTCATCAGCACCATCGCCGGCACGCGCGCCTGGGCGCCAATGAGGCCGGCCGTCCCCAGCATCGCGTTCCCGATCAGTCCGCCGACGACGATGGCGATCAGCGCATCGCGCAGGGTGAGCGCGGGTACGAGGAACGTACCCGCGACGAGCACGAGCAGGCTGACGCCGAGGCTGCCCCAGAGCGCGGCCGCGTCCAGGAAGCCGAGCACCCGCAGGCGCTCCGGTACGGGCTCGATGCCCCAGGCCGGTGTCTTCTCGTCAGCTGCCACTCGGCTCCCTTCGCCGGCATTACCCGCGTCAGCAAGCACGGGGGAACCCATGGTTCCCCCGTGGGCCCCTCCTTACGAGTCTTCCGTCGAGCTACCTCTCGGCTCCCTTCGCCGGCATTACCCGGATCAGGTTCTCGGGTGTGATCTCAGCCCCGCATGTGCGGAGCACCCCGGTACGGGCACTCTAGAGAAGTGGGCGGCGGAAGCCGGCGGGGTCGGAGCCGGCCGCCTCCGGAGCGAACGCCGCAGATCCTCCCCGGCGCCGGCCCCCCGGCCGGCTCCGCCGCAGTCGGAGCATGGGCCCGTGGCAACGTGCACAACACCCCCGAACGAGGGATCGGCCTCCCTCGAATGGGTTGCGTCAGCGCGTCTTGGCGAAGCGGCGGACGGCCGCCAGCAGCTCGTCGCGCTTCTCGGCGGCCACGTCAGCGTCGCCGGCCTCGAGCGCGCCCGCCACGCAGTGCGAGACGTGGTCGTCGAGGATCTCGAACGCGAGGCTCTCGAGCGCCGTCGTCACGGCGCTGATCTGCGTGATGACGTCGATGCAGTAGCGATCCTCTTCCATCATGCGCTCGATGCCCCGAACCTGTCCCTCGATGCGGTGCAGGCGGTTCACGAGCTGCGCGCGGTGGTCGGAGTAGCCGTGCGTCATGCGTGCGCCTCCTCACGAGGGCTATGGAAGCGCCGCAGCCGCAGGCTGTTCGTGACGACGAACACGCTGGAAAACGCCATTGCCGCCGCGGCGATGATGGGGCTGAGCACACCCGCGACAGCAAGCGGGATCGCAGCCACGTTGTAAGCGAACGCCCAGAAGAGGTTGCCCTTGATCGTGCGCAGCGTGCGACGCGCAAGGCGGATAGCGTCAGCCGCTGCCCGCAGGTCGCCGGACACGAGTGTGATGTCCGAGGCCTCGATCGCGACATCGGTCCCTGTGCCGATGGCGATGCCGAGGTCGGCCTGCGCGAGCGCCGGCGCGTCGTTGACGCCGTCTCCAACCATGGCCACCACCTCGCCCGAGTCCTGGAGCCGCTGGACCTCGGCCGCCTTCTCACCGGGCAGCACCTCGGCGATGACACCCTCGATGCCCACTTCGCGGGCCACGCCTTCGGCTGCCTGCTCGCTGTCGCCGGTCAGCAGGACGGGTGTGAGGCCGAGCTCGCGGAGCTCGCGAACCGCCTCCGCGCTCGTGGGCTTGACCCGGTCGCGCACGACGAGCATTGCACGGGGCACGCCGTCCCAGGAGACCGTGATCTCCCCGTTCGTGCGGCCAACCTCGACGTCGTGGCCTTCTACGCGCCCAACGACGCCGACGCCCGGCCGGTTGGCGAAGGCGTCAACCGGCGGCAGACTGCCGAGCTCGGCCCTGGCCGCCGCGGCGACGGCCTGGGCGATCGGGTGCTCGCTCGCATTCTCGAGCGCCCCGGCCAGGCGCAGCACTTCCGTTCGCGTGGCGCCGTTCAGCGGCCGTACGTCGACGAGCTCGATCCGGCCCTCTGTCACCGTCCCGGTCTTGTCGAGAAGGACGGTGCTGATCCGGCGCGTCTCCTCGAGCACCTCAGGCCCCTTGATGAGGATGCCGAGCTGCGCGGCGCGGCCGGTCCCCACCATCAGCGCCGTGGGTGTGGCGAGACCCAGAGCGCACGGACAGGCGATGATGAGTACGGCGACGGCTGCAGTGAACGCTTCGCCGGCATCGCCGGTGAAGACGAGCCAGCCGGCGAGAGTGCCCAGCGAGATGGCGATCACTACCGGCACGAACACGGCCGAGACACGGTCCGCGAGGCGTTGCACCGGCGCCTTGCCCGCCTGAGCCTCGGCGACGAGCCGCGCGATCTGCGCCAGCGCCGT
The DNA here is from genome assembly GCA_963786725.1 of uncultured Actinomycetes bacterium. Lineage (GTDB taxonomy): Bacteria > Actinomycetota > Thermoleophilia > Gaiellales > Gaiellaceae > PALSA-612. The sequence goes on along the minus strand of CAWBAD010000012.1, from coordinate 173,267 downwards.
CTCCTCACCGATCCGCGTGGCCTGGACGACGAGCCGCCCGTAGGTGTTGATCGTGCCGCCGGCGATCTCTCCGCCCGGGCCGATTTCGATGGGCACGGACTCGCCGGTGAGCATCGACTGGTCGATCGCCGACTCGCCCTCCTCCACGACGCCGTCGGTGGCGATCTTCTCGCCGGGGCGTACGACGAAGCGGTCGCCGACTTTCAGCTCTGAGATGGGGACGAGCACCTCCTCGCCGTTGCGGAGCACCCGCGCCTCTTTCGCGCCGAGCTCGAGCAGCGCGCGCACAGCTGCACCGGCGCGACTCTTGGCGCGCTCCTCCAGGTAACGACCGACGAGGATCAGCGTGACGATCACCGCACCGACCTCGAAGTACATCTCGGCGTCGATGCCGCCCACGAGCACGACGGTCGACCACGCCCACGCCGCGAGCGTGCCGATCGAGATCAGGGTGTCCATAGTGACCGCGCGATGGCGGGCGTTCCGGAAGGCGGCCCGGTGGAACGGCCAGCCGGCCCACAACACGACCGGCGTCGCGAGCGCGAGCGCTGCCCACTCCCAGCCGTCGAACTGGAGCGGCGGCACCATTGCGATCAGCGTCAAGGGGACCGTGAGCGCGACGGCCACGACAAGCCGGCGCCAGACCGATGCTCCTTCGCGAGCGGCTTCGCCGTGCACGTGCGCGGAGTAGCCGGCGGCGGAGACGGCCTCGAGGAGGTCGTCGACGTCGACGCGGGCGGGGTCGTAGAGGACGGTCGCCTCCTCGGTCGCATAGTTGACCGAGCTGTCCGCGACGCCTTCGACGCGGGACAGCTTCTTCTCGACGCGCGCCGCGCACGACGCGCAGGTCATGCCGTCGACGTCGAGGCGGACGCGTTCGGGTGCCGCGGTGCTCACGCCGCCTCGTAGCCCGCTTCATCGATGGCCGCGCGGACCGCGGCATCGTCGAGATCCTCGCCGTGGACGAGGACGCGCTTCGTCTCCAGGTCGACCTCCACCTCGGTCACGCCACTAACGGCGAGCACCTCTTCCGTCACGGCCGCCTTGCAGTGGTTGCACGACATGCCGTCGACCATGTATTCGAGCGTGCTCACGCCCACATTATACCCCTAGAGGGTATCGAGGCGGTCAGCGACCGGAAAACTCGGGCGGGACGAGCTGCGCGAATGCCTGCTGCGCGGCTGCGCGCTCTTCGTCGTTCCGGGCAGTCTCAAGCCGCTCGCGCAGCTCCGCGAGATACGCGGCGATGTGTCGGTTGTCGAGCTCGAGGGAGAGGCGCTCGAGCCTGCACCCGGATTCGATCACGGCTCCGCCGTGCTCCCAGAACGGGCACGCCCCTTGCGGGCACGCCTCGACCTTGTCCAGCGCGACCTTGATGTGGCAGAGCGATCGCGTCATGCCACGAACCTGACCTGCCGCCCTGTGGCTCGCCATCGGGACGAGTCCTGAACTCTGCTACGTACTTTGCCGCAACCGCCACGCGGCTGCGATCGCCGCCAGCGCGATCACGACGTCGTTGGCGACGCACCACTGGCAAACGGCGTCGATCAGCTCCAGCTGTGCGTAGAGCAGCCAGGCGCTGAAGGCGACACCCACGAGCGCGATGCCGGCACCCGCAGCGGCGGCCACGGGGCCGGGCACGAGTGCCGTCACGAGCAGCGCGGCATAGGCGACGAGTCCGAGCACTGCCACGGGGATGCCTGCGAGCTTCGCGTACTCCGACTCCTGGACCTGCTCGCAGCCGCCTCCACCTGCGATGCAGTACGGCGATCCTCCGTTGTAGCGGAGGTACGTGAGATAGGCGGCGATCCCCAGGCCGAGCAGCGCCAGCACACCAATGGCGGCGCGCAGCCGGCGCTCGCTCACGACTGGAGCATCTGGTCCAGGATCTGGCGGAACTCGTCGAGCGGCCGGGCGCCCGGGAGGAATGTCGGCTGTCCACCTCTCTTGGTGATCTCGAACGATGGCGTCCCCGTGATGCCGGCGGCCTGCGCCTCTGCCTGAGCCTCGCCGATGGCGTCGGCGACCTCGGCCGACTCGCGGCCGTCCATCATGGCGTCGACGTCGAGGCCCGGCACCGAGGCCCCGATGTCACGTAGCAGGTCGTCGGTGACCCAGCCGGAGTTCTCGGCGCCCTGGTTGTGGTAGAGCAGCTCGCCGACGTTCCACTGCTTGTCCTGCATCCCGGCGGACACGGCCGCTTGCAGCGCCGTCACCGAGTCCTCTCCGAGGAGGGCGACGCCCTGGAAGACGATCCGCACCTTGCCTGGCCGGACGTACTCGTCCGCGATCGCCGGGAGGGTGTCCAGCGCCCAGCGGGCGCAGTAAGGGCACTGGTAGTCCGCATATTCGACGATCGTCACCGGCGCGCCTGGCTCTCCGAGCACGTTTCCCCGCTGAGGGATGCCCTCGAGCAGCGCCTCCGTCTCCGCCACGCCGTGGACGGCGGCGGTCGCCGACTCGTCCTTTGCTCCCGTCACGCTCACGGCGATGAGCGCGGCAGCGAGCCCGGCCGCGACGAGCAGGACTCCGATGAGCAGGAGGTTCTTCGAACGCTGGGACACTGCCCCGAGTGTAGGACGCGGCAGCTCCGTGATAATCGGAGGTTGCTACCCAGCTGCGTTCGGTAGGAACTACGGATCAGCCTCCCGGCGCGGCTGCCACGATGTCGCTGACAGTGGAACCCATTCGTGACGTCATCCTCCGCGACGGCCGTACTCTCCGGTTGCGGCCGCCGCTCGCCGGCGACGAGGAACGCGTGCTCGCGTTCTTCCACGGCCTCTCCGAGGAGAGCCTGTACCGGCGCTTTCACGGCTTCCCGTCGCTGACGAGAGAGCTCGTCGCTCCGGTGCTCGACCCGGACTGGCACGAGCGCGGCGCGCTCATCGGCACCTTGGGCGAAGGGCCGGACGAGCGGGTCGTCACCCTCGCCAACTACGTGCGGCTCCGCGATCCCACAATGGGGGAGATCGCGTTCGCGGTTGCCGACGAGCTTCAGGGGCACGGCGCCGGCACCCGGCTGCTCGAGCAGCTTGCCGAGCTGGCGGCGTCGGCCGGCATCGAGTCGTTCGTCGCCGACGTGATGAGCTCGAACCGGCCGATGCTCCGGGTTTTCGAGGACGCGGGCTTCTCCGTCTCGCGCGCCATCGAGCAGGGCGCCGTCGAGGTGCGGCTTTCGATCGAGCCGACCGGCAACTACCGGGAGCGCGTCGACGAGCGGGATCACGTCGCGGTCGAGGCGTCGCTGCAGCCGTTCTTCTCTCCGCGCACGGTGGCCGTCGTCGGCGCGTCGTCCAGGCGTGGCTCGATCGGCGGCGAGCTCTTTCGCAACGTCCTCCAGGCGGGCTTCGACGGCGTCGCCTATCCGGTCAACCTCAAGGGCGAGCCCGTCGCCGGTGTTCGTGCGTACTCGTCCGTCGCCGAGATTCCCGACGAGATCGACCTGGCCGTGATCTGCGTCGCCGGGGAGCACGTGCTCGCGGCGGCCGAGGATGCGCTGAACGCGGGAACCAAGGGCGTTTGCGTGATCTCCGCAGGCTTCGCGGAGATCGGGCCGGAGGGAGCGGAGAGGCAGGCGCAACTCCTCGCGACCATCCGCGCCCACGGCGTCCGTCTCGTCGGTCCGAACTGCCTCGGCATCGCGGTCACGCGGCCGCATCTCAACGCGACGTTCGCGCCGCGGGCCTTTCCTCCGGGCAATGTCGGCCTCTCGTCGCAGAGCGGAGCGCTCGGCCTCGCGCTGCTGGAGGCCGCGGACGCCCGCGGCGTGGGCGTGTCGGCGTTCGTCTCCATTGGCAACAAGGCCGACGTCTCGTCCAACGATCTCCTCGAGTACTGGGAGGAGGACCCGGACACGGGCGTCGTGCTGCTCTACCTCGAGTCGTTCGGCAATCCCCGGAAGTTCGGCCGCCTCGCCCGCCGGGTGGCTCGGACGAAGCCGATCCTCGCGCTCAAGGGCGGCCGGTCAGCCGCCGGCGCACGTGCCACGCAGTCGCACACGGCCGCTCTCGCCGGCTCGGAGGCGGCGGTAGACGCATTGTTCCGCCAGGCCGGCGTCATCCGCGCCGACACGCTGGAGGAACTGGTCGACGTAGCGGCGTTGCTCTGCACGCAGCCCCTTCCTCGCGGGCGTCGCGTGGCGCTGCTCACGAACGCCGGCGGGCTCGGCATCCTCGCGGCGGACGCCTGCGAAGCAGCCGGTCTGGAGCTGCCCGCCCTCGGCGAGGAGGCGCGCCGGGCGCTCGCCGAGCTCGTGCCCGGCGAGGCAAGCCTTGCGAATCCCATCGACATGCTCGGGTCCGCGACGGAGCAGACGTTCGAGGCCGTGTTGCCTCACGTCCTGCGCGACCCCGGGATCGATTCCGTGATCGTGCTCTTCGTGCCACCCGTAGTCGCGACCCCGGCAGACGTTGCGGAGGGTGTGGTGAGAGCCGCCGAAGCGGCAGACATGCCCGACAAGCCCGTGCTCGGTGTCTTTGTCACGCGCGAGGGAACGCCCGCGGCGCTGCTGCGGGAGCCGCGTCGCGTCGCCGCGTTCCCGTATCCGGAATCGGCTGCGCGAGCACTGGGACGGGCGGTCGAGCGCGCGGAATGGCTGCGGGCGCCCGCCGGCAGGGCACCGGAGCTGTCCGGCATCGACGAGGCAGCGGCGAGGGCTGTCGTGGCGCGGACACTCGAGACCTCCATCGACGCCTGGCTCGAGCCAGCCGATGTCCGCGAGCTCCTGACCGCGTATGGCATTCCGGTCGTGCCGGAGCGCGTCGTGGGGAGCGCGGACGATGCTGTCGCCGCGGCCGACGATGTCGGTTATCCCGTCGTCGTCAAGACGGCGGAGCCGGGCGCCCACAAGACCGATCGCGGACTGCTCGCGCTCGACCTCGCGGACGACGCCGAAGTGCGGGAGGCGGTGGCTCGCATCGGCGTCCCGGCCATCATCCAGCCGATGGTGCGTGGCGGCGCCGAGCTGCTGGCGGGGGTCGTCCAGGATCCGGTGTTCGGCCCGCTGGTCGCCTTCGGCCCTGGAGGCGTGTTCACCGAGCTGATCGGCCAGGCGCAGTTCAGGATCGCGCCGCTCACAGACGTTGACGCCGAGGAGCTCGTCAGCACGGGCAAGGCGGGACGGCTCGTCGCCGGCTTCCGCGGCGCGGCGCCGTCGGACGCGGCGGCTCTGGCAGACGTCGTGCTGCGCCTGTCCCGCCTCGCGGAGGACTTCCCCGAGCTGGCCGAGCTCGACCTCAATCCCGTGATCGGCCTCGTCGAGGGCTGCGTGGCGGTGGACGCGAGGATCCGGATCCGGCGAACCGAGCCGGTGCCACGCACGAAGACCTGGTAGCTGTGGGCCGCCGCGCGCTTGCACTCGGTGCCCTCGGGGGCGTCCTGGCCGGCGGCGCGCTCCACGTCGCCGGGTACCCGTCCGCCGGCAATGCGGCGTGGGCCGTGACGGTGGGCGTGATGCTCGTGCCGCTCACGTGGTCGGTGGGCCGATCGCTCCTCCGCGGCGACGTCGGCGTCGACGCGATCGCCCTCGTGTCCATGGCAGGCGCGCTCGCGCTTGGCGAGTACCTCGCCGGAGCCGTCGTCGCCCTCATGCTCGCCGGAGGGAACGCGCTCGAGGAGGTCGCGGGCAGACGGGCTCGAAGGGAGCTGACGAAGCTCGTCGAGCGCATGCCGCGGATCGCACACGTGCGGAACGGCCAGGACGTCGTTGAGACGGCCGTCGAGGAGGTGGATGTCGGCGACGTCGTCGTCGTTCGCGCGGGTGAAGTGATTCCGGTGGACGGGATCGTTCTGTCGCGAGATGCGGTGGTGGACGAGTCGGCGCTGACGGGCGAGGCGCTGCCGGTCACGTACCGGGTCGGAGGAGCGGTCCTCAGCGGGACGACGAACGCGGGCGACGCGTTCGAGGTTCGGACGACGCGACCCGCCTCCGAGAGCGCCTACGCCGCTCTCGTCCGGCTTGTGAGCGAGGTCGAGTCCCAGCGAGCGCCCTTCGTACGTCTGGCAGATCGCTACGCGATCTTCTTCCTGCCGCTGACGGCGGGTGTTGCGGCACTGGCCTGGGCGTTCTCCGGCGATCCGACTCGTGCGCTTGCGGTGTTCGTCGTCGCGACGCCTTGCCCGCTCATCCTCGCAGCCCCGATCGCGCTGCTCTCCGGCGTCTCACGCGCGGCGAGGGTGGGTGTGATCGTGAAGGGCGCCGGGGTGATCGAGCGCCTCGGGGCCGTTCGCACGGCGCTCCTCGACAAGACAGGGACGCTCACCCTCGGCACCCCGGAGGTGGAGCGCGTCGTGGCGTACGACGGTATCGAGAGCGACGAGCTCCTCCGGCTGGCCGCCTCGGTCGATCAGCTGTCCGCTCCACGCGCTTGCCGAAGCGCTCGTGCACGACGCGGCGCGGCGCGGCGCGGTGCTCAGCTTTCCCGACGCGGTCGAGGAACGGCTGGGGCAAGGGATCGAAGGGACGGTGGACGGACATCGCGTCGCGGTCGGCAGCGCGTCCTGGCTCGCCGAGCGTGGGTACGACGGCGACTCGCACGCGGCCGCAGGCGCGCTCGACGAGGCGGTCGGAGCGGGTCAAGCGAAGATCCTTGTCGGAATCGACGGCCATCTGGCCGGGGGCATCGTGATGGCCGATCAACCGCGCGAGGACGCGCCCCAGTTGATCGCCTCGCTGCGCGCGGCCGGCATCCGGCACGTGGCGATCGTCACCGGAGACCGAGCTTCTGTCGCCGACGACGTAGGGCACCGGCTCGGGGTCGACCGGGTGTACGCCGACCAGACGCCGGAGGAAAAGCTCGAGGTCGTGCGAGCGATGCAGCAGAGCCCCGAGCTCAGCCCGGTGGTCATGGTCGGGGACGGCGTCAACGACGCGCCGGCTCTGGCGCTTGCCGACGTCGGCATCGCGATGGGCGCGGCCGGCGCGAGCGCCGCATCGGAGACCGCCGACGCGGTGATCGTCATCGACCGGGTCGACCGTGTCGCGGACGCGGTCCGGATCGGTCGGCGATCACTCTCGATTGCCCATCAGAGCGTGCGCTTCGGCATGGGCTTGAGCATGGCCGCCATGGTCTTTGCCGCCTTCGGGTTCATCGTGCCGGTCGTCGGCGCGCTGCTCCAGGAGGCGATCGACGTGGCCGTCATCCTCAACGCCCTGCGCGCTCTTCGCGGCTGAGTTCCAGGAAAGCGCCGACGAGGCCTCGCAGGCCCCGTCGGTTCGAGCGCGTGGGAGGCGAACGCTTACGCCACGTGCTCGATCTCGATCTTCCGCGGCTTCGTCTCGGGGATCTTCGGCGCGTGAATCTCGAGCACTCCGCTGTCGAACGTCGCGACGACGTGCTCGGTGTCGGCGTCCACGGGCAGCTGGAAGCGGCGCTCGAACGTGCGCTGCGAGCCGTTCGTGGAGGATGAACGTCTTCTCGTCCTCCTTCTTCGTCTCGGCCCGCGCCTCGCCTGTGACCGTCAGCGTGTGATCGGTCACCTCGAGCCCCAGCTCCTGCTCCTCGAAGCCCGGCACTTCCAGCTCGACCACGAACTCCTCGGGCGTCTCGTAGATGTCGGCGGCGGGCATGGTGATCGGCCCGAAACCGACGTCCTCGAGCATGCGGCGCATGCGCCGCTCCATGAGGTCGAGCTCGCGGAAGGGTGTCCACTTGACCAGCGTGGTCATGGAAATCCCTCCTTTCGGCGACATGATGGCCGTGCGCGCGGCGGGGCGCATCAGGTTCCGCGCCGATCAGAGGTACGCAGTTCCTACGGGATCGACGGACCTGCGAGGATTCCGCCATGCAGGCGCTGCGCAAGGTCGCGTCCGAGCCGGGGCTCTCACTCGAGGAGGTGGCGGAGCCACACCCGACGCCGACGGACGTCGTCGTCGAGGTGGAGGCGGCGAGCGTCTGTGGAACGGATCTCCACATCCACCTCTGGGACGGGTGGGCCGCCGGACGAATCCGGCCGCCGGTGACGCTCGGCCACGAGTTCGCGGGCACCGTAGTCGAGATCGGTGCCGACGTCCGCCACGTCGCGGTCGGCGACTTCGTGACGGCCGAGAGTCACATCACCTGCGGGGCTTGCTCCGCCTGCCGCACCGGCAACGGCCACCTCTGCGAGCGCACCCAGATCCTGGGCGTCGACCGGGACGGCGCCTTTGCTCGCTACCTGTCCGTGCCCGAGTCCGTGATCTGGAAGACGAACCGCGAGCAGTTGCCGCCCGAGATCGCGACGCTCCAGGAATCGTTCGGCAACGCCGTGTTCGCGACGAACGAGCAGGACCTCTCCGGGCGGTCGGTCGCCGTGCTCGGGTGCGGGCCGGTTGGGCTGTTCACGATGGCCATCGCGAAAGCCTCGGGCGCCTCGTCGATCCTCGCGTCCGACCTCCATCCCTTCCGCCTGGGCCTTGCGAGAACGATGGGCGCCGACGTCGTCATCGACGCACGGCAGACCGATCGACCATCAAGGGATGGACGTCGTCTTCGAGATGTCGGGCTCGCCGCAGGCCATCACCGATGCGATCCGCATCGCGCGGAACGGCGCCCGGATCATCCTCTTCGGCATCCCGTCGCGCACGGTCGAGATGGACGTTGCTGCTGCGATCTTCAAGAACCTCACCGTGCAGGCCGTCTCCGGCCGCCGGATCTTCGCGACGTGGTACCGCACGCGTTGGCTGCTCGAGAGCGGCGCCGTCGACCTGCGACCGCTGATCACCCACGAGTACTCACTCGAGGACTGGCCGCAGGTGTTCACGAAGCTCGAGGCCGGGGAGGCATGCAAGATCATCGTCTATCCGGGCGGCAAGCCCGGCGGGCAGAGGCAGGCGGAGGTGGCGGAGGTGGCCCGCTGATGTCCACGGTCGCCGGGAAGGAGCTTGACAGCGCGATCGCCGCCGAGCTCGACGTGCTGCGCGAGGCGGGGACGTACAAGCGGTTCAACACCCTGCTCTCGCCGCAGGGCCCCGTCGTGGAGATGGAGGGCAAGGGCAAGGTGCTGGTGCTCTCGTCGAACAACTACCTCGGGCTCGCCGCGCACCCTGACGTGGTGGAGGCGGGGATCGAAGGCCTCCGCCGTTACGGGGCCGGCACGGCTTCCGTGCGCTTCATCTGCGGGACGTTCGAGCTCGCACCACGAGCTCGAGCGCGAGCTAGCCGACTTCGTCGGCACCGAGGCGTCGCTGACCTACGTCTCGTGCTGGAACGCGAACGAGGCGGCGATCCCGACGCTCGCCGACGAGAACACCGTCATCCTCTCGGACGAGCTCAACCATGCCTCGATCATCGACGCCATCCGGCTCTCGCGACCGGCGCGCAAGGTGATCTACAAGCACTCGTCGATGGACGAGCTCCGCGAGGGGCTTGCCTCGTGCGAGCGCGGGGCAGCGCAAGCTCGTCATCACGGACGGGGTCTTCTCGATGGAGGGCGATCTCGCGCGGCTCGCCCGAGATCGTCGAGCTCGCGCGCGAGCACGAGGCCGTCGTGCGTCGTCGACGACTCGCACGGGACGGGCGTCATGGGCGAGACCGGGCGTGGCGTGGCCGAGCACTTCGGCGTGCTCGGCGAGGTCGACGTGATCACGAGCACGCTCGGCAAGGCGCTCGGCGGCGCGGCCGGCGGGTTCGTCGCCGCCAGCGAGGAGGTCTGCGACCTGCTGACGCAGCGCTCGCGGCCGCAGCTGTTCTCGAACGCCCTGCCGCCGACCGTCGCCTCGCTCGGCGCTCGAGGCGGTGCGCGTGCTGCGCCGCGAGCCCGAGCTCGTCGACGAAGCTGCGCCGCAACTCCGAGATCTTCCGGCGCGCGGCTGCGCGAGATCGGCTACTCGCCGCTCGACGGCGACGGCCGCGATCATCCCGATCATCGTCGGCGAGACGGCGTTCGCCATTCGCATGCAGCGAGCGCCTGCTCGACGAGGGCGTCTTCGTCACGGGCTTCGGCTTTCCCGGTCGTTCCCGAGGGCACGGCGCGCATCCGCGTGCAGATGTCGGCCGCGCTCGAGGAGGAGCACCTCGAGCGGGCGCTCGAGGCTTTCGAGCGCGTCGGCCGAGAGCTCGGCCTGATCTAGTCGATGCCGGCGATCCTGGTCCGCGGCCTCCGCGTCCAGCGCGGCGGGACGCTCGTGTTCGACGATCTCGACCTCGATGTCGCCGCGGGCCGAGTGACGGGTCTGCTCGGGCCGAACGGCGCCGGCAAGTCGACGCTCATCCGCTGCATCGTCGGAGTGCAGATCGTGCGAGGCGGGCAGCGTCACCGTGCTCGGCGAGCCGGCGGGCTCTCCCCAGCTGCGCGCACGGGTCGGATACGTGACGCAGGCACCGTCCGTGTACCTCGACTTGACCGCGCGCGAGAATCTCGAGTACTTCGCGCGGGTGCTGCAGGCACCCGCAACAACGAGTCGACGAGACGATCGCCATGGTCGATCTCGGCGAGGCGGGGGCCAAGCTCGTCGGGCAGCTCTCGGGCGGCCAGCGGGCACGAGTCTCGCTCGCCACGGCCATGCTCGCCGAGCCGGATCTGCTCGTCCTCGACGAGCCGACCGTCGGCCTCGACCCGGTGCTCCGGCACGAGCTCTGGGAGCAGCTTCCATGGTCTCGCGGCAGCCGGCAAGACGATCCTCGTCTCGAGCCACGTCATGGACGAGGCAGGCCGCTGCGACGACCTCGTGCTGCTCCGCGACGGAGCGCTCGTCGCGACGGGCCACCCCCGCCGAGCTGCGCGAGCGGACGGGTCTCGACGACCTCGAGCAGGCGTTTCTCCGCCTCGCCGAGGAGCGGCGCATGAGCCTGCGGATCACCGCAGCGACCGCGCTGCGCGTGCTGCGTCAGCTCCGACACGACCCGCGCACGCTCGCGCTCATCGTCTTCGTCCCGTGTCTGCTGATCACGCTCCTGAAGTACGTCTTCCTCGACAGCCCCGTCTTCGACCGGATCGGCGGGCCGCTCGTGGGGCTCTTCCCGCTCATGTCGATGTTCGTCGTCACGTCGATCACGATGCTTCGCGAGCGGACGACGGGCACGCTCGAGCGGCTGATGACGATGCCGCTCGTCCAAGCTCGACCTCCTGCTCGGCTACGCGGCGGCGTTCGCGCTCGTCGCAGCGGCGCAGGCGGGCCTCGTCTCGGCGCTCGCGTTCGGCGTGCTCGGCCTCGACGTCGCAGGAGCGACGTGGGCCGTGATCGTGTCTCGCGTTCGCGAACGCGCGTGCTCGGCATGGCGCTCGGGCTCTTCGTCTCCGCGTTCGCCCGCAGCGAGTTCCAGGCGGTGCAGTTCCTGCCTGCGTTCATCCTCCCCCAGATCCTCCTCTGCGGCCTGCTCGCGCCTCGAGACGAGATGGCCGCAGCTGCTCTACGCGATCTCGTGGGCGCTCCCGGTCACGTACGCGTACGGCGCGCTCGACCTCGTCACGCGGGGTGTCTACGGCGCGAGCTCGCGGTCTACGTCTCTGTCGTGTGCGGCTTCATCGCCGGCGCGCTCGTGCTCGGCGCGGGGACGCTCTCGGCGCCGGACGGATTAGCCTCTAGCAGATCCGCGGCAGAGGGTCACCCACGAGCATGTCGACGATCCGGCTGCCGCCGACGACCGTGTCGAGCAGGACGAGACCTTCGGGCTCCGCGCGGATCTCGCCGACGATCGCGGCCTCGCGTCCCAACGGATGCGATCGAAGCGCCGCGAGCGCATCGTCTGCGACCTCCGCTGCGACGACGGCGAGAAGCTTTCCTTCGTTCGCGACGTAGAGCGGGTCGATGCCGAGGATCTCGCACGCTCCAGCCACCTCGGGCCGCACCGGGAATCGCGCGCTCGTCGAGCACGACCGCCATCCCCGACGCCTCGGCGAGCTCGTTGAGCGCGGTGGCGACGCCGCCGCGGGTCGGGTCGCGCATGAAACGCAGCGAGTCGCCGAGTCCGACCAGCGAGGCCGCGAGCTCGTGCACCGGAGCCGTGTCGGAGCGAGAGGTCGGCCTCGAGCGCGAGGCCGCCGCGCGCGACCATCACGGCCATGCCGTGGTCGCCGATCGTCCCGGACGCGAGCACGCGGTCTCCGTGGTCGGACGCGCTCGGGTCCGAGGTCGACGCCGGCGGGCACGACGCCGACGCCTGCGGTGCTGATGAACAGCCCATCGGCCTTGCCGCGCTCGACGACCTTCGTGTCACCGGCGACAACGGTCGACGTCCGGCCGCCTGGCCGCCCGCGCCATCGAGCCGGCAACACGACGGAGATCGGCGACTGGCGAAGCCCTCCTCGATCACGAATCCCGCCGTGAGAAAGAGCGGCGTCGCCCCGGCGACCGCGAGGTCGTTGACCGTGCCGTTCACCGCGAGCTCGCCGATGTCACCGCCGGGGAAGAAGAGCGGTGTGACGACGTAGGAGTCGGTCGTCAGTGCGATACGGCCGCGCCTCGGCATCCGCGACCGCCGCAGTCGCCCAGCTGCTCGAGGAGGGGATTCGCGAGCTCGTTCACGAAGACTCCCTCGACGAGCGCTCGTGTCGCCTTGCCGCCGGCCCCGTGCGCGAGCGTGACGATCTCGTCGCGGAGCTTCGGCGCGCCGCGCTCTCACGCGGGCACGGCGATCTCGCTCGCCTGTGCGGCGGCCGTAGGCGTAGTACGCCGCGCAGGCACCCTCGCTCGAGACCATGCACGTCCCGATCGGACGCTCGGGCGTGCAGGCGGTGCCGAAGACGCGGCACTCCCACGGCTTGATCGCCCCGATCAGCACCTCGCCGCACTGGCAAGCCTTCGGGTCCGTCTACGCGCACGCCGGGCAGGTCGTACCGGCGCTCGGCGTCCCACGTCGGCGAATTCGGGCCGTGAGCTTGAGGGCGCTCTGCGGAATCGAGCCCAGGCCACGCCACTCGAACGTGTCGCGCAGCTCCATCGTCTCGTCGATCGCGGCTCGTCGCCCGCGCGTTTCCGTCGGGACGAACGACCCGCGTGTACTGGTTCTCGACCTCGCAGCGGCCGTCGCGCAGCTGGCGGAGCACCATGACGACCGAGTGGAGGACGTCGATCGGCTCGAACGCCGCGACGACGACGGGCTTTCCGTACTCCGCGGGGATGAAGTCGTACGGATGCGTGCCGATGACGGTCGACACGTGACCCGGCGCGATGAACGCGTCGAGCCGGAGTCCCGGAGCGTCGAGAATCGCTCGGAGCGGCGGCACGATCGTCACGTGGTTGACGAAGGCGGAGAAGTTGCGGAGCCCCTCGGCGCGCGCACGGAGCGCGTGACCGCCGTCGCCGGGGCGGTCGTCTCGAAGCCGACGGCGAAGAAGACGACGTCGCGTTCCTCGTTCTGGCGCGCGATCTCGAGCGCGTCGAGGGGCGAGTAGACCATGCGCACGTCGGCCCCTCGCGCCTTTGCTTCGAGCAGCGAGCCGCGGCTGCCGGGCACGCGGAGCATGTCGCCGAACGTCGTGAAGATCGTCTCCGGGGCGTTCCGCGAGCGCGATCGCGTCGTCCACACGTCCCATCGGGATCACGCAGACCGGGCAGCCCGGGCCCGTGGACGAACTCCACCTCGGTCGGCACGAGGTCCTCGAGCCCGTGGCGGTAGATCGTGTGCGTGTGGCCCCCGCAGACCTCCATCATGCTCACGGTCTCGCCCGGCTCGACGAGCGACTCGATCTCGCGCGTCACCCGGCCGCGGTCTCGGCGGAGCGGAACTCGTCGACGTACTTCACGGCGCCGTCCTCGACCTTCGTCAGGGCGATGCCGGCGTGGCAGAGAAGCCGCTCTCCCGCGGCGGACGGGCGCCACGAGCTCGATGCCGACCTGCTCCCGCCGGCCGTCCGACCTCGACGGTCGCCGTCGCGCCGTCGACCTCGATGACGACCGCCTGTCACGGCGACGTCGCCGCACGTGATGCAGGTCTCGTGATCGAGCGGTCACGGCGACGCACTCCCGCGATGTCACGCAGCTCCTGCTCGTAGACCTCGCCCATGCTGCTCGAGGAGCGCAAGCGTCTCTCGCGCCTCGCTCCTCGTCGATCTGCTGGAGCGCGAAGCCGACGTGGACGAGCACCCAGTCGCCCGGCTGCGCCTCCGGACAGAGCGCGAGCGAGACGTTGCGGCGGACGCCGACAGCTCCGCCTTTGCCGTTCCCGTCGTCGCGGTCGACGAGCTCGACGATCTGGGCCGGAATCGCTAGGCACATGACGCCTCCATTCTCGCCGCCGCGACTGCGGCCTGCCCGTAGCTTATGCCTCCGTCGTTCGGGGGCACGCGCGCGTGGCGTCAGCACGCGGAAGCCCGCGCTCCTCGAGGCGCCGCCGGGTCGACGAGAGGAGGCGGACGTTCTGGAACGTGCCGCCCGAGAGCACGACCGTACGCGGCTCGGCCGCCTCGGCGCACGCGCTGGCGCCGCTGCGGCGACGGTCTCGTGGAAGGCGGCCGCGATCTCCGCGCGCGGGCCGACCACGCGCGAGGTCATCGCACGCACGCTCGCGACCAGGGGCGTGGCGTCGCCCCGAACTGCCCACGCGTACGGCTCGGCCGGACGATCTCGCCGGCCAGGTGCTCGAGCTCGATCGCCGCCTGGCCCTCGTACGTCACGTGCTCCCGGACGCCGAGGACGTGCCGCGACGGCGTCGAAGAGGCGCCCCATGCCGCGAGGAGAGCGGCGCGTTCGCCTTCAGGCTCTCGCGTACGACGGGCCAGCGCGCGAACGGCACCTCGTACGCCCGGCGCGCTCGAGGTAGACGGCCGCCATCCGCCACGGCTCCCGGATCGCCGCTTCGCCGCCCGGCAAGCGGCACCGGCTCGAGATGGCGAGACGCGCTCGAACGACGTCGAGGTCGCAGCGCAGGAGCTCGCCGCCCCACAGCGTCCCGTCGGTGCCGTACCCCGTGCCGTCGAAGACGAGCGCGAGCGCGGGCCCGGTCTCGCCGTGCTCGGCCAGGCAGGCCGCGGCGTGCGCGTGATGGTGCTGGACGCCGACGACGCTCGGCGTCCTGCTCGAGCGCCCACTTCGTCGCCAGGTACTCGGGGTGGAGGTCGTAGCGCGATCACCTCGGGCTCGGCGGCCGAGCATCGCGAGGTAGAGCGCGAGGTCCGTGCGGAACGCCCGGTAATGCCGCCTCCGTGTCGAGATCGCCGAGATGTGGCGAGAGAGCGCCTGCCCAGCCCCGTGCGACGCAGAACGTGCTCTTCAGCTCGGCGCCCGCCGCGACGACGGCGTCTGCCGGGCGGCGACCGGGAAGCGGAAGCGGGGACGGGGCGAACCCGCGTGAGCGCCGGAGGACGAGTCCGGGACGGGCGACCGAGTCCTCGCAGCGGCGGTGAATCGGCCGGTCGTGGGCGAGGAACGCGTCAGCGATCCTCGCCAGCCGGTCGTGCGCCTCCTCGTCGTCGATACGCGATCGGCTCGTCGGAGCGGTTGCCGCTCGTCAGTCACGAGCGGCACGCCGACGCTCTCGGCGAGCAGGTGGTGGAGCGGCGTGTAGGGGAGCATCACGCCGAGCCACGGCGTGCCGGGTGCGACCGACTCGGCGACGGCGAGCGTGCGCCACGGCGCGCGACGAGGACGATCGGCCGCGCGGCGCGAACGCAGGAGCGCCCAGGCCGACTCGTCGAGCTCGACGACGGCGCTCGGGCTCGGCGGTCATCAGCGCGAACGGCTTCTCCTCGCGGTGCTTGCGCGACCGCAGCCGCGCGACGGCGTCCTCGCTCGTCGCGTCGCAGGCGAGGTGGTAGCCGCCGAGCCCCTTGACCGCGACGATCGCTCCGTCGCGCAGCAGGCGCGACGGCATCGTCGAGCGGCAGCGAGAGCCGCGGGCCGCACGCCGGGCAGGCGATCGGCTCGGCGTGGAAGCGGCGATCGGCGGGATCCTCGTACTCTCGCCGGCAGTCGTCGCAGAGCGCGAAGCCGGCCATCGTCGTGTTCGGCCGGTCGTACGGCACCGAGCGGACGATCGTGAAGCGCGGGCCGCACTGCGTGCAGTTGATGAAGGGGTACCGGTAGCGGCGATCGGCCGGGTCGTGCAGCTCGCGCAGGCAGTCGTCGCACGTGGCAACGTCGGGAGGAACGAGCGCCGTGCCGCCGTGTCGCTCCGGCTCTTCGCGATCGTGAAGCTCCGATCTCCTCGCGCGCGACACCGACTCGGTGACGAGCTCCTCGACGCGCGCGAGCGGCGGCGCTTCCTGGCTCGAGCGCCGCGCCGAACGCGTCGAGCGTCTCGCGTCGCCTTCGGCCTCGATCACGACGCCGTCGCCGTCGTTGAGGACGTACCCGTCGAGCTCGAGCCGCGTCGCGAGCGCCATGGACGAACGGCCGGAAGCCGACGCCCTGGACGACGCCGCGCGCCGGTATCGCCTCCGCTCGACTGCGGGCACATCGCGTCTCACGCGTGTGAGCGTGACGGAGTACGGCGACGGCGCAACCGCGAACGCCCGCGGGTCAGCCTGCGGGGAAACCGCAACCGGAATCCGGCGGCGGCGCCGATGTACGGCTCCGGACGGGCGTGGAACGTTGCCGCAAGGAGGTCTCGCACTGGACGTCGCAGACAGCGTGTCATCAGCGCCGGACGCGCTGGCAGACGCTCGTCGCGGCTCTGCAGCGGCCGCGGCTACCGCGTCGTCGGCCCGCTCGTCGACCAGGCAGGCGATCGTCTACGGCGACCTCGACGACGCGCGGACGACCTGCCCGTCGGGTGGACCGACGTGCAGGACGCAGCCACGTACCGGCTCGAGCGGCGCGACGACGAGGCCGCTTCGGCTACGCCGTCGGGGCCGCACTCGTGGAAGCAGTTCCTCTTTCCGCCGCGGGTCCGGCAGTGGCGGCCGAGCGCGCGGAGGACGGCGGTTCGAGGTCGACGACGGACGAGCCCGACGAGCCGCGCCGCTTGCGCTGATCGGAGTCCGCGGCTTGCGAGCTGCACGCGATCGCGATCCAGGACCGGGTCTTCCTCGGCGGCGCCGTACACCGAGCCCGACTACGCCGCGCGCCGTGACGGTGCGTTCATCGTCGCCGTCAACTGCTTCGAGCCCGGCGGGACGTGCTTCTGCGTCTCGATGGAGACCGGCCCGAAGGTCGAGAGCGGCTACGACCTTGCGCTGACCGAGATCCTCGACGGTGAGCACCGCTTTCTCGTCGAGGTGGGCAGCTGAGCGCGGCGCCGAGGTGCTGCGCGAGCTGCCGGCCGCGAGCGCCGAGCCCGAGCGACGTCGCGAGCCGCGACGGCCGCGGTCGACGGCGCGGCCGAGCGCATGGGACGCACGGCTCGAGACACGCGCGACATCCGCGACCTGCTCGCCGGACACGCTCGAGCACTCGCGCTGGGACGACGTCGCAGCCCGCTGCCTCACGTGCGGAAACTGCACGATGGTGTGCCCGACGTGCTTCTGCTCGACCGTCGAGGACGTCGAACGACCTCGGCGGCGAGGCGGCCGAGCGCCACCGCGTCTGGGACTCGTGCTTCTCCGTCGACCACGCGTACATCCACGGCGGCAGCATCCGCCCGAGCGGCAGGTCGCGCTACCGGCAGTGGCTGACCCACAAGTTCGGCACCTGGCACGACCAGTTCGGCACGTCCGGCTGTGTCGGCTGCGGCCGCTGCATCACGTGGTGCCCGGTCGGCATCGACGTCACCGAGGAGCTCGCCGCGCTCCGCATCCCGAGGAGGAGAGACGATGAAGACCATTGACGTCACTGCTCCGCGACATCCCGTTCTTCGCGGGCTTGGCGCACGAACAGCTCGAGCTGATCGCGGGCTGCGGGTCGAACGCAGCACTTCGAGGCGGACGAGCTCCTGTTCCGCGAGGGCGAGGAGGCCGACACGTTCTACTGCGTCCGCCACGGCACGGTCGCGCTCGAGATGTTCGTGCCCGCGCGCGGGCTCGATCACGATCGAGACGGCTCGAGGAGGGCGAGGTGATCGGCTGGTCGTGGCTCTTCCCGCCGTACCGCTGGCACTTCGACGCGCGCGCGCTCGAGGTCGTGCGCGTCACCGCGTTCGACGGTGCGTGTCTGCGCGGGAAGTGCGAGGCCGACCCCGCGTTCGGCTACGCGCTCATGTCCCGGTTCGCACAGATCCTCATCGAGCGACTGCAATGGACGCGGCTGCGGCTCCTGGACCTCTACGGCCGTGGCGACTGAGCACCCGCCCGCGCCCGTCGCGACGCTCCGCCCGTCCCGTTTCGGGTCCTGCGGCGTCGCCGGGAGACGGCCGGACACGTGGACGCTCGAGCTCGAGCCACCGCAGCGGAGCGCGGCTCGCGTACGCGCCCGGCCAGTTCACGATGCTCTATGCCTTCGGCGTCGGCGAGGTGCCGATCTCGATCTCCGGCGATCCCGCGCGCCGGGGCGGGCTCGTTGCACACCGTGCGGGCGGTCGGGCCGCGTCACGGAGGCCGATCTGCGCGGCTCGCGCCCGGCGACATGCTCGGCGTGCGGGGCCGTTCGGCAGCCGCCTGGCCCGTGGACGCGCGCGCGAGCAGCGACGTCGTCATCGTCGCCGGCGGCATCGGCCTCGCGCCCGCTCCGATCGGCGCTCTACGCCGTGCTCGCGCGACGCGTCGGCGACTTCGGCGCGGTCTGCGCTCCTCTACGGCGGGCGCACGCCCGCCGACCTCCTCTTCCGGCGCGAGCTCGAGCGCTGGCGTGGCCGGCTCGACCTCGACGTCGGCGTCACCGTCGACACAGGCACCGGCCGACTGGCGGGGATCGGTCGGCGTGGTCACGAAGCTCATCGGCCGCGCCGCATTCGATCCCGCGTGGGCGGTCGCCTTCGTCTGCGGCCCGAGATCATGATGCGCGTCACCGCGCAGAGCCTGGTCGACGCATGGCGTCGACAGCAGAGCGATCTACGTCTCGATGGAACGCAACATGCGCTGCGCGGTCGCTCACTGCGGCCACTGCCAGTACGGGCCGACGCTGATCTGCCGCGACGGCCCCGTGTACCGCTACGACGCGCTCGCGCCGCTGCTCGAGGTGCGAGAGCTGTGAGCCGCAAGCCGAAGCTCGCCGTCTGGAAGTTCGCCTCCTGCGACGGCTGCCAGCTCTCGCTGCTCGACTGCGAGGACGAGCTGCTCGGCGCTCGCCGGACGAGGTCGAGATCGCGTACTTCCTCGAGGCCTCGAGCGCGACCGTCCGCGGCCCGTACGACCTCTCGCTCGTCGAGGGCTCGATCACCACGCGCCGACGACGCGGAGCGCATCCAGCAAGGTGCGACGCGCCTCGAAGCGACTCGTCACCATCGGCGCCTGCGCCACGGCGGCGGCATCCAGGCGCTCCGGAACTTCGCCGATGTCCGGGACTTCCTGTCCACGGTGTACGCATCGCCGGAGTACGTCTCGACGCTCGCCACGTCGACGCCGATCTCTGCGCACGTCGCCGTCGACTTCGAGCTGAACGGTTGCCCGATCTCGAAGCGACAGCTCGCTCGAGGTGCATCCAGGCGTTCCTGCACGGCCGGACGGCCGAACGTGCCGGCGTACTCCGTGTGCATGGAGTGCAAGCGGCGAGGCAACGTCTGCGTGATGGTCGCGCACGGCACGCCGTGCCTCGGGCCCGTCACGCACGCCGGCTGCGGCGCGATCTGTCCCGTCGTACAACCGTGGGTGCTACGGCTGCTTCGGGCCGATGGAGACGCCCGAACACCGTGTCGCTGACACGGCAGCTGCGCGTCCTCGGCATGGACGAGCGTGGCCTCGAGCGCGTGTTCCAGACGTTCCACGTCGGCAAGGAGGAATTCCGGGAGGCCGTGCCGTGAGCTCAGCCAAGCGCACGAAGACGATCAAGACCGACTTCCTCGCCCGCGTCGAGGGCGAGGGCGCGATGCTCGTCAAGGTCGCGGACGGCGCCGTCGACGACGTCCAGCTGAAGATCTACGAGCCGCCGCGCTTCTTCGAGGCGTTCCTGCGCGGCCGCGGCTTCACCGAGGCGCCGGACATCACCGCGCGCATCTGCGGCATCTGCCCGGTCGCGTACCAGATGAGCGCCGTGCACGCGATGGAGCAGGCGCTGCGGCGTCGAGGTCGACGGCCAGCTGCGCGCCCTGCGGCGCCTTCTCTACTGCGGCGAGTGGATCGAGAGCCACGCGCTCCACGTGTTCATGCTCCACCTGCCCGACTTCCTCGGCTACGAGAGCGCGATCGAGCTGGCGAAGGACCAGCCGCGACGCTCGTCGCAGCGCGCCCTCGAGCTGAAGAAGATCGGCAACGAGGTGATGACGGTCATCGGCGGCCGCGAGATCCATCCCGTCAACGTCCGCGTCGGCGGCTTCTACCGCGCGCCGCGGACGCGTCGAGCTGCGCGCCGCTGCGTCGAGAAGCTCGAGCGCGCGCGGGAGATCGCGCTCGAGGCGGTTCGCATCACGGCCGGCCTCGACTTCCCGGACTACCGTCGCGACTACGAGCTCGTCTGCCTCGTCCGAGCCCGGCGAGTACCCGATCGACCGCGGCCGCATCGTCTCCAACGCGGGGCTCGACATCGCGGTCCGCGAGTACGACGACCACTTCGTCGAGGAGCACGTTCCCTGGTCGAACGCGCTCCACTCGCGACTGCGCGAGCGCGGGCGCGTACCTCGTCGGGCCGCTCGCGCGCTTCGCGCTCGGCTTCGACGAGCTGTCCTCCGGGCGCGCGTGAGGCGGCGCGCGGAGGCGGGCCTCGGCCCGGACGAGCGCAACCCGTTCCGCTCGATCGTCGTCCGCGCCGTCGAGATGGTCTACGCCGCCGAGGAGGCGTTGCGGCTGATCGCGGAGTACGAGGAGCCCGACCGACCGTCCGTCGAGGTCGAGCCGCGTGCCGGCGTCGGCTACGGCGCGACCGAGGCGCCGCGCGGCCTGCTCTACCACCGGTACGAGATCGACGACGAGGGGACGATCCTCGACGCGAAGATCGTGCCGCCCACCTCGCAGAACCAGAAGGCGATCGAGGAGGATCTGCGCGGCGTGGTCGAGCGCCACCTCGATGTGCCGGAGCAGGAGCTCTCGCTGCGCTGCGAGCAGACGATCCGCAACTACGACCCGTGCATCTCGTGCGCGACGCACTTCCTCACGCTCGAGGTGCAGCGGTCGTAGCGGGCCTGCGTGTCATCGGCGTCGGCAACGCCTGGCGGGGCGACGACGCCGCCGGGCCTGTCGCCGCGCGCCTGCTGCGCGAGGCGCTGCCCGACGTCGACGTGCGTCGAGTGCGAAGGCGAGCTCGTGCAGTTGCTCGACGCCTGGGAGGAGCGCGCGACGCCGTCTGGGTCGTCGACGCGGTCGCTCAGGCGCTGCGCCCGGCACGGTCCACCGGCTCGACGCTCGGGCAGGGTGAGCTGCCGCGCGAGCTCTTTCGCGCGTCGACCCATGCGTTCGGCCTTGCCGAGCCGATCGAGCTCGCCCGAGCGCTCGACCGGCTTCCCGAGCGGCTCGTCGTGCTCGGGGTCGAAGGCGGCCAGCTTCGCGCGCCGGCGACGAGCTGTCGCGCCGAGGTCGAGGCAGGCTGCCGCAGCACGTGGCGGCGGCGGTGCGAGACGGAGGTGGCAGCAGTGCACGAGCAGGCGGTGATGGACCGGCTGATGCGGCGATCGACGAGCTGCGCGCTCAGGCGGAAGGTGGCGGCCAGGTCACCCGGATCCGCGTGCGGCTCGGCGCGCTCTCCCACTTCACGCCCGCGCACTTCCGCGAGCACTTCGCCGACGCGCTCTCGCGGCACGATCGCCGAGGGCGCCGAGGTCGAGGCGGAGCTGGCGACCGATCCCACCGAGCCCGAGGCGCAGGGCGTCGTGCTCGAGTCGATCGACGTCGAGGTCTAGCGCAGCGGCGTGAATACCTCCGGCCAGTGGCGCATTGCAGACCGCAGGGGCGCCGGCGCCGCCTGGCCGAGACCGCAGATCGACCCTCGCTCCATCGTGTGCAGCCATTCCTCGAGCTGCTCGCCGGCCAGCACCGCTGCGACCCGCCTCCAGCTCGTGGAGCGCGAACTCGAGGCCGCGCGTGCCGATGCGGCACGGCGTGCACTTCTGGCAGGACTCCTCGGCGAAGAACCGCATCGTCTCCTGCAGCAGGCGGACGATCGGGTACGCTTCGGGAACACCTGGACGCCGGCCGAGCCGACGGCTGCAGCCCCACTCGTCCATGCCCTCGCGGGTGAGCGGCGCGTCGAGTGCTGCGGGCGGGAGGACGCCGGACGCAGCGCCGCCGGGCACGATCGCGCCGATCTCCTCCGTGGCCCCGCCCGCGTACTCGTCGAGCAGCGTCGCGCAGCACGATGCCGTTCGGGGCCTCGTAGCAGCCCGGGCGGGCAACGGTCCCGGAAATCGACCAGAGACGGAGGCCGGTGGCGCCGTTCTCGCCGTGACCCGCGAACCACGCGCCGCCGTGGCGCAGGATGGCGGGGATGTGCGCGAGCGTCTCGACGTTGTTGATCAGCGTCGGACGGCCGAGATAGCCGGACTCGGCCGGGAACGGCGGCCGCAGACGAGGCATGCCGCGGCGTCCCTCGAGCGACTCGAGCATCGCCGTCTCCTCTCCGCAGACGTAGGATCCGGCGCCGGTCACGATCTCCACGGGCATCGCTCCGAGCAGTCCGGCCGAGCGGAACTCGGCAATTGCAGAGAGCAGGCGTGCGCGTGCAGTCGCGTACTCCTCGCGCAGATAGACGATCGCGTGCTCGGCCTCGGCGAAGCGCGCCGCGATCGCCATGCCCCTCGACGAGCAGGTGCGGGCGCAGCTCCATGACGTAGCGATCCTTGATCGTTCCCGGCTCGCCCTCGTCGGCGTTGACGACGAGCACGCGAGGCCCGGGGTACTGGACGACTGTCGCCCACTTGCGAAACGTCGGGAAGCCGGCACCGCCGTAGCCGACGAGCCCCGAGGCCTCGAGCTCGGCGAGCACGGCGTCGTTCGATCGCTCGGCTCGCAGCGCCTCGAGGCCGCCGCGCCGCTCGTAGTCGGCCAGCGTCTCGTCCGCCTGCGCGAGCCCGGTCGAAGGGCCGTCGTTCGCCGAGTGCGTGACAGCACCTTCGACGAGCCCCGGAAGGATCGTGTCACCGCGCGTGCCGACCGGCGCGACGTCGCAGTGGCCGAGGCACGGGACCTCGACCACAGGAGCTCCATCCTCCGCACGTTCCTGCGCCCTGGCGAGCAGGTCGCGTGCGCCGAAGCAGTCGCAGACCGGGCCCGTGCACACGCGCACGCAGTCGTGCGGCAGCTGGAGGTACGAGTAGAACGAGACGACCTCGGCTACCTCCCCACGGCGGATGTTCATGTGGTCTGCGAGCGCGTCGGAGAGCTCGGGCGTCACCGGCCCCACACGGCGGCGGACCGCGCCGAGATTGTCGAGCAGCTGCGTGCGCTCGCGCGGCAGTGTGTCCACAACATCGCGAAGCTGCTTCATGACGCGAGCATAGTGGCGGCCGCTGTGCGCGGGCTGCGGACAGGTACGGAGTCGCGCTCAGTGGCTCCGCGGGCGGCACGCACACGGTCTAGTGCTCGCCTTCCCCGGCATCATGCGGAGCGAGCCGGGAAGTCGGGGCGCCACAGGCTCTTTCGTTCAAGCGGCCGGTCGGCGGCCGGTGAAGCCGCCCCGGATTTGGAAGACGCGCGACCGGAGGTCATCCGGTGGCAGCATCGGATTGATGAGCGGGCTGAGCGCCGGATCGCTGAGCAGCCGAGCACACGCCACGGCGCATGCAGGGTCGAGTGCGAGCTCCTCGTCCTCGAGCTCCAGGGCAAGGGCATAGAGATCGCGCGCGGCGGCTCGCACACGCTGCTCGCAGCCTGCTGCCGGCCCGCGTACGGCGGCGCGGATGAAGGCAGCGAAGGTACGCCGTCTGTCCATCGTGGTCTCTCGCGACGCGTGAGCCACAACATCCGGGATCACGTACGCATCGCGCTCGTCTGCGAGCTGGTCGAGCAGAGCCCAGCGGCGCCAGAACGCACGAGTGCCGAGTGTCCCGACCACCACGCCGCCGAGGAAGAGCGGCAGCGCCAGCGCCGGGTGAACCTGCGTCGCCGCCAGGCTGAGGCCAATTGCGAGCGCCGCCAGGCCAAAGCCCGCCCATTCCTCGTGACGGAGCTCACGAAGGTGCATCGCTGCATCGTCGACCGCTCTCGCAAACATCGTGCTCGAACTGTCGGCACCCACATGCTCCACGGCATCGGTGGCTGTACCCATGCGCTCGCGGGTTTTCCGCAGTCGTGTCAGGGATGGCGCCGATGGCGCCACCGGTGCACCCGCGCACACTTCTGACATGGGTGGCTTAGCTGATGAGCTGGCTCGCGAGCTTCGCCCACCGCTGACTGCGGAGGCCGCCCTCGTCGAGGCAGACCGTTGCCTCGAGTGCGGCGGGGCGCATGCGCCCGCGCCCTGCGTCGTCGGCTGCCCGGCCGGCGTCGACGTGCCCGGCTTCGTCGCGGCAATCGCGGCAGGAGACCCCGGAACGGCTGCACAGACGATCTTCGCCGAGAACGTCCTCGGCGGGACGTGCGCGCGAGTCTGTCCGGTCGAGGTGCTCTGCCAGCGGGACTGCGTCCTGATCCACGAGGGTCGGCCACCGATCGAGATCGCCGCGCTTCAGCGCTACGCCACGGACTGGGCGTACACGGACGGCCTGCAGCTGCGCGCCGCGGCACAGCCGAACGGCAAGCGCGTAGCAGTCGTGGGCGCCGGCCCGGCCGGGCTCGTCGCAGCCGGCGAGCTCGCAGCGCGGGGCTATGCCGTGACGGTCTACGACGAGCGCGAGGAGGTCGGCGGGCTCGTCCGCTATGCCATCGCGCCCTACCGCCAGACGAACGAGCCGCTGCCCGACGAGGCGCGGCTGCTGAGTGAGCTCGGCGTGGAGTTCCGACTCGGCATGAGGGTGGACTCGGCGCACCTCGCCGAGCTCTTGGACGAGGTGGACGCGATCGTGCTCGCCGTCGGCATGGGGCCGGACGTCGACGTGACGTATCCGGGCGACGATCTCGACGGAGTCTGGGAGTCGCTTCCGTTCATCGAAGCGCTCAAGACCGCGGAGCCGCCCGGCGTCGGCAAGCGCGTCGCCGTCATCGGAGGCGGTAACACCGCCGTCGACGTCGCCGTCGAAGCGAAGCGGCTCGGGGCCGAGGTCTCGCTGCTGCTGTACCGGCGCACCGAGCAGGAGATGCCGGCATACGAGCACGAGATCGAGCTCGCCCGCGACGAGGGGGTCGAGATTCGCCTGCTCACGAGCCCCGTTGCCTTCGTCGGCGAGAACCACGTCAACGGCGTCGGCTGTGCCGAGATGCGGCTAGGCGCACGAGACGAGAGCGGGCGAAGGCGGCCCGAACGAGTCCCGGGCAGCGAGTTCGTCATCTCCGTCGACACCGTCGTCAAGGCGATCGGCCAGCGGCCACGGGACGAGTTCCAGTCCCTGCTCGACGACGTCGACGAGGACGGCCGCACGGGACACCCGAAGATCTTTGCCGCCGGCGACGCAGTCTCGGGCGGCGCCAGCGTCGTCCAGGCCGTGGCCGAGGCGAAGCGCGCTGTCGCCGCGATCGAGGAGGTACTGCGGTGAACGGGACGACCGAGATCCGCTGGCACGCGCGCGCCGGCCAGGGAGCCAAGACCGCCGCGCAAATCCTCGCTCTCGCGCTGATGCGCACCGGGAAGGGCGTGCAGGCGTTCCCGGAGTACGGGCCCGAGCGCCGAGGGGCGCCGCTACGTGCGTTCACGCGCTTCGCGGATCGCCCGATCCGCCGTCACGACTCGGTCACGGATCCCGACGTCGTGGTCGTGCTCGAGCCGTCGCTCGTCCACGAGGCGGGGGTCACGGAGGGGCTGACGCCCGACGGGTTCGTGCTCTTCAACGGCGACGAATCGCCATCCGAGCTCGAAGACATCGACGTGCGGTGTGTTCCGGCTCAGCGGCTGGCCACGACTCTCGGCTCTGGCTTCGTGAACATGGTCATGCTCGGTGCCGTCGCAGCCGAGCTCGGAGAGCCGCCGCTCGCCGACCTAGAGGAAGCAGCCGTGGAGACGCTCGGACGGAAGGTCGCGGAAGACGACATCCGCCGGGCGCTGTCGGAGGGTTACGCATGGGCGATCTGAGCACCTGGCAGGCGCTGCCGGTCGCCGGAGCCGTGCGCCCGGAAAATGCGCCGCGCACGCACACCGGTAGCTGGCGGACGGGCGAGCAGCCGGCCGTCGACGTGTCGCTGTGCGTGGACTGCCTGCTGTGCTGGCTCTACTGCCCCGACTCGGCCGTCACGCTCTCCGGAGAGGCGTTCGAGGGCTTCGATCTCGACACCTGCAAGGGCTGTGGGATCTGCGCCGACGTCTGTCCCGTCCACGCAATCGAGATGGTGGCGGAATGACCGACCTCCGGCTGCTCACCGGCGGCGAAGCGGTCGCTCACGCGATGTGCCAGGTCGATCCCGACGTCGTGCCGGTCTATCCGATCACGCCGCAGACGCCGATCATCCAGACGTTCGCAAAGCTCGTAGCGGACGGGAGGGCGAGCACGGAGATCGTGAACGTGGAGTCGGAGCACTCCGCTATGAGTGCAGCAATCGGCGCCGCGCTGGCAGGCGGGCGGACGATGACCGCCACCTCGTCCCAGGGGCTGGCCTTGATGGCCGAGGTCGTCTACATCGCCGCCTCGATGCGTGCGCCGATCGTCATGGCGCTCGGCAACCGAGCGCTCTCGGGGCCGATCAACATCCACTGCGACCACTCGGACGCGATGCTCGTCCGCGACTCCGGCGTCGTGCAGCTCTTCGCCGAGAACGCGCAGGAGGCGTACGACCTGATGGTGATGGCGCCGCGCATCGCCGAGGACCCGCGCGTCTTGTTGCCCGTGCTGGTGTGCCTCGACGGCTTCACGATTACGCACTCCGCCGAGCCTGTCTCGCTGCTGCCCGACGGCGAAGTGGTCCGGTTCGTGGGCGAGTATCGCGTCCCGAACGCCGTGCTCGACACGACTCGCCCGACGACGCAGGGACCGTTCGCCATGCCCGACTACTACTTTGAGCTGCGTCGCCAGCAGGCGGACGCACTCGATGCCGCCCTCGACGTGATCGACGAGGTGGCGGCCGACTTCGAGCGGCTCTCCGGACGGCAACTCTGCGCGATCGAGGCCTACCGGCTGGAGGACGCCACGCGCGCGATCGTCGCGCTGGGCTCGACGGCCGGCACGGTCAAGGACGTCGTCGACGACCTGCGCGACGAACGCGAGCCGGCCGGGCTGCTGAAAGTCGTGTCGTTCAGGCCCTTCCCCGTCGCCGCCGTCGCAGAAGCGCTCGAAGGATGCTGGCGCGTGGCGGCACTCGACCGCGCAGACTCGCCGGGCGGCACGCCGGCACTCCACGCCGAGCTGGCTGCAGCGCTTTACGGCAGCGGCATCGAGCTCGACGGCTACGTCTACGGCCTCGGCGGCCGTGACCTACACCCGCCCGACATTCGCGCGGTCTTCTCCGGAGAAGCTGCTCCGTACGTCGGGCTGCGAGGTGAGCGATGTCCCGTCTGAAGACCATCGTGCGCAACCAGCGCGGCGTGCAGCCGCTGCGCGGAGGCCACTCGCTCTGCCAGGGCTGCGGCATCCCGATGGTCGTCCGCACCGTCCTCGGCACGATCCGCCAGCCGGCCGTCGTCGTCAACGCCACCGGCTGCCTCGAGGTGGCGACGACTCGCTTCCCGACCACCGCATGGAACGTCCCCTGGCTCCACGTCGCCTTCGAGAACGCGGCCGCGGTCGCGAGCGGCGTCGAAAGCGCGCAGCGCGCGCTGCGCCGCCGGCACGCCTTGCCGGCCGGCGAGGAGGTAGCCGTCGTCGTCTTCGCAGGTGACGGCGGCACGTACGACATCGGCCTCCAGGCGCTCTCGGGAGCACTCGAGCGCGGCCATCGGTTCCTCTTCGTCTGTTACGACAACGAGGCGTACATGAACACGGGCGTCCAGCGCTCCGGCGCCACACCCTTCGGCGCGAGCACGACCACCAGCCCTGCCGGGCTCGAGAGCTTCGGCAAGGCGCAACGGCGGAAGGACATGACGGCGATCGCCGTCGCGCACCACGTCCCCTACGTCGCCCAGGCCGCCTCGACCCACTGGCAGGACCTGAGCGTAAAGGTGGAGCGCGCGGTCGCAGAAGATGGGCCGGCGTTCCTCAACGTGCTCACGGACTGCCCCGTCGGCTGGGGCCACGAGCCGCAGCTTGCGCGGCACGTAATCGACGTCGCTGTGGAGACGCGCTTCTGGCCGTTGTACGAGGTCGTCGACGGCCGCTACCGGTTGACGTACGAGCCCCGGCAGACGCCCGTCGAGGAATGGCTCCACCTGCAAGGGCGGTTCGCCCACCTCTTCCGACCCGAGAACGAGGGGCTGATCAGCCAGATCCAGGAACAGGTCGACAGCGACTGGGCAGCGCTCCTCACCCTCTGTAACGCATGAGGCGCGGCGCCGACGGTGACGCAGCCGTCGCCGCGTTGAGCCTGCGGACAGGTACGGATACGCGCTCAGTGCCCCCGCGGATGGCGCGCACACGCTGGCTCGAAACACTGTGGCCATGACGGCAATCGACCCGCACCGTTCCGCCGCGCATCTCTCAGCGTCCTTCAGTGCCACGATTCGCGTCGAGCTCGAGAACAGGCCCGGCGCGTTCGCGGAGGTCGCGGCGGCGATCGCCGACGAGGGCGGACTTCTGGACGCGATCGACCTCGTTCGCGTCGAGGACGCGAGCAAGGTACGTGATGTGACCGTGCTCGCTGCCGACGCAGATCACATCGGCCGCATCGTCGACGCCGTGCGCGAAGTCGAGGGCGTCGAGGTCCAGCACGTCTCCGACCGGACGTTCCTCTTGCATCTCGGCGGCAAGCTCGAGGTGCGCGCGAAGAGCCCGATCAAGACGCGCGACGACCTCTCCATGGCGTATACGCCGGGAGTCGCTCGCATCTGCCGTGCGATCGCGGAGGAGCCGTCGAAGGTCTGGAGCCTCACGATCAAGCAGCACGCGGTCGCGGTCGTCACCGACGGCACCGCCGTGCTGGGGCTCGGCGACATCGGGCCCGAGGCCGCGCTGCCGGTCATGGAGGGCAAGGCCATCCTCTTCAAGGAGTTCGGAGGCGTAGACGCGTGGCCCATCTGCCTGGCGACGAAGGACGTCGACGAGATCGTCGCTGCCGTCAGCGCGATCGCTCCGGTCTTCGGAGGCATCAACCTCGAGGACATCTCCGCCCCCCGCTGCTTCGAGATCGAGGACCGCCTTCGCGCAAGGCTCGACATACCCGTCTTCCACGACGACCAGCACGGCACGGCCGTGGTGGTGCTCGCAGCGCTGCTCAACGCTCTCAAGGTCGTCGACAAGCGGCTGGACGAGATCTCGGTTGTCGTGACGGGCGTCGGTGCTGCCGGCGTGGCGACGACGAAGATGCTGCTGGCCGCCGGCGTCCGTGATGTCATCGGCTGCGATCGCCAGGGCGCCATCTGGCTCGGACGGCCGGGCCTCGACGGCTACAAGCTCGAGTACGCGCGGCTAACGAACCCGCGTGGAATCACTGGCAGCGCGGACGACGCGCTGGTCGGCGCCGACGTGTTCATCGGCCTTTCGGGGCCGGGAGTCGTCAGCCCGCAAGGGGTCCGCTCGATGGCGCGCGACGCAATCGTCTTCGCGATGGCCAACCCGACGCCCGAGGTGCTGCCCGAAGAGATCGAAGGCGCCGTAGCCGTCATCGGCACCGGGCGCTCGGACTACCCGAACCAGATCAACAACGTGCTCGCCTTCCCCGGCATCATGCGCGGCGCCCTCGACGCGCGAGCTTCGGCGATCACGGAGGAGATGAAGCTCGCGGCGGCGCACGCCATCGCCACTGCGATTCCCGAGGAGCAGCTGGAGGCGGACTACGTCATTCCGAGCGTGTTCGACCGCACGGTCGCGTCGCTTGTGGCCGAAGCCGTCGCGCAGGCCGCCCACGACTCTGGCGTCGCCCGCAGGGGTGCGGGGGCCCCGGCATGAACGTCCTCGAGCACGCGACCGTTGCCGAGGCCATGCACCCCGGCGTCATCACCTGTCCGCACGGAGCAGTTCTTCGCACCGTGGCGAGGATGATGGCCGCCTACCGTGTGCACTGCGTTGTCGTCTTCGACGAGCGAGACGAGGCGGCCGACGGACGACTGTTCTGGGGCGTCGTCTCCGACCTCGATCTCGCAGGAGGGTTGAGCGAAGGCGCCCTCGACGAGCGCAGCGCCGGCGAGATCGCCGGCAGCCCCGTCGTCACCGTCCCCTCCGACGACACTCTCGCCCGTGCGGCGCAGCTCATGACCGAGCACGGCTCGGCTCACCTCGTCGTCGTCGAGCCGGGAACCGGGCTGCCAGTCGGAGTTCTCTCGACACTCGATCTCGCACGGTTCGCCGCCAACTGGGACGGTGCGGGCGCGAGAGAAAGGAGCGTGACGTGATGAAAGTCGCCGATGTCATGACAGTGGATGTGGTGACCGTCGACAAGGAAACGTCGCTGCGCGATGTCGCCGCGCTGCTCACGGAGCGGCGCATCTCAGGACTGCCAGTCGTGGACGAGGGCCGCGTCGTCGGCGTCGTCTCCGAGGGCGACATCCTGGTCAAGGAACGCGGGCGCATCGCCAAGCGTCGTGGCGTGTTCGGAGTTCTTCTCGACGACCGGGCGACGGCCGAGCTGAAGCTCGAGGCCCGGACCGCTGAGGCGGCGATGACGTCTCCCGCGCTGACGATTGGACCTGACCGCCCGGTCGCCGAGGCGGCGGGGGTGATGGTCGACCAAGGCGTGAACCGGCTGCCGGTGGTGAACGCCGACGGAGAGATGCTCGGCATCGTCACCCGGGCCGACCTCGTCCGTGTGTTCGTCCGTTCGGATGCGGAGCTCACGGAAGAGATCCGTCAGGACGTGCTCATGAAGACGCTCTGGATCGCGCCTGGAGGCGTGGACGTCGCCGTGAAGGACGGTGTCGTCACGCTGAAGGGAGAGGTCGAGAACCGTGCGACGGCCGAGATGTTGCCGGCCTTCGTCCAGCGGGTTCCCGGCGTCGTCGCCGTGCGTTCCGACGTCACCTGGGAAGACGAGAACGGCCGGCGCTAGTCGTCGGCGTCGACCTCGTCGCGGTCCTGATCGGCTCGCCCGGGAGCGGTGGTCTGGCTAGGGCGCGAACCCTGCTGAGGTGAAGCGGCCTGGGTCGCTGCGGGACGCCCACTCGGCGGCGAAACCGCCACCACAGGGCTCAGCTTTCCGACACGCTCGTGACTACCGGCAGCGACCGAGAGCAAGGCGACGTTCGCGACGATGGCTGCCGCGACGACGACGGCCAGGACCAGCACGATCCGGATCACGCTTGCCAGCCTACGCGGCGAGCGCGTCGCTCTCCAGCGGAACGACCGTGATCGCGCTGACGGGGCAGAGCTCCGCCGCCTCCAGCGCGCTGGCGTCGCCGGTCGACGCCTCAGCGTATGCGAGGCCGTCCTCGATCCAGAACACGTCGGGTGCCTCGCGGATGCAGCCGGCGTAGCCGACGCAGCTCGAGCGATCGATCTCGATGCGATACAGGGTCATGCTGTCCTCCTCGTCGCTTGGGGTATGGGTGGAGCGAGGGTGCGCCAGGCGATGCCGAAGGTGACGCCGCCGACGGCGGCGAGATACACGGCGAGCGCCCAGGGATGTGCCGTGTCTGTCCCGGCCGTCACGCCGTGGACCGTGGCTCCGGCGAAGATCGCGTAGGTCGTCCAGTGCAGTCGGCGCCAGTTCTTCGTGCCGATCCGCCTGCGCAGCGAGAACGAGGCGTAGACAGCGAGCATCAGCTCTGTGGTCAGCACACCGATGCCGACTGCCAGAGGGCGGTAGGGGGAAAGGCCTGGTACGAACAGGCCCGCGATGGGCATGCTCACCGTTCGGTCGGCCACGAGCGACATGCCATGCAGCGCGATCGCGCACAGCCCGAGCAGCGCGAGAAACCGGTGAGTGTCCGTGACCGCCGCCGGCTTCAACATACGAAACGGCCGCGACTTCAGCACGAGCCCGGCGAGGACCGATGCCGTCAGCAACAGGTACGCGGTGAAGCCGGATGCGCGAGCCAGTATCCAGAACGTCGGGTCGGCCTTCACGACGAGAGGCCTCCAGCGAGCACTGTGCGCCCGTCTCTCGTCACGAGCACCGCCGGCGTGCCGAGATCGTCTGCTTCTCGCGTTGCCTGGGCAGCGCCCGCGAGGTAGAGCGACTTCGCCAGCACCTCGGCTTCGGCGGCACTGTCGGCAACAACGGTCACGCGCAGCAGGTCGCGCTCCGCGGGTCGTCCGGTGGCCGGATCGATGACGTGGTGCGCGCGCCCTACGTCGCTCGACCAGCTGCGCCGGTCGATTCCCGATGTCGCCACAGCCCCGCCCGTCAGCTCGAGCGTGAGCATTCCATCGGCCGTCTCCACGCCGACTGGCCAGCTGCCGCCGCGCACGGCAATGTCGCCGCCGGCGTCGACGAGGCACGGACCGGCCGCGGCGAGCATGTCGCAGAGCCGGTCGACCGCGTAGCCCTTCGCGATGCCGCCGAGGTCCAGCCGGAACCCCGACTCGAGCTCGATCAGCCCCGTCAGCGGATCGACGGCGATGCGGCCGCCGCAGCGAGGCGGGGAAGTGGCCACCGCGACTCGACCTTGCAACTGCTCGAAGGAGCGGTCGTAGCCGGCTGCCACGAGCGCGTCATGCACAGTCGGGTCGAAACGGCCGCCGGTGCGCAGCCTGGCCTCCACGGCGAGCTGGGTGACCTGCACGAGCTCGGGGCCGGCGCGCAGACTGCCCTCTCGGTTGAGCGCGGAGAGCTCGGAGTCCTCCCGAAATCGGGAAAAGATGCCTTCGAGCCTCGACAGCTCCTGCTCCGCGGCGGCGAGCGTGAGAAAGGTCTCCACGCCCGGCGGTACGTCGAGCAACAGCTCGACGTCGGTGCCCATCGCCCGGAACGCGCGTCGCTCCATCACGACGTCCGCGTAACGACGAGCGGGGGGAGAGTCACTACGCGCACCGCGGGCGGAGCGGCTGCGGCGGCAGAGCGTGCCTTCGCTCGCGCTGCAGCTGCGCTCGTACGCTGCTGGACGATTTGCCGGACGATCCTCGCGTCTCGGCGCAGAAGCTGTTGTCGCTGCGCGAGAGCGGCGAGCCTCGGATCGCCGGCCGCTGCTTTCCACGGGTTGGCGGCGATCGCCGCCCAGAGGACGAAGAATGCGGCCAGCGATGCGGCGAGGGCGTAGAGGCGGCCCGTGTGGCTAGTCATCGTGCTCGCCAACCTCGTGCTCGAGCGCCTCGCCACCGTCGTCTTCGGACTCGTAGCCCGACGCGCTTGCCGAGACGACAATCGGGCTGGGGCGGACGTACTCGATGCGCTGCGCACGGGACGGCGTCACTTGGGTCCCGACCGGCACGGCCGGGCTGCCGGCGAGCTGTCGGCGGAGCGATGCCTCAAAGACGTTGAGCCGGCGCTCCTGTGCGGCGACCTGGGCGTCGTTCGCACTCGCCGAAGCAGCACCGAGCTCGAGCGTACGGGCCAGCCCGAGGCTACCGGCCGCTACGGAGAGCGCCAGCAGAGCGGCGACGACGAACGTGTGTGGACGAGCCATGTCTTCCTCCTTGCCGATGTCTTCCTGAGGCTAGGTCCACCTCGGTTAACCCAGGGCCAACGGAGGGCAGAGATTTGGCCTGGTTCGGTTAAGAAGCGGGAAGGCGAACGACGGCGTCCAGGCCGCCGCCCGCCGCGTCTCGAAGCTCCAGCTCGCCGCCGTCCGCGGTCA
This sequence comes from uncultured Actinomycetes bacterium, assembly GCA_963786725.1. Lineage (GTDB taxonomy): Bacteria > Actinomycetota > Thermoleophilia > Gaiellales > Gaiellaceae > PALSA-612. The sequence continues at coordinate 139,612 of CAWBAD010000012.1, read as the reverse complement.
CGAGTTGGTGGGCGATCGCCAGACCAAGTCCCGTTCCCGAGGAAGGGCCCTCGCGCCAGAAGCGGTCGAAGGCCCGGGCGCGCTGCTCCGCCGTCAATCCCGGCCCTTCGTCGGCGACGTGGAGCTCCACGAACCTCTCGGCTCGTTGCCCCCGAACGCTGATCCGGCCCCCATGCGGTGAGACGGCGAGGGCGTTCGCCAGCAGGTTGTCGAGCACCTGGTCGAGCGAGCCGGGTGTGGCCTCGGCGCGAAGACCGGCGGGAACGTCGAGCTCGAGGGTTACGTCGGTCATCTCGGCACGGGCGGCCCAGGCCGCGAACCTGCTCCTGACGGCATCGTGCACGTCGACGCTGACCGGGCTCGCGTCAATCGCGTCCGCACGGGCAAGCGACAGCAGACCGTTCACGAGCGTTCCGAGACGCGAGACCTCCGCGAGGGCGCCGTCGAGCTGCGCCGCGCCATCAGGCCTGACGTCTCGCCCCAGGTTCTCGAGTCGCAGCTGGAGCGCCGTCAACGGCGTCCGGAGCTGATGCGACGCGTCGGCCACGAACTCCTGCTGCGATCGAACAAGCACCTCCAGCCGGGCGACCATCTCGTTGAAGCGTGCGGCGAGCGTGCGGATCTCCGGCGGGCCCGCGCCGACCGCAGCGCGCGCGGTCAAGTCTCCTTCGCCCGCCGCCTTAGTGGCCTTCTCGAGCTCCGCCAGCGGCGCAGTGACCGTGCGCGAGAGCCGAAGGCCCACAACAGCCGCCACCGCGAGCACGACCGCGGCGATGGCGGCGAGCACGAGCCAGTAGCGACGGACGCGGCGGTCGAGAGCCGACGTCGGATACGTGACGCGGACCGCCCCGTGCACCGTGCCGCTCGAGGCGACGGGGACGGCGACGTACATGAGATCCGTCCCGAGCGTGCTCGAGTGGCGTGTTCCCGACGACGTCTGGCCGCGCAGCGCTGACCCGATCTCGGGCCGAGACGCAAACGTGCGACCCGTGCGCGATCCGGTGTCGAGGAGACTGATGCCCCTGTCGTCGACGACCACCACGCGCCCGCCGGGGCTCTTCGCATACGCCGCCGCCGTGGACGATGCAGGGCTCGCGCGGGCCTGGCGACCTGGCGCTCGAGCCCATCTTCGGCCAGCGTCGCGATCGTGAGCGCATCGAGCCTGATGCGATTCTCGAGATCGGTCTTCTGGCTACGCGCGTACGTGATGCCGAGGGGAATCTCGAGCGCTGCGAGCACGGCGAGCGCGAGCGCGAGGTATGTGGCGAGCAGCTGCCGTCTCACGCCGGGACGCGGAGGCGGAGGCCCACTCCGCGCACCGTCTCGATCCAGGCCGGATCGCCGAGCTTGCGACGCAGTGCGGCGACGTGGACGTCGATCGTCTTCGCGCTGCCGTACCACGTCGTCTGCCAGACCTGTTCGAGGATTTGCTGCTTCGAGACCACGGCTCCGTGGTTCCGGGCCAGCAGGGCGAGCAGGTCGAACTCCTTCGGCGTCAGTTCGAGCTCCCGCTCGCCGAGGGTGACCGTCCTCGCCGGCACATCGACGGCGAGCTCGCCCACCGTGACGACGGACGGCTGGTGCGCTTCCGACGACCGCCGTGTCACAGCCCGAATCCGCGCGAGCAGCTCGCGGAACCCGAACGGCTTGGTGAGATAGTCGTCGGCGCCCATCTCGAGCCCGACGACCTTGTCGATCTCCTCGCCCTTGGCGGTGATCATGATGATGGGGACGCCCGAGCGGGCGCGGAGCTGCCGGCACACCGTCAGGCCGTCCACGTCGGGCAGGCGGATGTCGAGCAGGACGAGGTCGGGCTCGACGAGCAGCGAGTGCCGCGCTGCCCGGTGGCCGCGCGCTCGACGTCGAATCCTTCTCGCCGGAGACCGTCGGCGAGCGGCTCGGCGATCGCGTCCTCGTCCTCGACGAGCAAGATCTTCATGTTCACAGGGTGCCTGCGAAATGCAATTCCCGGCATCGGGAGAAAGCCACAGACGGGCTGCGGGTTGTTCAGTCTACGTCGGACTGCATTGAGATCGTGAACGCGCAGCCGCCTCGCGTGGCGGATTGAGCACGCCCAAGAGGCCCCCGAGAGCGGGTGCGTGGGCCCGTACATCAGGCCCACGCACTGTTCGCAGGCCTACCGCACGTAGAAGTCGGCGAACTGACCGGCCAGGTAGTGGCCTGGCAGATTGCAGATCAGCGAGTAGTGGCCCCGCTTCATCGTGATCGTCAGCGTCCGTGCCTGTCCGGCAGGCACCGGGTCGATCTCGCCGACGGCGCCGGACTCGTTTGCCTCCTTGCCCTTGACCAGATTGCCGGCCGGCCTGGCCGTCTTCAACACGACGAACTCGTGGTCGATCGTGCCCGTGTTCGTGACCACGAACTTGACCTTGCCCACCGGTGCACCTTGCGTCGCCGGAAAGACGCTAAACGCGTCCACCTGAACGGCGACGAGCGGCTTCTTGGTGACGGCCCCGGCAGTCAAGACCCAGATGGAGATCGACGGCAGCCGTTACGACCGCAATCACGAGAGCGAATCTCGTCATCGGACTCCCTTCTTGTCGCTGGATGCGGTGTACGGTGATGTGCCCAGATGATGGTGTCATCCGGCGCCTCGCACATCAAGCCGCTTGCAGTCGCCGCAGCACGAAGCGGAGGATGCCGCCGTGACGGAAGTACTCGCGCTCGCGGGGCGTGTCGAGTCGCACGCGCGCGCGGAACTCACGGTCGTCGGCCCGCACGGTCACCTCGTGGGCCTCGCCGCCCTCGACGCCCTCGATCGAGAACAGCTCACGGCCCGTCAGCCCGAGCGCCTCGCGCCCTTCGCCGTCCATGAACTGCAGCGGCAGGATGCCCATCATCAGCAGGTTGGAGCGGTGGATGCGCTCGTAGCTCTCGGCGAGCACGGCCCGCACGCCGAGCAGCGCCGGGCCTTTCGCCGCCCAGTCGCGTGACGACCCCGAGCCGTACTCCTTGCCGGCGATGACGACGAGCGGCACGCCCTCCTCGCGGTAGCGCTCCGCCGCCTCGAAGATCGTCATCTCGTCACCCGACGGCAAATGCACCGTCCACGTCCCCTCCGAGCCTGGGACGAGCAGGTTGCGGAGCCGGACGTTGGCGAAGGTGCCGCGGATCATCACCTCGTGGTTGCCGCGGCGGGAGCCGTACGAGTTGAAGTCCTTGCGCTCGATGCCGTGCTCGACGAGGTAACGGCCGGCCGGGCTGTCCGGCTTGATCGCGCCCGCGGGAGAGATGTGGTCGGTCGTCACCGAGTCGCCGACCATGACGAGGCAGCGGGCTCCCGCGATGTCGCCGACGGGCTCCGGCTCGCGGGCCATGCCGTCGAAGTACGGCGGCCGGCGGATGTACGTCGACGCGGGATCCCACTCGTAGAGGTAGCCGGAGGGGATGTCGAGCGCTCGCCAGCGCTCGTCGCCCGTGTACACGTCCGCGTACGTCTGCTCGAACATCTCGCGCCGCAGCGCTGACGCGATCACCTCCTGCACTTCCTGCGGGCTCGGCCAGATGTCCGCGAGGTAGACGTCCTCGCCGTCGTCGCCGACGCCGAGCGGCTCGTCGACGAGATCGAGGTCCATGCGGCCCGCCAGCGCGTACGCAACGACGAGCGGCGGTGACGCGAGGTAGTTGGCCTTGACCTCCGGATGGATGCGCGCCTCGAAGTTCCGGTTCCCCGACAGCACGGCGCACACGGCGAGGTCGCCTTCGACGATCGCGCGTCGAGATCGCGTCCGGCAGCGGGCCGGAGTTGCCGATGCAGGTCGTGCAGCCGTAGCCGACCGTCTGGAAGCCGAGCTCGTCGAGATACGGCGTCAGGCCGGCCGCGTCGAGGTACTGCGTCACGACCTTCGAGCCCGGCGCGAGGCTCGACTTCACCCACGGGCGGCGTTGGAGGCCGCGCTCGACCGCCTTCTTCGCCAGCAGGCCGGCGGCGACCATCACCTGCGGGTTCGACGTGTTCGTGCAGCTCGTGATGGCTGCGATGACGACGGCGCCGTGATCGAGCGGGAAGCGCTCGCCGTCCAGCTCGCACCAAACCGGCTGCGACCGCTCGCCGACGTCCGGAACCTGCACCGTGGCGGTTGCTTGCGACTCCTCGTGGCCGGGCGTGCCCGCGGCGACGGGGTCGCTGGCGGGGAAGCTCTCTGCGACAGCCGCGTCCGCCGCGTCCCCGTAGTCGACGCCGAAGCTCGGCAGCGCCGCGAGGAACGACTCCTTCGCGTCGCGCAGCGGCACGCGGTCCTGCGGCCGCCGCGGGCCGGCGAGGCTCGGCTCGACGGTCGAGAGGTCGAGCTCGACGATCTGCGGAGTACGTGGGCTCACCGTCGGCCGGGTCGTGCCAGAGCATGTTCTCCTTGCAGTACGCCTCGACGAGCGCGACGTGCTCTTCGGCGCGTCCGGTGAGCCGCAGGTACGCGAGCGTCTCCTCGTCGACGGGGAAGAAGCCGCACGTCGCGCCGTACTCGGGCGACATGTTCCCGAGCGTCGCGCGGTCTGCGACCGGCAGGCCGGCGAGACCCGCGCCGAAGTACTCGACGAACTTCCCGACCACGCCGAGTCTCGCGGAGAATCTGAGTCACGGTGAGCACGAGATCCGTCGCCGTGGAGCCGTCCGGCAGCGTGCCCGTCAGCCGGAAGCCGACGACCTGCGGCACGAGCATCGAGACGGCCTCGCCGAGCATCGCCGCCTCGGCCTCGATGCCGCCGACGCCCCAGCCGAGCACGCCGAGGCCGTTGACCATCGTCGTGTGCGAGTCGGTGCCGACGCAGCGTGTCCGGGAACGCCTGTCCGTTCCGGTCCTGGACGACGCGGGCGAGGAACTCGAGGTTGACCTGGTGGACGATGCCGGTGGCGGGCGGGACCACCGTCAGGCCGTCGAACGCCTGCTGGCCGAAACGGAGGAACGCGTAGCGCTCGCGGTTGCGCTCGAACTCGAGCTCGGTGTTTCGCGCCATCGCGCTGCGGGACGCGAAGGCGTCGACCTGCACGGAGTGGTCGATGACGAGGTTCGAGGGCAGCTCGGGGTCGATGCGGACGGGGTCGCCGCCGAGGTCGCGCATCGCGTCGCGCATGGCGACGAGGTCGACGACCGCCGGCACGCCCGTGAAGTCCTGGTGGAGGACGCGCGCGGGCGTGAAGCTCAGCTCACGTGAGGGCTCGTCGGTGGCGACCCAGCCGGCGACCGCCTCCACGTCGGCCTCGGTGCCCGTGCGCAGCGCGTTCTCGAGCAGGATGCGCAGCGTGAACGGCAGGCGCGCGACGTCGTGCGTGGCCTGAAGCGAGTCGAGCCGGAAGATCTCGTACTCGCTACCGCCGACCGTCAGTGATGAGGACACGGCAGCCATGTCACCGATGCTACGCGAACGCGATCACGCTGCGGATTCCGTCCTGGGCTTCCATCAGCTCGAAGCCGCGGTTCACGTCGTCGAGCGTGAGCCGGTGCGAGATCAGCGACTCGACGTCGATCTCGCCGGCGAGCCAGCGGTCGACGAGCTGCGGAACGTGCGTCCGTCCCTTCACGCCGCCGAACGAGGATCCGGTTACTCGACGACCGGTGATGAGCAGGCGCGGAATGACGTCGAGCGTCTCACCCTTGCCGGCCACGCCGCACATGGTCGCGAGGCCCCACGCCTCGCGCGCAGCCTCGACGGCCTGCTCCATCACGGCGACGTTTCCGGTCGCCTCGAACGTGTAGTCGGCCCCGAAGCCTCCGGTCTCCGATCTGATCCATTCGACCGTGTCGCTCGAGGCCAGCCGCATGTCCGTGGCCCCGTGGCGGCTGGCTTCCGCGAGTCTCTCCTCCGAGAGGTCGACGGCGATGATGCGCTCGGCGCCCGCAAGGCGGCAGCCGATCACGGCTCCCAGGCCAACGAGGCCACATCCGAAGACAGCGCAGACGGAGCCCGGCTCGACCTGCGCAGTGAAGAGGGCGGCGCCGATCCCCGTCGATAGGCCGCACGCGAACGGCGCGCAGCCCTCTAGCGATGCCTCCGAGCTCACCTTCGCCAAGGCGATCTCTGGCATGACCGTGTACTCCGCGAACGTCGACGTCCCCATGAAGTGCTTGAGCGGATCGCCGCTCCGGCTGAACCGCGTCGTGCCGTCGGGAAGGAAGCCGAGCGCCTGCTGGTCACGGATGGCGACGCAGCGGTTCGTGCGCTCGCTCCGGCAGTGGATGCACTCGCCGCACTCCGGAGCGAACAGCGTGACCACGTGGTTGCCGGGGGCGACGAGCGTTACGTCGTCGCCCACCTGCTCGACGACGCCGGCGCCCTCATGGCCGAGCACGCACGGCACGTAGCCGCTGGGATCGGCTCCCGACGCGGTATAGAGATCGGTGTGGCAGACGCCACAGGCAACGAGCCTGATGAGCACCTCGCCGGCATTGGGCTCTGCCAGCTCGACGTCCTGGACGACGAGCGGACGTCCGAACTCCTCCAGCACGGCCGCGCGAACTTGCACGGCACCGATCCTAGAGGCCCACGTCACCCGCTCGAGACAGAGGGGCCGCGAGGGCCCCTCTGTCAGGCGACTCCGTGGAGAACGACTAGGTCTCCAGGCGATCCTTCAGGTTGGCCAGGACCGTCTCCGCCTCACGCTCGTTGAGCTTGAGGATGAAGGGCTCTGTGAACTTGCCGAACAGAGCCTTCGGCGGGTCGTAGACCGCCTTCAGGTCGACCTTCGTCCGCTCGCCCTCGGGCGTGAACGTGTAGTCGAACGTGCTGGGGAACTGCCCCGTGCTCTTCCGAAGGATGTGGCGTTCGAGCTCGAACTCGACCGTCTCCGCGTCGCCCTCGAACTGCATGCCGGCCATCTTGTAGATCCAGTGGAATCGGTAGCCGCCGGCGGGCAGCGTCGCCACGTCCTTGACCTCGATCATGCTGGGCCAGATCTCGGGCAGGTTGACGGGCTCGTCGAGGTACGAGAAGACCTGCTTCACGGGAGCCTCGATCACGATGCTCTTGGTAATCGTCGCCATCGTTTTCACCTCCCTTCGGGGCGACTGGTGGTGGAACGGCGCCAGGGCTCGCGCGACGGCTCAGAAGCTGCGTCGGCGCCGAGGCGCACCGTTCTGGGGTGATCCTCGTCCACGGCGACGCGCTCCGTATCGGGGAAAACACTTATTCGTTCGATGGTCGGCGAGCTCAGCCAACGAGAGCGCGCGCGCCCGTTTCCGAGGATCGGAAGAGGGCGTCGATCACCCGCGCTTGCGCAACCGCATCCTCGCGCCCGAGTAGTGGCGCGGCCTCGCCGCGGATCGCATCGCTCAGGTTCTCCAGCTGCAGCCTGTAGGAGTCGACGGGCTCGAGCTCGAGGCGCTCCGCTTCGTCGCCGCGCCGGAGCTCGATGACCGGCGTCCGGCAGTGCCACGGGTCGTCGAGGAAGAGCGAGCCTTCGGTGCCGACCGCCTCCAGCTCGTCGCGTAACGGTAGAGAGGTGCCGCAGTCGAAGAGTGCGATGACGTCGTCGGGGAGGCGCATCGACCCTGCGAATACCCAGTCGGTTCCGGTCGGGCCGATGTAGGCCTCCCCGCTGACAGCTGTCGGCTCGCCGGCGAGCAGGCGCGAGCCGCTCACGCAATAGCAGCCGACGTCCATCAGGCTCCCGCCGTCGAGCTCCGGCCGCAACCTCACGTTCTCGGGGTCGTAGACGGAGAAGCTAAATGTCGACCGGACGACGCGCAGCTCGCCTATCGCGCCGCCCCGAACGAGCTCTACCAGTTGCTGGGTCTGCGGGTTGTGGCGGTACATGAATGCCTCCATCAGCAGCCGCCCGGCGTTGTCCGCCGCGTCAAACGCGCGCTCCACTTCCTCGGGCCTCCGGTCGAACGGTTTCTCGCAGAGCACGTGTTTGCCGGCCTCGAGTGCACGGATCGACCACTCGACGTGCATGGAGTTGGGAAGCGAGATGTACACGGCCTCCACGTCCGGGTCCTCGAGCAGCGCCTCGTACGAGCCGTAGGCTCGCTCGAATTCCCAGTCCCGCGCGTACGCGTCGGCATGAGCCTGGTCGCGGCTCCCGACGGCGATCAGCTCGACCTTGTCCGACACGTGCGCTGCTGGGATGACGTGCCTGTTGATGTTGGCCGTCGAGATGATTCCCCAGCGGACGGGCGCAGCGGGCATCAGAACAGCCCGACCGTGCGGCCTTCGTCATCGATGTCGACGTTGAAGGCGGCTGGCGTCGCAGACAGCCCGGGCATCGTCTGCATGCCACCGCAGAGCGCGACGAGCCAGCCCGCGCCGGTGTACGCGCGGACCGCTCGAACCGGGACGGTGAAGCCTGTCGGCGCGTTGAGCAGCTCCGGGTCGTGGGAGAGCGAGAGGTGCGTCTTCGCCATGCAGATCGGCACCTTCCCGAGGCCCTGCTCGGTGAAGCGTTTGATGTCGTTCTCCGCCGAGGCGAGGAAGTAGACGCCGTCCGCACGGTACGCCCGCTTTGCGATCGCCTCGATCTTCTCCGCGATTGGCGCGTCGTCGGGATACAGGTAGTCGAAGTGCGACGGTTGCTTGGCGGCGTCGACGACCGCCTCGGCGAGCGAGGCGGCACCCTCTCCACCGCGCGCGAACGCGTCGTTGATCTCGGCTGCGTGGGCTCCGTGCTCGAGCGCGAGGCTGCGCACGGTTGCGAGCTCCTCGTCCGTGTCGTCCGGGAAGCGGTTGACGGCGACGACGGCCTTTAGCCCAAATTCCTCGACGATTCCGAGATGGCGCGCGAGGTTCGCGGCACCACGCTTGATCGCCGGGATGCCACCGTCCGGCTCTCCGCCGTGATGCTCGAGCGCGCGGACCGTCGCGACGAGCACGACCGCGCTTGGGTGTAGGCCTCCGGCGCGACAGACGATGTCAAGGAACTTCTCCATGCCCATGTCGGAGCCGAACCCGCTCTCCGTTACGACGTAATCGCCGAGCTTGAGCGCCACGAGGTCGGCGACGAGCGAGTTGTTGCCGTGTGCGATGTTCGCGAACGGGCCGCAGTGGACGAATGCCGGCTGTCCCTCGAGCGTCTGCACGAGGTTCGGCTTGAGCGCATCCTTCAGAAGCACGGTCATCGCGCCGGCTGCCTGCAGCTGATCGGCGGTCACGGGCTGGCTGTACCAGTCGTACGCGGCCGTGATCGCTCCAAGCCGCCGACGGAGGTCCTGGAGGTCGCGCGCAACGGCGGCGATCGCCATTACCTCCGAGGCGGCCGTGATGTCGAAGCCCGTCTCGCGCACGTAGCCGTTCGCGCGGCCGCCCAGCCCGATCACGATCTCGCGGAGCGCACGGTCGTTTATGTCGACGCAACGACGCCAGGCGACCCGTAGCGGATCGATGCGGAGCGGGTTGAGGTGGAGGATGCTCGCCTCGAGCATCGCGGCGAGGAGGTTGTTCGCCGCGCCGATCGCGTGGATGTCGCCGGTGAAGTGGAGGTTCAGGTCCTCCATCGGGACGACCTGCGCGTACCCGCCGCCGGCCGCGCCTCCCTTGATCCCGAAGACGGGGCCGAGCGACGCCTCGCGGAGGCAGAGCACCGGCCGCTTGCCGATCTTGCCGAGGCCTTGGGTCAGCGAGACGGACGTGGTCGTCTTGCCTTCACCGGCCTTCGTCGGCGTGATCGCGGTCACGCAGACGAGCTTCGCGTCGGGCGTGGCGGCTAGCCGGTCGAGTACCGACAGCCTGACCTTGGCCTTGTGGTTCCCGTAGAGCTCGATCTCGTCTGGCTCGAGGCCGATCTCGGCCGCGATGTCCGCGATCGGCCGCAGCTGCGCGGCCTGGGCGATCTCGAGGCTGGAGAGCATGCGGGGATCATTCCATCGCTGCAGTACCGGGATACGATGAAGCAGCAGTGATCGAGTTCAGCCTCGACGGCAAACGGGCGTCCGCGCCCGAGGGCGAGTTGCTCGTCCACGCGGCCGCGCGCCACGGGGTCTTCATCCCGACGCTCTGCCACGACGACAAGCTCGACCCGTACGGCGGCTGCCGCATGTGCCTCGTCGAGGTGGAGGGAGCGCCGCGGCCGGTGCCCGCCTGCGCCGAGCGCGTTCGCGAGGGCATGGCGGTCTCCACGAACGGCGAGACGGGCGCGATGCGGCGCACGCTCACGGAGATGCTGCTCGTCGAGCATCTGAACGCGAACCCCGGCGGCCGGCCGAACGAGCTCACCGACCTCGCGCAGGAGCTCGGCGCCACGGCGCCGTTCGTCCTGCCCGACGCCGAAGCGCAAGCCCTACTCGGACCGCAACGCGCTACATGGGCTACGACCCGGACGCGTGCATCCTCTGCAACCGCTGCGTGCGCTACACGCAGGAGGTGATGATGTGCTCGGCGCTGACGTTCGAGGGGCGCGGCGCCGAGGCGCGGATCGTCCCCACGCACGGCGACTCGTGGCTCGACACCGAGTGCGAGCTCTGCGGTGGCTGCCTCTCCGTCTGCCCGACCGGCGCCATCTACGAGAAGTTCACGACCGGCGCGCCGGTCGGCCACGAGCAGGCGCTCGAGAAGACGAAGACGACCTGCACGTTCTGCGGCGTCGGCTGCCAGATCGACCTCAACGTCGATCCGCAGACGAAGCGCATCGTGAAGGTGACGTCGGAGCCCGAGTACGTCCCGAACGAGGGCAACCTCTGCGTCAAGGGCCGCTTCGCGTTCAACTTCGTCCACCACCCCGACCGGCTGACGGAGCCGCTCGTGCGCGGCGACGACGGCGAGCTGCACCCGACCGACTGGGACACTGCGCTCGCGACCGCCGCCGACGGGCTACGCGGCGCGATGAAGAAGCACGGCACGCAGTCCGTCGGCGTGCTCGCGTCGGCGCGGCTGACGAACGAGGAGAACTACCTGATCCAGAAGCTCGCCCGGACGGCGCTGCACACGAACTCGGTCCACTCCTGCGAAGCCACCTGACACGCTCCGACCCTCTACGGCCTGGTCAGGTCGTTAGGCAGAGGAGCGAGCACCAACTCCATCCCGGAGATCGAGAACGCGCGCTTCCTGCTCGTGATCGGCTCGAACACGACCGAGGCGCACCCGGTGCTCGCGCTGCGGATGAAGAAGGCCGTGCGGAACGGCGCGACGCTCGTCGTCGCCGACCCGCGGAAGATCTGGCTGACGAAGATCGCGAAGCGGCACCTGCAGCTGCGCCCGGGCTCGGACGTCTGGCTGATCAACGCGATGATGAACGTGATCCTCGAGGAGGGGCTCCAGAACGAGGAGTACATCCGCGAGTTCACGGACGACTTCGAGGCGCTGCGCGAGGTCGTATCCCGCTACACGCCGGAAGAGGCCGAGCAGGTCACGGGGGTCGCTGCGGAGGACATCCGGGCCACGGCTCGCGAGTACGCGACCGAGCGGCACGCGGCGATCTTCTACACGCTCGGCATCACCGAGCACGCGTGCGGCGTCGACAACATCTGGTCGCTCTCCAACCTCGTGCTGATGACAGGCCACCTCGGCTACGAGTCGACGGGGCTCAACGCGCTCCGTGGGCAGAACAACGTCCAGGGTCTGAACGACTCCGGTGCGAATCCCGCCTACCTCCACGGCTACCAGGCGGTCGACGAGCCCGAGATCCGCAAGAAGTTCTCGGAGGCATGGGGCGTCGAGGTACCCGAGACGCCCGGCTACCGGCTCGACCAGATCATGGCGGCCTGCCACGACAACCGGATTCAGGCGCTCTACCTCATCGGTGAGAACCCGATGCAGACGGAGCCGAACGCCCACCACGTCGAAGAGGGCATCGCGGGCCTCGAGTTCATCGTCTCCCAGGACATCTTCCTCAACGACATGACGATGAAGTACGCCGACGTCGTCTTCCCCGCGTCGAGCTTCGCCGAGAAGGACGGCACGTTCACGAACACCGAGCGGCGGATCAACCGTGTGAGAGCTGCGGTGCCGTGCCCGGGCAACGCTCGTGTCGACCGCGACATCGTCATCGACCTCGCCCGTGCCCTGGGCGCCAACTGGCCGGACTACCCGGACGCGGAGTCGGTCTGGAACGAGATGGCAGACCTCGCGCCGGCGTGGTACGGGATCCGCTACGACCGGCTCGAGGAGCAGGGCATGCAATGGCCGGCGCCCGAGCTCGGCCACCCTGGCTCGCCGTATCCTCCACGCCCCGCGGCCGGCTCGTCCGGGCGGACGCGGGAAATTCTTCCCCGTCGAGTATCAGCCGCCCATCGAGCAACCAGACTCGGAGTACCCACTCATCCTCAACACGGGCCGGACGCTCTACCACTACAACTCGGCGACGATGACGATGCGCGAATCGGGCATCACCGACAAGCAGGAGGAGCCGTTCTTCGAGATCTCGGCCGAGGACGCGTCGAACCTCGGGCTGGCCGAGGGCGACTGGGCACGCATCTCGTCGCGACGCGGGTCGCTGGAGGCGCGCGTCGCCATCTCTGACCGTGTCTACCCGGGGCTCGTCTGGATGGCGCTCCACTTCGAAGGGGCGAAGGTGAACTGGCTCACGCACGACGTCGGCGATCCGCTGATCGGCACGCCCGAGTACAAGATCTCGGCGGTGCGGGTGGAGCCCGTCGCTGCCTGATGGCCGACTCGCTGGCATACGAGTCTGTCGACAGGCACATCAAGGGACGCTTTGGGCGGCCGTACACCTATGTCGAGGAGACCGAGTCGACGCAGCTGCTGCTCGACGAGAGCGCGCCTGAGGGCGCTGTGGCCGCCTGCGACGTGCAGACTGCGGGCCGTGCGCGCTACGGACGGGTGTGGGAAGCGCCCGCAGGTACGTCGCTTCTCTGCTCGATCGTTCTGCATCCTCCTCCGGAGCTCCACGCGCCCGAGCTGACGCTCGTCGGTGCGATTGCGGCTGCGGAGGCGATCGAGGGGGCGACCGGCCTGGCCGCCCAGATCAAGTGGCCGAACGACGTCATGCTCAACCGCCGCAAGGTGTGCGGCGTGCTCGGGGAGCTGCGCGACGGGGTCGTCACCCTCGGCATCGGCATCAACGTCAACCAGACGCGGGAGCAGCTTCCCGCAGACGCGCACACACCCGCGGCATCGCTGAGAACGATCACGGGGCAGACGTTCGATCGCGCGGCGCTGCTGGGCTCGCTGCTCTTCCGGCTCGAGCGAATCTACGACGAGTGGCGCCACGGCGGGCTCGTAGATGTGTTCGTCGAGATCGGGCCCCGCGACTTTCTCCGCGGCCGTCCCGTCACCGTGGACGGCAAGAGCGGCATCGCGACGGGCATCAACTGCGACGGTCGCCTGGAGCTGGACATCGGCCACGGGGAACGTGTCCTCGTAGAGGCCGGCGAAGTCGTCTACGAGCGCTAGCCAACGCACCGACATACTGTCGCGTGCGCCTCGACTGGGAGCTGGCCGTCCGCGGCTACCGCCGGTATGCCGCCTACCCCGCGGCCACGTGGGCGGGCATTCTCACGAACTCGGTCTTCGGCTTCATCCAGGCGTACGTCCTGCTCGCGATGTACGACGACCGCGACGACATCGGCGGCTACGACGCAGCCGATGCGCTGACATACGTCTGGCTCGCGCAGGCGATGCTCGCCGCCGTCAACGTATTCGGTTGGTCCGACTTCGCCGAGCGTATCCGCCGCGGAGACGTCGCAACCGACCTCATCAGGCCTGTCCATCCCCTGCGAGCCGGCTTGGCGTTCGACTACGGGCGAGCGCTCTACCACACCATCTTTCGAGGTCTACCGCCGATGGTCGTCGGCGCCATCGTCTTCGACTTGACCGCGCCGAGCAATCCGCTGGTCTGGGTCGTGTTCTTCGTCAGCATCGCGCTTGCGGTCAGCGTGAGCTTCGCGTTCCACTTCCTCTACAACCTCTCGGCCTTCTGGTTGCTCGACTACCGGGGCGTCATGCGCATCGCGATCGCGGTGCTGGCCTTCTTCTCTGGTCTGTACATCCCAGTCCGCTTCTTTCCCGACTGGCTCCAGACGCTCGCGTACCTGACCCCCTTTCCCAGCATGATCCAGATTCCCATCGACGTCTTCGTCGGCTACACGACGGGCGCGGAGCTCGTGGTCGCGCTGGCAACCCAGGTGGGCTGGGCGGCCTTGCTCTTAACGGCGTGCTACGCGGCGTTTCTGCGGGGAACCCGGAAGCTGGTGGTTCAGGGTGGGTGAGCCCCTCGCCCTCTACGCCCGGCTGGTCTCGGCTCGCGTCCGCGCCCAGTGGCAGTACCGCACCTCATTCGTGCTCGACATCGTGGGCGTCTTCCTCGTCACGTTCCTCGACTTCCTCGCCATCCTGGTCATCTTCCACAACGTCCCGCAACTCGGCGGCTGGACGGTGCAGGAGGTGGCCCTGCTCTACGGCATCTCAGGGGTCGCCTTCGCTCTCACGGGGCTGGCGGTCGGCCAGCTCGACGTCCTGCCACAGCTGATCCGCGACGGGAACTTCGACCTCGTGCTGATCCGGCCGCGCAGGTCGCTGCTTCAGGTGCTGGCCTCGGACTTCCACCTTCGCCGCATGGGGAGAGTCGCCCAGGCCGGTGTTGTGCTCGTGTACGCGCTCTTCGCGCTCGACATCACGTGGACGCCCGGCCGCATCGCAATGGTTTTCGTGGCCGTGCTCGCAGGCGCGGCCATATTTGCGGCCGTCTGGATCGCCGCCGTCTGCGTCGTCTTCTGGTCGGTCGAGGGGAGAGAGTCGGTGAGCGCGGTCACGGACGCCGGGGGCTTCCTCTCGCAGTACCCGATAGACGTCTACGCGAGCTGGCTCCAGCGGCTGGTGACGGTGGTGCTGCCGATGGCCTTCGTCGCGTACTACCCGGCGCTGTACATCCTCGACAAGCCCGATCCCTTCGACCTGCCCGATTGGGTGCCGTTCGCGTCGCCGGTCGTCGCGCTGGTGGCAGCCGTCGTGGCGGGCTACGTGTGGCGCTTCGCCGTGCGTCACTACCGGAGCGCGGGCGGATGAGCCAGATCGAGCTCGAGCACGTCGGGAAGACGTTCGTCGTGCGCCGCAAGCGAGGCCGCGTGCTGCGGGAGCGCACCGTCGTCCGCGCCGTCAGTGACGTCAGTTTCGAGATCGAGGCTGGGTCACTCGTCGGCTACATCGGTCCCAACGGGGCCGGCAAGAGCACGACGGTGAAGATGCTGACCGGCATCCTCGTCCCATCGTCGGGACGGATCTCGGTTGCGGGCTTCGAGCCTTCGCGGCAGCGGATCCAGCTCGCGCGCCGCATCGGCGTGATGTTCGGCCAGCGCATGCAGCTCTGGTGGGACCTGCCGCTCATCGACTCGTTCGAGCTGCTGCGACACATCTACAAGGTGCCCGAGGACCGCTACCGGGCGAACCTCGTACGCTTTCGCGAGCTGCTCGACCTGGACGACTTCCTGCAGGTTCCCGTGCGGCAGCTCTCGCTCGGCCAGCGGGTGCGCGGGGAGTTGACGGCCGCGATGCTGCACGACCCCGAGATCGTGCTGCTCGACGAGCCCACGATCGGCCTCGACGTGGTCGCGAAGGAGCGAGTGCGGGAGTTCCTGACCGAGATCAACTCCGAGCGCGGCGTGACGGTGCTGCTGACGACGCACGACCTGGACGACATCGAGCGGCTGTGCTCGCGCCTGCTCGTCATCGACCACGGCCGTCTCATCTACGACGGCGATCTCGACATGCTGAAGCAACGCTACGGGGGAGAGCGCGTGCTCGTCGTCGACCTGGAGGAGCCGAGAGAGCCGATTGAGGTGGACGGCGCTCGTGTTTTGCGTGTCGAGGGCTCACGGCAGTGGCTAGCGTTCCGCCGTGACGAGACGAGCGCGGCACGGTTGACCGCAGCCGTCACGTCCCTTGCGCCCGTCCGCGACCTCGAGCTCCACGAGCCCGACATCGAGGACGTCGTCCGGAAGATCTACGCCGAAGGCGCGACGTAGCCCGCGGCACAGAATCGGCACAGAATCGGCACAGACACGTAGTTCGTGCCTGGCACCAGAACGGAATTGTGTCGTCGCGACGTTGCGTGTAAGCGGAATTACGGAGTGAGCTGCACGGGGATGCGGACTTCCTTCGTCCGCGAGCCGTCCTTCGCCGAGAACTCGAGCACGACGAGCGCCCCCGTGCCGGCAGGGCCCGCGTACCGCTTCGTCGTGAATTCGAACGTACCGCGCGTGCCCGTCCCGGACGTTGCCGTCACGAAGTGCGTGTCGACCACCTTGCCGGCCGGGTTGACGACCTCGTACTGGAAGTTCGCCTCGAACGTGTTGGCGGTGCCCGCGGCGCGGATCGGGTTCGAGACGGTCTCGAACGCAAGCGGAGACTCGACGAGAATCGCAGGCGTCTCGTCTTCGAAGCTCTTTCGCGTGTACCGCTTGCTGCCGATCTCGACGGCTTTGACGGTCGGGAACTGCGTCAGCGTATAGACGATCTGGGCGAGGCCCGCTCGGGAGACGTCGATCGGCCCAGCGGGCTTCGCGACGCCGTTGTCGATCGTCACGCCGGAGATGTCGACGGAGGCATCTGAGGTCATCCCCAGCTCGCCCTCGGAGGCATTCGTCCCTGCGGCGAGCTCGTCGAGCGCCGCCTGGGCAACGGCCTGCGTCTGCGGTACCTCGCGGGCCACGGGCTGGACCTTGTCGTTGAGCAGGAAGTACACGCGGAGCCTCGTCGTCTCCGGCGTGGTCGTCGTGGTGGTGTCGAACGTCGTCGTCGTTTCGGTCGCCGCGGTCGACCCATTATCGCCGCCGCAGGCGGCGAGGCCGAGCACCAGGACGATCAGCGACAATGCGAGGGCAATGCGGCCGGTCATCGGCATCACAGCGTACGCCGAGGACGCGAGCTGGGGCGTCTGGAACGTGCCGGCTGCGCTCACGCCGCTGGCCTACGTCACGAAGGTCGAAGCGGCCGGCGGGAGGCCGTTGCTCGTGCCGCCTGCGGACGACGCCGTCCAGGAGACGCTCGACGTTCTCGATGGGCTCGTCTTCACCGGCGGCCCCGACCTCGACCCCGAGCTGTACGACGCCGAAGCCCCACTCGGAGACGACGAACATCCGGCCGGAGCGCGACCGCGCCGAGATCGCGCTGCTCACCGCGGCGCTCGAGCGCGACCTGCCCGTGCTCGCCATCTGCCGCGGCTCGCAGGTGCTCAACGTGGCGCTCGGCGGCGACCTCGAGCAGCACGTGCCCGACCTCGTCGGTCATGAAGGTCACAAGGAGACGCCGGGCGTGTTCTCCAAGCATCCCGTCTCCGTCGACGAAGGCTCGCGCCTCCACGCCGTCGTCGGCGGCACGATCGAGGTTTCGTCGCACCACCACCAGGGTTACGGCCGGCTGGGCGAAGGGCTCGAGGTGGTGGCGCGCGCCGACGACGGCACGATCGAAGCGCTCGAGGCGGGCGGCCACCCGTTCGCGGTCGGCGTGCTCTGGCACCCCGAGGACGGCGACGACCTGCGCCTCTTCGAAGAGCTCGTGGCCGAGGCTCACAGCTACCGCAAGCGCCGCTGATCGGGCCCGGGTTGGACGTCGGTCGTCTCGTCGAGGGCTTGTGGCCAGGAGAGGAGACGTCGCGTCGAGCGGCTTGGCGGCGGCATCACGAATCACAACTTCAAAGTCACGGTGCGCGGCGAGACGCTCGTGCTTCGGGTCGGCGGGAAGGACACGGAGCTGCTCGGCATCGACCGAGGGCACGAGCACGAGGCGGCGCTGCTTGCGGCGCAGCTCGGCATCGGCCCGGACGTCGTCCGCTTCCAGGACGGCTGCCTCGTGACGCGGTTCGTCGAGGGCAGCGTCGGTGACCCCGACCCGCGCGAGGCGGGCCGCCTGCTGCGGCGGTTGCACGCCGGGCCGGCGCTCGCGGCTCGCTTCGACGTCTTTCGTGTCGTCGAGACGTACGCGGCGACCGCGCGCGAGCACGGCGTAACCGTTCCGCCCGAGTACGACGAGCTGCTCGACATCGCCCACCGCATCGAGGCCGCGCGGATCGACAGTCCGCTCGTGCCGTGCCACAACGACCTGCTCGCCCTGAACTTCATCGACGACGGCAAGCGAACGTGGATCGTCGACTGGGAGTACGCAGGCATGGGCGACCCCTACTTCGACCTCGCGAACTTCACCGTCAATACCGACCTGAGCGCTGAAGGCGAGCGCGCGCTGCTCGACGCGTACGGGGGCGGCGATCCCAGGGCGTTGACGCTCATGCAGTTCATGTCGGACTTCCGCGAGGCGATGTGGGGCGTCGTCCAGCAGGGGATCTCGGAGCTCGACTTCGACTACGTCGTGTACACACGACAGCACCTCGAGCGCCTGGAGCGGACGGCTGACGACCGGCGCTTCCGCGAGGCGCTCGGATGACAGACCGCGCGCGGGCCGTCGTCATCGGCGGCGGCGTGGGCGGCTGCTCGATCCTCTACTGGCTGACGAAGCTGGGGTGGGACGACGTCGTCCTCGTCGAGCGAGCGGACCTGACGAGCGGCTCGACGTTCCACTCGGCGGGGCTCGTCGGCCAGCTGCGCGGATCGCTCAGTCTCACGAAGATGATGATGGCCTCGGTCGACCTCTACCGAACGCTCGGCGAGGAGGTCGGGCTCGATACCGGCTGGCACGAGGTCGGGTCGCTGCGGCTCGCCTCCTCGGAAGAGCGCATGGAGGAGTTGCGCCGCCAGGCTGGCTGGGCCAAGACGTTCGGGCTGCCGCTCGAGCTCGTCTCCTCGCAGCGCGCCAAGGAGCTGTTCCCGCCGATGTCGGCGGACGGGGTGCTCGGCGCCGCGTACCTGCCGACGGACGGCTACATCGACCCGAGCCAGCTGACGCTGGCGCTGGCGGAAGGCGCCCGCCGGGGAGGCGCCGAGATTCGGACCGCGACTCGAGTCACCGCGATCGGTGTCGAGAACGGGCGTGTGACGGGCGTCGAGACCGACTCGGGATCGATCGAGACCGACGTCGTCGTCAACGCCGGCGGCATGTTTGCCGGCGAGCTCGGACGCCTGGCGGGCGTCACGGTGCCCGTCGTGCCGATGGCCCACGAGTACCTGGTCACCAAGCCGCACGGCGTGCCGCTCGACGTGCCCACGATGCGCGATCCCTCGCTGCTCGTGTACTTCCGGGGCGAGTCCGGGGGCCTCGTCATGGGCGGCTACGAGCGTCACCCCGCGCCCTGGGGCCTCGACGGCATTGCTCCCGACTTCAACGGCAAGCTGCTCGACGAGGACTGGGACCGCTTCGAGGAGCTGATGGAGAACGCCGTTGTCCGGGTTCCGGAGCTGGCCGAAGCCGAGGTAGTACGGCTCGTCAACGGCCCGGAGGCGTTCACCCCCGACGGCGAGTTCATCCTCGGGCCGACGGCCGTGCGCGGATTCTGGGTGGCCGCCGGCTTCTGCGCGCACGGCCTCGCCGGTGCCGGCGGCATGGGCAAGCTCGTCGCGGAGTGGCTCGTGGAGGGGCTCCCGTCGCTCGACGTGTGGGAGATGGACTCGCGCCGCTTCGGCGCCCAGTACGCGAACCTCGACTACACGCTCGCGCGGACGGTCGAGGTCTACTCGACGTACTACGACGTGAAGTACCCGGGCCACGAGCGGCAGGCGGGCCGTCCGCTCAAGCTGTCGCCGACGTACCCCCGACTCCAGGAGCTCGGCGCCGCCTTCGGCGAGAAGTCGGGCTGGGAGCGCGCGAACTGGTTCGAGCCGAACGCCGCGGCGGGCGACGAAGCCCTGCGGCCGCGGGGCTGGGCCGGGCGGCTGTGGTCGCCGGCAATCGGGGCCGAGCACCGCGCCTGCCGCGAGGCGGCGGCGCTCTTCGACGAGACGAGCTTCGCCAAGATCGAGGTGTCGGGCGACGGGGCGGCCGACTTCCTCGAGCGGCTGTGCGCGAACCGTGTCGCGCGCGAGGTCGGCCAGATCACGTACACGTCGATGCTCAACGCGCGCGGCGGCATCGAGTGCGACTTCACGGTCACGCGGCTCGCGGAGGAGCGCTTCCGCATCGTTACGGGCACGGCCTTCGGCCAGCACGACCTCGCGTGGATCCGACAGCACGCGCCCGAGGACGGCTCCGTCGCCGTCGCCGACGTCACTGCGGAGTTTGCGTGCCTCGGCCTCTGGGGGCCGTCGGCGCGAGCGATCGTCTCCGAGGTCACGCCGGACGACCTCACGTTCCCGTACATGCACGCGCGTGAGCTCGAGGTGGGGTCGGTACCGTGCCTCGCGCTCCGCGTCACGTACGTCGGCGAGCTGGGGTGGGAGCTCTATTGCGCGATGGAGCGAGGGCTCGAGCTCTGGGACACGCTGTGGCTGGCCGGCCGCGAGCACGGGCTCGTGGCCGGCGGCTACAAGGCGATCGACTCCATGCGCCTGGAGAAGGGTTACCGCGTGTGGGGCGCCGACATCACGCCCGACGACACCCCGTTCGAAGCCGGGCTCGGCTTCGCCGTGAAGCTCGACAAGGGCGAGTTCATCGGCCGCGATGCCCTCGTGGCGGCGACCGAGCCGGAGCGCCGCCTCGCCTGCCTCGTGCTCACCGACCCACGCGCCGTCGCGCTCGGCTCGGAGCCCGTTCGCATCGACGGCGAGCTCGTCGGCCGGGTCACGAGCGGAGGCTACGGCTATACGGTCGAGCGCTCGATCGCTTACGCGTACGTGCCGGCGGCCGCCGCCGAGCCAGGAACGCCGGTCGAGGTCGAGATCTTCGGCGAGTGGGTGGCGGGAGATGTAGCCCCCGAGCCGCTCTTCGATCCTGCCGGAGAGCGGCTCAGGAGCTAAAACCCAATCGCTAAGCCTTGTACTTCGCGTCGGCGGGGACGGCGAAGATCTTCTCCTGCTCCGCCTCCAGCCGCTCTAGCTCTTCGTCTGTGCCCATACGCACCGGCCCCTTGAACCACTTGCGGGCGGACAGCACCCACCAGCCGCCGAAGAAGAGGCCGATGCCGGCGAACCAGAGCACCGTGTAGTTGGTGAGCTCCCACGTGAAGTCGGGCTCCCACGGGACGCCCGCCTTGTAGAGCGGGATCGAGAACAGCACGGTGATCACGGCCACCCAGAGGATCGCGATCGTGCCGATCCACTTGTAATGGGGGCCGAGCGACCATGCGCCGTGCTCGAACTTGTCACCTTGCCGCATCCGCAGGTAGATCGGAATGGCGAAGGCGATGTAGAGGCCGATGACGGCGATCGCCGTGCCGGCCGCGTAGCCGACGAGGTAGTTCCAGATCGTCGGCACCATCAGCAGCCCGGCCATCGTCGCGACGCCGAACACCGACCACACGGGGACGCGGTGCTTCGACACCTTGCGCCACAGCTGGTGGCCCGGTACGGCGCCGTCGCGGGAGAACGCGAACATCATCCGGGACGCCGACGTCGTGGACGCCGTCACGCAGAAGAACTGCGCGACGACGCAGACGAAGAGCAGTATCTCGCCCCAGGTCTCGCCCATCGATTCCACCCACATCAGCGGTACGACTGCCGCGACTGCGTTGATCTGCTCGAGCGCGAAGTCCGTGCTCGGGACCGCGAACGTCACGGCGAGAAGCAGGATCCAGCCGAAGAAGACCGACACGACGACCGACATGTACATGCCGACCGCCGCCGTGCGCGACGCCTGGTGCGTCTCCTCCGCAGTGTGGGCCGATGCGTCGAAGCCCGTGATCGTGTACTGCGCCATCAGTAGGCCCAGCCCCAGCACGAGCCAGAAGGCCGCGCTGTCGAACGACGTCGACCCGTCACCGAAGCCCGTGTTGTTGACCCGCTCGGTGAAGACGTAGCTGAGCGACTGGTGATGGTCGGGGACGATGATCAGCACGAGCACGATGAACGCCACACCGATCATGTGCCAGTACGCCGAGATCGTGTTGAGCGTCGACGTGATGCGGATGTCGAACACGTTGATCAGCGCCGCCGCCAGCAGGAACGACGACGTAGAGGATGAACACCGACTCGTTGTACGAGAAGCCCCAGTCGTTCATGTGCGGCGTGTAGTCGAACCAGAACGTGAACAGCACCTCGGCGAAGGTCGCCAGACCGAAGCCGATCGCCGCAGTGACCGCGATCTGGCCGATGAGGTTGAACCAGCCCGTCGCCCAGCCCCAGCCGGCGCTACCGAGCTTCGAGGCCCAGTAGTAGAGGCCGCCGGCCGTCGGATAGGCGGACGCGATCTCCGCGTCGGCAAGGGCGATGATCGTCGAGAACAACCCGATGATCAGCCAGCTCCAGACGACCCACATCGGGCCGCCGCGCTCGAACACGATCCAGTACGACGTGAGGCACCCCGCGAGGATCGAGATGATCGTGAAGGAGATGGCGAAGTTCTGGAAGCCGCCCATCGCGCGGAAGAGCTCCTGCGCGTAGCCGAGCTTGTGGAGGATCTTCTCGTCCTCCGACGTCTTGTATCCCGCGACCGCGGGGTCTGTGCTCATGTTCGGCCTGCCTCCTTTCCGCAGTGACCGCGCTATTCACCTACTTGAGGCGGCGATTGTCAAGCTTTGCACTAGGATCGCCGCGTGCTGACGCTCGACGAGCTGCGGGCCGACGAGACGCTCGACACGGTCGTCGTCTGCTTCACGGACATGCAGGGGCGGCTGATGGGCAAGCGCCTCCACCGCGACTTCTTCCTCGACGGAGCGCACGAGCACGGCACGCGAGGGCTGCAACTACCTGCTCGCGCTGGAGATGGAGATGGACCCCGTCCCGGGGTACGAGATGGCGAGCTGGGAGCGCGGCTACGGCGACTTCGTGACGAAGCCCGACCTCGCGACGCTGCGGCGCATTCCGTGGCTCGAGGGGACGGCGCTCGTGCTCTGCGACGTGCTCTGGCACGACGGCTCGCCGGTGGTCGCGTCGCCGCGGCAGGTGCTCCGGCGGCAGGTGGAGCGGGCGGCAGAGGCCGGTTTCACGGCGAAGTTCGGCTCGGAGCTCGAGTTCTTCCTCTTCAAGGAGAGCTACGACCAGGTGCGCGGGAAGCACTTCCGGGAGCTCACGCCCTCGGTTCCGTACATCCTCGACTACCACGTGCTGGCGACGAGCTTCGACGAGCCGTTTCTGCGCGCTGTCCGCAACGGCATGGTCGGAGCGGGCATCCCCGTCGAGAGCTCGAAGGGCGAGGCGGGGCACGGGCAGCACGAGATCAACTTTCGCTACGCCGACGCCGTCACGATGGCGGACAACCACGTCGTCTACAAGAACGGCATCAAGGAGATGGCGTACCAGCACGGCGTATCCGTGACGTTCATGGCGAAGCCCGACCACACGTGGGTCGGTTCGTCGTGCCACGTTCACGGCTCGCTGTGGCGGGGCGAGCAGCCGGCTTTCGCAGGCGAGTCCGACGTCTTCCAGCAGTTCCTCGCCGGGTGGATCGCCTGCGCGCGCGAGCTCGCCCTCTTCCTGGCGCCGAACGTCAACTCGTACAAGCGGTACGCCGCCGAGTCGTGGGCGCCGACCACGCTCGCCTGGGGTCACGACAACCGCACGTGCGGCTTCCGAATCGTCGGACACGGCGCCGGGTTACGCGTGGAGACGCGGCTTCCGGGCGCCGACGTCAATCCGTACCTCGCGTTCGCGGCGCTGCTGGCGGCGGGCCTCTGGGGCATCGAGCGGCAGCTCGAGGCGCCGCCGGCTTTCGAGGGCAATGCGTACGAGTCGGACGTCGAGCGCTTCCCGTCCACGATGCGGGAGGCGATCAAAGCGCTCGAAGCAGGGGAGATGGCTCGGGGGGCGCTCGGCGACCAGGTCGTCGACCACTACCTGAACTACGCGCGGCACGAGCAGGCGCTGCTCGACCGGACGGTCACGTGCTACGAGCGCGAGCGCCTCTTCGAACGCGGATGACGAGCAGTGTCGGATGACGAGCAGTGTCAGACACCTAAGGCGGCTGCCTTCGGCGTGTCCAGGTCGGCCACGAGTTGCACGTACATCTCTAGCGCTCGTTCCGGCACGTCTGAGAAATACGACAGAAGAGCGGTCGTCGATAGAAGTGAGGGACACGGATCGATACGCGCCGTTGCGCGGTAGCTCGACCAGAGCCACTCATCCGGCCGTGCACAGAGCCCAGCCTTGACAGGATTCGCAACGACGTAGCGGGCTGTCCAGAGCACTTGCTCCGTCGTCTCCTGTAGCACTGCCCCGAATCGATTCTTGAAGACATGAGCTGTCAGGCCGTGTCGGCGATTGAACCGGAGCGCGTAACGGCCGTTCAACTCGCGCATAGCCGAGGAGAGCCCTCCGGAATGCAAGCGGACCAGGTAATGAGTGTGGTTAGGCATCAGAACGTAGGCCAGGCACTCGATGCGATGTCTCTCGAGCACTCGCTCGAGACACCGCAAGAGGTCAGAGCGATCCTCGTCGCTGCGAAAGATCGCCTGCTTGTTGCTCCCTCGCGAGAACACGTGGTACACGCCATCGTCCTGCCATTCACGTACCGGTCTCGCCATCGTTCTGAAGGTACTTATGCTTGGAGCTCCCCCGACCCCGCAGGGATGAATTGGAACGAAGTTGGCACATCTTCGGCTTGACAGATTCGGTGTCTGACACCGGATTCGAGAATTGACGTTCACCATCCTCAATCCGGCCACGGAGGAGCCGATCGCGGAGCTCCCGCAGGCCGGCGTCGGGGAGACCGACGAGGCGGTCGCGCGAGCTAAGGCAGCGTTCCCCGCCTGGCGCGCCGTGTCGCCGGCGGATCGCGCGCGCCTCCTGCGCCGGCTCGCCACCCTCGTCGAGGAGCATCACGAGGAGCTGTCGCAGATCGAGTCGCAGAACGTCGGCAAGCCGATCTCGGGCGCGCGCGGCGAGGTGGGCATGGTGGCGCAGGTCTTCCACTTCTACGCAGGCGCCGTCGACAAGCACTACGGCGATACGATCCCCGTCGCGGGAGGCGTCGCTGCGACCTTCCGTGAGCCGCTCGGGGTCGTGGGCCTCATCGTCCCTTGGAACTTCCCGCTCAACATCGCGAGCTGGAAGATTGGCCCTGCGCTCGCCTGCGGTAACACCGTCGTCCTCAAGCCCGCCGAGCTGACCCCGCTGTCCGTGCTCCGCCTGGCCGAGCTGGCGCTGGAAGCCGACATCCCCGAGGGCGTGCTGAACGTCGTCGCCGGCAAGGGCTCGGTCGTCGGCAAGCGGCTGATCGAGCACCCGGACGTGGCGAAGATCGGCTTCACCGGCTCGACAGAGGTCGGCCGCGCCGTCATGGAAGGCGCAGCGGCCACCATCAAGCGCGTGACGCTCGAGCTGGGCGGGAAGTCCGCCAACGTCGTGTTCGCCGACGCCGATCTCGAACGCGCCGCCGCCGTCGCACCGTATGCCGTCTTCGACAACGCCGGTCAGGACTGCTGCGCTCGCTCGAGAATCCTCGTCGAGCGCTCTGCCTACGACCGCTTCGCGGAGCTCTTGGTCGAGGCTACGCAGACCGTGCGCGTCGGAGACCCCGCCGACGACGAGACGGAGATGGGCCCGCTCATCTCCGCGCAGCATCGCGAGCAGGTGGCGAGCTTCGTCGACGGTGAGCCGCTCTTCCGCGGGGACGTACCCGACGGCAAGGGCTTCTGGTATCCGTGCACGCTCGTCGAGGCGACGAACGACGACCGAGTGGCTCGCGAGGAGGTGTTCGGGCCGGTCGCCGCGCTCATTCCCTTCGAGGACGAGGCCGACGCGATCCGCCTCGCGAACGACACGCCGTACGGGCTGTCGGGCTCGATCTGGACGCGCGACGGGGCGCGCGCGCTCCGCGTCGCGCGAGCGATCGACACGGGCGTGCTCTCCGTCAACTCGAACAGCTCGGTGCGCGTGCAGACGCCGTTCGGCGGCTTCAAGCAGTCCGGCTTCGGCCGCGAGCTGGGCATGCAGGCGCTCGACGGCTACTCGGAGACGAAGACCGTCTTCATCTCGACCGAGGAGAGCTAGTGGGCAGGCTCGACGAAAAGGTGTGCGTGATCACGGGCGCGGCCGGTGGGATCGGCCGCGAGGCGTCGCTCCTCTTCTCCGCTGAAGGAGCGACCGTGTGCGTGGCCGACGTCTCCGCGGAGGCGGGGGAGCACACAGCCGCCGAGTGTCGCGACGCGTTCTTCCACGCCGTGGACGTGAGCGATCCGGGCAGCGTCAGCACGCTCTACGACGCCGTGGCCGCACGCTGTGGAGGCATCGACGTCCTCTACAACAACGCCGGGATCATGCCCGCAGACGACGACTCGATCCTCACTACCGAGCCCGAGGCCTGGGATCGCGTCCAGGCCGTCAACACGCGCGGCGTGTATCTCTGCTGCAAGTACGGCATTCCCCACCTGCTGGAGCGCGGCGGGGGGTCGGTGATCAACGTCGCGTCGTTCGTGGCGCTCGTCGGCGCCGCGACGTCGCAGATCTCGTACACAGCCTCCAAAGGCGCAGTGCTGTCGATGAGCCGTGAGCTGGCCGTGCAGTTCGCGCGGCAGGGCGTGCGCGTGAATGCGCTCTGTCCCGGACCTGTCGAGACGCCGCTGCTCATGCGTCTCTTCGACGAGACGCCGGGCGCGTACGAGCGCCGCCGCGTCCACCTGCCGATGGGTCGGCTCGCCCAGGCGAAGGAGATCGCGTACGGCGCGCTGTTCCTCGCCTCCGACGAGTCGTCGTACGTGAACGGCACGACGTTCCTCGTCGACGGCGGGCTCACCGCTGCCTACGTCACGCCCGAGTAGCCCCTAGCTAGAGTCGGAAGGTGGCATACGGCATCGAGGCGGAGCGGCTCGTTCGCGTCTTCAAGGATGTCCGCGCCGTGGACGGCATCGACCTCGTCGTCGCCGAGGGTGAGATCTACGGCTTCCTGGGGCCCAACGGTGCGGGGAAATCCACGACCGTGCACATGCTGACGACCCTGCTGCCGCCGACCGACGGTCGCGCACGCGTCGCAGGCTTCGATGTCGTCAAGCAGGGCCCGAAGGTGCGGGCGGCCATCGGCGCCGCCCTGCAGGAGGCGGCTCTCGACCCGCTGCTAACGGGCCGCGAGCACCTGCGTCTGCAGACGGCGCTGCACGGCATCTCCGGAGACGAGCGCCGGCGCCGCTCGGACGAGCTGCTGGAGCGGGTTGGCCTCGAAGCGGCGGCCGACCGGAAGGTCAAGACGTACTCGGGCGGGATGAAGCGCCGCCTCGACCTCGCACTCGCGCTGGTGCACCGGCCGAAGATCCTCTTCCTCGACGAGCCGACGACAGGCCTCGATCCGCAGTCGCGAACCGCGCTCTGGGCCGAGGTCGGGCGGCTCGCGCAGGAGGACGGCGTCACCGTTTTTCTCACCACGCAGTATCTGGAGGAGGCCGACGTGCTCGCCAATCGCGTCGGCATCATCGACCACGGGCGCATCGTCGCCGAGGGCACGCCCGCCGAGCTGAAGGCCGATATCGGGCACCCGACCGTGGAGGCGATCCCGGCCGATCCCGAGCAGAGGCCGCAGCTGGCGCGGGTCCTCGAGCAGTTCGGCGAGCTGACGCAGGTGTCGCCGAAGTCGTGTGCCGTGCGCCTGACCGGCGACGAGTACGGCCTGGCGGACGTCGTGCGGGCTCTCGACGCAGCCGATATTCACGTCGAGCATCTGCAGCTCCACGCGCCGAGCCTCGACGACGTCTTCCTCGCCAAGACCGGACGGACACTGGAGGGCGCCGGCGCGGAGCAGCCCGAGAGCATCGCTTCGTGAACCGCACGCAGATCGCGAGCCTCGCCCGGCGCAGCATCACCCGTACGCTGCGCCAACCCGCCTACGTCTTCCCGCCGCTGCTCTTTCCGACGTTGCTCGTCGCCGTCAACGCGGCCGGCCTGCGGCCGTCGACCGAGCTGCAGGGCTTCCCCACCGACTCGTTCCTGGCCTTCGCCGTCGCCGTGCCGTTCATCCAGGGCGCGCTGTTCGCGACGATGAACGCGGGCACGGATCTCGCGCGCGACATCCAGAACGGCTTTCTCAACCGGCTGGCGCTGACCCCGATGCGCGGCAGCGCGCTCCTGGCGGGTCACCTCGCGGGCGTGACCGTCATGGGCTTCGTCCAGTCCGTCTTCTATCTCTTGTGCGCGCTCGCGTTCGGCGTGGAGATCCAGTCGGGCCTCGCCGGCATCGTGGTGATCCTCGTGCTCGCCACGCTGATCGCAGCAGGCTTCGGGATGCTGGGCGCCTTCATGGCACTGCGCACCGGCTCGGGAGAGGCGATTCAGGCGCTCTTCCCGGTGCTCTTCATCTTCCTGTTCATGTCGTCGATGAACGCGCCGCGCAACCTCATGGAGGTCGACTGGTTCCGCGCCATCGCGACGATCAACCCCGTCTCGTATCTCATCGAGGCCGTGCGCAGCCTCATCATCACGGGCTGGAATCTGAAGGCGCTGTCCCTCGGCTTCTCGGTCGCAGTCGCGCTGATCGTGATCTCGACGGTCGTCGCGTCGCACGCGTTGCGCGTGAGGATGGCGCGGACGTGAGAAGCGGAACATGGCACGCGTACCGCTCGGTGGCGCTCGCCGTCGCCTGGCGGACGACGCACAACGCGCTCACCACGCCGAACATCCTCATCCCGTCGATCGCGTTTCCGTTGTTCTTCTTCACCGCGTTCGTGGGCGGCCTTTCCCAGCTTTCCAACCTGCCGGGGTTCGAGTTCCCCGCCGGCTACACGGCCTTCCAGTTCGTCTTCGTGCTGCTCCAGTCGGCGGCGTTCGGCGGCGTGTTCACGGGCTTCGGGATCGCTCGAGACTTCGAGTACGGCTTCTCACGGCGGCTGATGCTCGCAGCGCCGCACCGCAGCGCGATCCTCGTCGGCTACGGGATGGCGGCGATCGCGCGCTGGGCGGTGACGGCGACGGTGCTCGTGGCCGTCGCGCTCGTGCTCGGCATGGACGTGATCGGCAGCGGCGTCGAGGTCGTCGGCCTGTTCACCCTCGCGCTGCTCGTCAACATCTGTGCGCTCGGCTGGGCGTCAGGCATCGCCACGCGGTTCCGGAGCCTCCAGGCCGGCCCGCTGATGCAGATGCCGGTCTTCCTCGTCCTCTTCTTCGCGCCCGTCTACGTCCCGCTGGCGCTGCTCGTCGGGCTGGATCCACGCCGTGGCGACGCGTCAACCCCGTCACGTACCTGCTCGAAGCCGGCCGCAGCCTCATCTCCGGTGCGCCGGAGTACGTGGCCGTCGCCTTCGGCGCCGCGTTCTGCCTGCTCATCGCGTTCTCCCTGTGGGCGATACTCGGCATGCGGCGGGCCGAGGCGGCGGGCGGTTAAGATCGTCCACGTGCGGCGAGCCCTGACCTGGCTGCTGCTGGTGCCTCTGGCCCTGCTGGGCTCGGAGGCCGCGCACTCGGTCGACTACTGGCTCGTCGAGCGGGACCCGGGACAGCGCGCGGCGCTGCTCGCTGACACCGGCCACGGCTATCTCGACGTGCTGCCTGCCGCCATCGCCACCTGCTGGGCGGTCGTGTTGCTCGCACTGCTCGGCTGGGCGCTGGAGGGGGGACGCGGGCGCCGCGCACCGGTGCTGCCATTCGCGCCGTTTGCCTTGTTGCCGCCGATCGCTTTCGCGGGGCGTGAGCTGATCGAACGTGCGTCCCACGGCGAGCTCCAGCTCAGCGCCGTGCTCGAGCCGGTCTTCCTCGTCGGCCTCGCCGTCCAGATCCCGTTTGCCGTCGTCGCCTTCCTCGCCGGCCGCGCGCTGCTTCACGCAGCCTCTGCGCTCGGCGCGAAGCTTTCGAGGAATCGCGAGCGCGGGCCGCTCGCTCCGCGCAAGGTCCCATCTGCAGGTCTCGAGCTCTCGTTGCCGCGGCTGTCGCCGCTGGCCTTCGCGCAGGCCGTGCGCGGGCCGCCCGCCGTCTCTCGGTCCTGAATCCAAGGCCCCCGCGTCTCGGCGCGGGGCGACCGGAGAGAGGAGCAGACGATCGAGACGTTGCGCTGGAGGCCGGCGCAGCTGCTCGCCGTCGTCGTCGCGGCCGTGCTCATCGCACTCGCTGCGGCAGCGCCGGCGGGGGCACACGCCGTCCTCCTCGAGACACAACCTGCCAACGGCACCGTCCTCGAGACGTGGCCGGACCGTGTGCTGCTGCGCTTCAACGAGCCCGTCGATGCGAGCCTGGGCGCGCTCCGCGTCTACGACTCCGACGCGAACCGGGTCGACTCGGGCCGGACCTCTCGTCCGGACGCGCAGACGGTCGCCATCGAGCTGGGCGACCACCCGCTCGCCCGCGGCACGTACACGGTTGCCTGGCGAGTCGTCTCAGCCGACTCTCATCCGGTTCACGGGGCGTTCGTCTTCTCAGTCCGTTCGAAGAGCGACACGAGTGGCGTCATCAGTCAGGTGCTGAAGGAAGACGAGGTGCCGAGAGAGGTCAGCGTCGGCTTCACTCTGACGCGCTTCCTCGGCTTCGCGCTCCTCCTCGCCTGCATCGGCGGCGCGCTCATGCTGTTCGGCGTCTTCCGGGGGATCGAGACGCCGGTGCGGCCAACGCTGCATCGCGTCTTGGGTGTGCTCGCGCTCGTGCTCGCGGGCGTGTCTCTGGTGGGGATCGTCTTCCAGGGGGCAAGCGCGGGAGGCTTCGGCCTCGGCGACGCCATCTCGTGGGACGTCTTCAGGGCGGTGCTCGACACGCGCTTCGGCGAGGTCTGGCTCGTTCGCGCCGGGCTCGCTGCGGGCCTCGGGCTCGTTGCGTTCTCGCGGGTGCACCCGAGCTACCTGCTGCCGTTCGCCGTCGGGCTGGCGTGGACGGCGCCCGCGTCGGGTCATGCCAACACGGCGGGCGCGCTCGCGTTCGCGATGGACCTGCTCCATGTCCTCGCGGCTTCGATATGGGCCGGAGGGCTCAGCTTCGTGCTCCTGGCCCTGATCCTGGCGGGTGCGGACCGGTGGCCGCTGGCCGCGGCGATCGTGCCGAGGTTCTCGGCGCTCGCGGTCGGTTCGGTCGCCGTCTTGCTCGTGGGCGGCATCGTCAACGGGTACCTCGAGGTACGAGCCTGGAGGGGGCTCTGGGAGACGAACTACGGTCGGCTGCTGCTGGCAAAGGCGGCCATCGTGCTCTTCCTCCTGGGGCTCGGCGCGTACAACAACCGCTACTCCGTCCCGCGGCTCAAGCGACAGGTTGCCTCCGTCTCCGAGCAGCGCCGCTTCCTACGGGCGGCGGGGGCGGAGGTGGCGCTCTTCGTCGCAGCGATCGGCGTCACGGCCGTGCTCGTGGCGGAGCCACCTGCGAAGGCGTTCGTCGCACCCTCGGGGCCGGTCGCACGGACCGCGCCGGTGGGGCCGTACGAGCTGAACCTCGTCGTCGATCCCGCAGAGAAGGGGTCGAACAACATCCATCTGTACCTGCTGGAGAAGAACGGGCAGCTCGCGAAAGTGGCCGAGGCTGAGGTCGAGGCCACCTTGCCGGATCCCGGGATCGGGCCGCTGCAGCTCGAGACGCACCCCGCTGGCCCCGGGCACTTCAGCCGTGCACGGTGCGTCGCTGCCGCTCGCGGGCGACTGGGACCTCGAAGTCTCGGTCCGCCGCGGCGAGTTCGACCTCTGGCACGTCACAGTCTCTGTACCGATACGAAAGGGGTAATCCTCAACATGCGACGTCTTCTCTTGGCAATCACGGGACTCGGTGCTCTGGCGGCCGTCTCGGTCGCCAGCGCGCACATCGAACCGTCGCCTGGATCGGCGGCGGCGGGCAGCTTCCAGCTCGTCGCCTTCCAGGTGCCGCACGGGTGCGACGGCTCGCCGACGAAGTCGATATCGATCCAGATCCCGGCAGGTGTCATCTACGTCAAGCCGCAGGTGAAGTCCGGTTGGCGGATCGCGATGAAGAAGGGCAAGCTGCCGGTCCCCGGCACGCTCTTCGGCGAGAAGGTCACCACCGGAGTGGTCTCGGTGACGTGGAGCGGCGGCTCTCTGCCCGACGCGTACTACGACACCTTCAACCTGGACATTCTCGTGCCGAACAAGGTCGGCAAGACCATCTACTTCCCGACCGTCCAGCGCTGCGCCAAGGGCGTGACCCGCTGGATCGAGATCCAGCAGAAGGGCAAGCCGGAGCCGGAGCACCCGGCACCGGGCCTCAAGATCACGAAGAGCACGGGCGGCGGCGACTAGAGCCATGCCGCTACGCATCGCCCTGGCGACGGCTCTCGTCGCCCTCGTCGCCTGCCCCGTCGCCGCGGCTCACGGCGGCGGGGCGGCGCTGGGCTACCGCTCAACCGTCGTGCGCGTGACGCCGAGCCTCTCTGGCCTCGAGGTACACATACTCGCCGGTGACGACCAGGTCGAGATCACGAACACCGGCGGGCGGGAGATCGTGATCGACGGCTACGAAGGGGAGCCGTACCTGAAGTTCACGCGGGAAGCAGTCTTCGAGAACCAGCGCTCGCCGGCCGCGTACCTGAACGACGACCGCTACGCGAACATCACGGTCCCCGACTCCGCAGACCCAAAAGCGGATCCGGAGTGGAAGGCGGTGGCCGCGGGCGTCCGGTACTCGTGGCACGACCATCGCATCCACTGGATGAGCCCAACGTTGCCCCCTAAGGTGGCAGCAGCGAAAGAGGTCAAGCGCCACATCTTCGACTGGGAGGTGCCGGGCACGGTGGACGGAAAGAAGCTGGCCATTGCTGGCTCGCTCGATTACGTGCCGCCGAAGGACAGCTTCCCGGTAGGAGTGCTGCTTGCGGTCGGTGCCGCCTCCGTGCTGCTCTTCGCCGGCGTTGTCTGGTTCGGCCTCCGCCGCCGTCGCAGCTAGTCCAGCAGGCCTGCGTCGACGGCGGCCACGAGCCCGGCGACGACTCCGCAGCGCGGCGCGAGGCTCTCCGTCTCGATGTATTCCCACGGCGTGTGATCCTCGCCGCCGACCGGCCCGAGCCCGTCGAGCGTGGGGATACCCTGTGAGGCCGCCCAGGAGCCGTCGGACACTCCTCCGGCCGCGGTCTCGCCGAATTCGTGGCCGATCTGGGCGCCGAGGGCGATCGCCGTCTCGGCCAGCCGCCCCACTCGGTCCGTCCTCTCGAGCGGCGGCGGGCCTCCGAGATCCTCGTACGAGAGCTCGACGCCCTCGTGTTCGCCGTACGCGAGCGCCTGCTCGAGCGCCCAGGCGAGATCCTCGTTCGACCACGCGCGCACGTCGGCGGTCAGCGAGCCCGAGCTGGGAACGGTATTCAGACCCTCGCCGGCGTCGAGCCCGGTGATCTGGAGCGTGAGCTGCTCGCGCGCCCCGTGCAGCTCAGCGATCCGCAACGCCTCGTGCGCGAGAGCGATCGCCGCGTTGCGGCCTTCGTGCGGCGCCTCTCCCGCGTGCGCGGCGCGGCCCGTCGCGTGAATGCGGAACCAGCGAGCTCCCTTCCGGCGCGAAACGACCTCGCCGTTGGGGCGCCCGCACTCGAGGCAGAGCACCGCGTCCATGTCGAGCAGGCGCCCACCCGACGGCGGCCCGCCGTTCCGCGACTCCTCGTCGGGCACGGAGACGACCTCGAGCAGGCCGAAAGGCCGCGGGCCTTCGGCCAGGAACCGTGCCGTGTGCAGCGCGACGGCCACACCGCCTTTCATGTCTGCGACGCCGGGCCCGTAGCAGCGACTTTCGTCGCGGCGGAACGGGCGCGCCGCAGCCGTCCCCAGCGCGAAAACGGTGTCGTGGTGGCCGAGCAGCGCCACCTTCGCCTCGCCCGAGCCGCGCAGCGTCGCGTGTAGTGCCAGCCCGCCGGGCGTCGCGACGAGCTCCGGCTCGAGGCCGTAGCGCTGGGCTTCCAGCGCGAGGACGCGGGCCAGCCCGTCGAGCGCTTCCAGATCGCCGCCTGGCGTGTCTACGTCCACCCAGGTGGCGAGGTCGCCGAGCAGGAGGTCGAGCTCCTCGTGGGCCCGCTCGCGCACGCGCGCGGCCTCAGCGAGGGCGATCGCGGGAAGCTCGGGCTTCAAGCTAGGTGCTGGGGGAGCTACCGAAGGCGGCCCTGCGCTCGACGTCGGCCGGGTCGACCATCTGTCCGTCGCGGCCGACGTAGCCGCCTTTGCCGCCGACGATGAACATCACGAGGTCGTCGTCTCCGGCGTTCGACACCCGGCGTGGGGTGGTCGAGTGGACGTGGAAGATGCCGCCGGGGCCGAGCTCTCGCGTCTCCTCGCCGACCTCGACGCGTGCCGTGCCCGCGTGGACGAAGTACAGCTCGTCCTGCTCGTCGTGGAAATGGTGGAAACCCTCGTAGCCGGGCGGCATGACGACGGCGTTGACGCCGAACGCCTCGACGCCGAGCGCCTGCCGCACCTTCCGGAAGCCGTACCCCTCACCGAGCTCGTCGAGTGAGCTGAACGCGTAGTCGGCAGCCACCGCGCGAAGCTATCACGCAAGGGCAACCGAGGCTTAACAGACTTCAACGGGTGCTTTAAGCCGCGCCGGGTAGAACACGGTCATGGACAAACCCCGCCGCTTCCTCCCCTTGCTCGCCGTGGCTGCTGCCGGCGCGGTCGGCGCGGCCCTCGCGCTCGGTGGTGCTTACGCACTGGGCAGCTTCGATAGTGAGAGCACTGTCACCGTGCGTGAGGTCACGGTCGAGAGCACATCGCAGCCGACGACTTTCCGCCCCGGCCAGGCGCTGTCGATCGCCGAGATCTACAAGCGCTCGGCGCCGGCCGTCGTGCAGATCACCGCCACCGCTACGACTCCGAATCCGTTCGCCCCGGAGTCGCAGCAGCGAGCTCTCGGGTCGGGCTTCGTCATCGACAAGGCCGGCTACATCATCACCAACTACCACGTCGATCGCAGGGCGCAGGCTCGATCCAGGTCACGTTCTCGAACAACCAGAGCATCGACGCGACGCCTCGTCGGTTCCGACCCGTCTACCGACATCGCAGTGCTGAAGGTCGAACACGACCGCGAGCGCCCTGACGACCCTTACGCTCGGTGACTCGGACCACGTCCAGGTCGGCGACGCGGTCGTCGCCATCGGCAACCCGTTCGGCCTGAGCCGGTACCGTGACTGCCGGAATCGTCAGCGCGATCCAGCGCCAGATCACGGCGCCCAACGAGTACGCGATCGACCACGTCATCCAGACCGACGCTGCCGATCAACCACGGCAACTCCGGTGGTCCGCTGCTCAACGCGCGCGGCGAGGTGATCGGCGTCAACGCGCAGATCGAGACCGGCGGCGCCAGTCAAGGCAATGTCGGCGTCGGCTTCGCCGTCCCCTCGAACACCGTCAAGAGCGTTGCCGGCCAGCTGATCGAGAACGGCAAGGTCGAGCACGCCGCGATCGGCATACTCGCTCAGCAGCTGACGCCGGCCGTCGCCAAGGACGTTCCGGCTGCCGGTGAAGAGCGGTGTGCTCGTCGAGGAAGTGCAGCCCGGCAGCGGCGCCGCGAAAGCCGGCGTCAAGGGCGGCACGACCGACGTGACCGTGGCCGGCGAGAGCTACAGGCTCGGCGGCGACATCATCGTCGAGGCCAACGGGATGCCCGTGAAGGATCTCGCCAGCCTGCGCGACGTCACTTCGCAACCTGGAGCCGGGCGACACGGTCACGCTCAAGATCTACCGCGGTGATGTCAAGCAGACGATCGACATAAAGCTTGGACGGCGGCCTTCCTCTCCCTCCGGGTAGTCGTCCAGATCGGCCCTGCCCAGTGTGGGGTCGTACCGCCGGCAGCCGAGTCGCCACGGCGCGGCGGAGGTAACAGGCCAGAGAGCCCCCAGCCTGCCCGGGGGCTCTCGGCATTTTTCGTGCTAGCCTTTGGGCGTGACCGATCCGGTCGGTGAGCTCGAGCTCGATCTCGAGGAAGAGCTCTGGACGGAGACGACGCACCGGGACACGCCGGCTGGTCCTGCGTGCGCACCGATCCCTTTCCGTGCCCTGCTGATGGCTGCGACTTCGTCGCGGACTTCATGACCGCTGCGCATCTCATCCTCGTCTGGGAGGAGCGCGACGACCCGAACCTCCTCCGTCACGCCGAGCGCGCGAAGCGCGTCGGGCGGAACCCGCGCGTCGTCGAGTACGAGCCGACCTTCGGCCCGAGCGCCTCGTACTACGCCTGGGAGGCAGCTGGGAGGCCCGTGCACGCAGTACGCAGCTGAGTGAGCTGGGGCAGCGCGCCGCCGTTCTCGCTCGGCGTCGAGGAGGAGCTGTTCCTCGTCGACGCCGAGACGCTCGAGACGGCGCCTGTCTTCGAGCAGGTCGTGTCGGAGCCGGATGAGCGGCTGAAGCCCGAGCTCTTCGCCTGCGTCGTCGAGACGACGACGCCCGTCTGCCGCGATGCGGAGGAGGTGCTCGCCGAGCTGCAGCGGCTGCGGGCCGATCTCGCACAGCGGGCGGAGTCAGTCGGGGCGACGGCGATCGCAGTCGGGCACACATCCGTTCGCCCGCGGTGAAGGACAGCCGCTCGTATCGCTCCCTCGCTACGAACGCCTGCGCGATGAGCTCGGCGAGCGCCTCTCCACGCAGCTCGTCTGCGGCCTCCATGTCCACGTGGCGATGCCCGATGCGGACACGGCGCTGCGTGCATTCGAGGGCGTCATACCGTGGCTGCCCGTGCTGCTCGGCGCTCTCCGCCAACTCGCCGTATGCGGAAGGCAAGGCCACGGGCCTTCGCTCGACGCGCGCCGAACGGCTGCTGGTGATGCCGACCGGCGGCACGCCGCCGCTCCTCCCCGACTGGGCGGCGTGGGAAAAGGCGACCGGCGGCGACGACACGCGCCGCCACTGGGACGCCTGGCCGCGGCCGGAGCACGGCACGCTCGAGGTGCGCGTGATGGACCAGCAGACGGACGTCCGTCGCTCTGCAGGCTTCGCGGCGATCGTGCAGGCGCTCGTCGCGGCGGTCGCCGAGGGCGAGCCCGCAGCCGTACGACCGCGAGCTCTACGCGAGACGCCGAGCCGATGCCGCTCGGCGGCCGCCTGATCCCGCGGAAGTCGCAGCGCTGGCAGAGCTCGCCAACGGCGGCGAGCTCATCGACCATGTCCTCGACGGTCGCCCAGAAGCGGAACGGCAGCTCGAGCTCGGTCCGGAAGCTGCTCTACGCGAGCTAGCATCCGCGTCGTGACGACCGAGACGATCCACGTCTCCGGCATCCGCTGCGAGCGGTGCGTCGAGCCGCCTCGGCGCTGCGCTGGAGGGCCACGAGGGCCTCGATTCGGCGAACGCGAACCTCATGGGCGACGTGACGCTGACCTGGGACGAGGAGCGGACATCGCGTGAAGAGCTGCTCGCAGCGATGGCGTCGGCGGGCTTCCGCGAGCTGCCCACAGGCGTCTGACCGGGAATACGCGCCGGCGCGGTGGCGTTTCGACAGTCGTCACATCGCCGCTCTGTTAGGGTGGCCGGATGAGCAGAGGAGCGCGAATCCGAGCCACGCGAGCTCGCGGCGGAGGCCCGGAACCGTGTCCGTTTCGAGGAGGAAGCGCTTGAGCTCTCAGACCAGGTCTATCGCGTTGCGCGGCGCCTCGTCTCTTCACGCGAGGAGGCGGAGGATCTCGTCCAGGAGACCTATGCGCGCGCGTTTCGTAGCTGGCAGTCGTACACGCCGGGCACGAACATGCGCGCCTGGCTCCTTCGCATCCTCACGAATCTCAACATCGACCGTGGCCGGCGCGTTCAGCGCCAGCCCGACCCGCAGCCGCTCGAGGAAGGCGACTACTTCCTCTACAACCGCATGGAGCAGGCCGCCGGCGGCCAGACCGACGTCGAGCGCATCGACGATCGGCTATCCCAGGACGACATCGTCAGCGCGCTGTCGGCCGTACCTCACGACTTTCGCGACGTGATCGTCCTCGTCGACATCGGCGACTTCACGTATGCCGATGCGGCGCAGATCCTCGACATCCCCGTGGGCACCGTCATGTCCCGCCTGCATCGTGGTAGGCGTATCCTCAAGCGAGAGCTGGCCGAAAGGGTGGGGGATTCGTAAATGGGATTCGGCGAGTGCAACTGCGATCACTGCGAAGAGGTCATGCAGCCGTACCTCGACCGGGCGCTGACGCCCGAGGAGCACGCCGAGGCCGAAGCGCATCTCGACGGCTGCGCGTACTGCCGCAAGCGCTACCGGTTCGAGATCCAGAGCTGCGCGTGTATCGTGAAGACTGCGTGCCGCGAGGAGATGTCGCCGGAGCTGAAGGCGAAGCTCGTCGCGCTCAGGCTTCCCGAGGCTTGAGGTCGTCGGGGTAGTCGACGTCTCCCGGGGCGCCGAGGTCGTCGAAGTGGACGAACGCGGAGCACGAGCTCGCGGGCGCCCTCGTCGGGGACGTCCTTCCAGACTGACCGGGCGAGCAGCACGGGGTGGCCGCGAACGCCGCCGTAGCGCGCGGCGATTGCCTCGCCGGCGCCCCCTCGCCAGGCGTCGATCACGCGGTCGATCGCCTCGGGGGCGAGGTCGGGGCCGTCGGCGAGGACGACGACCGCCGCCTCGGTGTCGGCGGTCAGCGTCGTCGAGACCACAGCGGAGCGACGCTCCCATGCCGTGCTGCCACTCGGCGCAGCGCACGACGCGCGCATCGGTCTCGAGCTCGTAGGCGCCCTCGACGACGACGATCTCGTCCACGGAGCTCGCGCGGACCGCGCGGAGCACGTCTCGCGAGCATGAGCTGCTGCTTCGGCGACCCGAACCGACTCGCCTCGCCTGCGGCGAGGATGACCGCGGCGATCACGAAGCGCCGTTCCGTGGCGCGCGGAGCTCGTCGGAGAGAACGCGGTACTCGGTCGCCATCAGCTTGTCCTTTGGCCTCCCCGCGGCTTCCTTCATGGCGATCAGGTGGTCGAGCGAGGCGACCACGACGCGGCGGCCTCGTACTTCCGCCGCCGTCCCTGCCTGTTTCAGGGCTTCGTACGATGGCGCCCCGTCGAGCTGCGACAGCACGTCAAGGTCTCCGTACGTCGTCGCGAACGTGAAGTTCGCACCGCGCTCGAGCGTCTCCGCGTCGAGGAGGAACGGCAACCCCGTCGAGGCGCCGCGTAATGTCGCGCCGAGCTCGCGGAGCGCTGCGGCGAGTCGCTCGAGGTTGTCGGTGCTCCGCTCATACGCGATGTCGAGGTCGTACGTCGGATAGGCCGAGCCGTGCGCGCCGCCGGCGAGGCCGCCGACCACGACGAAGTCGACGTCGTAACGCCCTAGCACCTCGAGCATCGGCAGCGGATCGAACTCAACCTCGGAAGGCACGTTGAAGCTCCCTGACTCCACGTCCCCACGACGCCTGCCGCTGGATGCGGCCCTCGATGCTCAGTTGCAGATTGCCGGAGTTGAGCGTGCGGTCATGCCCATAGTCGATCGGCGTGGCGCCGAGCTCGACCTCCTCGCCCATCAGGTCGATAAGCGTCGCCAGCGTGTTGACGGTGGGCGAGACGACTCCGCGCTCGATGCGCGAGATCGCCGCCTGGGACGTGCGCGCACGATCGGCGAGCTGGCGCTGGGTGAGGCCGTGGCGCCGCCGGACGGTGCGGAGCAATTCGCCAGCTGCCGCGGTCACGCTTTGAATATATCACTTATGATGTAGGAAGAGGCCCCGGCGTACTCCTCGCAATCGACAAGTAGCTGCTACGCCGGTTCGCGGAGCGCTGCCCAGACGCGCGGAGGCGTCATCGGCAGCTCGCGAAGGCGCACGCCTGTCGCGGCGTGGACGGCGTTCGCGATCGCTGCCGGCCCGGGAACGACCGGCGCTTCGCCGATGCCCTTCGCTCCGAACGGGCCGTCCGGTGCCGGCACCTCGACCATCACCGTGTCGATCGGCGGCACGCGGTCGGCGCGTCGGAATGGCGTAGTCGAGGAACGAGCCGGACAGCAGCTGCCCGTCCTCGTCGTGGACGAGCTCTTCGTACAGCGCCCAGCCGATCGCCTGCGCTGCGCCGCCCCGCATCTGGCCTTCGACGAGCGCGGGGTTGAGCGCCCGGCCGACGTCCTGGACGATCGCGTAGCCGAGCAGCTCCACCTCGCCCGTCTCGCGGTCGACGCGGACGTGGGCGATGTGCGCAGCAGACGGATGGCGCCTGGCTCGTCTGCGCCGAGCCGCCGTGTCCTTCGACCGGCTCGTGGCGCCCGCCGAAGCGGAGCGTCTTCTTCGCGATCTCCTCGACGGAGATCGAGCGGTCGGGTGCGCCGACTGCGCGGACGACGCCGTCAACGACCTCGAGGTCGCCAGGCGCGATCTCGAGCTCCTCGGAAGCCGCCGCGAGCAGCTTCTCGCGCGCAGCCTCGGCCGCCCGTTGCACCGCCTTGCCGACGGTGTACGTGACCTTCGAGCCGCCGCTCGCGCCCGCGTACGGGCCGGAGGACGTGTCGGCGATGACGACGCGCACCTTCTCGGGCGGCAGGCCGAAGGCGGCGGCGGCGATGGTGGCGAAGCCCGTGTCGACGCCGGTCATGTCCACGGCCGACGTGACGACGGTCATCGTGCCGTCGGTGTCGACGCGGCAGACGGCTGCGGCAGGCTCGTTGCCGCCCGGCCAGTAGCCGACCGCGACGCCGATGCCTTCGCCGTCGGGCAGCGAGTCGCGCTTCGCCCAGAGCTCGTGCGCGGCCGTGGCCTCGATCACCTCGACGGCGCCGAACGTCGGCACCGGGCCTGTGACGCCCATGTCGCCCTCGACGAGCGCGTTCTTGCGACGCAGCTCGAGCGGGTCGAGCCCGAGCTCCGCGGCGAGCTCGTCGATGAGCGACTCGACTGCGAAGGCGGCCGTCGGCGCCCCCGGGCCGCGGTAGGCGCCGAACGTGAAGCGGTTCGTCTGCACGCCGTAGCCCGTGCACGTCGATGCGCCTCCCAGCGGTACGGGCCGGCGACGAGCAGCGACGTGATGCCCTCGACGCCCCAACCGGCGTTCGAGCCGCGGTCGACGATCATCCGGCCGCGAATGCCGGTCAGCGTGCCGTCCTTGCGCGCGCCGATCTCGAGCTCGGTGACCTGGGCCGAGGCGGGGTTCGTGGCTGCGAAGTCCTCCTGCCGCGTCATCACGAGGCGAACGGGACGGCGCAGGGCGAGCGTCGCGCCGGCGGCGAGCGGCTCGACGAGCGCGAACTTCCCGCCGAAGGCGCCGCCGAGCGGCTCGGCGATCACGCGGATCCTGTCGAGCGGCAGGCCGTACGACGCGCGCGAGCTCGCGGCGGCTGACGAACGAGCCCTGCGTCGCGACGGAGACGACGAGCGTGCCGTCAGGCTCGAGCCAGGCGGTCGCGACCTGCGGCTCGATGTACGCCTGGTAGACCCACGGCGTCCGGAACGTCGCCGGAGACGACGGCGTCGCTCGACGCGAGCGCGGCTGCCGCGTCGCCCGACTTGCGGTGGACGCGGTCGAGGACGTTGCCCGACAGCTGCTCGTCGTGGTCGTGCCTCGCCGTCCGGTCGGCGCCCGCGTGGATCGACTCGAGGTCGCCACCCTCGGTCGCCTCCTCGACGCGCCGCGCGAGCGCCGCGCCAGGCTCCATCGCCGCCTCGACGTCGACGACCGCCTCCAGCGGCTCGTAGTCGACGAACACGGCCTCGGCGCCGTCCTGAGCGGCGGCCTCGGTCTCGGCGACGACCATCGCCACCGGCTGGCCGGCGAAGATCACCTCCTCGCGCGCGAGCGGCTCCGCGGTTCGGTCGGTGCCTGTGCGTGGCGGTCGGTAGGTCGGCGGCTGTCAGCACGGCGACGACGCCCGGGATCTCGAGCGCGTCCGCGCCGTTGATGCGCTCGATGAGCGCGTGCGCCTCGGTCGAGAGCACGAGGCGGGCGTGCAGCAGCCCGTGGATCGTAGCCGTCGGCGGCGTAGCGCGTCTGGCCCGTCACCTTCTCGGGCGCGTCGAGCCGCGGCCGTGCGACGCCGATCACGCTGTCCATCGTCGTGTCCTCCTGCGCCCGGCGCTCGGCGAGCCCGGTCGCGCGCTCGATGACGGCCCGTGCGAGCTGGCGGCGGTACTCCTCCGGCGCGAAGCGGTCGCCGAACAGCTCGGCGTCGTCGAGCTCTCCGTCGAGCAGGAACGGCGCGGCTGCGACTCCGGTCACTGCGACTCGTGCGCGAGCCGTCCGCCGAGACGAGCGCCGCCGCGCCGGCGAGCGCGAAGCCGGACGCCGGATGCTCGATGGCGACGTACGCCGAACCAGAGCCCGCCGGCGGCAAGGGGATC
This sequence comes from uncultured Actinomycetes bacterium, assembly GCA_963786725.1. Classification (GTDB taxonomy): domain Bacteria; phylum Actinomycetota; class Thermoleophilia; order Gaiellales; family Gaiellaceae; genus PALSA-612. The sequence continues at coordinate 97,688 of CAWBAD010000012.1, read as the reverse complement.
GCGACCTCGGTGATCAGCTCGCCCTCGGCGAGCGAGGTCATGAACGGCCCGAGTGCCAGCTCGGATGCGTCCATGGTCCGCTCGCCTGCCGTCGACCGCACGCACGAGCCGTCGCTGCCGAGCGCGATCGTCACCGCCGGCATGTCGGACGCCGGGTCGGCGTGCGCGAGCCCGCCGCCGATCGTGCCGCGATTACGGACCTGGAGATCGCCGATGCCCGCTCGCGCACTCCGTGAGCGCCAGCAGGCGCCGGCCGCGCGTCGTAGCGCGCCAGCTCGTCCCAGGTGGCCAGAGCGCCGATCGCGAGCCCGCCGTCCCGCTCGTCGATGCCGTTCAGCCCGAGCCCACCGATGTCGACCACCACGGATGGGCGTGAGATGCGGAGCTTCATCGCCGGCAGCAGGCGACTGGCCGCCGGCGAGCAGCTTGGCGTCGGGTTGCGCCAGAGCGTCGAGCGCCTCCTCGAGGGAGCCGGGGCGCACGTAGTCGACGGCGGCCGGAATCACGCGCCACCCGCGGCTCGGGTGGGGGAACCCATGGTTCCCCCACGGACCCCCTCCTTTACCGCAACGCGTTTCCACCCGAGGTGGCGCTTCGGCGAGAGCGCGGTCTCGCCTTCGCGCGCGCGCGGTGAACGATCCATCGACGCGATAACGCTGAAGCGAACCGCCTCCGCGGAGACACGACGGCCTGTCGTCTTCACGCCGTCGCCTCCGACGCCGCGCGCACCGAGTCGACGATCGAGTCGTAGCCGGTGCAGCGGCAAAGGTTCCCGCGCAGCGCGTGCCGGATCGTTTCGTCGTCAGGATGGCCGTCGCGCGACGAGCAGATCGATCGTCGTCAGGATCATGCCGGGCGTGCAGAAGCCGCACTGGAGCCCGTGATGTTCCGACGAACGCCTGCTGCACCGGATGGAGCTCGCCGTCGGTCGCCGTGAGCCCTTCGATCGTCGTCACCTCGCTGCCCGCCGGCCTGGAGCGCCGAGCATCGTGCAGCTCTTCACCGCGCGGCCGTCGACGAGGACGGTGCACGCGCCGCACTGGCTCGTGTCGCAGCCGACGTGCGCGCCCGTCAGCCCGAGCCCGTCGCGCAGGGCGTGCACGAGCAGCGTGCGTCCCTCGACCTCGAGCTGAGCGCTGCTCGCCGTTGACCGTGAGCGTGAGCTCAGGCACCTGGCGTGACCGCGACGATGTCGGCGACGTGGAGCAGGCGGAACGTGAGCCGCGTGCGCCTCGATACGCTCGCGGTCGTCCTCGATCGTCCGGCAGCTCTCTCCAGAGGTCGCGTGCGCATGCGATCAGCTCGCGGATCTGCTCGAGCTCCACCGTGTCGGCGGCGCCGTTCCGCTCGTCGCACGCGTTGAGCGCGAGGCCGAGGACGCCGAACGTGTCCGGCTGGCGCATCCAGAGCAGCGGCGTCGCCATCGAGAGATAGCCGTGGATGCGCGCGAAGATCATCGGCTGCGAGAAGATGTCCGAGCCGCGCGGCGGAGTCGGCTCGAGCGGCGGCTCTCCGAGGGCGATGCGCGCGCGTTGCTGTAGAGCATGTCGCGGAGCTGCTGTCGTCGAAGCCGGCGCGCGCGCGCCGTGCGGACGGCGATGAGCAGCGAGCTCGGCTGCTGCCCGTACGGATAGTCGGAGGCGTAGAGCGACCTGCTCGGGCGAGACCTGCCGGTAGAAGTCGAGCAGGTCGACCGGGCTCCAGGCCGAGGTGTCGAAGAAGACGCCGGCACGGCCGTCGAACACGTGCGCGAGCCCGGCCATGTCGGCGATCCCGGCGTGGGCGATGATCAGCTCGGCCCCGGGATGGCGGTCGACGAGCCTGCCGAGGCCCGCCGCGATCGGCGGCAGCCCGCGGCCGCCGTGGATGAGGATCGGCACGTGGCGCTCCGCTGCGAGCGCGAAGACTGGCTCGAGGCGGTCGTCCGTGAGCAGGAAGCCCTGCGCTCGGGGATGGAGCTTGATCCCGCGCGCGCCGAGATCGAGCGAGCGCTCAGCCTCCTCGATCGGCGTGCTCAGCGAGGTCGAGCCGAACGAACGGGATCAGCCGGCCGCCGGCTGCTCCGTCCAGGCGCGCGTGCGGTCGTTCGCCGCGCGTGAACGCCGGGTGCCGGTCGGGCTCGTCCATGCAGAACGTGAACGCCTGCGAGATGCCGTAGCCGGTCCATGATCGCGACGCAGCTCGTCGCGGCCTGCCCGCGCATGCCGTCGATGTCGTCACCGATGTGCGTGTGCGCGTCGAAGATCTCGGCGTCCGGCGGCAGGTCGCGCGCGAAGCTCGTCGTCCCAGACGCTCGACAGCTCGAGCGCGCGATCGACCGCGTCCCTCACTCTTGCCTGAGTCTATTCGCTCACACCGCGGCTGGCGTAGTAGCATTGCGCCTCATGCCCGACGTCCTCATCTACGGCGACACGCTGCGCTCGCCCGAGCTGCGCCACGAGGTCGCCGTGCCGATCCCGGACCCGTTCCTCTACGCGGAGCGGAACGGCCGGCGAGTGGTGGCCATCCACTCGCTCGAGGTGCCGCGCGTGCGCGGGATCGGCCTCGACGTGCTCTCGTGGGACGAGCTCGGCTGGGAGGAGCTGCTCGACCAGGGCGTCGTCGCGAGACGAGCTCTACCTCCACGTCGCCGAGCGCGCATGCCGCTCGCTCGGGCTCGAGAGCGCGGTCGTCCCGCCGGGGTTCCCCGTCGAGCTCGCCGACCATCTGCGCGGCGGCGGGTCTCGACTTGACGGTCGACCGCGAGGCGTTTCGCGCAGCGCCGGCGCGTGAAGAGCGAGGCCGAGCTCGAGGGCATCCGCCGCGCGCAGCGTGCGGCGGAGGCGGCGATGGACGTGGCGCGCGAGCCTCCTGCGCGCGCCGACGCGAGCGGCGACGTGCTGATGCTCGACGGCGAGCCGCTCACCTGCGAGCGCATCAAGCAGGAGATCGGCGACGTCTTCACGGCCCACGACATGGCCGCCGACGAGATGATCGTCTCGCACGGCGGCCAGAGCGCCGTCGGGCACGACATGGGCTCCGGCCCGATCTCGCCCGGCGAGCCGATCGTCATCGACCTCTGGCCGAAGGACCGGGAGACCGGCTGCCACGCCGACATGACCCGCACGTACTGCGTCGGCGAGCCTCCCGAGGAGCTCGTCGAGTACCACCGGCTCGTCAAGCAGGCTCTCGACGAGGCGATCGCCGGCGTGCGCGGCGGCGCCTCCGGGCCACGACGCTCTACCGCGCCACGTGCGAGCTGTTCTCGGAGCACGGCGTACAAGACGCTGCTGACGAAGGATATCGGCGAGACGCTCGAGGAGGGGTTCTTCCACGGCCTCGGGCACGGAGTCGGCCTCGAGGTGCACGAGGATCCTGGCATGGGGCTCGCACCGGCCGCGCCACTCGTCGCCGGTGACGTCGTCACGGTCGAGCCCGGCCTCTACCGGCCCGGCTTCGGCGGCTGCCGTCTCGAGGATCTCGTGCTCGTCACGGAAGAGGGCTGCGAGAACCTCACCGACTACCCCTACGACTTGGCGCCGTGACGTGGCGACTCGTCATCCTGACGGCGATCGCGGCACTCGCGGCAGCGGGCGCCGCGGCCGGCGACTCGGGCTCGACGGCGAAGAGCGCGACCTTCCGCGACGCCGTCGGTGAACAAGGCCCCGACATCGAGACGGTCGTCGTCTCGAACGACGCCAACGGGGGACTCACCTTCCGCGTCGACATTCCCGGCTATCCGAGCATCACCGAGGACCTGCGCATCCGAGTGTGGCTCGACACCGACGTCAATGTCAGCACGGGTCTGGGGGTCGAAGGGGTACGCGGAGCCGACTACTTCATACTGCTCGACCGCTGGGAGCTCGGTCTCGGTGAGGTCGCGCTCTTCACCTGCTCGGGCTCCACGTGCAGCGGCGGCAAAGCCTTGCCCACTGGCTCTGGAACGTCACTTCGCTTCTCATACCGAGGCGGCGTCGCAACCTTCACGGTCGACTCGGCCGACCTGGGGGTCCTCAGCCTCGAGCGCCTGAGGTTCTCGATCGAAGCGTGGACCGGCATTGGCTTCGACCCGATCGCCAAGCGCTACGACTTCACGAACGCCCATCCCGACTTCGCTCCAGACGGCGCGGGGCGGTGGCTGGGCTTTCCGAGCGCTCAGGGCGAAGATTTCTGGACCTTCGATGCCAGCGCCTTGCTCGTGAGGAGCTTCTCCGCCCAGCCTGCCAAGCCACGAGCCGGCCGACCGTTCGCGGTTCGTCTTGCGCTCGTCGCGACGGAGACCGGGGCACCGGTGACGAGCGGGTCCGTCTCGTGCTCGATGAAGGTCGCGGGCGAGCCGCTCCGCCCGCGGTCGCGAGGCTTCGTCGGCACGCGCGCCGTCTGCGCGTACGCGATTCCGACGAACGCACGCGGCCGGCCGTTCCAGAGCACGATCTCCGTGACCTTCGGCGGCGAGAAGATCGCTCGTTCCCTCTCGGGCCGGGTACTGGCCGCTCGTTAGGATCGCGCGCATGAACGAGGCTATCGAGACCCTGCTCGCGGAGGAGCGGCGTTACCCGCCGCCGCCCGAATTCGCGGCGCAGGCCAACGCGCAGCCCGGGATCTACGACATCCCGTTCGAGGAGTTCTGGGCGCAGGAGGCCCGCGCGCGCGTGACGTGGTTCGAGGACTTCCACACGGTGCTCGAGTGGGAAGCCCCATACGCCAAGTGGTTCGGCGGCGGCACGCTCAACGTCTGCTTCAACTGCCTCGACCGGCATGTCGAGGCAGGCAAGGGCGACAAGGTCGCGTTCTTCTTCGAGGGCGAGCCGGAGGGCGATCGCGCCCCGATCACGTATCAGGCGCTGCTCGACGAGGTCGTTCGCGTCGCCAACGGGCTGAAGGCGCTCGGCGTGAGGAAGGGCACGCCGGTGGGGATCTACATGGGCATGGGCCCGGGCCTGCCCGTCGCCATGCTCGCGTGCGCGCGGCTGGGTGCGCCGCACAACGTCGTCTTCGGCGGCTTCTCAGCCGAGTCGCTGTCCGGGCGGCTCAACGACATGAAGTGCGAGGTGTTGATCACGCAGGACGAGGGCTGGCGCCGCGGCCAGACGGTGCCGCTCAAGGCGAACGTCGACGAGGCGCTCGAGTCATGCCCGACGGTGAAGACCGTCGTCGTCGGCCAGCGCACGATGGCCGACGTGCCCATGGTGGAAGGGCGCGACATCTCGTGGCGCGAGCTCACCGACGGCCAGTCTGCGGACCCGGCCACCTGTCCCTGCGAGCCGATGGAAGCCGAGGACCTGCTCTACCTGCTCTATACGAGCGGCACCACGGCCAAGCCGAAGGGCATCGTGCACACGACAGGCGGCTACCTCGTCGGCGTCGCCACGACGCACCACTACATCTTTGACCTGAAGGCCGGCCAGGACGTCTACTGGTGCGCCGCCGACATCGGGTGGGTGACCGGGCACAGCTACATCGTCTACGGGCCGCTCTGCAACGGCGCGACGAGCGTCCTCTACGAGGGGACGCCGGACTTCCCCGACCGCGACCGCTGGTGGGACATCGTCGAGCGCTACGGCGTGACGATCCTCTACACCGCGCCGACGGCCATCCGCGCGCACATGAACTGGGGCCCGGAGCACGCGCAGAAGCACGACCTCTCGGCGCTGCGGCTCCTCGGCTCGGTCGGCGAGCCGATCAACCCCGAAGCGTGGATGTGGTACCACGAGCACATCGGCGGCAGCCGCTGCCCCATCGTCGACACGTGGTGGCAGACGGAGACGGGGATGATCATGATCACGCCGCTGCCGGGGATCACGACGACGAAGCCGGGATCGGCGACCAAGCCGTTCCCCGGCGTGGACGCGGCCGTCTACGACGACGACGGGAACGAGGTGGGCCCGGGCGGCGGCGGCTACCTCGTCCTGCGGCGACCGTGGCCCGCGATGCTGCGCGGGATCCACGGCGACCACGAGCGATACGTGGAGACGTACTGGAGCCGCTTCCCGGGCGTCTACTTCGCCGGCGACGGCGCGCGGATCGACGAGGACGGCGACTTCTGGCTGCTGGGTCGCGTGGACGACGTGATGAACGTGTCCGGGCACCGCATCTCGACGATTGAGGTGGAGTCGGCGCTCGTCGATCATCACGCGGTCGCCGAGGCGGCCGTGTGCGGCCGGATGGATCCGCTCACGGGCCAGGCCATCGTCGCGTTCGTCACGCTGAAGGGCGGTGACGACGGCTCGGTGGAGATGCTCGACGAGCTGCGCGACCACGTCTCCAAGGTGATCGGGCCGATCGCGAAGCCCGCCAACATCCTCTTCACCCCGGAGTTGCCGAAGACGCGCTCGGGGAAGATCATGCGGCGACTGCTGCGCGACGTGGCCGAGAACCGTCCGCTCGGCGACACGACGACGCTCGCCGATCCCGCAGTTTGCGAAGAGATTCGCGAGCGTGCGGCAGGCGACGCCCGAGACGAGTGATCTGAGGCGCTAAGGTCGAGGCGTGGGTCGCCTCCGCCTGCTCGTCGCCGTCGTGGCGCTGCTCTCGGCCACGCCGGCACTTGCAGCAGAGCCGCCGAACCAGAACGACCCGTGCTCGCGCGACGGGCGAAACGTCTGCGGCACGACCGGCGTCGGCTTCTACGACACGTACCGCTACGGCGTGCGCTGGTTCGGCGATTACCGCGGCGCGGTGGCGGACGTCGCGCGCACCTTCTGCATCGATCTTCGCTTCTGGTACCCGTCGAAAGCGATGAAGTTCTCGCTCGTCGAGCCGGACCAGCTGCGGAACCGCGACGGTGAGCTGGTGACGTTCGAACGGCAGCGGCGGATGGCGTACGCCACGTGGACGTTCGGGCGGACGAACAACGCGAACCAGCAGGCTGCCGTGATGCTCTACGTCCACTCCCAGATGGTCGACGCCGCGCCGGGAGAGGTCGACCCGGGTGCTTTCAGGTCGGCCGTGCGCCCGATCTTCGAACGGGTCGCGCGCGATTCGGAGCGCCTGCACGGCCCGTACCGCGTTGCCATCGGCGGCCTCCCGAGCCGCATGGTCGTCGGCACGAAGGCGACCGTCACCATCCGTGTCCTCGCCGAGTCGGGTGCAGCTCTTCCGAACGCCAGGCTCGGCCTCTCCGGAAGCGGGCTGGCCGGGGTGCCCGGCAGCGTCGAAACCGATGACAGCGGCATCGCGCGCGTGGAGGTGACGGCGGCGGACGCGGGTGAGCTCACGCTGACGGCGCGAAGCGAGCCGCTCGCGTCGACCTTGCCCGCGTACTACTTCCCGAGCACGCCCGTCGGCGCCCGCAACGGCCAGCGTCTCCTAGCGCCGGACTCGCAGCGCGTTACCGGCGAGTCGTCGGTCACCGTCGGCAAAGTGAAGATCACCGCGTCGACGGTCGCGCGGCCGGGCGAGGTGCTCGTCGGCCAACCGGCCCAGGACATGGTCACGCTCACGGGCGCACTGCCGAGCTATCGCGGCACCGTACGTGCGGCGCTGTACGGGCCCTTCCGCAGTGCCGGCCAGGTCGTCTGCAGCGGCGAGCCGGCGTGGAAAGGGACGTTCCGCGTGAGCGGTCCGGGAACGTACCGGACCGAGGCGGTGCGACTGGCCAAGCCGGGCGTCTACGCGTATCAGGAGGTGATCCCGGCAGACGGCGACCATGTCGGCCTGACGACGCCCTGCAACGTGCCCTCGGAACGCGTGCGGGTCGAGGTGCAACCCCGTGTGACGACGGTCGTCAGCACGCAGCGCGCGGCGCCCGGCGCGTCGATCTTCGACCGTGTCCGCGTCACCGGCCTGGCGGGCGAGAGTGTGACCGTGAGAGCCGCGCTGTACGGACCGTTCGCAGCACCCGACGTGATCAGGTGCAACACGAAGGCGGTCTGGACCGGCACGATCGCCGTGTCGGCGGACGGGACTTATCAGACCGAGCCCGTGACCCTCGAGACACCTGGCGTGTACTCGTACCGCGAGTGGATCGACGAAGGCGGGTTCGTACGGGCGGCGAGCACCAAGTGCGCGGAGGTCCCGGAGACGACCATCGTCGTTGCATCGCCGCAGGTGCGCACGAGAATCAGCGACCAGACGACGCGGCCGGGCGCGCGGATCACGGACAAGGTGATCGTCGAGGGCCTCGGCGCGATCGCCGTCACGGTCAAGGTCGCCCTCTTTGGACCGTTCGCGTCGAAGTCCGCCATCCGCTGCACGGGGCAGCCGTACTGGCGGGGCACGTTCTCCGCCCGCGGTGACGGCACGTACACGACGCAGCCGGTCGAGATCGACAGGGTCGGCTACTACACCTATCGAGAGACCATCGCCGGCAGCGTGGCCAACAATGGGACAGTCACGGAGTGCGCCGACGTGGCCGAGACGACGCTTGCCACGGCACAACCGGCGGTGACGACCGTCGTCTCCGATTACGTCGTCAAGCCGGGCTCCGCCATCTACGACACGATCAGCGTCAGCGGCCTCGGCGAGACCCCAGTGAGGATCGGCGTGGAGCTCTTCGGCCCGTTCGCCACGCAGGCGGAGATCACGTGTACCGGGACGCCCTACTGGCAGGGAATCACGTACGCGAAGGGCGACGGGGAGGTGCGGTCGGCGAGCGTGCGACTCGCGAAGGCCGGCTTCTACACCTATCGCGAACGCGTACTGGAAGCGCCGCACGTCGCCGAGACGGAGACGAAGTGCGCGCTCGTGGCTGAGACCGCGCTCGCGGCTCCGGCGATCAACACCGGCCGCAGCAGGGGCGGCGAAGCGAAGAAGATGGCCGCGCCAGATCCCGCTGCGCCGACGCGGGTCACCATCCGCTCGCTCGGCATCGACGCTCCCGTATTGGCGGCCGGCATCAACGTCGCCAAGGGTGAGCTCGACGCGAGCCCGAACATCCGACACACGTCCTGGTGGAGCGACGGCGCCACTCCCGGCTCGAAGGCCGGAACGGTGCTGATCGCCGGGCACGTCGACTCGGCAGCCCTCGGCCCTGGCGCGTTCTATCGCCTCAAGGAGGCGCGCGAGGGCGATCGGATCACCGTCACCTCGCGCAGCGGCGCCCGGCGCACGTATCGCGTCGTGTCGGTGCGGACGATGCCAAAGCCGCAGCTGCCGTCCGATATCTACTCGACGAGGGGCCCGCACCGCCTCGCGCTCGTCACCTGCGGTGGGCCGTTCATCGAGGCCCGCGGCCACTACCGCGACAACGTCGTCGTCATCGCGGTTCCCGTCTAGCGGCGCGTGGCTCTGAAGCGGCCGAGCGCTCGTTGCGCCACGCGCCCAGCGAGGACGTCGGACGCCGTGCCGACCCCTGCTCCGTGCGTCATCACTGAGACCGCGAACGCCCCTCCCGCCCAGTAGACGATCCCCGCGTCGTGCCTGGCCGTCGTGATCCAGCCTGCCTTGTGCAGCGAAGTCGCACGGCCCCCGAGGAAGCGGTCGAGCTTTCCCCGGTCCGTGACGTGCGCGAGGAGGTAGAGGAGGTAGCGCGCGTCCGCCGCGGTGAAACCGGATTGCTGCCTCGCCAGCCGGCCCTTGCCAGCGGCGGCGAGATGGATGTACGCGAAGAGCTGCGCGAGGTCGTACGCGCTCGTGTGCTTGCCGACTCCGTAGTACGGCGATTCGTCGGCCCGCAGCGGGATCGGCAGTCGTCTGGCGAGCGTCCCCGGGACGTAGCCGCCGTACATCTCCGAGTCGTTGAGGCCGAGCCCGCGCAGGAGCGAGTTGACGCGCAGGCTGCCCCCGCTGGTGGAGCCGCCGAAGAGCACTTCGAGCGCGTTCGCCGCCACGTTGTCCGAGTAGACGATGCGCGCGGCGCAGCAGCGCGTCCGCGTACGAGCCAGGCAACGGCTTTGCGAGGAGCGAGCGGAGGGTCTCGACCGCGATGCCGAGCTTCAGCGTCGAGGCGGCCGGGAAGTGCGCACGAGCGTTCCAGGCCGCGCCTGCCCCCGTGGTCAGGTCTCGGACGTAGACCGCGCTCGCGCCGGGAAAGGCACGGACGAGGGGGACGACTCGCCGCGCTAGCGCGGCGTCGACGTGCGCAAGCGTCCCCCGAGGGCGAGCGCGCTGCGGCAATCCGAAGACATGCCGAACCGAGGCGCTACTCCGACGCCCGAGTGCGGTCGTGGCCGTAACCCGCACGGTGACGTCGCGACGCGGAAGCGGCACGCTGACGTCGAACCGCCGTCCGCGCAGGTGGTGCGTCGCGACGACTCTGCCGCCCGCCCTGATCACGATCAGCTTCGTGTCCCGCGGCGACGTCCCTGCGACTCGTCCGAACGAGACCTCGTACGGCGCGGGCGCACGGAGGACGGGGGGAGGTAGGGGAGGCGGGGCGGGAGCGGCGGCGATCAGGGCAGCAGCTTCTCGAACCGATCGGCGTCGTCGAACGGGCCCACGACGGCGAGCCGCAGGGCGTCGTCAGTGATGAGCTCCTGGGCGACGCGTTGTACATCGTCCGCAGTCACCGCGCCCACCCCCGCGAGCACCTCGCTCGGGTCCGGGTGGGTGTTCTCGAGCACCTCGCGCAACAGGCCGAACCTGTTCATCCCCTGTGGGGACTCCAGCGAGAGCACGAAGCGCCCCTTCGTGTACGCACGGGCCTTCTCGAGCTCGATGGCCGGGACCGGCTCCTCGGCGATCTGCTTCAGCTCGCTGACGATGGTCGAGACCGCCTCGTCGATGCGCTTGATATCCACCCCAGACTGCGTGAACAGCGAGCCGGTGTCCGCGTAACCCTGGATCACTGCGAAGACGTAGTAGGCGAGGCCGCGCCGCTCGCGAACCTCCGTGAACAGCCGTGACGACATGCCGCCGCCGAGGACGGCCCGCAGGAGCTCGACGACATAACGGTCGGGATGGCCGATCTCGTACGTGCGAAAGCCGATGCAGACGTGCGCCTGGTCGGACTGCTTCGTGTGGAGCTTGACGCGGGACGCGGGCGACTCCGCCACGGGCTCCGGAGCGCCGCGCGCGCCCGCCGGGAGGTCGCCGAGCAGCTCCATGAGCTTCTCGTCGAGGCTGGCGCCGACGGCGCCGGCGACGCCGACCACCATGCGCTTGGCCGTGTACCAGCGCTCGAGGTACGAGAGAAACGTCTCGCGTGTGGCGTCCTGGACCGTCTCCTTGCGGCCGAGGATGTCCCACCCGAGCGGGTGGTCGCCGTACATGAGGTCGTCGAACACGCCGGAGACGTAGTCCCGCGGCGTGTCGAAGTACATGTTCATCTCCTCGGTGATCACGCCCTTCTCACGGTCGATCTCCTCGGCGTCGAAGCGCGAGTGGCGCAGCATGTCGACGAGCACGTCGAGCGCGATGTCGCGGCTCTCGCCCGCGCAGCGCACGTAGTAACCGGTGATCTCCTTGCCGGTGAAGGCGTTGAACTCGCCGCCGATCGAGTCGATCTCCGTGGAGATGTCCCGCGCGGTCGGGCGCCGCTCCGTCCCCTTGAAGAACATGTGCTCCGCGAAGTGGGCGATGCCGTTCGACTCGCGCGTCTCGTAGCGCGCGCCGGCGGCAAGCATGACGAAGCACGAGACCGACTGCGCCTGCTCCATCGGCGCGGTCAGCACGCGCAGGCCGTTGGGCAGGACGTGTCGTTCGAAGGTGCTCACGGCCTCGCCGATGGTATAGAGAGCCACGTGACGAACGGAGAGCTAACGCGCGCGGCGATGGCGGCCCAGCCGGAGTGGCTGCGCGGCGTGCCGACCGATCGCCGCTTCCCGAACGCGAGGCTGCTCTTCACCGGCTGCGGCACGTCGTTCCACGCGGCGCAGACGGGAGGGGACGCCGTGCAGGCCCTCGAGCTCGTCCTGCGTCCCGAGCGCGAGGCAGACGTGCTCGTCTGCGTGAGCCACGAGGGGAAGACGATCCTCACGTTGGAGGCGGTTCAGGCCTGGCCGGGAGAGACGTGGCTGATCACGGGCGCGGCCGACAGCCCGCTCGCCGAGGCCTGCGACGAGGTCGTCGTCTGCACGCCGGCCATCGAAGAGAGCTGGTGCCACACGGCTAGCTACACAGCCGCGGTCGCGACGATCGCCGCGCTGCAAGGGGAGGATGTGTCGTGGCTTGCCGACGCGGTCGAGGAGGCGCTTGCCGCACTGCCGCTGCCCGTGTCCGATCACGAGCGCTGGCTCGTCGCCGGCGCCGGACGCGATTGGCCGACGGCACAGGAAGCGGTCCTGAAGCTGCGAGAGGGCGCCTACGTTGCCGCGGAGGCCCACGAGACCGAGCAGCTGCTCCACGGCTACCTCGCGGCAGTGGACGAGAACGTCCGGGCGTTCGTGCTGGAGGGGGAGGGCCGGGGCGCCGAGCGCGCGCGCCAGGCTGTTGCAGCGCTGGAGACGATCGGCGCCGCCGTGACGCTCGTGCCGACACGCCACCCCGTCGTGGACATCGTTGCCTTCCAGCGGCTCACGGTCGACCTCGCGGACCACCGCGGCGTTGATCCCGACCGCATCCGCCGCGACGACCCGAAGTACGCGAAGGCCGCGGCGCTCGCGCCCGGCTCGATCGTTACGTAAGGCCCAGCAGCTCGCGCTCGCGCGCGGGCGTGAGCCCGACGCCGTCGACGGGCTCGGCATCGGCAAGGGTGGCCTCGATCGTGTCGGCGAGCGGCCGGAACGTGAGGCCTGCCCCGACCGCCTTCGTCACGGGAATACGGTTCACGGCCTCCCAACCGGGCGAGACGATCCACAGAGGCACACCCATCCACTCCTCGGCGCCGGCCTCGAGCAGCCTGTCGCTCGGCACCCACACGAGCCGTGCGTCGCTCCGAGTGACGCGGATGCACTCCGCGAGCAGGTGGCCGAGGGGCATCGTCTCTCCGGTCGCATTGAACGTTCCGCCGAGACCGTCGGTCGCCGCCCTGACCATCCACCCGGCGAGGTCGCGAACGTCGATGAACTGCACCGCGTACTCGGGTGAGGCGGGGGCGAGCACGTCCCCGCCGCGTGCCACGCGGTGCGGCCAGTACGTGAAGCGGCCCGTCGGGTCGTGCGGCCCGACGATGAGGCCCGGCCGCACGACAAGCGCTCGGTCGCCGAACGGCTCCGCGACGATCCGCTCGCACTCCGCCTTGCGGGCGCCGTACGTCTCCGGCCCGTCGTTCGTCTCATCGCCAGGGGAGAGCTCGGCTACGGCCGACTCCTCAACCTGCGGGACGCTCTGGTCTGCGTAGACGGAGACGCTCGAGACGAAGACGTACCGGTCGACGTGTCCTCGCAGCACCTCTACCGAGCGCTGTACCTCGTGCGGGAAGTACGCGGCGACGTCGAGCACGGCGTCCCACTCACGCCCCGCGAGCGGCGTGAGGTCAGCGGAGCGGTCGCCGCGCAGCTTCTCCACCTCCGGGAAGAGGTCCGGAGCCGTTTGCCCGCGGTTGAAGAGCGTCGGCTCGTGCCCCTGCTCGAGCGCCGCGTCCACGAGCGCGCGTCCGAGGAACCTCGTACCGCCGAGGACGAGGACTCTCATCCGGGGTAGCGCTCGACGGCGCGGAAGACCGCCTCGGCGCCGAAGGTAGCCGCCTCAGCCGGGATGCGTTCGTCCGCGGCGTGCGGCAACGACGCGAGCGGAAAGTCCTCGGGGACTTGCATGGGCATGAACCCGTACGTCTGGATGCCGAGCGGCGACAGGTGGCGGGCGTCGGTGACTGCCGGGAGCAGCATCGGGATGGGAACGCCTTCCGGATCGAGCTCACGGATCACCGCCGCCAGGTCGTCGAAGAACGTCATGTCCGGTTCGGATGGGCCCTCGTCGTAGCGGAGCACCTCGAGCTCGATGTCGGGCCCGATGATCGCCCGCAGCTCTGCCAGCAGATCGTCGGGGCCGAACCCTGGCAGCAGGCGGCCGTCCAGCTCGACCTCGATCTCCGACGGGATGACGTTCACCGCAGAGCCGCCGCGGACGATGGTCGCGTTCGCGGTGTTTCGAAGCGTGCCCTCGAGCGCGCGTCCCTGCTCGCCGATGAGGCGGAGCGCGGCGCTGTGGGTGCGCGTGTCGAGCAGGGCTCGGAGCACGGCGGCCTTCGGCGCGGGCAACGCTGCGGCCATCGCCTCGATCGACGCGCGCGCCGTCGGCAGTCACGTGCGGGGGCGTGCGCTTGCGGTCGAGCGCGCGCAGCATCGCTGCCAGTCGTGCCATCGCGCCGCCGCGGAATGGTCGCGCTGCGTGACCCGCCGGCCCGCGTACGGTCGCCTTGACGGTGCACATCCGCTTCTCGGCCACCTGGATCGGGTAGAAGCGGCGGCCCGCGACGTGGAGGGAGACTCCGCCGACCTCGCCGAGCGCATGGCGGACGCCGGCCAGGGCTTCGGGGTGCTCCTGCGCGAGGAACTTCGCGCCGAAATCTCCGCCCGGCCTCCTCGTCGGAGAGCACTGCGAGGACGACGCCGCCGGGAGGCACGCGATCCTCCGCTTTCGCGCGGAGGAACGCTGTGACCATCATTGCCACGCCCGACTTCATGTCGAGCGCGCCGCGTCCCCACACCATCCCGTCGACGATCTCGGCCGCAAACGGCGGATGCGTCCACCGTTGGCCGGCCGTGGGGACGACGTCGACGTGGCCGTAGAGGAGGAGTGGCGAGTCGCCGTTCGCTCCGGCGCAGGCGCGCGACGAGGTTGGGTCGCTCGGCGTCGCGTGCGTACAGCTCGCTCTCGACTCCCGCAGCCGAGAGCAGGCTCCGCACGTGTTCGATGCACTCGCGCTCGGCGCCGGGCGGGTTGGTCGTGTCGAAGCGAAGCAGGTCGCGCAGCAGCTCGACCGGGTCGGGAACGACGCTCACAGAGCGACGAGCGCCTCGAGCAGCCGATCGACCTCGGCGTGGGTGTTGTAGTGGACGAAGCCCGCGCGGACGGCGCCGCCGGAATCCTCCAGCCCCAACCGGCGCAGCACCTCGAGCGCGTAGTAGTTGCCCGGCCACAGGGCGATGCCCTGCTCGCCGAGTCGCCGCCCGACCTCGTCCGGCGCGTGGCCGTCGACCGTGAACATGAATGTCGGCACGCGTCCGTCCATCGTCTGCCTGCCGTAGAGCGTCACGTCCTCGGGGAGCCCGTCCAGGAACCGCTCGCCGAGCGACCGCTCGTGTGCCTGGATCGCCTGCCAGCCGATCGAGTCGATGTACTCGACCGTCGCGACGAAGCCGGCGAGCAGCTCGAACGGCTGCGTCCCGGTCTCGAAGCGGTGGCCGAGCGGCTCGTCCGACTGCGGCCGCACCTTGTACGGCCGCCACGTCTCGGCGACCTCACGCCGGACGTACGCGAGCCCCAAGTGGGGCCCGAAGAACTTGTACGGCGAGCAGACGAGGACGTCCACGCCCCAGGCGGCGACGTCGGTCGGCAGGTGCGGGGCCGCGTGGACGGCGTCGGCCCAGGCGAGCGCGCCGGCGCCGTGCGCCAGCTCGACGATCCGCGCGACGTCCGTCAGCGTGCCGACGGCGTTCGACGCGACCGGGAAGGCGACGACGCGGGTGCGCGGCGGAGAGCTGACGCTCGAGGTCGGCGAGATCGACGTCACAGTCGTCCGTGATGTCGGCGAAGCGGACCTCGAGGCCGAGGTCGTGGGCCAGCTCCAGCCACGGCGCGACGTTGCCGTCGTGGTCGAGCCGGGTGACGACGATCTCGTCTCCGGCCTCGAAGTCGCGGCCGGCCGTGCGCGAGAGCGCGAACGACAGCGAAGTCATGTTGGCGCCGAACGTCACCGCGTCGGGCGAGCAGCCGAGGAAGCGGCCGGCCGCCTCGCGTGCGGCATCGACGACGCGCACTGTGCGCTCACTCGTCTCGAACGGCCCGCCGACGTTCGCGTTCGACTCGCGCAGATACGCGGAGACGGCGTCGATCACCTCATCGGGAACCTGCGTCCCGCCGGGCCCGTCGAGCAGCGCCAGGTCGCGCTGAAGCGCGCTGTAGCGCCTGCGAACGGCCTCGACGTCGAGCGTTGCGATGCTCACGCCGGCCAACACTAGCGGCCTTCTCTCGCAGCTACGCTGGGTTACGTGAGACGTCGTCTGATTGCGGCGATTCTCGGAGCGCTGGTCGCGGCAACTGCAGCAGCAAGCGGGAGCGGCGGACGCGGTGCCGGTCCCGACCTGGGCCGCACGATCGGCCAGGGTGGTGTCTTGCTGGTCATACGGCACACGGCAACCGACTATTCGAAGCTCGACGAAGAGCCGGTCGACCTCGCCGACTGCGGGACCCAGCGCAACCTCTCCGCACAGGGACGTTCTGATGCACGCGGCATCGGGCGCGGTGTGCGGCGGCTCAAGGCTCGTGTCGGAAAAGTCCTGGCAAGCCCGTTCTGCCGCACGCGCGACACCGCACGGCTTGCCTTCTCGCGCTTCACGATCAGCCGCGCGCTGCTGAACACCGTCAACTCGGAGCACGATGCTGCGTGGAGGCGCCAGATCCGGTCAGCTCGCGCTCTTCTCGGTCGCGTGCCGGCGCGGGGCACGATCGACGTCCTCGTGACGCACGGGAGCGTGATCACGGACACGACCGGCGAGGTGGTGGAAGAGGGCGAGACCCTCGTCGTCCGTCCCCGAGGAGCGAGTCGCTTCGCGGTGCTCGGCCGCGTCCTTCCCGGCGAATGGGGATCCCTGCGAGCACCTGCCTCGGCCAACGCACTTCGCATACGCGAGTACGCCGTGCCCGCCGGCTCTCATCCGCACGACGTCGCCCCGGCGAGCGACGGGACGGTCTGGTACACGGCGCAAGGAGCAGGCAAGCTCGGCCGGCTCGATCCGGCAACTGGAACGACGACGGAGATACCTCTCGGCGAAGGCTCCGCCCCCCACGGCGTCATCGTCGGGCCAGACCGCGCCGCGTGGGTGACGGACGGTGGGCTCAACGCCATCGTCCGCGTGGACTCGAGGACCGATGCTGTGAAGCGCTACCCACTCCCGTCCTCGAGCGGCTGGGCGAACCTCAACACCGCGACGTTCGATCGGCGCGGCGTGCTCTGGTTCACCGGTCAGAGCGGGATCTACGGTCGGCTCGATCCCCGTACAGGCGCAATGCGAGTCTTCCGCGCTCCGTTGGGCGCAGGACCGTACGGGATCGCGACAACGCCCAAGGGTCAGGTCTGGTACGCGTCGCTCGCAGGCAGCCACGTCGCGCAGATCAACGTGCGCACAGGGAAGGCAACGGTCTTCCGCCCGCCGACGCGCGATCAGGGTGCGAGGCGAATCTGGTCGGATTCCCGCGGCCGTCTCTGGGTCAGCGAATGGGACGCAGGCAAAGTCGCCCGCTACGACCCCGCGGCGAAGCGCTGGCGTGAGTGGCGACCGCCGGGTGCGGCCCAGCCGTACGCGGTCTACGTCGACGGGAAGGACATCGTCTGGCTGACGGACTTCGGTGCCGGAGCAATCGTTCGCTTCGACCCGAAGACGCAGCGCTTTACGCGCTTGCGCCTACGACCAGGTGCCGATGTCCGGCAGTTGCTCGGACGGCCCGGCCAGGTCTGGGGCGCCGAGTCGGGCACGGACCGACTCGTCGTCGTGCTCGGCTAGGGGCTGCTGGCAGAAGGAGCTCTGCCGTCCGGTCCGGGAGCTACCGTGGCCCGGCATGGAGGAACGGCTACGGCCGTTGAGCGAGCGGGAGTGCTACGAACGCCTCTACGGCGAGCGTAATCCGCTTGTGAACGTGCTGCCCAAGGGCTCGGGAATCCCTCGAGGGCCGACCCTGTCCGCCGAACGGATGCGGCAGGCGTTTCTCGAGCGGATGGACCTCCGGGACCCGTTGGACGACGTGGAGGAGGCTGCCTGATGCACGCGTGCACGACCGCCCGTCGGCGCGCTGCGCGGCTCGGGCCGCCGTCGCTCTGGGTGCTCCGCCTGCGCTGTGCCGGCCGCGGAAACGGCAGCCGGAGTTGCGCTCGTCGCTCCTCGTGGAGCGGCCGGCCCGCGCGCTGCCGCCCGCGCTAGACCGCACGTCGTAGGCTTTCGCCGTGACCACGTGTCCGGCGTGCTCGCGCGAAAACCCCGACGACGCCCGGTTCTGCAACGCCTGCGGTGCGCCGCTCAACGCCGAGCCGTCCGCCCCGAGGGAGGAGCGCAAGTTCGTGACGGTGCTCTTCGCCGACCTCGTCGGCTTCACGTCGCGCGCCGAGCGGCTCGATCCCGAGGACGTGCGGGCCATCCTCTCCGGCTACCACGAGCGCGTCCGCTTCGAGCTCGAGCGCTACGGCGGCACGGTGGAGAAGTTCATCGGCGACGCTGTGATGGCGCTCTTCGGAGCTCCTACCGCACGCGAGGACGATCCCGAGCGGGGCGTCCGCGCTGCGCTCGCCGTACGTGAGGCGATCGCCGACCTGAACGAGCAGGACTCCGGACGCGACCTCCACGTCCGCATCGGCGTCACCACAGGCGAGGCGCTCGTGCGGCTCGACTCCCGGCCGGAGGAGGGGGAGGGGATGGCAGCCGGCGACGTCGTCAACACTGCGGCGCGCCTTCAGGCCGCGGCGCCGACGGACGGCATCCTGGTCGACGAGGCGACCCGGCGTGCGACCGACCGGGCGATCGAGTACCGAGCGGCCGACGCTGTGGACGCCAAGGGCAAAGCCGAGCCCGTCGGCGCACACGAGGCGCTCCAGGCGCGCTCGCGCTACGGCGTCGACGTCCGTCAGATCGGCCGCATGCCGCTGGTGGGGCGCGAGGCCGATCTGGACGTGCTGACCGCGGCTCTCGGGAGGGCCCGCACGAGGCGCGAGCCGCAGCTCGTAACGCTCGTCGGCGTGCCCGGCATCGGCAAGAGCCGCCTCGTCTACGAGCTCTTCCGCAGCCTCCAGGCCGATCCCGACCTGATCACGTGGCGCCAGGGGCGCTCGCTCCCCTACGGCGAGGGAGTCTCGTACTGGGCACTGGCGGAGATCGTCAAGGCTCAGGCCGGCATCCTCGATACGGATGGCGACGAGGTAGCCGGCCCGAAACTTGCCGAGGTCGTGGCGGCGCTTGTGGAGGACGAGCGGGACGCCGCCTGGGTCGAGCGCAACCTGCGCCCACTCGTTGGCCTGACGGCGGAGGCGGAACTGGGTGCCGACCGCCGCGGTGAGGCGTTCGCTGCTTGGCGACGCTTCATCGAGGCGCTTGCGGACACACGGCCGCTCGTGCTCGTCTTCGAAGACCTGCATTTCGCCGACGACGGGCTGCTCGACTTCGTCGACTACGTGGTCGAGTGGGCGACAGGCGTACCCTTACTCGTCGTCAGCACGGCGCGTCCCGAGTTGCTGGCGCGCCGTGCGGGCTGGGGTGGCGGGAAAGCGAACGCGCTGACGCTCTCGCTCTCGCCCCTCACGGACGCTGAGACCGGGGAGTTGGTGCACGCCCTTCTCGACCGCGCCGTCCTTACGGCGGAGCTCCAGCAGCAGCTCGTCGCGCGGGCGGAGGGGAACCCGCTGTACGCCGAGGAGTTCGCGCGGCTCGTCGCCGAGGGCCGACAACCCGAGGAGCTGCCGGAGACGGTGCAGGGCGTCGTCAGCGCTCGCCTGGACTCGCTCGGGGCCGACGAGAAGCGACACCTCCAGGATGCGGCCGTCGTCGGCAAGACCTTCTGGCTCGGCGCCGTTGGCCACGTCGCGGGCAGTGACCAGTGGGCCGTCGAGGAACTGCTCCACCGCCTCGATCGCAAGGAGTTCGTCCGCCGCGAGCGGCATTCCTCGGTGGCCGACGAGGCCGAGTACGCCTTCCGCCATCTCCTCGTGCGCGACGTCGCCTACGGCCAGATCCCTCGTGGCGCACGGGCTGACAAGCACAGGCTCGCGGCGGAGTGGATCGAAGGCGTCGGGCGATCCGAAGATCACGCGGAGATGCTGGCGCACCACTACCTCAGCGCCCTCGAGTACGCGCGGGCTGCGGGTCGGTCGACGGACGAGCTCGCAGGGAGAGCCCGCTACGCGCTCCGTGAGGCAGGCGACCGAGCGTCCGCGGTGTACGCGTTCGCCGCAGCAGCGCGGTTCTACGGGGCTGCGCTGGAACTGTGGCCGGCTGAGGAGGCAGGACGGCCGCAACTTCTCCTCCGTTACGGTCACGCCCTGTGGATGGCGGACAGCGGCGGCTTGGAGGTTCTCCTCGAGGCGGCCGAGGAGCTTGTCGCCTCCGCCGACCGCGGCGGTGCCGCCGAGGCAGAGGTCCTGCTCAACCGGGTCGAGTGGTTCCGCGGTCACCGTGACCGCGCCGACAGTCATCTCGAGCGCGCCCTCGACCTCGTCGAGGACGCGCCGCTCTCGCGGTCTAAGGCGGTTGTCCTCTCCACACTCGCCCGCTCCCGTCTCCTGGCAGGCGCACACGAGGACGCGATTCGGCTCGGTTACGAAACGCTCAGCCTTGGAGAGGAGCTCGGCCTCGACGAGGTTCAGGCGAACGCCCTCATGTGCATCGGCGCCGCCCGCTGGAGGAACGGAGACTCTGCAGGTGTTGCCGACGTCGAGCGCAGCGTCGACATCGCGCGAGCGGCGAATTCGCCGGAGGCCATTCGCGGCTGCACACACCTCGGCTTCGCGTTCTTCTGTCTCGGCCAGCTCCAGCGCAGCTCCGAGCTCATCGACGAGGCCTTGCTGTTGGCAGAGCGCTTCGGAGACGTCGTCCAAGGGCGTTTCGTCCGTGCGGGCACAGAGCGCGTCTTGCAGACCCACCAGGGCCGATGGGACGACGCTTTGAACTTCGCCAACGAGCTCGTCGAAGAGGCAGAAAGGGGATCGCCCGATTACCACGAGGCCGAATGCCGCCAGACTCGTGCGGCGATCCACCTTGCGCGAGATGACCTCGAGGATGTCCTCGCCGACTGCGAAAGAGCACTCGAGGTGTCCCGCGCGGCGAAGGATCCCCAGCAGCTCGTGCCCGTGCTCGCCGGCTGCGCCAGGGTGTTCGTCGAGATGGGGCGGATGAACGATGCGGCGACTCTGGCCGAAGAGCTGTCAGACATGATGGGCCGATACCGCGCGACGTGGGAGCTGTGCGACATCGCGGTCGCCCTGATCGCCCTCGGCCGAATCGAGGAGCTTCGCGTTGCGGTGGACGCTGCCAAGGAGACCAGATGGGCGGAGGCTCTTCAGCACTACCTGACGGGCGAGTTCGAACGTGCCGCCGAAGTGTTCGCCGAGATGGGAGCGCCGCGGGACGAGGCGGATGCCCGGCTGCGCGCGGCCGAGAAGCTCGTGCTTGAGGGCCGCCGTTCAGAGGCGGACGAGCAGCTGCAGCGCGCGCTCGCCTTCTACCGCTCGGTCGGTGCCACTCGCTACATCCGGCAGGGCGAGGAGCTTCTCGCCGCCTCCACATAACGTGTGAGCGCGGTCCCGGACGTCCTCGGGGAAGGGCTGGAGGCCGTCTTCTGCGGCATCAACCCTGGCCGTGTCTCGGCCGCCGCCGGAGCCGCCTTCGCCAATCCGCGCAACGACTTCTGGCGCCTCCTGCACGAGGCAGGCTTCACGCCGTGGGAACTGGCACCCGTGGAGCAGCTCGCGCTGCTCGACTACGGCTACGGGCTGACGAACGCGGCGCGGCGCACGACGCGCGGCTCGAGCGAGCTCCGGCGGGCCGACTTCGCGGGAGCCGCCGAGCGGCTGGCGTCCATCGCCGACGAGCTGCGGCCGCGGGCGATCGCCTTCGTCGGCAAGGACGCGTACGAGGGGCCGTACCGCGAGCGACCCGGAGCTCGGCCTTCAGGAGCGGCGCCTGGGTGACACGCTGCTCTACGTGCTGCCCTCCACGTCGCCTGCGAACGCCGCCGTGCCGTGGGACGAGCGGCTGCGCTGGTTCAGCGCGCTACGCCATCTGCTCAGCCGGTCCACAGATTCGTGATCGGCGTGCGCCGGTCGCGGCCGAACGCCTTCGGCCGGAGCTTCACGCCCGGCGGCGCCTGGCGGCGCTTGTACTCGGCGCGGTCGACCATCGCGACGCACGCGCGACACGATCGCCGCGTCGAAGCCGTCGTCGACGAGCTCCTCGCGTGAGCGGTCGAGCTCGACGTACGCCTCGAGCACGGGGTCGAGCTCGCTCGTACGGCGGCAGCGAGTCCTCGTCGAGCTGTCCCGGCGCGAGCTCGGCGCTCGGCGCGCGCTCGATGATCGAGGCCGGGATCAGCTCGCGGCCCGCGCGCTCGTTCAGGTGCCGCGACAGCCGCCAGACGTCGGTCTTGTAGACGTCCTTGAGCAGCGCGAAGCCGCCGGCCATGTCGCCGTAGAGCGTCGCGTAGCCGACCGAGAGCTCCGACTTGTTCCCGGTCGCGACGCACGAGCCAGCCGTGCTTGTTCGACAGCGCCATCAGCAGCGTGCCGCGCGCGCGCGCCTGGACGTTCTCCTCGGTCGTGTCGCGCTCGAGCCCGGCGAAGCTCGGCGCGAGCGCGTCCTCGAACGCCGTCGACGATCGTGCTCGATCGGGATCTCGCGGAAGTCGACGCCGAGCGACTCGGCCGCGAGCCGTGGCATCCGCGCGCGTCGCGTCGGACGAGAAGCGCGACGGCATCGACACGCAGTGCACGCGCTCCGGCTCCGAGCGCCTCGGCGGCGAGCGCAGCGGTCAGCGCCGAGTCGATGCCGCCCGAGAGGCCGACGACGACGTCGCGGAAGCCGTTCTTCTCGACGTAGTCGCGCAGACCGAGCTCGAGCGCGAGCCGCATCTGCTCGAGCTCGTCGAGTGGCGCGGCGATCGGGCGCCGGCACGGACGTGCTGCGTCGAGGTCGACGACGAGCAGCGCCTCCTCGAAGCCCGGGCGCGCGCGCGACGACCTCGCCTGCGTCGTCGAGGACGAACGAGTGGCCGTCGAAGACGAGCTCGTCCTGGCCGCCGACGGCGTTGCAGAAGACGACGGCGCAGCCGTTGTCCCGCGCCCGCGCCGCGAACATCTCCTCGCGCTCCGCGGTCCTTGCCGACGTGGAACGGCGAGGCGGACAGGTTGACGAGCACCGTCCGCGCCGGCCGCGCGCGCTCTCGGTCGCCGGGGGGCCCGGCTGCCAGAGGTCCTCGCAGACCGTGAGGCCGACGCGTCGCCTCGCCGAGCCGAGCAGGCCGACGTCCGCGCCGGGCGCGAAGTACCGCTTCTCGTCGAAGACGCCGTAGTTCGGGCAGGAGGCGCTTGCGGTAGACGGCCTGCACCTCGCCGTCCGCGCAGACCGCGCACGCGTTGTAGAGCGCCGTCGTCGACGTGCGGCGTCGCCGACGAGCGCGACGATGCCGCGTGCCGCCTGCGCGATCTCGCCGGCAGCTGTCGCGCGGCCGCGCGGACGAAGCCCGGGCGGAGCAGGAGGTCCTCCGGCGGATAGCCCGTCACGGCGAGCTCGGGGAAGACGACGAGATCGGCGCCGGCGCTCGCGTGCCTCGTCGATCCGCCGCGATGATGCGGTCGCGGTTGCCGTCGAGGTCGCCGACGACGGTGTCGATCTGGGCAAGCGCGAGCCGCATAGGTTTTCGCCTCTGCAGTCTATAACCTGGCGGCGATGTCGGCGAGCGACTCCGGGTTCTCGACCGAGGACATGTCGCCCGGATCCTCGCCGAGCGCGGTCGCGCGCACCGCGCGGCGCACGATCTTCGCCGAGCGCGTCTTCGGCAGCGCGGCGACGAAGACGACGCGCTCGGGCGCGAACGCCTTGCCGAGCTCGGCGGCGACGAGGCTTCACGCAGCGTCCGCGCGAGCTCGTCCGACGCCTCGCTCGCCCGGGCGCGAGCACGCAGAACACCCAGGCCACCTCGCCCTTGACGTCGTGCGGGACGCCGACCGCCGCCGCCTCGGCCACCGCCGGATGTGCCGACGGCCGCCGACTCGATCTCGGCGGGCCCGATCCGCTTGCCGGCGATGTTGAGCGTGTCGTCGGAGCGGCCGTGGAGGAACCAGTAGCCGTCCTCGTCGACCGACGCCCAGTCGCCGTGCGTCCAGATGCCCGGGAAGCGGCGCCAGTACGTGTCGAGGTACCGCTCGGGGTCGCGCCAGAAGCCGCGCGTCATGCCGGGGAACGGCTTGCGGCAGACGAGCTCGCCGACCTCGCCCGTCGCCGACGAGCGAGCGCCCGTCGTCGTCGACGACGTCCATCGCCATGCCGAGCGCCGGACCGCCGACGCGAGCACTCCTTGATCGGCATCGCGCGGCGTCGGCGAGAGGAAGCAGGCGCCGACCTCGGTTCCGCCGGAGCAGTTGATGATCGGGCAGCGGCCGCCGCCGACCGTGCTCGAACAGCCAGCGGTACGGATCGGGGTTCCACGGCTCGCCGGTCGTCACGATGATGCGGAGCGACGAGAGGTCGGCCTCGCGGCATCGCCGTGCGGGATCAGCGCGCGGATGAGCGTCGGGGAGCAGCCGAGGATCGTCACGCGCTCCTCCTCGACGAGCCGCCAGAGCCGGTCGGCGCGGCCAGTCGGGCGCGCCCTCCGCGTAGACGATCGTCGCGCCCATCGCGCCGCCGCCGACGACCGTCCACGGCCCCATGATCCAGCCCATGTCGGTGGCGAAGTGGATGACGTCGCCCGGGCCGCGCGTCGGCCTGGTAGCCGACCTCGCGCGCGATCGAGACGAGGAAGCCGCCCTGGACGTGGAGCACGCCCTTCGGCGTGCCGGTCGTGCCGGACGTGTACGTGAGCAGATACGGGATGCTCCGAGTCGACGGCGAGCGGCTCGAGCTCCCCGGGCAGTCCGCGAGCAGCTCGTCGAAGGGCGCGAGGACGACGTGCTCGAGCGACGGCGCCTCGCGTCGCGCCTCCTCGAGGATCGCGAGCATCGGGATCTCGCGGCCGCGGCGCAGCGAGCGTCTCGACGGTGATCGCGACCTTCGCCTCGGAGTCCTGCGAGGCGCTGCGCGACCGCCGGCGCTGCGAAGCCGGAGAAGATCGGCACCTGCACGGCGCCGATGTGGGCGCAGGCGTGCGACGCGATCGCGACCTCCGGCGACATCGGCAGGTAGATCGCGACGCGGTCGCCGGGCTCGACGCCGAGCCGCACGAGCGCCTCGGCGAGCCGCGTCACCTGCGTCGAGAGCTCGGCGAACGTGAGCTCGCGTCGGGCGCCGTCCTCGCCGCGGAAGACGGCGGCCGTCGTCGTCGGGCGCTCGCGCGGCCCAGCGGTGGACGCAGTTCCAGGCGATGTTGAGCTTGCCGCCGACGAACCACGTCGCCCACTCGGGCCCGCGCGAGACGATCGACGCACCTGCTGCCCAGGGCTCGACGAACTCGATGCCCAGGTCCTCGACCGCCGCCGGCCAGAACCACTCCGGATCGTCGATCGAGCGCTCGCACGAGCGTCGCGGTAGTCGTCGAAGCCGTGACGCCGCATCAGCCGGACGACGTTCGCGCGCTCGAGCGTCGCCGCGTCGGGCGTCCAGACGACGTCGGGCACGGCGCGAAGCCTAGTCCGGCGGCTGCTAAGCTAGTGCTTGCTAACTTAGTGCGATGGAGCTCGCGTGAAAGCGCGCATCGCCGCGCACGCTCTTCGCTCCCGAGAACCGCAAGTGGTGGACGCTCGTCGCCGTCTCGTTCGGGCTGTTCATGATCATGCTCGACAACACGGTCGTGAACGTCGCGCTGCCGTCGATCCAGAGGTCGCTCGACGCCGATCAGTCAGCGAGCTCGAGTGGGTCGTCGTCGCCTACGCGCTCGACGTTCGCGACGTTCATGCTCACGGGCGGCAAGCTCGCCGACTACTTCGGTCGCCGGCGGCTCTTCATCATCGGGCTCGCGATCTTCACGCTGTGCGTCGCTGGCCTGCGGGCTCGCGCCCGGACGCGGGCTTCCTGATCGGCGCGCGCGCCGTGCAGGGCATCGGCGCGGCGATCATGAACCCGGCCACGCTCGGGATCATCACCGCGACGTTCCCGCCGCGGCAGCGCGGGATGGCGATCGGCATCTGGGCCGGCGTCTCGGCGATGGCGCTCGCGATCGGGCCGCTGCTCGGCGGTCTGCATCACCGAGCAGCTCGACTGGAGCTGGATCTTCTTCGTCAACGTCCCGGTCGGCGTGCTCGGCATCATCGTCGCCCGCTGGGCGATCGACGAGAGCCGCGACACGTCGCACGAGCAGCGCCTCGACCTGCCCGGGCTGGTCACGTCCGCGATCGGGCTCTTCGCGCTCACCTACGCGCTGATCGAGGCCAACACCTACGGCTGGACGTCGCCGCGCATCCTCGCGATCTTTGCCGTCGCCGCGATCGCGCTTGCGGCATTCGTCCTGCTCGAGCGGCACCAGCGGATGCCGATGCTCGACCTCGCGCTCTTCCGCGAACTCGACGTTCACCGGCGCGAACCTCGCGATGCTGCTCGTCGCGCTCGCGATGTTCGGCATCTTCTTCTTCAACTCGCTCTTCCTCCAGAACGTGCTCGGCTACTCGGCCGATCGCAGACCGGCGCGATCTTCCTGCCGATGACGCGTGCTGATCATCCTCGTCGCGCCCTGGGCCGGGCCGCTACTCCGACAAGGTCGGCTCGCGCTGGCTCATCGGAGGTGGGCATGACGCTCGTCTCCCTGTCTCTCGTCCTCTTCGCGCAGCTCGACGTCGGCTCGACGTTCTGGAACATCCTCCCGGGCCTGCTCGTCGGTGGGCTCGGGATGGCGCTGATCGATGACGCCGACGACCGCGGCGGCGATGGGCGCGGTCGCGGTGGACAAGGCCGGCGTCGGGCTCGGCCGTGCTCAACTCGTCGCGGCAGGTCGGCGGCTCGCTCGGCATCGCCGTCATGGGCGCGATCGTCGCGAGCCAGGTCGACGCGACGACGCCGCGGCCTGCTGCGGGCCGAGCAGTTCGTCGACGGCTATCACCTCGCGCTCTACGTGGCCTGCGGTCATCGCGCTCTGCCGGCGCTGTCGGTGGCAATCCTCACCGTGCGCAAGTACGAGCACCACGAGGCGCTTGCGGAGGCCGCGCTGTGACGGTCACGCGGTCGCGACTGGCGGCGACCGACCGCCGTGCAGCGATCGTCGATGCGGCGCTCTCGGTCTTCTCGGCCCGCAGCTACCGGCGGCGCGACGACCGCCGAGATCGCGCGCGAGGCGGGCGTCACCGAGCCGATCCTCTACCGCCACTTCAGCTCGAAGCGCGAGCTCTTTCTCGCCTGCCTGGACGAGGTGTGGCGCCGTCTGCGCGAGGCAGTCGAGGAGGAGATCGCGGCGCGAGCCGGATCCCGCCGGCTGGGTGCTCGCGGTGCCGCGGGCGATCACGAGCCTCGCTGCGCGGCCGGCGGCTCGCGCCCACTCAGCTCTGGCTGCAGGCGCTGAGCGAGGCGACCGACGACGCGGAGATCCGGCGCCACTTCCGGCGCCACCTCCGCGAGGTGCACGACTACGTCGCCGGACGTGCTCCGCCGTGCGCAGGCCGCCGGCGGCATCGACGCGGACCGCGACGTCGAGGCCGAGGCGTGGATCGGCATCGGGCGTCGGGCTCCTGCGCTCCGTGCAGGATCGCTTCGGCGGCCTGCTCGGCGACGAGGAGATCGACGCGATCGCCGCCGTCCCGCGTGCGCTGGTTGACGGGCGGCGAAGAATAAGGAAGAGGCGTCTTTGGCACCCCTAGATGACGCGAAACCCCCGGCTGCGGCTACCGGGGGCTCGCTGATCAACTCGCCACTGACGCTTGCGACTCTCTCTGAAAGCCGACCCTGCGGCCCGGCCGGCCCTCTCCGAACGGTCGCGCGATTCGTGGCGCGCGCCTCGCTGCTGGCTGCGGGCTAGCTCGCAAGGTGAGACGACGTTAACGGACCGGTCCAGAACTGTCAAGTAGTCAAGTGAAGCAATTTGCGCTACAGTTGCTTCACGGCATGAAGGGCAGGGAGAGCGGACACGAGCGGAGAAGGACGTGGCCGTGGCAGTCGCAGAGTCTCAGCGGCTCGGACGTCGCCGCGGGCCTCGGACGTTCGCCTGCGCAAGCTCCGCACCTCGGCCGGGCTCACGCAGTCCGACCTCGCCGCGGGCCGCTTCACGCAAGGAGTACCTGAGCCAGATCGAGCGCGGCAAGACGCGGCCCGACGGCGGAGACCGTCGAGTGGCTGGCCGAGCGGCTCGGGGTCGACGCGGACCTTCTCGTGACTGGCGTCTCCGCGAGCGAGCGCAGCCGCTGGGAGGCACAGCTCGCCCGCGCCGAGGCGCTCAGCGAGCAGCTACGAGCTACGCGGATGCGGCGCCGCAGTTCGCGCAGGTTCGAGACGACGCCCGGGCGGCTGGAGCGAAAGAGCTCGAGCTCCGTGCGCTGACCGGCGAAGCCTGGGCCCTGCATCCAGGACGGCGACCTGAAAGATGCGACAGCCCTGCTCACCGAGGCTCGCGCGCTCTCCGAGGAGCGCCCGCTTCTCCGACATCGAGCGCGCCGACGTGCTCTTCCGGCTCGGTGCCTGCCGCTACCAGCTCTCCAGCATCTCGACTGCCCTCGGCCTGTTCGACGCCGCGCTCGAGCTCGCCGAACGGTCAGATCTCCCCGAGCGACCTGCTGCGAGCGCAGATCTTCCGCTGGCGTTCGCGCTGCTACCGCCGCCAGCGCGACTGGCAGGCGGCGCGCGAGGACGTCGAGCGCGCGCTCGAGCTCGCCGAGGGCCTTAGCGACCGGCGCGCCGCCGCCCAGGTCTACTTCCAGGCGTCGCTCGTCGCCGA
This sequence comes from uncultured Actinomycetes bacterium, assembly GCA_963786725.1. Lineage (GTDB taxonomy): Bacteria > Actinomycetota > Thermoleophilia > Gaiellales > Gaiellaceae > PALSA-612. Next base: position 69,185 of record CAWBAD010000012.1, on the reverse strand, counting down.
GCGCGAGGGCCACTGGGTGCTCGCGCGGACGTACGCCGAGCGGGCCCGCGCGTACTACGAGGAGCTCGCCGACCGCGAGAACGTCGGTCGGCTGCTCAACAACCTCGGTGGCCTGACCTACCTCCTCGGCCGGCCCGACGAGGCGATCGAATACCTCAAGGACTCGCTCCGCGTGCTCCTCGACGAGGGCATCGACGAGGAGGCCGCGCACGTGATCTGCTCGCTCGCCGAGATCTATCTCGACACGGAACGGCCCGTCGAGGCCGAGCAGCAGGCCCGAAGGGCGCTCGAGCTCCTCGGCGACCGCGCGGACTTCCTTGCCGAGATCGGAACGGCCCAGCTCACGCTCGGCAGAGCGCTGCTCGAGCAAGGTCGGCTCGACGAGGCTCAAGAAACGCTTGCTGACGCCGATAGCAGCTTCGAGCAGCTGTCATCGACCAGCCACCGGGCGGCGGCGTGGGTCGCTCTCGGGGACGTCGCCGCGAGACGCGGCGACGACCGCGAGGCGGCCCGGCTCTACCGGCGGGCAGCCGAGACGCTGCAGGACTTCCGCTTCTAAGCTCCCGGAAAGGAGGTAGCGGCCGTGAGCAAGGCAAAGACGCTCTTCTGGTTGTCGATGGCGGTGCTGGTCTTCGCCCCGCTGAGCATGGCGATCGGTCCGCTCGGCTTCTTCGACGGCCCGAGCGGCGATTAGCGGCCGTAGCTCGCGCCTCCACGTGCTACACTCGGCGGGTGCGCCGGGGTGTCGACCTCGCGGCCGCGGTCTCCGCGGCCGCGCTGCTCGCTTGTCGGCTGCGGCGGCAACGGGGGTACCCCGAACGAGGGAGCGACGGTGTCCGAGCGCGCCTGCCGGCTCCGCGGGCGCGTTGCTGGACCGTCCGGGCCCGGACGTAGCGCTCGTCGCGGGAACGTCCGACTACGCGCGGGGCCCGGTGCGCGTCGTCTTCCTCGTCATCGACGCCAAGAGCCGTTCGATCGAGAGCCCGCGGGCGCGCGTTTGGGTGGCTCGCTCCCTCGACGACAAGCCGTTGCTCCAGACGACGGCGCGGTTCGAGAACGTGGGCGTGCCCGGCGTCTCGGAGGCAGCTGCCGGCGACGTCACGCATGTCTACGTCGCCCGCTTCCGTGTGCCGGCCGCCGGGAAGTACGTGCTCGTCGCCGAGCCGGTCGGCGCGACGATCCAGGGTGCGCTCGATCTCGTGGTCGCGGACGAGCCGAAGGCCCCCGACGTGGGCGCGAAGGCGTTCCCTTCGCGAACGCCGACGATCGCCTCCACGGGCGGCGACTTCGCGGCGCTCACGACACGAACGCCTCCCGACGCGGGACTGCTCCGCTACTCGGTGGCCGACTCGCTGGCCGATCGGGCGCCGTTCGTGGTCGCCTTCGCGACGCCGGAGTTCTGCACGAGCCGCGCCTGCGGCCCCGTCGTCGACGTGGTCGACCACGTGCGGAAGCGGCTCGGCAAGAGCCCGGTCCGCTTCATCCACGTCGAGATCTACGAGGACAACCAGCCGCCCGAGCTCAACCGCTGGGTGAAGGAGTGGAAGCTGCCCACCGAGCCGTGGGTGTTCCTCGTCGGCCGCGACGGCCGGATCAAGGCGCGCTTCGAGGGCTCCGTCTCAGCCGCCGAGCTGGAAGCGGCGGTGCGGCGCGAAGCTACGCTGACGCTGACCGTCGAGCCGACGCGCTCGATCACGACCTGCGGGATGCGGGCCGTTCGGGCCCAGTGCGAGCAGCAGTCGCACGACCTCCGCGCAGTCCTCCGGCTGGATCATCTCGTCGCCCGGGATGCCGCTCCACGCGGCCATGTCGGTGTCGACGAACCCCGGGCAGAGCGCCGTGGCGCGCACACCGTCCGCCTCCAGCTCGCCGTTCAGCGAGTGCGTGAACGAGATGACCGCCGCCTTCGTCGCGCCGTAGATCGACAGCCCGGGCGTGGGCATCGTCCCGGCGATCGAGGCGAGGTTGACGATCAGCCCGCGCGACTGACGAAGGTGCGGGATCGCCGCCCGCGTGACGAGCACGAGCCCGCGGAGGTTGACGCCGAGCTGAAGGTCGATGTGCTTGACGGCCAGCGCCTCGACGTTCCCGCCGATGCCGATGCCGGCCGAGTTGACGAGCACGTCGAGCCCGCCGTAGCGCTCCACGTGCTGCGGCCACGAGCCGGTCGCAGTCCTCCTCGTGCGAGACGTCGGCGGTGATCGCGAACGCGTCGAGGGCCGCGGCCGCATCCTCGACCCGCTCGCTGCTGTCCGCGATGCGAGCGTCAGCCCGAAGCCCTCCTCGGTGAGCATGCGCGCGATCGCGAGGCCGATGCCCCGTGAGCCGCCGGTGACGAGCGCGCTGCGTGCCACGTGCAGCATTCTCTCCGCACGCGTACAGTGCGTGCATGGCCACGCGGCGAAGTGAGGCTCAGGAGCTCGTCACCGCCGGGGGCTGCGCGGCGAAGTACGCAGCCGGGCGGCTCGACGAGCTGCTGGCCGGCTTCGTGCCCGCCCGAGGCGGAGAACCTCCTCGTCGGGCTCAACCCGGCCGACGACGCGGCCGTCTACAGGCTCGACGACGAGCGCGCGCTCGTCTTCACGGTCGACTTCTTCCCGCCCGTCGTCGACGATCCGCGCGACTTCGGCGCCATCGCCGCGGCGAACGCGCTCAACGACGTCTTCGCGATGGGCGGGGCGCCGCTGCTCGCGCTCTCGATCGCGGCCTTTCCCGAGGAGTTGCCCACGAGCGTGCTCGGCGAGATCCTCGAAGGGGCGGACGAGCACGGTCCGCGCCGCGGGTGCGCTGCTCGCTGGAGGGCACACGATCCGCGACGACGAGCCGAAGTACGGGCTCGCCGTGGTCGGCATCGCGCATCCAGACGCGGTCTGGGCGAAGAGCACGGCCGCGCCGGGTGACGCGCTCTTCCTCACGAAGCCGCTCGGCACCGGCCTCGTGCTGCACGGGATCAAGCGCGGGCTGGCCGGCGACGACCGAGCTCGCCGAAGCCGTGCGCTGGATGCGGATGCTCAACCGCGAGGCCGCGGAGGCGCTGCGTCCGTTCGAGCCGAGCGCCGTCACCGACGTCACCGGCTTCGGCCTGCTCGGCCATGCGCACGAGACGGCATCCCGGAGCGGCGTGCGGATCGTGCTCGACGCCGCTGCCCTGCCGGCGCTCCCCGGTGCGCTCGAGGTGGCCGGGCGGGCGAGCGGACCGGGCGGCGACGCACGCAACCGGGAGTTCGCCGGCGCTCACGTCGAGGTCGCGGGACGACGTGCCGGACGACGTGGTCGCGCTCGCCTGGGATCCGCAGACGTCCGGGGGCCTGCTCGTCTCGCTGCCGAAGGACCGCGGCGCCGTGCTCGAAGGCGTCGTTCGAAGCCGTCGGTCTCTTCACTCGCCAGGATCGGCAGCGGTCGAGGAGGGTTCGGGCGTCGAGACTCGAGCCGGACGTAGACTGGACCGATGGCCGACGAGCTCCGTCTCGAGTCCCGTCCCTCCCTGAATCGGCCGATCCTCGTCGTCGGCGTTTCGAGGCTGGAACGACGGCGGGCAGGGCGCTTCGCTCGCCGCCGAGCACCTCGTGACGACCTGGGATGCCGAGCAGCTTCGCAGACATCGACCCCGAGGGGTTCTTCGACTTCCAGGCGACGCGTCCCAGGGTTTCCCTCGTCGATGGCCTGACGCGGCGGATCGACTGGCCCGAGAACGACTTCTTCTACGCCAGCCCCGGCGGCGGGCGCGACGTCGTGATGCTCGCTCGGCAACGAGCCGAACCTCCGCTGGCGGACGTTCACCGAGCTCGTCGTCGAGCTGGCACGTGAGCTCGGCGATCGACCTCGTCGTGAGCTCGGCGCGCTGCTCGCGGACGTCCCGCACACTCGCCCGGCGCCTGTCACCGGCGCCGGCTCGGACCCGGAGCTGGTCGAGCGGCTGGGCCTCCAGGCGTCACGGTACGAGGGGCCGACGGGGATCGTCGGCGTGCTCCACGACGCCTGCCGGGAGGCGGGCATGACGTCGGTGAGCCTCTGGGCGGCTGTGCCGCACTACGTCTCGCTCGCGCCCAGCCCGCGCGCCGCGCTCGCCCTCTGCGAGCGGCTCTCGTCGCTGCTCGACGTGCCGATCGACGTCAGCTGAGCTCGAGGAAATGGTGGACGGGCTACACGACGCACGTGAGCGAGGCCGTGTCCTCGGACGAGGACGCTGTCGCGTACGTCGACGAGCTCGAGCAGCGCGCCGACGACATGATCGAGGAGAGCGATCTCCCGAGCGGCGACTCGCTCGCGGCCGAGCTGACGCGCTATCCTCCGCGAGCGCGAGCAGGGCGACACGCCGCCCGACGTCGCCCGTGAGCAGTAGCCGAACGCGCTGCGCGCGGTGGGCGCCTGCCGGCGATCCGCTCTACGTCGCGTACCACGACGAGGAGTGGGGCGTGCCGTCCCACGACGACACGCACCTCTACGAGATGCTCGTCCTCGAAGGCGCGCAGGCGGGCCTGTCGTGGTCGACGATCCTCCACAAGCGTGAGGGCTACCGGCGAGCGTTCGCCGGCTTCGACCCGGAGGCAGTGGCGCGGTTCGGGCCGGACGACATCGAGCGGCTGCTCGGCGACTCGGGCATCGTCCGCAACCGGCTGAAGGTGGAGTCGGCCATCTCGAACGCCGCGCGCGTGCTCGAGGTGCAGGAGGCTGAGGGCAGCCTCGCTGCGTATCTCTGGAGCTTCGTCGACGGCAAGCCGATCGTCGGCAAGTGCCGTGAGCTGGGCGAGCTGCCGGCGGAGACGGCCGAGTCGCAGGCGATGAGCAAGGACCTCAAGCGCCGCGGCTTTCGCTTCGTCGGGCCGACCGTCTGCTACGCGTTCATGCAGTCGACGGGCATGGTCAACGACCACGTCACGTCGTGCTTCCGCTACCGAGAGGTGGCTAGGCAGGGTTAGTGCCGGCCGGCCGCATGCCGCGCATGCCCGGTCTCACGCTGGTTTCCCGGGGCTGCTCCGGCTCCGAGCCGAACGTGAAGGCGTACGCGGCGAGCCCCGGGCTGAACCGCAGCTCGAGCGTCCGATCGTGCGCGTCTGCCGAAGTCGAGCCAGGGTGTACAGCTTGTTGGCGGAGACGCGCACCGTCCGCGTGCGGCGGCCGTCGACGAGCACGTCCACCGTTCCGCGGCCGCTGAGCACGAGGTGGACGAGCCTCGCGTACGCGCGCATGCGCAGCCGCGCGTTGCGGCCGGCGACGATGCGCTCGCCTTCGACCCGCCAGCGACCGCCGTATGCGAACCCGTCTTCGGCGCAGCGCCTTGGCGGGAACGTGTACCGCGCCATCCGCTCCTCCTCGATCGGCGATCCCGACGTAGTCGGCGGAGAGGCGCTCCCAGCCGAGGTACGTCTCCGGCGTCTGCGGCCCCTCGGGCGTGCGATCCGGGCGTGTGCGCGGCGTGCCGTGTGCCGTCGACGGCCAGCAGCGTGCGAATGGCGTGCTCCGTGCGGTCGTACTCGCCCTCCCCGAAGTGGACGTACCGCACGTGGCCCGCCCGGTCGACCAGATAGTTGGCGGGCCAGTACTGGTTCGCGTACGCGTTCCACGTCCCGAAGTCGTTGTCGAGGAGCACGGGATAGCTCGATGCCGAGGTCGCGGACGGCGCGGCGCACATTGCGAGGCTCGTGCTCGAAGGCGAACTCGGGCGCGTGAACGCCGACGACGACGAAGCCGTCGTGCCGGTACGCGTCGTACCACGCCTTCACGTGCGGCAGCTCGCGCAGGCAGTTGATGCACGTGTACGTCCAGAAGTTCACGAGCACGACCTTTCCGCGCAGGCCCGCCATCGTCAGCGGCTGCCCGCCCGGCGTGTTGAGCCACAGGGAGACGTCCGCGAAGTCGGGCGCCGGCCCGTAGTCGTCGAGCACCGCTCGGGCCTGTCCGTCGCGCCCGGCCCGTGTGCCTGCCTCGTGCAGCCCCGCGAGGGCGCGGCGGGCACGCGCGCTGTCCTCGATGTGGTCCTGTACGGCCTTCGTGTAGCCGGGGACGACGGTCGTGAAGTGGCGGTCGACGTTGAGCGCGATCGCCAGCGCCGTTGCGGCGATGACGACTCCCAGTCCGCGCCGCAGCCCCACCGCGTGGGCGCGGACGACGGCGAGGCGCCCCGCGCGCTGGCCGCCGAGCGCGAAAGCGAGCAGCGGCACCGCGAAGCCGAGCGAGTAGGCAACCGTCAGCAGCAGGGCGCTCAACGCCGACCTCCCGGCTCGCCGCGACGACCGAGCCACGGCAGCGAGCACCGGCCCGGCGCAGGGCACCATCACGAGCCCGAGGCTGGCGCCGAGCAGGAACCCTCCGCCGAGATCGCGTCCGCTGCGGCGCGTGAATCGAGCGAGCGGCCGTTCGACCAGCAGGCCGAAGCTCGGGAAGATCAGCGTCGCGGCGACGAGGAAGAGCAGCGCGAGCGCGACGTTCCTGCAGGACGTCGAGCGGCAGTCCGAGCAGATCGAGAAGCCACGCGGCGAAGAGCACGGACAGCGTGAAGGTCACGACGAGACCGGCGACGATCGCGTACGGGCGGCGCGGGCCGCCGGCGGCCGAGCCGGCGAGCACGACCGGGAGCACCGGCAGGACGCACGGCGACAGAGCCGTGATCAGGCCGGCGATGAATCCGATGCCCAAGAGCACGAGCATCAGCGTCCGCCGAGCCTAGCCGGGAAAGCTTGCGTCGAGGTTACGAGCCGTTGAGCGTTTCGGGTACCGCCGTCTCTCGGGCGGCGTTGCCTCGACCGAGGCTTCCGCTGCCACCGGTTGCGCCGCCGCTGCACCGCGCTTCTTGCGGCGCCTGCGTCTGCGCGAACGGCGCGGCGGCTTCGGCTCGGGCAGGTTCTCGGCGAGCGCCGCCGGCCACGTCCTGCACCGTTCCCAGCTCCTCGCGGGCGGCGTCGAGCAGCTTCGTCGCACGAGGCGTGTACCCCTCGGCCGAGGCGAGCAAGGCCGCGGCGACGCGCAGCGGCTGCTCCCGCGCGGCGGCGACGAGCCTCGCGGCGTTCTCCTCGTGACGATGACCGCGGGAGTTGGCGAGCGCGCCGAGCAGGCGCTTCGCCTCGGGGAACTCGGCGCTCGCGGCGCGATCCTGCGCCTTGCGCGTCGCCCGCGCGAGCCGCCACGTCCAGCGCGCGAGGATCTGGTCCGGCGCGTCCGGCTTGTCCTGCGCGATCGCCTGCAGCAGCAGGCGGGACGCCGGCCAGCCGGTCCTTCTCCCACGGCGGCGCCTGCGCTCGATCGAGCGTGACGAGATCGTCGAAGCTCGCGCGGTCGACGCGTCATCGAGACGCGGTCGGCGAGCGCCATCATCCGCAGCCGCCGGTTGGGGTTCTCGGCCGCGCACGTGAAGAGGAACTGCTCGAGCGCCTCCTTCCCGGCTCGCCCGTCGGTGAACTTCTGGACGAGGTCGGCGCGCTCCTCGAAGCGCACGGCGCGCCCGGCGATCGTCGCCCAGTAACGCTGCTCCTCGTCGTCGAGGTACTTCGGGTCGATTCGCTGCCACTCGCGGGCGATGACGGCCAGACGTCGTCGCACGTCGGGAGTGACGGGCACGAGCCACGGTGCCGGCGTCAGCCGCCGGCGGGCACGCCGCTGGACGCGGCGGCGCGGCGCGGGCGTGACACGGGCGCCCTCGCGGTAGAAGTCGGCGTCGAGCAGCGAGTGGAGCGTGATCACGCGCTCGGAGTGGGTCGCGCCCTTGTTCACGAAGTCGACGACGATGCCGGCTTCCTTGCGCGGATGCATGCGCATGACGCGGCCGATCCGCTGCTGGTAGACGCGGCGGCTCGCCGTCGGCGCCAGGTGCATGACGACGGTCGCGCGCGGAGAGTTCCAGCCCTCCGCGAGCAGCATCGCGTTGATGAGGACGTTGATCTCGCCGCGCTCGTAGGCGGCGAGCGTCTCGGCGAGCCGCACCGGCGGCGTGCGGCCGGAGACGGCCTCGGCCAGCAGGCCGGCGGCACGGAACTCCTGGGCGAGGTTGTACGCATGATCGACGCCTGCCGCGTAGACGATGCCCGGGCGTGTCGTCGAAGCGATCGCGATAGAGGCTCGCGGCCGCCTGGTTCAGCGCCTTGTGGTCGAGCACCGCCGCCAGGGCGCGCTCGTCGAAGTCGCCGCCGACGATCGGCACCGAGTTGATCGCGGCCACCGGCGGCACGCGGAGAGCAGCGCAGCGGCGCGATCAGGCCGCGGCGGGCTGCGTCCTGGAGCGGCAGGTCGTCGACCGACGCCGGAAAGACGTCGGCCACCTGCTTCGCGATCAGCTGCTCGGTCGCCGTCATGCCGATGTAGATCGGGTCGGGGAAGCTGCGGATCGCGGCCGAGGTCTTCTCGCCGAGCGCGGTGTGCGCCTCGTCTGCGATCACGAGGTGGTACGCCTCGCGGCTCAGGTCGCTCGCGTGGCGGGCGAACCACGCGTACGTCTGGATCGTGATCGGGTTCGAGATCGGCGGCTCCGTGCCCGTTGAGGATCTCGGGCGTCAGGCGGTCGCCGTAGCCCTCCGCCGTCAGCTCGCGGATGAACTGGCGAGACGAGCAGGCGGCGGTGCGTGAGGATGAGGACGCCGGCAGTGCGGGCTGCCTCCACGAAGCCGGCGGCGGCGATCGTCTTGCCGGACGCCGTCGGGTGACGGAAGCGATAGCGGCGCACCGCGCCCGGGTCCTCACCGGCGGGCTCCGGCTCTTCGTCCAGTCGACCGTCTACCTGGCCGTTCTCGTCGCGTACTGCCGAGAGGTCGCCGTTCTCTTCGTCTTCACCTCCGGCGAGCGCCTCGAAGCCGTTGGCCTCCTCGGCTTCGCGCTGGTTCGCGGTGATGAGCGCCGTGAGCATGCCGGCGAGCGCGTCGACCTGGTGGCGGCGCAGCTCGGTTCCCGACGCCAGCTGCGGCGGCTTGCCTGTCAGCACGCGCTCGAGGCCGAGCATGAGCGCGAAGCGAACTCGCCACTCGTACGACGGCTCGTCGTGCCCTGCGTCGATCTCGGCGAGCGCTTCGTCGAGGGCCTGGCGCCGAGCCGTGCCCGCAGCGAGCACGTCGGACGGCTCCTCGTCCGGCCGCAGCAAGGGCTCGCCGGCCCAGCGCTCCGGCGCGCTCGGCATCCGCAGGCAGGCCAGGCGCCTCTGTGGCTGTCGTCCGCTGTTCTGAGATCTCCTGCATGAGTGCAGCACACCGTCTGTGCCGCGCTTCTAGAGATCGCCCGCAACGAGTCTGCGAGCTCACCCAGGAGGATACCGGAAGCAGACGAAGGTCTACCTTGTGTCCATGGGCCAGGCGCCCGCGCAGCTGACCGAGGAGCAGCTCGCCGAGCTTCAGCGGTGGGCCGACCGGCTCGTGGCGAAAGGCGCCGAGGGCGAGCTTGGGACGCTTGCCCGCGCGATTGCGTCGTTGCGCGAGGAGGCTGAGCGGGCTCGTGCCGGCAGTCCGGTCGGCGACCGGGCGGAACTCGCATCGCTACGCAGTCAGGCCGAGTCCGTGGTCGACAACGGCGCTCCCGAGCAAGTGCGCGCCGCGGCGAGAGCCGTGCTCATGCTCTGCGACGACATCGCCACGCAGCGCATGCACGCGCGCGAGCTGCGCGAAGAGCGAAGACGCCGAATGCTGCTTCTCGTCGTCGGCGGGGCTGCCTGTGTGGGCCTGGTCGCGGCCCTCGCCTCCCGTGGCGGATCCGGCGGGCTCGACCCGGCAGGACCGGCCTCCACGATCGTTGGCAAGAGCGGGCTCTCCACGCTCGCGTTCTCCGTCGAAGGTGACGAGGGCGACCTGTCCTCCACGAGCTGGGTGCTCGACGGCCGGCCGGTAACGGGACGCACGACCGCCCGTGACGGCCGCCTCGTCTTCCGACCGCGGAGACCGAGCGACGGCGAGCACACGGTCGAGGTGTCGAGGCCCGGTGGCCTCTTCAATGACTCTCGTGCTTCGTGGGCATTCATCGTCGACACGCGGGCGCCGGTGATCAGCGTCGCGAAAGGCTCGCTGGGCGCCAGGCGCGGCGAGCGGTACACGCTGCGCGGCGCCGTGGAGCCAGGCTCGCGGCTGCGCGTGAACGGCACGCTGGCGTCGCTTGACGAGCGCGGCCGGTTCTCGGTCCCCTTCTCGCGCGCGCCGCGGCGATCGGTCGTGCTCATCGCCCGCGACGCCGCGGGCAACCTCACGGACAGCAGGCTCAGGGTCGGCACAGCGCCCCGCCTTCCGCGAAACCCGGTGCGGGCGGTGCACGTGAGCGCCGACGCCTGGGCGCATCCGGGGCTGCGAGCGGGCGTGCTGAGCCTGCTCTCCGAGGGACGAATCAACGCTGTCGAGCTCGACATCAAGGACGAGCTCGGCATCGTCGGTTGGCGTTCCGGTGTTCCAGTGGCCGAGAAGATCGGCGCCGAGCAGGGGACTTACGACCTCGCCGACGCCGTGAAGCTCCTGCACGCTCGCGGCGCGAGGGTGATCGGCCGCCTAGTCGCGTTCCGCGACCCCGTCCTGGCGCAGTGGGCATGGACCCACGACCGCCGGGAGCTCGTCGTCCAGACTCCCTCCGGCGGCGCGTATTCGGGTGGCTACGGCGGCTTCACGAATTACATCCACCCTGACGTCCAGGCCTACAACGTCGATCTCGCGGTCGCTGCGGCCAAGCTCGGGGTCGACGACATCCTCTACGACTACGTGCGCAGGCCCGACGGGCCGCTCGGATCGATGGTCGTGCCAGGCCTGCAGGGCGATCCCGCGGACGCAATCGTCCGCTTCCTGGCGCAGGCACGCCGGCAGCTCGCTCCGCACGACACCTTCCTCGGTGCCTCGGTCTTCGGCATCGCCGCCACGCGGCCCGACGAGATCGCTCAAGACGTGCCCGCGATCGCTCGCGAGGTCGACTACATCGCGCCGATGCTCTACCCGTCCCACTGGGCGCCGAACGAGTACGGGGTCCGTGACCCGGAGCGCCAGCCCTACGCAATCGTGCGCCGGTCGTTGCTCGACTTCAACCGCGCGGTACGCGGGTCGGGAGCACGCGTCGTGCCCTGGCTCCAGGACTTCTCCCTGGGCGTCGAGTACGGCGAGCGTGAGGTCAAGGCGCAGATCCACGCCACCCTCGCCGCCGGCCTCGACGAGTACCTGTTGTGGGATCCAACGGTCACATACGCAAGCGGGGCGCTGACGAGGGATGCGGCGCTGCCGACAGTGGGCACACGCTCGCTGTCGTCCCCGGCTTTCCGGCAGCTCGTTCAGCTCCCGCGTTCTCGCTCGCCGGACGATCCCGTGCGCAGCGGTCTCGAGCCCAACGAGCTCGGCGTCGTTCCCGTCGTCATGTACCACCGGCTGCTCGCCGACGGTGGCGGGGATTACGACCTCACTCCCGATCAGTTCCGTGCCGAGCTCACGCGGCTGTACCGGGACCACTACCGGCCAGTGACGGCATCGGCGCTCGTGACCGGGAAGATCGACCTCCCGCGCGGCGCCAGCCCCGTTGTCCTGACCTTCGACGATTCCACGACGGGCCAGGCGGCTTTGCTGGAGGACGGCCGCATCGATCCAGACTCCATGGTCGGCATCATGCTCGAGTTCGCGAGGGATCACCCCGACTTTCGGCCGGTGGGCACCCTCTACGTCAATGCTGCGCCGTTCGGGGACGATCCGCGCGCAGCCGAGCTCGCTCGGCGGCTTCTGGCGCTCGGCTTCGAGCTCGGCAACCACACGCTCCACCACGTCCGTCTCGACGAGCTGACCGACGAGGGAGTGCAGCGCGAGATCGTGCTGGGCAACCGGCTGATTCACGACCTGTTGCCCGACGCGAAGGTGCAGACCATTGCGCTGCCGTACGGACTGCTACCCATCCGGCGCAAGCTCGCGCTCCAGGGGTCGTGGGACGGCGAGAGCTACCGCTTTGCCGGAGCGTTCCTTGCCGGCGCCGAGCCGTCGCACTCACCCGCCACCGGCGACTTCGAGCCGCTCGAGATCCCGCGCATCCGCACCGATCCCAGAGATTTGCCCAACGGCTCTTCCGACTGGCTCGCGCGGCTGAAAGAAAGCCCCGGGCTCCGCTACGTCTCTGACGGGAAGCCCTAGCCTCCCAACCCTCCGAACACAGCGAAGGGATTCCGCGGCATGACCTCGTAGACGAGCTCGCCGCCCGCCTCGACCTCGCCGTGGACGCGCTTTGCGAGCGTCTCCGCTTCTTCGCGCGTCCGTGTCCCGACGATGAGGTAGGTCCACCGGCGCACGACGTCGTAGCCTTCCGCCTCCAGTTGGCCCGCGAGCCGATCGGCCTCGTCGTGAGAGTCGCACTCGATTCGCACCTCCCATGGCGCGAAGCCACGTGAGACGAGCTCCTCCTCGACGTCCGGCTGATCGGGCTCCGAGTCCCACCGGTCCTCGTCGTCGAGCCAATGCTCGAGGACGACTTCCTTGGGGACGGTGCCAGACTCATCCAGCTCGGCGTCGACCACCGTGCGCGCCTGTGCCGCCTCGGTCGCCGAGGCTGCGTAGACGAACACGGTGTCCTCGTCATGGGATACCGCGAGCCGGTCGAGCTCCAGCTCGTCCGCCAGCTTCCCCGCGCGTGAGCTGATGTCGAGGCCGAGCCGCTCGAGGAAGCCGCGGGCGCCCTCCTCGAGCTCGATGCGGATGCGCCAGTCGTCTCGTGCCATGCGCGGCAGCCTAGCCGCCGGCAAGCGCTTGCTCCAACCGATCGGCGAGCTCGGCGTCCGTGCGGCCGATCTCTTCGAGCAGGCAGCTTCGCGCTGCGCGGAGCGCCCGTCGAAGCTCGTCCGGCCCGAGCCCGCGCACGAAGGTCTCCTCGAGCGGAGCCGTGACGTCGGGCGGCAGCCGGTCGACTCCCCGCGAGTAGTGCGGGCTCTCGCCCAGGCGGAGGCAGGCGAGCGCGAGCGTCTGGTCGCGCACGCTGCCGATCCAGTACGCGGCCTCCCACGGCCTGCCCCGCTCGATCGCCTTGTTCGCATGGAGGACGCCGAGCCAGCCGAGGCCGGCCACGTCGGCGAAGGCCGGCGGCTCGGAAGGCGGTACCTCGACGGGCTCCCCGAAGGCGAGCTCGAAGCTCGGTGATCGGGCGCCGAAGTCCAGCTCGGGAGTGAATGCGATGTCGACTTGGAGGCCGCTCTCGAGCAGGAAGACCCGGTAGAGAGCCGCGCCGGCCCGGACGTCCCAGTGGTGGACGGCTTGGCCTTCCTCGTAGAGGGCGGTCGTCCAGTTGGCGACCACCGTCGTCGAGATCGGCGCTCTCTGCGACGCCCAGGAAGACGTCGACGTCGGACCAGTGGTCCTCGTTCCCGAGCGCCGCGGAGCCCGTCAGCGCAGCGCCCGTTACGCGATCGTCCTGGCGAGCCCGCTCGAGCAGGCCGGCTCGAACCTCGTCGCGCTGCTCAGGCGTGTACACGCTCGGCCAGATCCGCGAGCTTCGTGCCTGCCACGCGCTCGGACACGCCCGTCTGGTCGAGGTGCTTCGTGATGCCGCCGAGGAAGAACGGGAAGCCGGCGCCGAGCAGCATGCACGTGTCGATGTCGGCCGCCGACCCGACGACACCTTCCTCGAGCAGGTGGCGGCACTCGTCGGCGAGGGCTTCGAGCGCCGCGTCCGTGATCGCCTCCACGGAGCTCGGGCTGTGCTCGGCGACGACGATCTCCTCCTTGCCGTCGGCGTAGTTGTCGAGGGTGGGAGACAGCGGAAAGCGATCCGGATACGCGGCGTTGAGCGTGTGCAGCACGTGGTTCGCCACGCGAGGGCCGACCATCTGCAACAGCACGGACGGCGCCATCGGGAGGCCGAGCCGCATGATCGCTGCGTCGGTCTCCTCGACGGAGTTGCCGTGCTCGAGCGCACTGACCACGATGCCGGTCATCCGCGTCAGCAGCCGGTTGACCACGAACGCCGGCGCGTCCTGGACGATGACGGGAGTCTTGCCCAGGCGTCGCGTCGTTTCGTAGGCCGTCGCGATCGCGGTGTCGTTCGTGTCGGGCGTGCGGATCAGCTCAACGAGCGGCATCAGCGCCACCGGGTTGAAGAAGTGCATGCCGACGTCCGCCCCCATCTCGGTCACGGACAGGGAGGACGTGTTGGTTGCGAGCACGCATTCCGGCGCGACGATGTCGCGTAGCTCCGCGAACACCTGCTGCTTCACGTCCATCTCCTCGACGACCGCCTCCAGGACGAGATCGCAATCGGCGAAGCCGTCGTACGACGTGGATCCGGTCGCGATTGACGCCAGGAACCTGGCCTTATCCTCGGTCATCCGGCCGCGGGCCACGAGGCCGCCGAGCTCGGTCTGGATGTTGTCGAGCGCGCGGTCGACGATCGCCTGGTCGAGGTCGCGCAGGACGACCGGCACTTCGAGACGGCGGAGGAAGAGCGTGGCCAGCTGGCTCGCCATCAGGCCGGCGCCCACGATGCCGACCTTCCGCACCGGCCGCGGCTCGGCGCCGAGCTCCGGCTTGCGCTTCGCGCGCCGCTCGACGAGGCCGAACGCATAGATGGCGGCCTGCGCCTCGTTCCCGGGTAGCAGCTCTCCGATCGCCGCCTCCTCCTGGCGATAGCCCTCCTCGATCGTCCACGTCGCGGCACCCTCGATGAGGTCGAGCGCGCGATACGGCGCGGGAGACGCTCCGTGCACGGCGTCGTCGACGTCCGTTCGCGCGCGCCGCATGACGGTCTCCAGGTCCGACCAGTCGGGCTCGCTGCGCTCGATCGGCGTCTCGACGAGCTCGAGCGCGAACGCGATCGACTCGTCCACGAGCTCCACGGGCTCGAGCAGCCGGTCGGCGAGGCCGAGCTCGACCGCGTCCTTTGCCTTCAGCAGCCGGTTCTGGCTGAGCGGGTTCGTCGACGACGAGCTTGATCGCCTCCGCCGGCCCGATCAGGCGCGGCGTGACCTGCGTGCCTCCCCAGGCTGGGAAGAGGCCGAGGAAGACCTCGGGGAAGCCGAAGTGGCGCACGGTGCTGGCGATCGTCCGTGCGGAGCAGTGCAGCGCGAGCTCGAGCCCGCCGCCCAGGCACGCGCCGTTGATGCCCGCGACTGTGGGGAACGGAAGAGCCTGGATGCGAAGGAAGAGGTCGTGCCCCGCGCGGCTTCCTTCGGCGGCCGTGTCGGGAGTGATCTCCGGAAATTCGTTGATGTCCGCGCCCGCGCAGAACCAGAACGGCTTGCCCGTGAAGACGGCCGCCACCCAGTCGCCGCCTTCCAGCTCGGCGAGCAGCGTCTGCCCTGACTCGAACGCGGAGCGGCCGAGCGACGGCGGCTTCGTCCAGTCCTCGCCGTTGTCGATCGTGACGAGCGCGAGACGGCCGGCCTTCGTCTCCACCGGCCGGAGGTGGAAGACCGTGTCAGGCACGTTCCCACACGATGGCAGCGCCCATGCCCAGGCCGATGCAGAGCGCGGTCAGGCCGTAGCGCGCCTGCGGCCGTTCGCGCATGGCGTAGGCGAGTTGCGCAACGAGCCGGACGCCGGTGGCGGCCAGCGGATGACCGCACGCGATGGCGCCGCCGTACGGGTTCAGGCGCTCGTCCTCCGGATCGATCCCGAGCTCGCGGCACCAGGTCAGCACCTGGACGGCGAACGGCTCGTTGACCTCGAAGAGATCGATGTCGTCGAGCGACAGGCCGGCCTGCGCGAGCGCCTTCCGCGTGGCGGGGACGGGACCGAGGCCCATGAGCTCCGGCTCGACGCCCGCGTAGGCGAACGACACGAGCCGCAGGCGCGGCTCCAGGCCGAGCTCGGCGACCGCCCGCTCCGACGCGAGTATGGCTGCGGTGGCGCCGTCGGTCAGCCCTGCCGAGTTGCCCGCGGTGACGCGGCCGGCCGGCGCGGAAGGGCGTGGACAGCGCCGCCAGTCCCTCGAGCGTCGTGTCGGGTCGCAGGAACTCGTCGCGGTCGGCCATCGCCCAGCCGGTATCCGTGAAGACCGACATCGGCACGACCGTCTCGGCCATGACGCCGTCGGCCCAGGCCGCCGTCGCCCGCTGCTGTGAGCGCAGCGCGTAGGCGTCGGCCACCTCGCGCGTCAGCTCGGGAAAGCGGTCGTGGAGGTTCTCGGCCGTCTGTCCCATGACCGCGGCGCTCTCGTCGACGATCCGCTCGGAGAGGAAACGAGGGTTGAAGTCGACCTCCGCGCCCATTACGTGGTGGCCCATGTGCTCGACGCCGCCGACGAGCACGACGTCCGCGGCGCCCATCGCGATCTCGCCCGCACCGGCGGTGATGGCCGTCAGCGCGCCGGCGCACATGCGGTCGACGGCGAAGCCGGGCACCGTCTCGGGCAGCCCGGCGAGCAGCGCCACGTCACGTCCGAGCGTCAGGCCCTGGTCGCCGACCTGCGCGGTCGCCGCCATGACGACGTCGTCGACGCGCTCGGGCGGCAGCGTCGGATTGCGGCGCAGCAGCTCGCGGACGACCTTGACCGCCATGTCGTCGGCGCGCGTCTTCCAGAAGACGCCCTTCTCGCCCGCGCGGCCGAACGCCGTGCGCACGCCGTCGACGAAGAAGACCTCCTGCAGCTCCCGTCCCACTCGGGCGGGAGCCTAGTTGCTCGCGACCAGCCCGACCGGGCAGGCGACGCCGGTGCCGCCGAGGCCGCAGTAGCCGCCCGGGTTCTTCGCGAGGTACTGCTGGTGGTAGTCCTCGGCGTAGTAGAACGGCGTCGCGTCGGCGATCTCGGTCGTGATCTGACCGTAGCCCTGGGCCGAGAGCTCGCGCTGGTACATCTCGCGAGAG
Organism: uncultured Actinomycetes bacterium; assembly: GCA_963786725.1. Taxonomy (GTDB): domain Bacteria; phylum Actinomycetota; class Thermoleophilia; order Gaiellales; family Gaiellaceae; genus PALSA-612. The sequence continues at coordinate 52,479 of CAWBAD010000012.1, read as the reverse complement.
GCCTCGGCAGCCGCCCGCTGCTCGGGCGAATGGACGTGGATCAGCGAGCGGTACTGCGTGCCGACGTCGTTCCCCTGCCGCATGCCCTGGGTCGGGTCGTGGCCCTCCCAGAAGATCGCGCAGCAGCTCCTCGTAGCTCGTCTTCGCAGGGTCGAACACGGCGAGGACGACCTCGACGTGGCCGGTACGGCCCGAGCAGACCTCTCTGTACGTGGGGTCAGGCACGTCGCCGCCCGCGTAGCCGGCGGCCGTCGTCCACACGCCCGGGGTTTGCCAGAACATTCGCTCGGCGCCCCAGAAGCAGCCCATGCCGAAGACCGCGCGCTCGTACCCGTCGGGAAACGGCGGCTCGAAGTTCGTGCCCAACACTGCGTGCGTAGTCGTAGCGAGCATGCGGACAGCCTAGCGAGGCTGCAGCCTGGTCTACGATCCGCCGTCATGTCTGTCGGTCATGAGACCACGATCACCCGCGGCTTTCTCTTCGCGGATCTCAGGGGCTACACCGACTTCGTGGAGCAGCGTGGTGCGGCCGCCGCGGCGGCACTTCTGACGCAGTACCGCTCGCTCGCCCGGGAAGCGATCGCACAGTTCGGCGGCGCGGAGATCAAGACCGAGGGCGACAGCTTCTACGTCGTCTTCGACTCCGTGAGCAGTGCCGTCCGCTGCGGCCTTGCGATCACGACCGCAGCCTCGGCCGAAACGGACCAGCCGATCCGCGTCGGTGTCGGCATTCACGCAGGCGAGACGATCGAGGCCGACGGCGGGTATGTCGGGTCACCCGTCAACATCGCGGCGCGGATCTGCGCCCAGGCCGGCCCGGGCGAGGTCCTGGTCAGCGAGACCGTCCGCGCTCTCACGACGACCGTCCTCCCGGTCCGGTTCAAGTCGCGAGGCCGGCGTCACGGCGTGAAGTTGGCCTTGAAAGCGCACGACACGGGTGGCGACGCCGACGTGGGCGAGGACCCCGCTCGGGGAGCCACCGCCGCAACCGAGATGGTCGATGATTCACGGACGATTGCAGCCGTCGGCCCGTTCACGTCTCCTGTGGCCGCGAGCACGATCCCGATCACGAACCGGGCCGGACTGCTCGAGTGCAGCCCGTCCACCACGTATGGTGGCTTGACGGAGCCCGAGCGCGGCGCCCTCGAGTTCCGGGCGGCAAATCCGAATCGCATCAACTACGTCCGACTCTCTCCGGTCGACGACGTGCAATCGCGGGCACTGGCAGCGTTCATCACACACGATCTCGACGCCGAGTCGGCTCTGGTCATCGTCGATCCGGATTGGCAGGACGATGCCACCAACTTCGTTAAAGCCTTCACCACACTTGGTGGACAGGTCGCTCAAGCGAAGCTGAAGCCCGGCACGAGCCCGGCCGCCGCCCTCGGACAGTTGGACGACGCGTCCGCTCCCGACGTCGTCGTGTTCGCAGGCGATACCTACTCCGGCGCTGCCGAGGTTCGCCGGGCCATGCGCGAGGCGGGGCACGAATCCACCCCCTTCGTCAGCTGGGACGGGATCCTCAACGGCTCGGGCGCCGACGACGGCTCGTACCTGCAACGGACCGGCAAGGATGCAGTCGGAACGTACGTCGGGCTCGCCTCGATCCCGCCGCCGCGGGCAGACTTCGTCGATGCCTACCGAGCGGCGTTCGGCGAGGAGCCGACCGGCGAATGGGCGGCTGCCGCGTACGCGTGCGCGCAGGTGATCGTCGCTGCGCTGGAAGCGGCTAGCGAAGACGGTGCGGACGCCGAGGGCCTCAGGGAGGCCGTTCGCGCGCACGCCGTCGATACCTCCAAGCGGTACGAGACGGCGATCGGCACCGTTGGCTTCGACGCCAACGGTGACTCGATCAAGCAGATGGTGTCGTTCTTCCGCGTCGATACCGAAGCGGCCGATGGGGCGGGCAACTGGGCCCTCATCAAGCAGCAGGACTTCGGCCCGCAGCCATAGTCATGGTCGGCTGGGATGCGCATGTCGAGCGAGAGATCGGCCGCTACGAGGACGGCGAGGCTCGGCTGCCCGGGCTCGTCGACGCCGACGACCGCCAGCGGCAACTGACGCGCATGGGCAACGCGGCCGGCGGCGCGGGGCTCGCTCTGCTGATGGACGGCCGGCGCGACGAGGCCGCGATCGTGGTTCGACCGCGCCGCCGTGCGCTATCGCGAGAGCTTCGCCGACGCGCCGCCGGGCAGCTGGGGGCGACCGATCGGCGCAGTCAAGGCGCGGCTGCTGGCCAGTGATTGGCCGGGAGCGAAGGACGAAGCCCGCTGGGCGCTCGAGGCCGGCTCGGCGGAGCGCCGAGTCGCCGATCGGCCGCTACGCGGCCTGCCTGGCGCTGCTCGTGCTCGGCCGCGACGAGGAGGCGCGGCCGCTTGCGGCATCGCTCCAGGATCGCGACGACTTCCCCGCGGACGTGGCCGACGCGCTCGCCGCCCTCGCCGTAGGCGACGGCGCCGCCTACGAGCTCGGCAGTCCGCTCGGTGCTCGCGTCCTTCGAGACGCGAGAGGAGTACCTCGAGGACATCCCCGTCGCCGACACGGTCGTCGTGCTCCAGGCCCTCGCGGCGCAACGAGAGCTGGCGGTCGCCTTGGACTCGGAGCTCCTCCCCTAGTCCCGTCCGTCGGCGAGCTCGCGCGAGCGCTCCATCGCCGCCTGGATGGCGTTGAGGAACGCGGCGCGCACGCCTGCCTGCTCGAGCTCGTGGATGGCCCGGATCGTCGTGCCGCCAGGCGACGTGACCGCCTCGCGCAGCTCGACCGGGTGCATCTTCTCGTCGCGGAGCAGGACGCCCGTGCCGAGCATCGTCTGCACGACCAGCTGCGTCGAGATCTCGCGAGAGAGGCCGAGCAGGATGCCCGCCTCGATCATCGCCTCTGCGAGCAGCGCGAAGTACGCCGGCCCCGAGCCCGACACGGCCGTGACCGCGTCCATGTAGCGCTCCGGCAGGCGCACGACCGCGCCGAGGTGGGAGAGGCACTCCTCGGCCAGCGCGAGGTGCTCGTCGCCGGCGTGCGTCCCCGCGCAGATCCCGGCGATCCCCTCGTGGACGGTGGCCGGCGCGTTCGGCATTGCCCGGACGACGGGAATGCCGTCCGCGAGCTGCGCCTCGATGGCGGAGGTGGGAATGGCGGCCGCGACTGAGAGAACGGTCTGCTTGGGCGTGAGCGCCGGCCCGATCTCGGCCAAGCAGCGTCTCGAGGTCCTGCGGTTTCACGGCGACGACGACGAGCCCGGCGCCCGTTACGACCTCGGCATTCGCAAGCGTCGCCTCGACGCCGTGACGCTCGTGCAGCTCATCGGCGCGCTCCTGGCGACGAGCGGTCACGACGATCTCACTCGTCTTCCGCCAGCCGGACGAGAGCAGGCCGGCAACGAGTGCCTCGCCGATCTTCCCGCAGCCGAGGATCGCGATCCGCCGAGCCATGTCCCGAGTCTAGGCGGCTTGCCTGGTCGGCACCGGCACGAGGCCGCGAGCCCAGCCGGCCAGCAGGTACACGGATGCGAGCCCCGCCCACTCGCCGTACGGGGCGAGCAGCTCCTCCGTCTCCCAGCCCTCCACACGGCGACCGCGCAGAGCGCCGAGCAGCTTCACGAGCCCGAGATCGCCGACGAGGCCGTGATCCCAGCGGCCGAGCCCTTCCAGCGAGACGACGCCGAGCGACCACGGCCCGAGGCCGCGCTCGCGGAGCAGCCGAGCGGCCGCGTCGGTCGGACGGCACGTCGCGCAGCCGCTCGAGGTCGAGCGAGCGACAGAGCCGAACGAGCGTCGCGCCGCGCCGCGCATGGAGACCGAGCCGGCGTAGCTCCGCGGGTGAGAGCGCACCGAGTGCGTTCCCTGACGGCGGCGCGTGGAAGCGGTCGAGCGCAGGCGTCGCCGCTCGGATGATCCGGCGTTCGATCCTGCCGCGCCTCTCGCGCCTCGATCAGCTGGCCGCAGAACGCGCGGAGCAGCGCGTGGGCGACGGTGGCGACCCGCACGGGCCGCAGCCCGGCGAGATGGCTCGTCGACCGGCCGAGCAGCGGATCGCCGCGGAAGCGCCGGAGAAACTCCGAGTGATCGTCGTCGAGCGCGAGGCAGAAGCGCAGCCGCTCGCAGCCCGTCGTCGCTTCCGGCGACGACGTGCAGCGCGCCCGTCGGGAAACTGGCGCGCGACCGCGCGCTCGAGCCTGCCGTCGACCTCGAGCGTTGCCGTGAAGACCCCGTCGCGGAACGTCCGCGTCGCGTCGCCGGCGTGGCGCGCCGAGAGCGACAGCGAGTACGGGCCGGCCGGCTGGACGATCGCCTCGACCATGGCCGCCCACCTTACGACGTACCCTCTGCCGGTGTCCGGGCGACGAGATGAGGGCGACCTGGGACGCGGCCGCGGCGTCCGACCGCGTCGACGACTACGTCGGCGACCCGGCGACCGCGCGCGCCGAGCTGGAAGGGCTGTTCGGCCGGCTCGGCGCCGACCCGCGCGGGGGCACCTGCGTCGAGGTCGGCTGCGGACCGGGACGTATGACGACCGTGCTCGCAGAGCGGTTCGACCCAGTCATCGCCGTCGACGTCTCCGACGGGATGCTCGAGCGCGCGCGCGCGGCCGTGACGGCCCAGAACGTCGACTTCCGTCTCGTCGACGGCGACCGGCTCGACTCGGTCGAGGACGGGATCGCGGACACGTTCGTCTGCTACCTCGTGCTCCAGCATCTCCCCGAGCGGCGCGTCGTACTGCGCTACCTCGAGGAGTTCGCGCGGGCGCTCTCGCCGGAAGGCAGCGCCTTCGTCCAGCTGCCGGTGCTCGCGGAGCGGCTTTCGGCCCGCGGCCTGGCGACTCGCCCGTACCGTGGCGGTGCCGGTGTCGGGCCTATTCCGGCGCGGCGTGACCGACAAGGCCGCCTATCGGGGCACGCGGCTCACGGAAGGTGAGCTCGAGGACGGGCTGGCCGCCGCAGGTCTGCGCACGGCCGCCCGCGACGAGAGTCCCGAGTCGCCGTACCGCTACGCGCGCGAGGTGTTCCTGCGGCTGGAGCGACGCCGCGTGACCCCGCTCGTCCTCGTCGCTCTACGGGCTGCTGCTCGCGGTGGCCGCGATCGCCGTCTGGCGCCGGCCCGATCGTCGCGCTCTACGTCTTCATCGTCGGGCTGGCGCTGCACAACCTCGTGATGGCGCTGCTCTACGACGCGGGGCTTCGCGACGGTGCGCTCGACGCCGTGCAGGCCTGGAAGGAGGCGCTGCTCGCGGTGGCCGTCGCACGCGTGGCGACGGACGCGATCCGCGAGCGCCGGCTGCCGTTCCGCCCGCGCGTCGTCGACTGGCTCGCGCTCGCGTTCGCAGTCGTCGTCTGCCTCTACGCGCTCATCCCGCAGGACGTGCTCGACGGGCAAGCCGGCGCGAAGGCCATCCTCTACGGCCTTCGGCACGGGCTCGTCCCGGTCGTGGCGTACTTCCTCGGCCGCTCGCTCGGTGCTCGACCGGGTGGAGCTCCGCCGGATCGGCTGGACGCTGCTCGGCGCCGGTGCGGCGCTCGCCGTCGGCGGGCTGGTCGATCTGTACGCCGTTGACGTCGAGTGGTGGCGCGGCTCCGGCGCCGTCGGCTACTTCCGCCACGAGCTCGGCTTCGACTACCACGGTCCCGGCGGCCTGCCCGACAACTGGGCGTTCAACACCGATGACGGGCTGTTCCGGCGGCTCGTCTCGAGCTTCATCAGCCCGCTGGCGACGGCGTTCGTGCTCGTCGTCGCGCTGCTCTTCGCCGGCGTCGCCTGGCAGGACCGCCGTCGCCGGCCGCTGGCCGCCGCGCTCGTCGCCGTCTGCGCGGCCGCGTTGCTCTTCACGCTCTCACGCTCGTCGCTGCTGGCCCTCGCCGGCGCGTCTCGTCGTGCTCGCGGTCGCGCTCGCGGCGCTGGTGGCCGGTCGTCGCGGCGGCCGTCGTGCTGGCGGCCGGCGTCGGCTTCGCCTTTGCCTTCACGTCCGTCGCGCCGGAGACGCACTTCTTCCCGCAGGACCTGCCGTACCAGGAGGAGCAGGCGCGCAAGCACGGCGAACTGCCCGGTGGCAGCTCGCTCGCCCTCAACCCGGGCGAACCGTCCCTTCGCAGCCACTGGCGGAGCCTCCGCGACGGGATCGAGACGGTCTTCGAGCACCCGCAGGGCTACGGGCTCGGCAACGCGGGGGCGATCGCCGTTCGCTTCGGCGTGCCGCTACGTGCCGGAGAGTCGAACTACACGGAGACGGGTGTCGAGGCGGGGCTCGTCGGCGCGCTGCTGCTGATCGCGTGGAGCCTCGCGCTCCTCCTCGCGCTCGTGCGCTCCGCGTGGGCTGCCACGGACGCAACTTTCAGGGTCGCCGCGGCTGGAGCGGCCGCCGCTCTGGCTGCCGTGCTCGCGCTCGCCGTGCAGACCGATGCCTACGGCGTGCCCTGGCTCGCGTACTGCCTCTGGTGGCTCTGTGGGTCGCTTGTGGACGTGTCCGACCGGGGCTGACTGCTACCTTGGGTGCACGGTCGACATGAGGTCGGCCTGTGAGATTGAGCTTCTCGTTCCTCCTTCGGGTGTTTCGAGTCGGCGATCTCGACTACGAAACGCAAGGAGTCGAACGTTGTCCCAGCAGTCATTTCGCGCGCTCGGAGTGAGCGCAGATGTCGCGCAGGCGCTGGCCGCCCGCGACATCAACACGCCCTTTCCCATCCAGGAGCTCGTCATCCCTGAGGCCCTCACGGGCGCCGACGTGCTCGCCAAGGCGCCGACCGGGTCGGGCAAGACCTTTGCCTTCGGCGTGCCGATTGTCGAGCGCGCAGATCCGGCGGCTCCAACGCCGACTGCGCTAGTGCTCGTGCCTACGCGCGAGCTCGCCTCGCAGGTGGCGGAGGAGCTGTACTTCGTAGCCAAGCCGAAGCGGCTCCGCGTCGCAGCTGCGTACGGCGGCGCCCCGATCTCCAGCCAGTCCAAGCAGCTTCGCGGCGCGCATATCGTCGTTGCCACGCCGGGTCGCCTTCAGGATCTCGTCGAGCGCCGCCTTGTGCGGCTCGACGACGTGCGAGTGCTCGTCCTCGACGAAGCCGACCGCATGCTCGACATGGGCTTCAAGCCCCAGGTCGAGAAGATCGTCCGACGCCTCCCGAGAGAGCGCCAGACGATGCTCTTCTCGGCCACGCTCGACGGCGAGGTCGGCGAGCTCGCCCGCGCGTTCACACGCAATCCGGCGCGCTTCTCTGCCGAGCTTCCGGCCGGAACAGACACCGGAGAAGTTGTCGATCACCGCTTCGTCCAGGTCACCTCGGACGGCAAGGTGGACGCGCTGATCACGGAGCTCGAGAAGGAGCGCGGGCTCGCGCTCGTCTTCGTGCGCACGAAGCGAGGGGCGGACCGGCTCGCCGGCCGGCTCTCACGGCGCAACGTTTCTTCTCTCGCGATGCACGGCGACATGTCCCAGCGCGCTCGGGAAAAGGCTCTCGCGCGATTCCGCTCGGGGAGTGTCACGACGCTCGTCGCGACCGACGTCGCCGCGCGCGGCCTCGACCTGACGGACATCACGCACGTCATCAACTACGACCCGCCGGCCGACGACAAGGGCTACGTCCACCGTGTCGGCCGCACGGGACGCGCCGGTCGCGGGGGTAGCGGGATCACGCTCGTGCTTCCCGAGCAGCAGGCCGACGTGAGCCGCGTCGCGGCACGCCTTGGCCACGGCGAGCAGTTCGAGCGAGAAGGCATGCGCATCGCCCGGCCGAAGCTCGTGTACACGAGCCGGCGCGGGCGCAGATCACGCTGGTAGCACGCGCTCCACGAGGAGCGTGAGGCCATCAAGTCCGACGATCCGTACCATGTCGCCTGCGTCCGCGCCCTGCTCGCAGCGCGCCTGCCAGATCTCGCCGCGCACCCGCACCTCGCCCTTCGGTCGGCAGGCTCGGCGCACCTCCACCTCTCGCCCCAGCAGCGCCTCGACGCCCACCTTCGCGGCCCGCCGCTGCGACCACCAGAGGCCAAAGAGGGCGGTTGACAGCTCCCAGACGGCGGCCGCACGTCACGGCGATGAGGTTCCAGGGCGATGGCAGCACGAAGAGCGCCAGCGCGAGGGCGATGATCAGGCCACGCAAGCCGATCGTAGGCCGCCGCGGAGTGCGCTACCGTGGAAGAGATGGCCAAAGCCACTGAGCAGCTCGAGCAGGTGACGATCCGCTTTGCCGGGGACTCCGGTGACGGCATGCAGCTCACCGGGATCCCGCTTCACGAGCGAGACCGCTGCGCTCGGCAACGACCTCTCGACGCTGCCCGACTTCCCGGCCGAGATCCGTGCGCCCGCCGGCTCGCTGCCCGGTGTCTCGGGCTTCCAGATCCACTTCGCCGACCACGACATCCTCACGCCCGGCGACCAGCCCGACGTGCTCGTGGCGATGAACCCTGCGGCGCTGAAGACGAACTTCATGACCTTCGCGCCGGGGGCACGCTGATCGTCAACCGTGACGCCTTCAACGAGCGGAACCTCCAGAAGGCCGGATACGCGTAGAACCCGCTCGAAGACGGCTCGCTCGAGAGCTACAACGTTCATGCGATCCCGCTCACGTCGATGACGGTCGAGGCGCTGAAGGGCATCGAGGGCATCACGTCACGCGAGGCAGAGCGCTCGAAGAACTTCTTCGCGCTCGGCCTGATGTCGTGGCTCTACGGCCGGCCGATCGAGAACACGCTCGACTTCATCGAGGCGAAGTTCGCCGGCCGACCGGAGCTCGTCGAGGCCAACACGCGCGCGTTCAAGGCTGGGCTACCACTACGGCGAGACGAGCGAGGACTTCGTCGTCCAGTACGAGGTGAAGCCGGCCAAGCTCGCGCCGGGCGTCTACCGCGAGATCACGGGCAACCAGGCGCTCTCGCTCGGCCTCGTCGCAGCGATCGGTGCAGCAGCGGGCTCGACGCTCTTCCTCGGCGCGTATCCGATCACGCCGGCCTCGGGCATCCTCGAGGAGCTCGCGCGCTACAAGCACTTCGGTGTCCGCACGTTCCAGGCGGAGGACGAGATCGCGGCGGCCGGCGCGGCGCTCGGCGCGTCGTTCGGCGGCGCCCTCGGCGTGACGACGTCGGCCGGCCCGGGCATCGTCCTCAAGTCGGAGACGGTGGGGCTCGCGGTCGCGCTCGAGCTGCCGCTCGTGATCGTCGACGTGCAGCGCGCGGGGCCGTCCACGGGCATGCCGACGAAGCCGGAGCAGGCGGACCTGCTGATGGTGATGTTCGGTCGCAACTCCGAGTCGCCAGTGCCCGTGCTCGCTGCATCGACGGCCGGGCGACTGCTTCGACGTTGCGCTGGAGGCCTGCCGGATCGCGCTCACCTACCGCACGCCCGTCTACCTCCTCTCGGACGCGTACCTCGCGAACGGCGCCGAGCCGTGGCTCATCCCCGACGTCGACTCGCTGCCCGATCTCGCGGTCGAGTTCGCGACGAAGCCGAACTCCGAGGGCCGGTTCCTGCCCTACGTGCGCGATCCCGAGACGCTCGCGCGCCAGTGGGCGCTTCCCGGGACGCCCGGCCTCGAGCACCGGATCGGCGGACTCGAGAAGGAGGACGTGACGGGCAACATCTCGTACGACCCGGACAACCACGATCGCATGGTTCGCCTGCGCGCGCAGAAGGTGGCGGGCATCGCCGCGCGGCATCCCCGAGCTCGAGGTGGACGATCCCGACGGCGCCTCGCTGCTCGTGCTGGGCTGGGGCGGGACGTACGGCTCGATCGCGGCCGGCGTGCGGCGCGTCCGCCGGGACGGTGGCAACGTCGCTCACGCGCACCTGCGCTACCTCAACCCGTTGCCTCGCAACACGGGTGAGGTGCTCCGGAGCTACGACCGCGTGCTGATTCCCGGAGATGAACCTCGGACAGCTGCTGAAGCTCGTGCGCGCGGAGTTCCTCGTCGACGCCGTCGGCTACAACCGTGTCCGCGGCGTGCCCTTCCGCTCGAGCGAGCTGGCGACGCGATCGGAGCCCTGCTGTGACGAGGGCAACGGCAACGGCAAGCTGACGCTGACGGCGAAGGACTTCAAGTCCGACCAGGAGGTCCGCTGGTGCCCGGGCTGCGGCGACTACGCCATCCTCGCCACGCGTGCAGCAGTTCATGCCCGAGCTCGGCATCCCGCGTGAGCGCATCGTCTTCGTGTCCGGCATCGGCTGCGCCGCCCGCTTCCCGTACTACATGGAGACGTACGGGATGCACTCCATCCACGGCCGCGCGCCGGCGATCGCCACCGGGCTCGCCACGTCGCGTCCGGACCTCTCCGTGTGGGTCGTGACCGGCGACGGCGACGCGCTCTCGATCGGCGGCAACCACCTGATCCACGCGCTGCGGCGCAACGTGAACATCACGATCCTGCTCTTCAACAACGAGGTCTACGGGCTGACGAAGGGCCAGTACTCGCCGACGAGCCCACGCGGCCAGCGGTCGGGCTCGACGCCGATGGGCTCGATCGACCAGCCGTTCAACCCGCTCGGCGTCGCCATCGGCGCCGAGGCGAGCTTCGTCGCGCGAGCGATCGACACCGATCGCAAGCACGTCGCGGAGGTGCTGCGGCGAGCGGCGGCACACCGCGGCGCGTGCCTTCGTCGAGATCCTCCAGAACTGCAACATCTACAACGACGGCGCCTTCGACGCCGTGCGTGAGGCCGAGGAGAACCGCATCTACCTCCAGCCACGGCGAGCCGGTGCGCTTCGGCGCCGACGGCGAGCGCGGCGTGCGCGTCGGCGAAGACGGCTCGGCCGAGATCGTCGACGGTCGCGGACGTGGGGGAGGAGGCGCTGCTCGTCCACGACGAGCACCACGCCGCAGCCGAGCCTGGCGTTCGCCCTCAGCCGACTGACGCTCTCGACTCGTTCGGCGTGGCGCCAGTCGGCGTCTTCCGCGACGTCGAGCAGCCGGTCTACGACGATCTGCTCCAGGCGCAGATCGACGAGGCACGCTGAGCAGCGCGGAGAGGGCGATCTCGCCGCGCCTGCTCCACGCCGGCGACACCTGGACTGATGTCGCCTAGCCGAAGAAGGCGCGGGCGACCGTCGTACCACTCGTCGTGGCACCGTCTTCCGCTCGGCGACGGCGTCCGCGAGCGGCACGTCGACGATCGTCGTCCCCTTGCAGAGCGGCCATGCGGCCGAACCGGCCCTCGTGCACGAGATCGGCCGCGCGCAGGCCGAAGCGCGTTGCGAGCACGCGGTCGCGGGCGGTGGGCGAGCCGCCGCGCTGGACGTGCCCGAGCACGGTGTAGCGCGTCTCGAAGCCGATTCGCTCCTCGATCTCCGTGGCGAGCTCGGCGCCGATGCCGCCGAGGCGCACGTGGCCGAACTCGTCCGTGGCCAGCTCCTGCACGACCTCGCGCTGCTCGCCGGACTCGAAGTCGAGCGTGTAGCCCTCGGACACGACGACGATGGAGAAGTCCTTGCCGCGGCGGTGACGGCTCTCGAGCTCGGCACACGTCTCCTCGACGGTGATCGGGTGCTCGGGGATGAGGATCACGTCCGCGCCGCCCGCGATGCCGCTCATCACGGCGATCCACCCCGTGTAGCCGCCCCATCACCTCCACGACCATCACGCGGTTGTGCGACTCGGCTGTCGTGTGCAGGCGGTCGATGGCCTCCGTGCAGACGGCGACTGCGGTGTCGAAGCCGAACGTGTAGTCCGTCGCCGAGAGATCGTTGTCGATCGTCTTCGGCACCCCGACCACGGGCAGGCCGTGCTCTTCCCAGAGCGACTGCGCGACGCCCAGGGTGTCTTCGCCCCCGACCGCGACGAGCCCGTCGAGGCGCTCGGCCGCGAAGTTCCGCAGCACGCTGTCGACGCCGCCGTCGACGCGGTACGGATTCGTCCGCGACGTTCCGAGGATCGTTCCGCCGCGGGGCAGGATCCCGGAAACCTCGCGCAGGCCGAGTTCCGAGAACGTTGTCGTCGATGAGCCCCTGCCAGCCGTTCATGCACGCCGACGACCTGGCTGCTCGCGGCTGGACGCTGCGCCGGACGACGGCGCGGATGACGGCGTTCAGCCCGGGGCAGTCGCCGCCGCCAGTGAGGATGCCGACGCGCAAGCCCGTCAGCTCGCTAGCGGTAGGCGAAGATCGCCTGCCGGAACGCGGCCGTTCACGCGCGGCGACGGCGAGCACGAACACCGACACCGGTCGGCCACGGACGTACGACGTCGAGACGTAGTCGGCGAGCATCAGTCCGCTGCGCGTGCGGGCGATCCAATCGAGAGCGATCGGCTCCGCGGTGAGCCGCTGCTGCTTCGACCACGTCCGTCCGCCGTCCTTCGACGTCGTCTGGAAGACGTCGATGCCCGCGGCACGCCGGGACGTTGGCGCAGTCGTCGGGGATCGAGTGGTAGACGAGCGCGAGCCGGCCCGACGCCGCCGGGTTGGCGGCGAGCCCGGGCAGGAAGTGGTCGACGCCCGGACCGCCGGCTGTCACGCGACTGAGCGGGCGTCCAGGTGACGCCGTCGATCGAGGTCGCCAGGACGATGCGGCTCGCCGAGCACGAGCCGCGCTCCGGGACATCCCTCCCACGCGACGTACATGCGTCCGGCGGCGTCGACCTCAGCGGAGGCAAGCGCGAACGTCCGCATTGCCGGGATCGCCGCCGTGGAGAGCGAATGCGGCACGGACGGGTGCCGAGAACGATGGCGCCGCCGTCCGTCGACCGGGTCGCCTGCGATCTCGCTGCGGGCGCCGAAACGGGGATCGGCGAACGCCGTGTAGACGACGACGAGCGTGCCGTCCGGGAGGACGAGCGGCTGCGCGCCGTTGAAGTCGAGCCCGCTGCGGCGGCACGGGTGAGCTCGCGACCGGCGTGGCTCCACGTCAGGCCGCCGTCGGTCGTAGTCGTGGTGCGGATCTCGCCGGACGGCGACGTGGAAGTACGAGAGGTAGCAGTGGCCGCGGAACGGGCTCGCCGCCTCGTTGTCGCACGTGATCCACTCCTTGTCGAGGTCGCCGCTCGGGCCGCGTGACCGCGGCCACCGGCGCGCTCCACGAGAGCCCGTCTGACGGAGCGGTTGACGTAGAGGTAGAACGAGCTCGTGCCGGGGAGATGCCGAGCGTGGCAGCCAGCCAGATGCCGTGGACTGCGTCGTACGCGATGACCGGGTCGCTCGCCCGCTCCGCCGAGCCGGGCCGCGGCGACGAGTCCGTGACGCCCGGGAGCAAGCCCGATCTTCCACGTCGCTCCCGCGTCGCGAGACGTGGAGAAGCCGATCGCCACGGCGCCGCCTTCGGACGACGCGGCCGACCTGGAAGACCGAGACGACGGTCGAGCCGAACGCGAACGTGTCGGGCTCGACCTCGCGTCGCGTGCTGGCCGATCGGGTCGCGTCGTCGCGGTCGCTCGAGATCTGCCGGCTGACGACCTCGCAGTCACGCGGCGACGACGTCGATCAGCTCCGCCGTGACGATGTCGCGACCGGCGCCGCAGCGGATGCGTGTCGCGGGCGCCGTCGGCGTGGGCGGGAATGCGATCGTCGCCTGGCGCCGGCGTCGACGTGTCCTGCCCGGCGCCACCGAGGAGGAAGTCGGCGCCGCCGAGGCCCGCGAGCGTGTCGTTGCCCGCTCGCCCGTCGATGGACGTCGGCGCGCGGCGTTCCGGTGAGCACGTCGGCCGCGGACGTGCCCGTGACGGTTGCCGCGGACGCAAGACCTGTGACGAGCGCCGCCGCCGCCAGCCGCGACGGAGAACGCGAAGCATGGCGCGCACGGTAGCGAGAACGGACACGTCCAGGTGCCAGACCCAGGGACAGTCCCAGGGACAGTCACTGAGACTGTCCCTGGGTGTCTCGAGAGGACTAGTCCTCGTCCTCCTCGGCGAGCTGCTCCGCGGTCGGGACCACGATCTTCACGAGCTCGCAGTCGTCGATGCGGTACAGGCCCCGCTCGTTCTGGCTCAACCACGCGACGTCCTGGCCCGGGCCGCAATCGAGCCCGTCCACCTGGTCGTCGTCGGCCAGTGCGTGGAGCACGTCGTCTCCCGGACCGCCGAACTGCCGGTCGGCGCCGCCGCCGGCCCACATCGAGTCCGGGCCGCCGCCACCGTAGGCGACGTCGTCGCCGGCTCCCGCCTTGATGCGGTCGCCGTCGGCTTGACCGTGGATCTCGTCCGGCCCGCCGCGGGCCCGGATCGAGTCGTTGCCCGCCTTGGCGTAGATCTGGTCGGCCGCGGGCGACCCGACGAGCTGATCGTCGCCGGGCGTGCCGACGATGAGGGCTCCGTACCCGGTAGCCGCGAGCGCGAGACCTGCCACAACCGCGAGGAGTGCTGCCTTGCCTGCCATCCTGACCCCCTCTCTGAATGACCTTGGACGTGCAGACGAATCAATGACGCGCTCACGTCAGGCGGCTGTGCGCTCTGCGAAAGAGATCGATCAGGTACGCGTAAAGGAGCTCGACCGAATCGGAGCCTCCAGCGGGGCAGCTCGCCGAGCTTTACGAGTGCGACGGCGGTCGCGGCCAGCGTGATCGTGCCGCCGACGGCGAACGCGAGTGCCGTGCCGCCCGTCGTCGGCGAGCCAGCCTGAGAGCAGGCCGCCGAGGGCTGCGCGCCGAGAAAGCGTAGAAGTACAGGCCGAGCACTCGTCCGCGGATCGCGTCGGGCGACGCCGAGCTGAAGCGACGTGTTCGCATTCGATGTCCAGACGTGAAGCAGAGACCGGTCGCGAAGAGGCAGGCCGCGGCCATGACGAGCGTCTGCGCGGGCGCGAGCAGGAGCTCGGCGAGCCCAAAGCCCGCCGTGCCCGAGGAGCAGCAGCTCGAAGCTCGCCCGCGCGATCGTTGCGGAGAGCAGCGCGCCGACGAGCGCGCCCTGCGCCGAAGCACGCGCTGAGGATCCCGAAGACCTCAGGCCCTGAGTCGAGCGTCTCTCTCGCGAGCACGGGCAGCAGCACGTTGAAGTTGAAGGCGAACGTGCTGACGGCCGCGACGAGCACGAGCACGATGCCCACCCGTCGGCGAGCGGCGCGCATAGCGCACCGCCTCCCACGTCCCGGCGAAGATCGCCGGCCGCTCGTCCGTCCCGTTCGAGCGGAACGAGCTCCCGGACGTTCATCGCCGCCAGGCAGACGAGCACGGCGAGGAAGCTCACGGCGTTCACGGCGAAGCAGAAGCCCGGGCCGAAGAGCGGCGACGATCGACCCCGCCGATTGCCGGCCCGACGACGCGCGCGGCGTTGAAGAGCGACGAGTTGAGCGCGACGGCGTTCGGGAGCTCCGCCGGCCCGACCATCTGATACGTGAACGCCTGTCGCGCAGGCGCATCGAAGACGAGCACGCATGCCGCGCAGCGCGGCGAGCACGTACACCTGCCACGGCTCGTGCGTCGCCGAGCAGCGTGAGCAGCGGCCAGCACCGTCGCGAGCACCATCGATGCCGCCTGCGTGGCCATCACGAGCCGGCGCGGGTCGAGCCGGTCGGCGAACACGCCGGCGAACAGGCCCGAAGACGCTGAAGGGGAGGAACTGGCAGAGTGCGAGAACGCCGACGGCGACCGGCGATCCGGTGAGCTCGAGCACGAGCCACGCCATGGCGATGTTCTGCATCCAGGTGCCCGTGACCGAGACGACCTGGCCGACGAAGAAGAGCCGGTAGTTGCGGTGCTTGAGGCTCGCGAACGTCCGCCGGTTCAGACGCAGGAGGGCGCGCCGTCACGGCCCTGCCTCGAGCAGCGTCCGCAGCGGCTCGATGGCGTCGTCGATCGCATCTCAGCGCGTCGTCGTCGAGCGTTCGTAGCCGCGCGACGAGCCACGCCGTCCGCCGCGAGCGCACGAGCCGGAGCACGCGCTCCGCGTCGTGGCGTCAGCTCGAGCCCGACCCGGCGTCGGTCGCCGCCTGCGCCGGCCGAGTCGGCGTACGAGGCCGGCGCGGACGAGTCGTGTGACGTGCCGCGACATCGCGGCCGGCGAGACGCCCTCTCGTGCAGCGAGCTCGCGAACACCGATGCCGGGAGAATGCGCGTATCGAGACGAGCAGCGAGACCTGGCCTCCGGTCACGCCCAGCGGATGCACCTCGCGGCGAAGCTCGCGCGCCAGCTGGAGCAAGACCGGGCGCAGCCGGTTGGCGACCGTGAGTGAGTCTGCAGAGACCGCGGTGCGGAGGCAAGTCGTTAACCAGGTTAACAAACTCGCGCGGGTGCCGCGTGGGCCAGCTTCGGTACCCTCGAGATGCGTCGTGGCAACGATCACGAGACCGCAGAAGAGCCTCGCGCTCATCCTGGCCAGGGGAGTCGCGGCGAATCTCTCCGTCCCGATCGTCCGTGCTCGACGCCGAGGGGAACGATCGTCTTCTTCAACGAGGCCGCCGAGGAGATGCACGGGATCACGTTCGAGGACGCCGGCGAGCTGTCCGCCGCGGAGTGGCCGGCACGTCTTGCTCGAGCATCTGACGGCATGCTTCCACTCGAGGAGCTGCCGGTGGGCGTTGCGCTGCTCGAGCGGCGAGCCGTGCACACGACTGTTCCGCTTCACGGGCGTCGACGGCATTTCCCGCGAAGTCTCGGTCACCGCCTTTCCCCTCATCGGGCCGCGAGGAAGAGCTGCTAGGGAGCCATAGCGATCTTCTGGCAGCGGTAGGTTTGGAGGGCACGACCTCCAACCGGTAGATTCCGACCCGGCGAGGGAGAGTGCCTCGCGAGGCGCGTGGAACAGTCCGTCAGACACCATCGGCAGAAGAGCCTTGTGCTCATCCTTGCGCGCGAGTTCGCGTCGAACCTCGCGACGCCGATTTACATCGCCGACGCGGACGAGACGCTCGTCTACTTCAACGAGCCGGCGGAGCAGATCGCCGGCCGGTCCTTTGCCGAGACCGGCGAGATGCCCGGTGCGGGAGTGGACGGAGATGCTGGCGCCACGAGGCAATGGACGGCCAGCCGCTGCGGCGCGAGGAGACGCCGGCGGGCATCGCCTTCACGGAACGACGCCCCGCGCACGGCAGTCTCTGCATCACGGGGCTCGACGGCATCGAGCGGGAGATCGCGACGACCGCGTTCCCGCTGTTCGGGCCGGACGACGAGTTCCACGGGATCATGGTCATCTTCTGGGAGCAGGGCGTAGGGCCGGTGCGGGTCAAGATCTGGGGCTGCCGCGGCTCGCTGGCCACGCCGGGGCCGGAGACGCTTCGCACCGGCGGTAACACCACGTGCGTGGAGGTGACGGCGAACGGCTCGTGCGTCATTCTCGACGCCGGCACCGGGATTCGAGCCCTCGGCGCCGAGCTCGCCGAGAACGGACCGCAGAAGATCCACATCTGCCTCACGCACCTCCATCTCGACCACATCGAGGGGCTCGGCTTCTTCGCGCCGTTCTACGACCCGGACTGCGAAGTCTCGCGTCTGGGGCCCGCCTTCGTCCGTGCGAACTCTGAAGGAGCGGATCAGCCGCTACCTCTCGTCGCCGCTCTTCCCGGTCGAGGTCTCGGACCTGCCGGCGCGCGTGACGTTTCTCGACGTGCCGGACGGGCCGTGGGAGATCGACGGCCTCCGCTTGCACGCGCACCCCGTCTCGCATCCGGGGACGACGCTCGGCTACCGCATCGAATCCGACGGCGTCGCAGTTGCGTTCATCCCCGATCACGAGCCGGCGCTCGGCCTCGAGCTGGACTCGCTCACCAGTGACTGGATCTCGGGGTTCCCTGTGGCGGACGGCGCGACGCTCCTCCTCCACGACGCGCAGTACACCGAGGACGAGTACCCGCAGCGGATCGGCTGGGGCCACTCCTCGATTCGCCAGACCGTGACGTTCGCCCAGAAGGCCGGTGCCGAGTCGACGTTGCTCTTCCATCACGATCCGGTGCCACACCGACGACGACCTCGACGCGCACTGCGAGCGCGCGCACGAGCTCTGGCAGGGCGACGGGCCTCCGCCAGAGCTCGCACGCGAGGGGATGGAGATCGCCCTCTAGCTGGCCGCTAGCCGTTCGACCCCTTCGGTGTCGGGGAGTCGTCGACTACGAAGTCCGCGGCGTTGTCGTTCGTGTCGTCACCGTCGGGAAGCCGGCCGATGCTGATGCCGGGCGCCTCGGTCGTGCCCGGTGCGGCCGCGACCGTTCCTTCGACGAGCGCGTTCGTCGCCGTTCCCCAACCGACCGAGTCGACGAGATTGCCGTCGACGTCGCGGATGCCCACGCCGCCGCCTGTCGCCGCGATGCTCGTGGAGTAGCTCTGATTCGCTGGGGGACCGCTCACGTAGCCGGCGCCGCCGAACAGGTAGAAGCCGCCCGCAGCGAGCGACGTATCGTCGGGAACCGTAGCGAGCACGACGTCGCCCGTCCCGGCAGCCGAGCGGTAGACGAGCTTCCAGCCCGAGAGGTCGGCCGCCGCCGTGCCGGTGTTGACGATCTCGACGAACTCATCCGTCGCGGCTCCGGTGACACCGGTCATCAGCTCGTTCACGCTCATCGCCGGCTCGCCACCACCACCGCCGCCTGTGACGCACGTCAGCGTCGCCTTGCCGGTGCCGTCGTAGATGAGATCGACCGTGCCGGTGCCACCTTGACAGGCAAGCCCGTCGAGGCTGTCGAGGGACGAGAGACCAGACCCTGACCCGGGTGGGCCGGCGGGTCCGGTCGGCCCCGGTGGCCCTGCGGGTCCGGCTGGGCCGGCTGGGCCGGCTGGTCCCTGAGCCCCGGCCGGGCCTTGAGCCCCGGGTGTCCCCTGCGCACCGGGCGGTCCTTGTGGTCCGGCGGGCCCCTGGACGTTCCAGCTCAGATGACGTTCGTGTCTGCGGCAATCGGACGGCTCGCCGACGATCCGAAGCAGGCCGCTGGGCACGAGCTTGCATGCGTGAATCGTCGTGGGCGTCTCAACTCGCCGGAGCCCCGCGTGGGCGAAGGCGCCGGCGAGCAGGCCCGCGGCGAGGCAGGCCCCGATGACTGCCACACGGGCATGCGAGGTCGGTAGTCGCTGCATGGACGATCTCCTTCCGTCGAATGTCGAGTGCTCGACGTTGCCTGGCCATTCGTCGCGCGCGTGTGCCAACTCAGTGCCAACTGTGTGGCGTGGCCTGTCGCGCTCGATTCGTCCCGGCTACCTTCGTTGTCAAATCAGACGACAAGGAGGTCAACGATGATCCCTAGACGAGGGAGGAGTCGGAGTCGCCGCTGGGCTGCGGCTCTCGGCTTTGGCGCCGGTGCGTGCGTGGGTATGACGCTGCTTGCAGGAGGAGTGGTCAGCGCTCACGACGAGCCGACGGCCGTCCCGCCCGCAATCGAGCGCGGGCTGCGCGATGTGCTTCACACGCCACCGCTGCTTGCACGACAGGGCAGTCGCGTGACCCTGCACTACGACGTCCTCTGCCAGGCGGACGGCTTCGGCAAGCCGTGCGCGCTCACGGGGAACGTGTTCATACGTCCCGCCGGAGAGACGGCCTATCGCCAGAAGCGACTCGCTCCGGCGGGGGAGTCTGGCCTGGAGACCGTGGTTGACGTCCAGGCAGAAGGACTTTCCTACTACGCCGTCATCGAGGACGGCGCCGGTAGCTCGATGACGGTTCCTGCCGGCGGCGCAGTCGCTCCGCAACGGGCGTGGGCGGTACCCGAGTTCACTTCCGTGAGCCTCGGCGTGCACGTCTTCGGACGGGCGCGAAAGCCCGACGGGAGTGTGCTCGCTGGTTCCTGGGGATCAGGCAGCGGTGCATTCGGTCTCATTAGTGGCCGCGAAATGGCACGTATCGGCCCTTCGGCGTTCGACGTCGCCTCGGACGGCAGCGTGGTTGTGCTCGACCAGGTGAACGATCGGCTGGCGATGTACGGGACGCCGAATGCAGGACCAAGCTATGTTCCGATCGCGTTCACGGGCGGCGAAGGTGACCTTGCGCTCGGCGCGGACGGCACGGCGTACGTCCTCGACCAGGGAGCGGAGCCGGCCGTTCGCAGCTACGCACCGTCGGGTACTCAGCTCGCGGTAACGAGCGTCGTGGGCTCTGGTGCCGACATGCTGCGGGCCGGCCCGTCAGGTGCTTTTCTCCACGCGTATCCGGGAGAGATGTGGGTGCCGGTCGGGAGCGACGGACAGCTGCTGCAGCCAAGTCAGCAGGCCGCCGCGGCGCGGCCGGGGGTCCCGGCTACGGGCGACACCCAGGTCGTCGTCAACGCGACCCGCAAGGAGGCGCTCTTCGCACTCGTTCAGGGCGATCGCGTGCTCCGCGCCTGGAGCGTCGCGAGCGGCACGAACCTCGGCGAGATCCAGCTCGCGGAGGCCTACGGCGATGGCTTGTTCGTCGTGCTCCGCATGTGGACGAGTCAGAGGGCGGAGTTCGTCGCGCTCATCCTCTCATCCAGAGGGCCCACAGGCTCGTTCGCCGTCGACGCGGTCGAGTGGGCAGATTCGGCGGCTCTCGGCCGCTTCAAGCTCGACGGCCGCCGCCTGCTTCAACTGCGCTCGACCTCGGCAGGCGCCGAGGTCGTGACCTTCGACCTGGGAGGTGCGAAGTGACGTTCTCGAGGAGGTTGGCATTCGTTCCCGGCGTGTTGGCGGGTCTGGCAGTGGCAGTCGCGATCGCCACGCCCGGCGCCCGCGCGTATCACACGAACTTCCAGGGCTCGTGCACGAACGAATGGTTCGCCACGAGCGGAGTGATGCGTTCGCAGGCGCAGATCTACGCTGAGATCGGCGCGCACGAGGGCTACCAGTGGGGCGGCGGCTGCTGGAACGACAACAACGTCGACGATGCGCCCGGCGATCCGACCGAGAACAGCGGAACGCGCGGCGAAGGCGGCGACTGCTCTGGCTTCACCTTCAAGTCGTGGTTCGAGCGCGGAAGCACGATCGGACCCCGGCTTCAACTACCACTACCGGATGCGGAACGTCCACGGGCCGTTCGTCGCCGCGGACTTCAAGAACGGCGTCGGCCTACAGAACTTGATCGTGTCCAAAACGGCCCTGATCGAAATGGACGCCTTGGCATCGGCGAACCACGTGGGCATGATCTACCAGGCCAACACCGCCTACAACACCGACCGGATCGTGGAGGCCAAGTGCGAGGCATGCGGGACGGGCATCTGGACTCGAACGTATCGCGGCGACCCCTCCTACGGTGGCGTTCGGCGTACCGGCTGGTCGCACTGATCGCTCTGCTAACGGTGGCGGGCTGCGGCGGAGGCGACTCCCCGCCGCAGCTCGTCGACGGCAGCTCGGTGGCAGAGCTCCCAGCCGTGCTCGCGACCTTGGACGACGCGGTGCTGACGCGGACGAGTGTCCTGCCGGCGAGCGACGTCGACAAGAGAACGACTCGATGCATGTGGCTTGCCTCCCAAGGCCGACAACACCGGAGTGGTCGAGCGTGTCGGTTTCCGCGGCGCGAGCCTCACGTACCTCGGGGACGGCTCCTCGCTCTACGGCTGCGACGCGATTCCCGATCCGAGCACGGCTGCGGAGCCGGATCGGCCTTACGACGGAATCTGGTGCGGAGCAGCAGCGGGACGCACTCGACGACGGAACGCTCAACGATCCGAGGCTCGACCTTTGCACGAACACGGATAGCGAGATCACGGCCTTCGCATGGGTCGAGCCGCGGCCGGACGCGAAGTGGGTCGTCGTCTCCGACGCAGGAAAGCGCGAGGTCTACGAAGTGGCGGAATCGCTCCCGGTGCGCGTCACGACGACCGATGGCACACGAGCCGGAGAGGTCGCGGGCGTCCTTCGACGTCGAGGAGTACGGGCCGACGGCGCCCAGCTTCGCGAGTACACGCTCGAGCTCAGGTCGCCGGCTAGCGGATGGTGACGCCGCCGGAGCGGCGGCACCCGCGATCATCGCCCGACTAGGAGACGGTGAAGCCGCCGCTCATCTGCTCGGCATGGGGCGCGCAGAAGAACCCGTACGTGCCCTTCTTCAGCGACAACATCGTCGTCTTTGTGCCGATGAACTCCTCGCCCGTGAGCATCTTGCTCGTGCCCGGGCCGACGAGTCGGAAGTCGTGATCCTCCGAGCGGTCGGCGACCACGAACCGGTACTTGACGCCGGCCTTGAGCGTCTTCACCTTCTTGCCGCCGATGGTCAGGCTGATCGTGTAGCCGGGGCCGACGGTGCCCTTCACGATGTTCGGTGCTGCGGCTGCCGGCCCGCCCAAAAGCAACGCGACGGCGGTTGCCGCCGATACGACGGCGGCGACGGCGGCGACGATTCTGCTCGACATTTCAGAGACCTCCTGGTCGTGTGACTTCGATGGAGATGAGCTCGACGCGGTGCGTTTCAGACGGTCGCCGAGACGCGACACGTCTCGAGTCGCGGCCCGGAGGCCCGCACGACGATTGAGTCCCGGCCGAACCAGTTGTCGACCGTGCGGCGAAGCTTCACCGTGCGACTGCCGTCGCCGCTGCGAATCACGCCGCGGAAGACTGTCCTCCGCTCGTGCAGAAGGATCACGTTCCAGGCGCTCTTACGCTGCTGCGTCCGGATCTCGAGTTCGATGCGGATCTCATCGTCCTCGGCCCGGACCCGAATGCTGATTCGACTCGACGCCGTGCACGTGCCGGCCTTCCGAACTTCATCGTCGTCGTCCGCGGTAGCGACGGCGGGAAGTGAAAGCACCGCGCAGGCGGCGACGGCGGCGAGTAGCAACATCCGCTGACCGAGCTTCATCGCCACTGACCTTGCCCGTGAGTACGTAGGCCTCGCAATGAGACATCCGTCCTAGGACTCGCGGCCCCTGATGCCGTTCCGCTCCGCCCAGAGCGCGGCCTGAGTGCGATCCGTTACTCCGATCTGCCGGAAGACGCTCGTCAGGTGCGCCTTGACGGTCTTCTCGCTGATGGAAAGCCTGCGTGCGATGACCTTGTTGGGCAGGCCTTCTGCCACGAGCACCAAGACCTCATGCTCGCGCTCCGACAGCCCCTCGGCAGGAGCTGCCGAGCGCCGCGCGCCGAGCACGGTCCGCGCGGCTCTCGGGTCGAGCGGCGCATCACCGCGAGCTGCCGATTCGATCGCCTTCGCGAGCTCGCCGGGCTCGACGTCTTTCAGTAGGTAGCCGGCAGCTCCCGCGTCGAGGGCATGCAGGATCCGATCCCGGTCCGAGAACGACGTGAGAACGACGACGGCGACGTCTGGGTGCTGCGCCTTGATGCGCCGTGTTGCCTCGATCCCGTCGAGCGACGGCATCTCGAGGTCCATCAAGACGACGTCGGGCCGGTGCTCGGCGCACACGGCGACGGCGGCTTCGCCGTCTGCCGCCTCGCCGACCAACTCGACGTCCGCGAAGGTCGACAGCAGCTGCGCCAGCCCGTGGCGCACGACCGCGTGATCGTCTGCGATGACGACGCGGATCACGAAGTCGGCACCTCGAGCAGGAACGAGGTTCCGACGCCGGGCGTGGACGCAACGTCGAGGCGTCCCCCTCGCCGCGTCGCGAGCTCCTCGAGCAGGGAGAGGCCGATGTGGCCCTCGGCGCTGCTTTGCTCGCGCTGGGCCGCCGTGAAGCCTGCGCCGTCGTCGACGACCTCCAGCCGTGCCAGCCCATTGTCAGACGACACTCGAATGGAGACCTTCGAGGCGCCGGCATGCCGCCGCACGTTGCGCACCGCCTCGCCTGCGGCCCGGTAGAAGAGGCGCTCCACATCCTCGGGAAGCGGCTCGTCGGTGACGTCGATGGTCGTCTCCACGTCGTCCGCCGAGAGTGGCGCGACGACGTCGGTGAGCGCAGCTTCGAGCCCGGCGGCCTTCAGGCTAGGTGGATGGATCTCGACCAGAGCCGCCCGAAGCCGCCTCATCGCGTCGCGCGTGGCGCCGGCAGCGTTTCGAACCGTCGAGCGCATCTTCTCCGGCGACTGCGCATCGGCCTGCTCCGAAACCGCGCTGAGTGAGTAGGAGATCCCTGCGAGATCCTGGACCACCCCGTCGTGAAGATCGGCCGCGATGCGCCGGCGCTCGTCGTCGGACGCCTCGAGAGCGCGCACGAGCAGCGCTTCCCGTTCCTCCTGGCTGCGCCGCAGACGGTGCGCGAGCCGCCAGGCCAGTGGCACCTGGACCAGCCAGAGCAGGAAGAGGCTGGCGAGGAGCAGGCCGGCAAACGGGAGCCAGATCCTACGGCCGGTCGAGGCGACCGAGGAGCTCCGCTGGTACGTCTCGTAGAGAAGCGGCGTGCCGTCCGGCGCGCGGATGGGCAGGTACACCTCGTAGAGGCTTCCCTGTCCTCGCTCGAAGCGGTTCTCTTCGCCCTCGAGGCTGCTCAGCTCGGAACGGGCCTCCCCGCTCTGGAGAACCTCAAGCTTCGAGTCGTCGAGCACAAACCTTTGCCCGATCAGCCTTGGCTCGTCGGAATAGACGATGCGGCCGACCGCGTCCCAGACCTTGACGCGAACGATGCGCTCGCCGAGCACGCGCTCCTGCACGATGCGGTCCAGAGCACCGAGTTCCGCCGGGTCGCCCGAGAGCACGCCGTTGCGCAGTGCCGGCTCGACGATGCTCTGGCCGGTGAGCACCGCGAACTGGCGCGCGTCGCGGATCGCCTCGCTGCGCCCCAGGTTGCGGAAGACAAGCAGCGACCCGACGAGGAACAGCGCCAGCACGACGAGCCCCGTGAGCGCGAACTGGACTACCGCGCGCGTGGTCGACGACATACGCGATCGCTCCATGACGGCTTTCTACCCCTTCATCACCTCGGACGGTGGTCTACGACCAATGTCCGATTGCGGCTGCGACCGCGCCGCGGGCAGATTGGGCGGCAATGGAAGCCACGAGCGGAGAGGAGTCGATCATGAAGAAAGTGAGCGCGGGGATCGTCGCGGCGCTGTGCAGTGTGGCGATCGTGCTGGTTGCCGCACCCGTGGGTGTCGCGAAAGACGGAGACGTCATCCGTCGCGGCAACTGCACCGGCTCAGCCGACTGGAAGCTCAAGCTGAGCGAAGAGGACGGGCGCATCGAGGCCGAGTTCGAGGTCGACCAGAACCGCAACGGCGTGAGCTGGAACGTGCGCCTGTTCCAGAACGGCTCTCAGATCGCGCGAGCCACGCGCGTCACGCACGGGCCGAGCGGTTCATTCGAGTTCAGGAAGGTGGCTCCCAACACCGCCGGGACGGACTCGTTTCGCGCCCGCGCGAGCAGGGCGTCGGGCGAGGTCTGCAATGGCAAGGCGTCCTTCTAGGGCGTTCCGCTAAGGATGAACCTCCGCTGGGGGCTGGCCGCGCAGGACCTGGATCAGCCCCCAGAGCGACACGACCGCCCAGGCACCCTCGAGCAGCAGAGCCATGCGGCGAGCGTGGCTCAGTCACTTGCGAGCGGCCAGACGCAGGCATGAACGCAGAGCCAGCCGTCGCCGCGCCGCTCGTACGTGTCCACGTATCGGCCATAGCGGCCGCGTTGTCGCGTCGTGCGGGCAGATACCACCGCCGTGTCGCCGTCCACATGTATGCGCACCTGGTCGATGGCGAGTGCCGGCGACGGGTTGTTGCGCAGGTTGTCCACGTACCGCTCATGAGGCCACACTTCCCCGGTCGCCCCGTCGAGGTACGAGAAGTCAGGCGAGAGGATCGGCTCCAGCAGCTCCCACGAGCCCTGCCTGAACGCCTCGATGAACTGGAGATTGAGCTCGGTCAGCGCTGCGGTGTCGTCCACGTCTCCTCCTTGTTGTCGTACGCCTGGGGTCGCTTCGTGAGCCGTCGATCCAGAGGTGAGTCGCCGCCAGCGCGCGCCACGGTCGCCAGTGCTCGGCCGCTTTGCCGAGCAACTGCGGCGGCTGCGACGCGAGCCGGGTGAAGGCGCGCTGTAGCCCGAGGTCGGTCGTCGGAAAGGCGTCGGGCTCGCCTAGCCTGAGCGCGATGTAATGCGCGGTCCACGGGCCGAGACCGTCCAGGGCAGCGAGCGAAGCGACGAGCCGGTCGAGCGTGACGCTGCGATCGAGGCGCACGCGGTCCTCGACGACGGCGCGAGCGAACGAGCGGATCGCTTCAGCACGTGCAGGCATGAGGCCGACGCCCGCGAAGTCGGCGCCGGCAAGCGTCGCCGCCGCCGGGAACGTGCGCGTGATGCCCAGGGGCTCGAGCCCCGGCACGTTAGTGCCAAGCCGCTCGACGAGGCGCCCGGCGACCGTGTTCGCCGCAGCGACCGACACCTGTTGCCCGATGATCGCGCGCACTCCCACTTCGAAGGGGCTCCACGTCCCCGGAGGCCGCAGGCCGGGTCGCTTACGGATCAGCCGCCCGACGATTCGGTCGCGCGCGAGGAGGCGGGCGGGCTCGTCCAGGTCGAGATCGAGGTTCGCGATGTGTCGAGCGCGCTGCACGACGTGTACGAGCTCTTCCCAGTGGGGCAGATGGGTGCGCAGCAGCAGATGGTCGTCCCCTCCGGGACGGAGCTCGAGGACGCCGGGGGACTCGCCGACGACGATGGTCCTGCGATACGTGTCTCCGGCGACGTTCTCGACGCCGGGGATCGCGCGGCCGGCGAAGTAGTCCAGCAGCGCCGGCCAGTCGAGCGGGCCGTAGTACGGGAGCCTCAGTACGAGGCCGCCGTCCGCCGCGAGCCGGTCTGCCCGGCGGCGCCGTGCTCGTAGAGCACTTGGCGACTCCCGGAAGACCTCTTGGCACACGCGGTTGAACTGTCGCAGGCTGCCGAAGCCAGCGGCGAAGGCAATCTGCGTGACCGGCAGGTCGGTGTCGTCCAGCAGGCGACGTGCGAGGTGCGCTCGCGCCGACCGCGCCAGGGCGTCGGGCGTCACGCCAAGATGGCTCATGAACAGACGCCGCAGGTGCCGCGCGGACACACCGAGCCGGGCGCCGAGCTCGGCTTCCGTCGCAACGTCGAGGGCGCCGTCGAGGATCAGGCGCACTGCGCGGCAGACGAGCTCCGGCGCCGACGAGGTCATGGATTCCGGCCAGCGGTAGGGACGGCACCGGTGGCAGGCGCGGAAGCCGGCGGCCTCGGCGGCTGCGGCCAGCGGGAAGCTACGGACGTTCTCGGCGTGCGGGCGAGCCGGGCAACCCGGCCGGCAGTAGATACCGGTCGTCACGACCGCCGAGAACGTGCTCATGGGGCAGATATACCGTGCGGGGAAGTGTCCGACCGGCCGGATTCGGACAGACCGGCTACGGCATCACATGGGCGAGCACGCCGTCCAGAGGCCGTGGCACACGGCCGAGATCGAGCGCCTGGACGAGCAGCGGTGCGTAGCGCGCCTTGCGGTTCCACATGAACCGCCACAGCTGCTCCTCGTAGGGCAGCGCACGTTTCGCAGGCTGCTTCTGGAAGGTGCGGAACGAAGCGAGCTCGCCCTCGGCGGCAATGACCTCTTCCACGGCAGCGGCACCGGCCGAGCGGACGAGCTCGTTCTCGAGGTCCTCCACGCACACGAAGAAACCGAGCTCTTCCATGTCCGCGCGAGTGAGATTCGAGCCAAGGCCGGCTCGCTCGAGACCGCGCCGGAAGTCGACTTCCTCGGCGGCATCGCATAGGCCGGCCAGTTTGACGTTCGAGCCACGAGGGCCGAGCTGATCCAGATACCTCCCGATCGCCTGGGCACCGCCCATCGCAATGACGGAGATGCGCTCGGCTGCGAGGTTGCGGCCACGGCGCTCGGCCAGCGACTCGAGTGCCAGGCGGTCGCTCGTCCCTTCGACGAGCACGACCGTCGCGGCGGACTGGTGTGCATCGGCTGCGCTCACTCCTCCCATAGGAGCACATCCTCATCTGACCGGCGATGAGTTCACGCTAGCTTGCCGGTCTTACCATCGATGACAACGCTGGACCGCCTCGCCACCGTCACGCTGTTCGTCGAAGACCTGGCAGCCGCGAAGACGTTCTACCTCGACGTCTTCGGCTTGCCGGCCGTCTTCGAGGACGATGACTCGGTCGTGTTCAAGTTCGGGAGCACGCTCGTCAACCTCCTGAAGGCAGACGCGGCGCACGAGCTCATCGAGCCTGCGGCCGTGGCGAGTCGCGACGCCGGATCCCGCTTTCTGCTGACGATCGAGGTTGACGACGTGGATGCGACGTGCGCGGAGCTCGCCAAGCGTGGGGTGGAGCTTCTCAACGGCCCCGTGGATCGGCCCTGGGGCGTACGAACTGCGAGCTTCCGTGATCCCGGCGGCCACATCTGGGAGATCGCGAAGTAGGGAAGCGGCGGCAGGCCCAGCGCCTGCAGACGCCGGGCCTGCGACCGCCCTGCTCGCTAGACGCCGGTCGGGATGAGCACGTCGTGCGGCAGGACGTCCGCGCCGACGATCGCGCCGGTCTCGCTCGGCAGCTTCATCTCCACCGGCTCCTCCGGGCCCGGGACTGAGTCCTTGAGCCGCGCGACCACGCGGCCTGCTTCTACCCGCGCCGGGTAGTCGTGGACCGGCAGGACGAAGGTGTTCTGCAGGGCCTTCTTGACCGCTCCCTTCTCCTCGCGCTTGGTTGTGGCGTGGTTGCCCGTCGGCTGTGGCTCGAATTCGAGGATCTGATAGATCGGCTCCACGATCTGGTTCTGGATGTCGTAGATGACATCGCCGCAGATGCAGGCCGTCCCCTCGGCTGTCTCGACGAGCACGTTCATGGAGCCTTCGGTGTGTCCGCCCGCGACCTCGCAGCGCACTCCGGGGATGATCTCCTCCGGGCCCGAGAGCTCGAGGTCGAGCAACCGCAGCGCGCCGGGCGTGTGCAGTCGGTCGACGAGATGCTTGATGTACTCGGCCGGGTACTGCTCGCCCATCAGTCCGGAGACAGAGAACTCCAGCTCACGCCGGTTGATGACAACAGTCGTCCCGATCGGGAAGCGGTTGTCCTGGCCGGCATGGTCGATGTGGAGGTGGGTGTGCAAGATCCACCTGATGTCACCGGGCGTCAGGTCGTGCGCGGCGAGCTGGTTGTCCAGCTCCATGTCCTCGGTCACGTAGCCGGTCATGCCCAGCCGCTCCATGATCCCGGCGTGGCTCGCGCCGGTGTCGACGAGGATGGGCTCCTCGCCGCCGAGGATCAGGAACCCGAACGTCGGGATCCTCGTCCGTACTCCCATGTCGCGCCCGAGCACCAGGAAGCTCGACTCGATGTCGATGTCGATGAGGCTCAGAAGCTTGATCTCGAGGGCCATGCGAATCTCTCCTCTCCGAATTCAACGCCGTCAGAGGCCCTGGGTATACAACGGGTCCTGCGCAGTGTCAATTTGCACAACTAACGTGCGGATGAGGCGTCCCAGTCCACATGGCTGAGCTCACACGGCGTCGGCTGCTTGCGCGGGCGGGCCTCGCGACCGGCGCCGTCGCGCTGGCGAGAGTCGAGCGTATCGAGGCGGCGCCCGACCTGACCGACTGGGGGGCGGTGCGCGCCCAGTTCGCGCTGGCCGGTAACAGGGTCCATCTGACGTCGTTCCTCCTTGCCACGCATCCGCGGCCGGTGCGGGAGGCGATCGACCGTCACCGCGGCCGGCTCGACGCGAACCCTGTCGAGTACTTGCACGCCAACGAGGGGAGGCTGACTGCGCAAGCGCGCGGCGCAGCGGCTCGCTTTCTCGCCGTGCCGCCGTCCGAGGTCGCTCTCACCGACTCGACGACGATGGGGCTCGGCCTGCTCTACACGCGGCTTGCTCTGCGTTCACAGGACGAGATCCTGACGACCGAGCACGACTTCTACGCCAC
The DNA here is from genome assembly GCA_963786725.1 of uncultured Actinomycetes bacterium. Classification (GTDB taxonomy): domain Bacteria; phylum Actinomycetota; class Thermoleophilia; order Gaiellales; family Gaiellaceae; genus PALSA-612. The sequence continues at coordinate 22,952 of CAWBAD010000012.1, read as the reverse complement.
GCACGAGGCACTCCGCCTATCCGGCGCGCACGTCCGCCGCGTGAGGCTGTACGACGACCCTCGCAACGCATCCGTGGACGAGATCGTGACGAGGCTACGACGAGCCGTAACGGCAAGAACACGCGTCGTAGCCCTGACGTGGGTGCATTCGAGCACGGGCGTGAAGCTTCCGCTGCGCCAGATCGCGGACGCGTTGCCCGACCGGGTACTCGTGTGTGTCGACGGGGTGCACGGTTTGGGAGCCGAGGCCGAGACGGTGCGGAGCCTGCGCTGCGACGCGTTCGCGGCGGGCTGTCACAAGTGGCTGTACGGCCCGCGTGGAACCGGCGTCCTCTGGGTGGGGCCGCGAGTTCGCGAGCTCGCGCGTCCGACCATTCCCTCCTTCGACGACGGAGAGAGCTACGGCGCGTGGCTCGCGGGCCGTGCGCCCAGCGGTGTCCCCGACGGCGCACGGCTGACGCCCGGCGGCTTCCACTCGTTCGAGCACCGGTGGGCGCTGGCCCAGGCGTTCGGTTTCCATGAGGGGATTGGCCGTGCCCGAGTCGAAGCCCGGATCCGCACGCTCGCCACCCGACTCCGGGCGGGGCTCTCGGATGTGTCTGGCGTAATGGTTCACACGCCCGGGGCCGCTTCGCTCTCCGCCGGCCTCGTCTGTTTCGACGTCGAGGGACGTGACCCGGCCGACGTCGTCGCCAGGCTCGCCCAGCGGCGAATCGTCGCGAGCGTCACGCCGTACGCGCGCCGTCACGTGCGTCTGGGGCCGGGGATCGTCAACACGGCCCAGGACGTCGACGCAGCCGTACGTGCGGTCGCCGCCCTGTAGCGCGGACATAGACTCGAGTACCACAGGCAAGAAGAAGGAGGACTGATGGAACCTTGGGTGGGGAACATCGAGCAGGAGACGCTCGGCAACGACACGTTCCGCACGGTCCTGTTCACTGGTGAGTACACGCAGCTGACCGTCATGAGCATCGAGCCAGGCGACGACATCGGCGGCGAGGTCCATGACGGGCACGATCAGCTCATCCGAATCGAGTCGGGAAGTGCGCGGGTCGAGCTCGGCGGCAGCGAAGGAAAGCCGGCGAGAGTGCAGGACGTCGGTGACGACTGGGCCATGATCATCCCCTCGGGGACGTGGCACAACGTCGTCAACACCGGTGACGAGCCACTGAAGCTCTATTCGCTCTACTCGCCGCCGGAGCATCCGGACGGAACCGTTCACCGCACGAAGGCGGATGCCGAAGCGGCGGAGCACTGACCCAGGCTCCGTAGGAGCTCGGCGTTGCGTCCCCGCGGTTACGTAGCCTCCTCTTCGTGCACCGGCTCAGCAAGAAACAGGCCCGGCGCATCGCGGTGCGCGCCCAAATGCTCGACGCACCCCGGCCGACCGAATTGCTCTCGGTCGTCCAGCAGCTGACCCTCCTGCAGATCGATCCCACCGCGGCCATCGCCCCCAGCGCGGACCTCGTCGCCTGGAGTCGCCTTGGCTCGGCGTACCAGCCCGCCCACCTCACGAAGGCCCTGGAGCAGGACCGCACGCTGTTCGAGCACAACGCGCTGGTGCGACCGATGAGTGACGTCGGCCTGGTCCTCGCCGGCACGGCCGCCAGGGGCGACAGCGGAGGGGCGCGCAACTGGATAGACGAGAACGACCGCTTCCGGCGTGACATCCTCGACCTGCTCGGCAGCTCCGGGCCGCTGGCCTCACGCGACATCCCCGACACGTGCGTCGTGCCGTGGGCCTCGACCGGCTGGACGAACAACCGCAACGTGACCCAGATGCTCGAGCTGCTGATGATGCGCGGCGAGGTCGCGATCGCCGGGCGTATGGGGCGGGAGCGGCTGTGGGATCTCCCCGAGCGGGTCTACCCGGCCGACGTCTTGGTCCCGTCAGTCGAGGAGGCCGGCCGGATCAAGAACGAGCGGCGCCTCGCCTCGCTGGGCATCGCCCGGGTGAGAGGCACGAAGATGCCGATCGAGCCGATCGACGTGGGCGAGGCGGGCGAGCCGGCCGTGGTCGAGGGTGTCAAGGGCGAGTGGCGTGTCGACCCGGCCGCGCTCGGCGAGGACTTCGAAGGCCGTACGGCGCTGCTGTCGCCCTTCGACCGGCTCGTCTACGACCGGACGCGCGCCGAGGAGCTGTTCGACTTCGAGTACACCCTCGAGATGTACAAGCCCCCTGCCCAGCGCCGCTGGGGCTACTTCGCTCTCCCGATCCTCCACGACGACCGGCTGGTCGGGAAGGTCGACGCCAAGGCCGACCACAAGGCGTCCGTCTTGCGGGTGAATGCAATTCACGAGGATGCGAAGTTCACCCGCACCATGACCAGGGCCGTGCAGGCCGAGCTGGAGGACCTGACCTCGTGGCTCGGGCTGGATGCGATCGATTCGGACTAGGAGGAAGCCATGAGCGTCCAACGTGAAGGTGGTTGCGCCTGCGGAACAGTGCGCTATCGGCTCACTTCCGAACCGCTCTTCATTCACTGCTGCCACTGCCTGAACTGTCAGCGGCAAACCGGAAGCGCGTTCGTCATCAATCTTCTCATCGAGACCGACCGAGTGGAGCTCCTCGCCGGGGACCCGGAGCCCGTTTCAGTGCCTCGCGGCGCCGGCAAGAAGCAGAAGATCTGGCGCTGCCCGACGTGCCAGGTCGCGGTCTACAGCCAGTACACGACGCCCAAGGTGAGGTTCGTTCGCGGCGGTACGCTCGACGAGCCGGCCGTAGTCGCTCCCGACGTTCACATCTACACCCGTTCGAAGCTCCCCTGGGTCACGCTTCCGGAATCGGTGCCGGCATTCAACACGTACTACGACACGAAAAAGCTGTGGCCGGCCGCCAGTCTCGAGCGTCTCGAGGCGCTCAGGCGCTAGCCGTCGTCGCTACTTGCCGCAGCGCTGCGCCGCGGGCACCGGGCGCCCGAGCGCCCTGGTAGCAGCGGCTTGCAACAGGCGAGCGGTCTTGGGTTTCATCCCACGGCGGAGCGAGGCCTCGAGGAGCGGGGCCTTGAACAGGCGTCCGTAGACCACGAGCGCGGCGGCGTAGGTTCCGAGCGCGCTCGGGTGGAAGCCGTCCGGCCCGTAGAGCGCGAGCCGCGAATTGCAGTCCCAGGCGGCGTGCCACGCCTCTCCGGCCGGGAACAGCTGCGCGCCCGTCGCCTCGGCCGCGCTCCGGTACGACACGATCACATCGGACAGTGCCGGCCGTCGGTAATTCTCCGGCCAGACCGTCAGCAGGGCCGGCCGGGTTCCGACGGCACGCGCCTCGTCCGCGAAGCGGCCCGCCCACAGGCGAAGGTCGATCTGGCTCTCAGGGAGCGCGGAGGGGCCCTGCTGCATGATCACGACGTTCCAACGCCCGGTGGCGATCGCCGCGCGAGCGTCTCCTTGATTCCAGTGGTCCTCGAGGCTGAAGCCACCGAAGGTGATCGCCTCGTACTCGAGGCGGCGCCCGGTTGCGGCGGCGAGCCCGGCGACGCGCGCGGGCAGGTCATTCGTCGCCGTGAGGCTGTTGCCGACGAAAAGGGCGCGGACGGGAGCAGCATCCTCGGCACCGGCCGACGAGGCGCAGCCGAGCAGAATCGCCGTCAAGCCGAGGGAGACCGCGATCCGGCGCAGCGCCACTGCGTACTGCGACGACCCAATGACCAGCAAGTTTGCGGTCGTCATTCGTAGTCACGCCAACCGAGGCTACGTCGGCTAGCCACCGTCCGCATCGACGAGAACCCCACTCTTGGCACCCGCGGGATCGCGGCTCCCGGTGTGTTCGAGGAACGCCAGCACTGCGTGCACGCGTCGGTTCTCGCTCGCGTCCGTGGGCAGGTCGAGCTTGGCCAGGATGCTGCGGACGTGCGCCTCGACGGTCTTGCGCGTCACGAACAGCTCCTCGCCAATGCCGCGGTCCGTCTTGCCCTGCGCGATCAGCGCCAGCACCTCGCGCTCGCGCGGCGTCAGCTTGGACAGTGGATCACGGGCGGCAGGAGCGTCGAGGAGCTCGCTGACGAGCGAAGCCTCGATGACCGTGCCGCCCTCGGCGACCCGGTCCAAGGCGGCCACGAACTCACCCACGTCGGCGATCCGGTCCTTCAGCAGGTAGCCGACCCGGGCGGATGCTCCGGTCACGAGCTTTAGCGCGTAGTCGACCTCGACGTACTGCGAGAGCACGACTGTGCCCACCTCCGGGTAGGCGCGGCGGATCTCCTGGGCCGCGAGCACCCCCTCGTTCGTGTACGTGGGTGGCATGCGGATGTCGACGACGGCAACGTCCGGCGGGTCGGCTGCGACCAGCCGTATGAGCTCTTCGGCGGTGCCGGCTTGGGCGATAACGTCGACTCCCTGCTCGGCCAGCAGCCGCGCGAGGCCCTCGCGAATGACGACGGCGTCGTCGGCGAGGATCACGCGCACGGGATCGCCGCCGCGACTCGCGTGCCTCCGACCAAAGGGCTCTCGATCCGCAGGCGGCCGTCGAGCGCCTCGACGCGGTCACGGAGCCCCCGGAGCCCGGCGCCGTCCGCGTCGGCTCCGCCCACCCCGTCGTCCGTGACTGCGATCGCCACCTGGCCGTTCGCACTGGTGACCTCGATCGTGACGCAGGAGGCATGCGCGTGCTTGACGACGTTGGCGAGCGCCTCGCCGGCGACGAAGTAGGCCGTCGCCTCCACAGTCGGGGGCAGGCGTCCCGCGCAGACGTTCAGCTCGACCGGCACGGCGGCGCGTCGCGCGAGCGCGGAGAGCGCTGGAGCGAGCCCTTCGTCGGTCAGGATCGCCGGGTGAATGCCGCGCGCGAGGGCGCGCAGCTCGCCGAGGGCGCCGACGACCTCCGCATCCGCTTCGGCGAGCAGATCGTCCACCTCGGCGACGCCGTCAGCGAGCTGGCCGCGGGCGAGTTGGAGCGCCAGCCGGATCCCGAGCAGCCGTTGCTGCGCGCCGTCGTGGAGGTCGCGCTCGAGGCGGAGCCGCTCTGCGTCCCCTGCCTCGACGATCCGTGCCCGCGAGGCGCGCACCTCCTCGAGCTGGGCGCGCAGCTCTGCCTGCAGACGCGCGTTCTCGAGCGCGAGGCTGGCGGCGGCGCCGACCGCCTGGACGAGCTCCGGGTCGTCGAGCAGCGCGGGGTCGTGGACGAGCGCTGCCAGGCGCGTCCCGTCGTGCTCGAGCAGGGTGACCGCTCGTCCGGCATCCTCCTCCGGGTCGAACGCGGTCCCGTCCGGGTCGACGTAGCGTTCGCCTTCGGGCAGCCAGAAGGCGAGCTCGAGGGACGTGTCGCCGAGCGTGCGCGCGATCGCGTCGCGCACCTGCACCGGTCTGCAGCGGCGACCCGAGTTCGACGACGAGATCCGCCACGACCGAGCGGTGCAGCCGCGTGCGCAGCAGACCTGCGAGAAAGGCAAGCGGCACGATGCCGACGGCGACTAGGAAGACCGACAGCAGGACCGAGCCCTCCGGCGTGTCGTAACTCGGATAGTGGGTCAGCAGTGCCGCGCCGAGGAAGAGCACGAGCGCTCCGCTCGATAGCACGGGTGCGAGCGCGCGGCGAGCGGGCGCGGTCGCACTGCGCCAGCGACGTACAAGCAGGGCAATCGCGCCAACGAATAGGACCGCGAGCGCCACGTCGGCTGCAAGCTCGATCGCGTCTGCCAGACCTCGATCGTCGTGGACGAGCAGCAGATTGCGGGGTCCGCCTAGGACGAACGGATCGTCGGGGCCGCGGAAGAGTTGCGCGCCGAGACCGGCGACGAGGAGAACGTCGGCGTAGACCGCTGCCACGACGATCCGCTCGATCGGCGACGAGAGCCGTCCACGCGGGAAGGCGACGAACAGGTGCACGGCGACGGCCAGGAACAGGCGGTCGGTGATGCCGAAGACGGTGGACGGAAGCGACGCCTCCCAGAAGCTGGGAAGCCACGTGAAGACCAAGAAGCCTGCCGCGGCCATCAGCGCACCCGTGCGGTTCTCCGGGCGTTTCCACCAAGCGACCAGACCGGCGACGATCCAGAGCGATCCGAGTGCGACGAAAGCCACTACGAGCGGCGGCTCGACATTCAGCCTGCCGCCGGAGCGGAAGAACGTCAGCGTGAGCGCGGCCCAGCCCACCGCCAGCGCGCCGAGTCCGAGCAGCAGGACGTGGAGCCAACGGCTCACTGCGAGCTCCGCGCTATGGCGGCAAGCGCGGCTCCCGACAGGTCATCCTTGTGGATGAAGCCCCGCGCGGGGCTGAGCTCGAGCCGCCCGCCGAAGTCGGCCGCTTCCCGGCTCGACGTGAGGACGACGACCGGTCCGTCGCCGTTCTCCACCAACCGCTCGGCGACCGCGAACCCGTCCATGTCCGGCAGAACGATGTCGAGCAGGACGAGTTCTGGACGCAGCTCCTCGACCGCGGCCACGGCCGAGGCGCCGTCTTCTGCCTCGCCGACGACCGTGAAACCGCCAGCCTCGAGCAGCCGCCGGGCGAAACCGCGGAAGCCGGCGTGGTCGTCCACGATCAGCACCGTTACCACGATGTGTGAATCGTCGCACAGCCGGTGCGGCCTGGCGATTGGGGAAATCCCCAATCTTCGGCAAGGACCGGGGATTTCATCGATGCGGCTTGGCGAGCTGGGGCCTACCGTCGTCGCCATGAACGACGGTCATCTGCTGCGTGTCGGAGCCGTTGCCGCTGTCGCCGGAGCGGGGGCTTCGCTCGTCGCAACCGTGCTCGAGCCCGACTGGAGCGGCGACCCCGACCAGGCGATCCGCGTCGTTGCGGAGAGCGGATTCTGGACCGGCGGCCGGCTGCTCGACCTGATCGGGATCTTCCTGACAGTGGGTGCGCTCACCGTTGTCGGACGGACGTTCGCCGAGGGCTCGGGCAGGGAGTGGGTCAGGGCCGGCCAGCCCTTCCTCTTGCTCCTGGGCGCGCTCGGGGCGGGGGCCATCCTCACGGGTGCGACCTTGGAGGAGGTCGCTGACGCATGGGTGGCCGCCGGGCCCCAGGCGAAGCAGTCGTACCTTGCCGCCTTCGACACCACGACAAGCCTGACGGAGGCCCTGTTCTTCGGCGCGTTCATGGCGATGGGCCTGTACCTTGCCGCCCTCGCGACGGCGATCCTGACCCAAGGCGTCTATCGGCGCTGGATCGGCTGGGTTTCGGCCGTCAGCGCGGGACTCGTGCTCTCGGGCGACCTGCTCGTGCTCGTTTCCGAGTCGGCTTTCATCGCCGTCCTCGTGGGCTACGTGCTCTACAAAGCGGTACTGATCGCCCTCGGCGTGTCGCTGTGGCGACAGGGGCCGGCATCACGGTCGCGCCCTATCGAGAAGACGCCTCTGGGCGTCGGCGCGCCTGACCCGAGGTGAACAACGTGATGGCAAGCCGAGCTGACGAGCGGCGATGAGGAAACGACCGCCTCCCGCCTGGAACGCACCGCCGGGGCGCTGCTCGTCGCCGGCTTCGCCGTGCTTCATCCCCGGAGTCGCGTTCGCCGTCTCGTCGGAGACCGGGACCGACTACATCCCTCCCACGTTCTCGACCCGCGCCGGCGCAGTCCTGCTGCTTGCCACGCTGTCCCTCACGCTCACGGGTCTGCTCGTCTTCGCTGCGATCCTGTGGAGGCGAGGCGACCGCTCCGTGTCGACCGTGGGCACCGCCGCCTATCTGACGGCCGTGATCGCGTGGGCGGCGGCGACCGAGCGGGCGCTCGTCGTGCACGAATGGACGTACAGGTTGGAAGCGGCCTTCATCGTGGCAACCGGGATCTCGATGCTGGCGTTCGGGTTGGCGGTGATCCGAACAGGAGCGATCGCTCGCTGGCTGGGCTGGGTCGCCGTTTGCTGGAGTATCGGGTGGCTGATCCGGTTCGCGATGCCGCATCAGGGCTTTCCCCCCATGGTCGCCCAGCTCGTTCCGCTCGTGTTCGGACTTGCCCTGCTCAGGGTGGCTGCACGAGATCGCTCGAGCCAACGACGACAGAAAGCGATGGGGAGGTCGGTAGTCAGGGGGCGGGTCGCATGAACCCGCCGCTGCGCGGACGATGGGTCCTTGCCAACGCGATCGGCTTCCCGCTCGGTGGCGCGCTCGGCGGCGGCCTGGCCCGCGCCATGCAGCAGCCTCACGTCGGAGTTACGTCTCCAACGAGGGGCGCTCTTGTCCTCGCGACAGACGCCGCGTTCGCCCTGGGCGTCTTCGGTGCCGTCGTCGGTCTCATGCAGTGGCTGGCTCTCCACCGACGGATGGCGCGCGTCGCCTGGTGGGCGCCCGCGACGGCCGCGGGCTGGGCAGCCGGAGGTGCGCTTGCCGGTGGCCTGTCCGGCGCGATCGGCGGCGCGGTGACGGACGTGGGTGGTGACTTCGGCGTCTGGGCGTTCGCGGTCGCCGCGCTCGTCGGCGCCGCGGCGATCGCCGTCGTCCCCGGAGCGCTCCAGGCGGTCGTGATCGGTCGCGAAGCACGGTGGTGGGCGGCGGCCTGCACGGCTGGGATGCTGGCGGGATCGGCTGTCGGGTTCCCGGTGATCCTGCTCGCGGCGAGCATGCTGGGTCTCGATCTCCCATCGGCCCAGGCTTGGGCGATTGGAGGCGCGGTGATGGGGCTCGTGTTCGGAGCGATCACGGGGCCGCGCTTGCGGGCGCCTCACAGAGAAAGGCCGTCTTCAGCGCCGGGACGCACCGAGCTGAGCCCAGGACTGGAATCACATCCGAACTGACAGCGGAGCTGACGATGAACCGGTTGGTGACCCGCTATCACGCGGGCGGTACGCCGAACTCGTCAAAGTGACGGCGGGCGGGACTCTTGAGAGCCCTCTGACGCACTCGAACCGCGGATGATCGAGCACAACTACGTGACCCTGCTCGAAGGCGCTCATGCCGGTCTCGTGACCCGGCTCGACGCGCTTGAGGCCGAACTCGCTCAGGCGGGCCTACCGGACACTCGGCTACACACGTGAAAGGCTTTCGGCTCCAGCTATCCGACACAAGGAGCGTTCGTGGAACGATTCAGTTTCACCTCCCAGGTCGCGTTCGTGCCGCGAGGGGATCAACTCGATCGTGTGACTGTCGCGCCGCTTACCTCCCCCATGTCCGAGGGGTCACCGATGCAGGTGGCGGTCTTCCGATTTGAGCCCGGCGGCCGGCTCCGTGGGCATCCCGGGCACCCGCAGATCTTCGCCATCCTGGATGGGTCGGGAGAAGTGAGCGGGGCCAACGGTAACGATGAGCCAATTGAGGCAGGCGAAGCAGTGTTCTTGCACCAGGGCGAGGAACACGAGATGAAGTCAGCGGCTGGATTGACGGCGCTCATCATCGAGGGCGAACGTCTGGATTGTTTCCGCGAGCGTCCGACGGCTGCTCCTTCGCGTTGAACTGTGGGTGTTCAGGGCACTACTGGGGCACGGCCACGTATCGAGCTGGCCCACCTGTAGACACGAAACCCCCGAGTTAGCAGGGGTTGTGAGAACGGGAGCGACGGGACTCGAACCCGCGACCTCCGGCGTGACAAGCCGGTCTTGGCGCTTCCGGCCTGAGCGGGCGAGTCGATTTCCGCGGTGTCCACACTCCCTGCTCGCGAGCTACTCCGTGAAGGTTCCTCCTCGGCTCGGTCGGTCAGCGACACCGGTGGCGAGGGGCCGGGATCCAGCCCGGCCCCTCGCCGTCTCCGTGATCCGGATCACGCACTCGCCGGCATGAGCCGGAGCTCTCCGGTCCACGCCGTCGTGGTCGGGTCGCCGCCCACGAAGCCCACGAAGTCGCTTCGCTGGTGGACCTGCGCGCCCGCGAACGAGCCCTCCGTGACCGTGCCGTTCAGCACGATGAACCCGGCCGGGCTGACATTCCCTTTCATCTCGGCTGTGAACGAGATGTCTTCGACCGTGATCCACTCGGTCAGCGTCAGCTTGGCGGCCTTGCCGGTGGCCCGGAAGCTCGTGATCTGCATCTCGAGCGTGCCGCCGTCCCCGGCGGTACCCACGCAGTGACCGACGGTTTCGTCGCACGTCTTCGCGTACGGGATCACGATCGGCGCGCTGGACGCGGACGCCTGCGCCGCCCCGAAAGCAACGACCCCGACCGCCGCCACGACGGCCGGGAGCAATGCGAGGATTGCCTTGCTGTTAATCATGGCTCCTCTGCTCCTTTCGAGTCATAGTGTCCTAGATCACCGATACAGTACTCCTATGACCACTGGTCTGTCAACGTTCCGGCTCGAGTCGGGCTCGGGCGTGGGGATCGCGGCTCAGATCCGGGCGAAGATCGCCTTCCTCGTCGCCGACGGCGCCCTGGCTGCGGGCGAGCGCTTGCCACCAGTGCGCGCGCTCGCGCGTCAGCTCGGCGTGAACGTGAACACGGTGCGAGCGGCCTACGCCGGGCTCGAGACGGACGGCTTGGTGCGAACCCGGCACGGCGTAGGGACGATCGTGCTTCCGGCGGGCGCGACGAGTCCCCCACTGGGTGCAGGTGGCCTAGGAATGAACACCGTCGGCGTCATCATCGCCGGCCTGGTCCCCTTCTATCTCCCCCTGCTCCAAGGGATCGAGGACGCCGCCGCCGAGCAGGGGATGCTCGTGCTGATCGCGGACTCGCGCGACTCGCCGCCCATGGCCGACGCGATGATCCGCCGCCTGATCGCCCGAGGCGTCGATGGAATCATCGCCGTTTCCACAGGTGGGGTCGAAGACGACGAATCTTCACCGACGACCGCGACGGCTCCGCCGATCGTGTACGTCGACGAGCCACAGCGAACGGGTTACGTACTCCTCTTCGACGGTCGTCGGGCCGGGTATCTGGCCACGCGCCATCTCGGCGAACACGGCCACGAGCGGATCGGGATCGTGACGCCGCCACTGAAGTGGCCGAACGTGAGAGAGGTCTACGGCGGCTACGTTGAAGCACTCGAGGAGCTCGGTGTGATCTCGCGTGTCTCCGAGGTGAGCGAATTCTCGTTGGACGCTGGAAGGATCGGGCTCGCCCAGCTGCTCGACTCGGCCGAACCTCCTTCCGCGGTCTTCGCCGTCGACGAGCTTCTAGCCCTCGGAGCACTTCGCGAAGCGCGCGCGCGAAGCCTGGACGTCCCGGGAGACGTCGCACTCGTTGGGTACACCGATTCGCCGGTCTCGACTCTCGTCCAGCCCGCGCTCACGATGGTGTCGTTGCCCGCCCGCGAGATCGGCATTAGCGCGATGCGCACCCTGCAGAGCCTCCTCAGCGGCCGCAAGCCCCGGCGCCGGCGCACCGTTTTCGACGTCGAACTCGTCCTACGCGAAAGCTGCGGTCACCACCAGAACCCGTCGTAAGACGACCGGCCGGTCAGCCGGCCGTCCAGCGTGCGGGGATTCCCGGCTTCGACCGGGTTTCTGCGGGGATTCCCCGTGCGGGATCTGTGCGGGATGAGAAGAAGCCAGCGTTGTTCCCGGCTTAGCGGTACGGAAAAAGTGCCGATTTGCAGGTACTTTACTGGAGCGACGGGACTCGAACCCGCGACCTCCGGCGTGACAGGACTGCCACGGGAGCCAACGGCAAGAGCCAGCGGCTAGGAAACGGGCTTAGCTATATGAACAAGGCCGTTTCGAGCTTCGCGATCCCCGTTGGTTCAGGTGAGTACTTGCCACCGACTTGCCAAGGATTCGAACGGGCGGATAGCGCAGGGCGGTCAGCCCATGACCACTCCGCTGTTCTAGTCTCCGACAGGCGGTCGTCGCGCGCAACCGCACCCTCGGTCAGCCGCGGTACGCCCGCATACTTCGAGTGACAGCGATCCGGTCGTCGTAGCCGCCGGCGATGCTCCGCTTGTAACGCGACGACATGGCTGTGCTTCGGCTTGTAGCGTTTGGGTCGCCACAACCGTCGGGCCACCGAGTCGAGCTGGGAGGTCAACATGCCGGATGAGCGGCCGAACATCGTCGTCTTCTGGGGAGACGACATCGGAATCACGAACCTGAGTTGTTACAGCGACGGGCTGATGGGTTACCGGACGCCGAACATCGATCGGCTCGCCAACGAAGGGATGCGGTTCACAGACTCCTACGGTGAGCAGAGTTGCACTGCCGGGCGCTCGGCCTTCATAACGGGACAGAGCGTGTATCGGACTGGTCTCAGCAAGGTCGGTCTGCCGGGTGCCGAGTCGGGCCTGACTGCGCAAGATCCGACGATCGCCGAGCTACTCAAGCCTCTCGGATACGCGACCGGCCAGTTCGGGAAGAACCACCTAGGCGACCGCGATGAGCACCTGCCAACGGCGCACGGCTTCGACGAATTCTTCGGAAATCTCTACCACCTGAACGCCGAGGAAGAGCCGGAGCATCCCGACTACCCCGACCCCGAACAGTTCCCGCAATTTCGTGAGCGGTTCGGCCCCAGGGGCGTGCTCCGCTGCCGAGTCACTCGAAGCGGCAAGCAGCAGATCGAGGACACCGGGCCGCTAACGAAGAAGCGGATGGAGACGATCGACGACGAGATCGTTGACGGCGCGATCGACTTCATGGAGCGAAAGCACAACCAAGGCAAGCCATTCTTTCTCTGGATCAACACGACTCACATGCACTTCCGGACGCATCCGAAACGCCGCAGCGTGGGACAGGCGGGGCGCTGGCAGTCCCCGTACCACGACACGATGGTTGACCACGACAAGCACGTGGGAAAAGTGCTCGACAAGATCGACAAGCTCGGCATCAGCGACAACACGATCGTCGTGTACTCGACCGACAACGGCGTGCACATGAACTCGTGGCCGGACGCGGGCATGACGCCGTTCCGTTCCGAGAAGAACACGAACTGGGAAGGCGCGTTCCGCGTCCCGTTCGTCATTCGCTGGCCGGAGAAGATCCCGGCAGGTGTCGTCTCCAACGAGATCGTGAGCCATCTCGACTGGCTTCCGACCTTCCTAGCTGCGGCAGGAGAGCCGGAGATCAAGCAGAAGCTTCTGGACGGGCACGAGGCCGGAGAGAAGACGTTCAAGGTGCACCTCGACGGTTACAACCTCATGCCCTACCTGACCGGCGAGACCGCTGCGAGTCCGCGAACGGAGTACTTCTACTTCTCGGACGACGGCGACCTCGTCGCGTTCCGCTACGACAACTGGAAGATCGTCTTCATGCAACAGCGCATGCAGGGGACCCTTGCGATCTGGGGCGAGCCGTTCGTCGCTACCCGCATTCCATATCTCTACAACCTCCGAACAGACCCGTTCGAGCGTGCTGACATCACCTCCAACACGTACTGGGACTGGTACATCGACCGAGTCTTCCTGCTGACCCCCGCGCAGACGATCGTCGGTGAGTTCCTCAACACATTCGTGGACTTCCCGCCGCGGATGAAGGCTGCGAGCTTCACGATCGACCAGGTACAGGAGAAGCTGGAGGCAGCCATCTCCTCCGGCCGTTAGCCATATCGTTGACATGAGTCTCGTCGCCCGCGATCGGGACACCGCCAGAGGGCTGTCTCGCTGTATGAAGCAAGTGCCGGGTGGCACCTTCCGCATGGGTTCCAACGCCCACTACCCGGAAGAAGCGCCTGTCCATACCGTCACCGTCGATGACTTCGCGATCGACTCGACCCCAGTCACGAACGAGAAGTTCGCCGAGTTCGTTGACGCCACCGGCTACCAAACGCTGGCTGAGCAAGCGCCGAATCCAGAGGACTACCCGGCAGCCCCGCCGGAGAACCTGGTCGCTGGGTCTCTCGTCTTTACGCCTACCTCAGGGCCGGTCGATCTTCGCCATCTCAGCCAGTGGTGGACATGGACGCCCGATGCTTGTTGGAGACGGCCCGAAGGTGCGGGATCGTCCGTCGCCGGTCGCGAGAACCATCCGGTCGTTCACATCGCACACGAGGATGCCGCCGCGTACGCCGCGTGGGCTGGAAAGGCGCTACCGACGGAAGCGGAATGGGAGTTCGCTGCCCGAGGCGGACTCGACGGTGCCGTCTACACATGGGGAGACGATCCCGAGCGCGGAGAGCAGAAGCTCGCTCACTACTGGCATGGAGACTTCCCTTGGCGAGCCGAGTCGGGCTACGGCACCACTGCGTCCGTCGCGTCGCTATCCACCGAACGACTTCGGCCTATTCGACATGACAGGCAACGTCTGGGAGTGGACGGACGACTGGTATCTCGACAGCCACACGGGCGACGCCGACACGGCGTGCTGCGTTCCGGTCAACCCACGAGTCGGGAGTGCCGAGGAGAGCTACGACCCCGCCCAGCCTCAGTTTCAGATTCCCCGCAAGGTCATCAAGGGCGGGTCGTTTCTCTGCGCTGACAACTACTGCCTCCGGTACCGGCCCGCCGCACGACGCCCGCAGATGGTCGATACCGGAATGAGTCACATCGGCTTCCGCTGCGTCATACGCTCGACAGACGCAACCTGACCAGCAAATACCCAGCGAGGAGTTCGGCGGATAGGTTGGCTGGCCGAGGCGGCCGGCCCGAGACGACCGGCCCTGTCGAGCGTGACGACGACCTACCAAGCGCGGCAGGACGTCCTTACGGGTTGTCGACACTTCGGTCGATCGCGCCGACGCTGAGCACATCTTCCAGGCACACGCCAGCGGCATCGACCATCTCGTGACGACGGACGAAAAGACGATTCTCAGCCAGCGTCCCGCGATCGAGGCGAAGCTGCCGATCAAACTTCGACGCCCATCGGAGGTCGTAGCTGAGGCGAGCCTCGGATCCCGACCGACTGTGCGCCAGCTGTTCCGTCGCGTGCGCGCGAAAGCGGCAAGACGATGGACTGGGTTCAGATCGCGCCGATGACGGTCACTCTGTGTGGACGTCGAGCGGACGTCGTAGATGCTGACAGCCTGAAACCGCCGCTCGCATGCATGGCGTGGAGAAACGGGAGCGACGGGACTCGAACCCGCGACCTCCGGCGTGACAGGCCGGCGTTCTAACCGACTGAACTACGCCCCCTTGAGAGGGACAGTCTAGCTAGGCGTCGGCGATCGGTCGGCCGACCACGAGCACGTCGCGAAGCCCCGGCTCCAGCTCGCGGTAGCTCGCGTCCGGCAGCACGCCGAGCGCATCGAGGGTCTTCGAGAAGAAGCAGCGCGCCGCCGCGGCCAGGACGACATCCATGATCTCGGTGTCCGAAAGCCCGAGGTCGCGCAGCCGCTGGAGTTCGGCCTCTTCGATCGAGGACGCGTCGTCCACGACGCGCTCGGCGAGGTCCATCACTGCGGCGTCGATCTCGTCGATGCCGGCCGCGTGATGATCGAGCGCGATCTCGCGCACCGGCTCGCCGAACTGCTCGATCAGGACCGTGCCGTGGGCGAGGGCGCAGTAGCTGGAGCGGAGCCTCCGTGCCGCGGCGAGCGTCGCCAGCTCGTACCGCCGCAAGTCCATGTTCGCCTTGATCGCGCCGAGCAGGTCGCCCCACGCTGCCAGCACATCTGGCCGCTCGACGAACGCGCGCTCGTAATTCGTCGTCATGCACGCATTCTGCACCAGCTCTACCCCGGGCTGCCGGCGTCAGACGTCAGGCGGTGGCTCCGGGATCGCACCTCCGGCGCCGGGCACCGTCGAGCAGTCGACGTCGCTCGACCGCACGAGCGCGACGGCTTCACGGAACGCCTGGTACGAGGGCTTGCGCGTGCCGTCCCGCCATAGGACTCCCGACTGCCAGCCGGCCAGGCGGTCCTCGTCGATCAGCTCGAAGTTGAAATACGCGCCGACTTCCCGCTGACAGTGAGCCAGCAGGAGCGCGTCGCGGAGCTGGCTCGCCTGGTCGCGGTGCCACGGCTCGAGACCTTCCGGTGCGACCGGGGGCACCGCCCAGGGATCCGTCTCCTCGCCGTGGTAATGACGGCGCTTGTTTGCCGGAACGGTCGTCTGGAACCCGTTCTCCATGTACCAGATCGACGGCCGAGTCGTACTCGGCAGCGGCTGGCCGGTGCCGTCGAAGGCCTCGTGCAGAGCCAGGAGCAATCTCGGCAGATCCGCCTGCGAGACGTTGGTTGGTTCATCGTGGCGCACCCACGGCGGCTCGGCAGCGTTCACGGGATACGGGTTGTGGCCGAAGGTGCTGATGATGGGCCGCTTGCGCCCGCTCTGCCGATAGGCGACGCCGACAGCGCGCATGAAGCCCGCCGGGTCATAGCGGGCCGCGGTCGAGGAAATGAGATTGACGTACGGGCGCAGCCTGCGCAGCCGGTCCCAGCACTCGGCCAGCAGTGCCTCGTACGCAGCCGCACCGTCGGCGGCGGGCCAGAACTCGGGCGAGTTGACCTCGTTCCAGACGACGACGTCGCGGATCTTCGGGATCCGGGTCAGCACGTGCTTGAGGAAGCTGCTGTAGTGCCTGCGCTGGACGTCGTTGAGCGGCGCCTGGTGTGGCTGTCCGTACACGGCCAGCACGACCCGCTGCCCGCGGGCGACCATCGCGGCGGCGCGGTGCAGATAGATGCCTGCCTCTTTGGTCGGCCGGTTCTGCCCGAGCTGCCAGGGGATGGTCAGCCGTATTGCTTTCACGCCGAGGTGGCGGTACGTCGCAAGCAGCCCGTCAGGTCGCGTCCGCCACTTGGCGGTGTCGTCGTCGAGTCCGACCAGCAGCTGCCGGGAAACGGGCTCGGAGGGCTGGCCGGCGGCGTGCGCAACCAGCACGCACGCGCATGCGATCAACGCCCCAACTACCGCCGCCCTCCCCAAGGACGCGGGACTCTCGCACTCTCGCGCCCGCGAGTCAAGCGAGAACCGCTCAGTTGTCTAGGAGGACATCGAGCGCAGCGAGCGGGCGCCGGAACGGCGTCGCCACGTAGACGCCGTCGGCCTTCTCGCGTAGCGCGCGGACGAGCTCTCGCGCATGGGCCGTGCCGACCTCAGCCGCCCCGGGACCGGCGTCGCGCATGGCCTCCTGGAGGGCGTCAGGCACGACGATTCCCGGCACCTCGTTGTGCAGCCGAAGCGCGAGTCGGTACGTCGACAGGGGGAAGAGGCCCACGATCACGGGGATCGGCCACTTGCCTCCGATCCGCTCCCGGAAGTCGTCGAGATAGCGCAGGTCGAACAGGATCTGCGTCATCGCGAACTGCGCGCCGGCCTCTACCTTGCGGCGAAAGCGGTCGGCCTCCAGCTCGAGGTCGTCCGCCGTCGGGTTGACGGCGACGCCGATGAAGAACGACGTGGCCGAGTCGATCAGCTTGCCGTTGTAGTTGTGCCCGGTGTTCAGGTGCGCGATCAGCTGGGTGAGCCCGATCGCGTCCACCTCGTAGATGCCCTTGCTGCCCGGATAGTCGCCGACCTCGGGCGGGTCGCCCGTGACGGCGAGGATGTTCCGCACGCCCTCGGCATGGCCGCCGAGGAGGAGCGCCTCGAGCCCCATCACCGAGTAATCGCGCGAGGTGAGATGCGGGATGGTCTCCACGCCCAGCCGGCGCTCGATGGCGGCAGCCATGATCATCGCGCTGAGCTTCGCGCTGGCCGTCGCGTTGTCGTTGATGTCCACGTAGCCCGCGGAGCCCGACTCGCGGATCGCCTCCACCGTCTCCAGCAGCCCCGTGTAGTCGCCGCCGAGCGGCGGGTCGATCTGCACCGAGACGACGAAGCGGCCCTCGCGGAAGTCGCGGGCGAGCGCCGTCTCCCGCCGGTCCGTTGTGAGCGCGGCGGCGGCCATCGTCCGCTCCACGACCTCGATCGGCGCCGACGGCACGCGTTCCTCGTCGAGCGCGCGGCGAATTGCGGCGATCTGCTCCGGCGTCGTTCCGCAACAGCCGCCGATGATGCCCGCGCCGAGGCTTCTCGCCTGAGCCGCAAACTCGGCGAAGTACTCGGGAGTCGCGTGCGGGAAGATCACCCGACCGCCCGCGAGGCTGGCGAGGCCGAGATTCGGTAGTGCCGCCAGGGGCGGCCCTGTCGCCCGCCATCTGCTCGATCGCGGTAAGCGCCGCCTGCAGACCGGCCCCGTGGTTGGCGCCCATCGCCGCAACGTCGAGCTCGCGCAGCCGCTCGGCCGCCGCGCGGGCCGCCACGCCTGCGAGCGTCTCCGCGTCCTCGTCGAACGTCAGCATCGCGACGACGGGGAGACGCGAGACGCTGCGTACCGCCTCGATGGCCTGCTCGAGCTCGGCCAGGTCGTAGAACGTCTCCACCGTGAAGAGGTCGACGCCGCGGCCTTCGAGCACAGCCGCCTGCTCGGCGAATGCTTCGAAGCGTTCCTCCTCGGCATCGCCCACGTCGCCGAGTGGCCCGATCGAGCCGGCGATGTAGACGGGGCGACCCGACACCTCGCGCGCGTCACGGGCGAGCTTCACGCCCGCCGAGTTGATCTGCTCCAGCTCCTGCTCGAGGAAGTGTGCGGCGAGCTTGCGGCGGTTGGCGCCGAACGTATTCGTCTCGATCAGCTCGGCACCGGCGCGGATGAAGCCGAGATGGAGATCGACGACGCTCCGCGGCGAGCGGAGGTTCGCCTCCTCGGGGCAGCGCAGGCGCGGCACGGCGCTGGTGATCAGAGTTCCCATGCCACCGTCGGCGCAGATCGGCGGCCCGTTGCGGAGCCGTTCGAGGAAGCCCGTCGCCATGAAGCTCACACTAAAGGTCTCCGGGAGGGATGCCGATGGGGGTCGCGAACTCCTCTTGCGCGGTGGGGGACTAACGGCAACGTTTCCTGCGGCACGACGGAGTCGGACGGCGGGCTACGGTCCGCCGTTCGCGTGGTCCGGCTCGGTGCAAAGAAACCCTTCACAAAACCGGACACGGTTTGTATGATCCGACCCCCCATAGGTGAGCCGGACGGAGAGGCGGCCGGCTCTTTGCGTTTTCGGTAGGTAAGACCCACTATCGCCTAGCGCGAGAAAGCCGAGGTAGCGTGCTCACCGTAGACATCTCTTTGCCGGACGTCGAAGAGCTTCACAAGCTCGTTGCAGACGGCGTCGAGAAGGGCTTCCTCACCTACGACGAGATCGTGTCGGGTATCGAGGAAGTGGAGTTGACGAAGGAGCAGGTCGAGGACTTCTACACCTATCTCATCGATCACGGGATCGAGCTCATGGAGGGTGAGCAGCACAAGCACCCACCTCACGAGCAGCCGCCCCCGGAGGATGAGAAGGCAATCCCGAAGCTCGACCTCTCGGTCGAGCCGTCGCTCGACTCGCTCCGTCTCTATCTACGCGAGATCGGCAAGGTGCCACTGCTCACCGCCGATCAGGAGGTCTATCTCGCCAAGCGCATCGAGCGCGGCGACATGCTCGCGAAGCGGCAGATGATCGAGGCGAACTTGCGGCTCGTGGTCTCGATCGCGAAGGCGTACCTCGGTCGCGGCCTGTCATTTCTCGACCTGATCCAGGAAGGGTCGTTGGGTCTCATCCGCGCCGTCGAGAAGTTCGACTACCGGCGCGGCTACAAGTTCTCGACGTACGCGACCTGGTGGATCCGTCAGGCGGTGACGCGTGCGATCGCGGACAAGGCTCGCACGATTCGCATTCCCGTCCACATGGTCGAGAAGCTCAACAAGGTCGTGCACATCGAGCGCCAGCTCGTGCAGCGGCTGGGGCGCGAGCCGCGCCCCGACGAGATCGGCGAGGAGCTGGAGATCACGACCGAGGAAGTGCGCGAGATCCTACGGATGGCACAGCATCCCGTCTCGCTGGAGAAGCCGATCGGCGAGGAGGAGGAGTCGGAGCTCGGAGACTTCGTGCAGGACGACCAGGCGGAGTCTCCGTTCGACACCGCGTCGCTGTCGCTGCGCCGCGAGGACATCGAGCGCGCCCTCCACTCGCTCCCGGAGCGCGAGCGGCTGGTCATCGAGCTCCGCTACGGCTTGAGCGGAGAGCCGCCGTGCACGCTCGAGGAGGTCGGCCAGGCGTTCGGCGTCACGCGCGAGCGCATCCGCCAGATCGAGAACAACACGCTCAAGAAGCTGGAGTCACTCCCGGAGGCGCAGGGCCTCAAGGACTGCATCTAGTCCGCTTGCTCGGCCATCGGGTCGAGCGCAGCAATGCAATGCCCGATCTCGTGGCCGCTTTGCGCCTCGTGGTTCGGTAGCCTATGCCGCCGCTCGACGGCGGCATGGGATTTCCAGCAATCGCCCTCACCGTAGAAGTCCGCATTCGCTTCAGCGGCATCCCCGATGCTCGCACTGGTCTCGATCGCCGATCATCAGCGAATTCAAGAAGACACCAAGCCGAGGAGACGCCATGACAACATTCCGATCCATCGCCGTTGCTCTTGTCGCTCTGGCGGCTTTGCTCGTCGGCTCTGCGATTGCGAGCGGTGCCGCGAGCGTCAAGATCATCAACTTCAGCGCGAAGTACAGCGGGACGGCCACCGTGAAGGTCACCGGCGAGGTGGTAGAGAGCATCGCGGCCAAGGGGACCGGCGCGGGCGTTCCGATCGGAAAGGGCACGATCACCGGGCTCGGCAAAGGTGAAGCGAAGCCCCAGCCCTGCAACAACTGGGGCGGCACCGGTGTCCTCAAGGGCACGAAGGGCACGATCACCTTCAAGATGCTCGCCGGCACCCAGGGGTGCGGCGACGAGGAAGGCAACTTCTTCAGCATCAACGGCCGGGCCGTCGTCACGAAGGCCACCGGCAAGCTCGCCAAGGCAAAAGGAAACCTGAAGGTGACGGGGAGCTACGACCGCGCCGCGGGCACGTTCAGCGCGAAGTTCAGCGGGAAGCTCAAGCAATGACCCAGCCCGTCCTCGAATCCTGTGCAAGGCACGTCCAAGGAGGACGCCAATGAAACGACGGATGATCATCCTCGCAGCACTGCTCGGGCTGAGCGCAGTGCCGGCGGGGGCCCAGGCACCAGCCGAGACGCCGTTCCCGGGTCCGAAGATCCCGGGAGCCTTCATCCGGGTTGCGACCTGGACGGCGCCGACCAGCAGCTTCCTGACGAACTTCTTCCCCCAGGGGTCGGAGGTCACGTTCCGCATGTTCGTCGGCGACAACAAGACGAAGCGGTCGATGACCAACAAGGACCTCCAGTTCGCCAGGATCCTCATCCCCAGTCAGCCGACCGTGCAGATGAAGTACACGAACGGCGACCCGAACTTCCCGTGGTCCGGCACCTGGAAGATTCCGGCGGACTACGCGCTGGGGATCGTCGCCTTCCAGGCCACGGTCAGGACGAAGGCGAAGGTCACCGCGAGCTTCGTCCAGATGCCGCCCGCGACCTCCCAGCTGACCGTCACGCCAGCGACGGGTTAGGGGGTGCCAACGATGACTCGACCTAGGACACAGACAATGCGCCGAATCTTCTTGCTGCTCGGGGCTGCGGTCATGCTCAGCGCCATCGCGGCGCCCGCGCTAGCGCAGAGCTCCGCCGACCCCGTCAAGTACCCGGTGTTCCTCTACGTGGACACGGTCAACGGCACAGCACCGGCGGGCACGAAGCCCCGGCCGCTCGGTTGCACGCAGACCAACTACTTCGCACGCGGTGAGCGTCCGGTCTTTCGTGTGTGGGGCAGCGAGGCTGCCACCGGCAACATCCTGTCGACCGAGAACGTCAAGTACGCGTACGTCAAGATCCCGGGCCAGCCGAACATGAGGCTGAACTGGGGTGCGCACGGGACGGCCCCGAACAGGGTGTTCTTCTGGACAGCGGCGTGGATCATCCCCAAGACCTACCCGCTCGGCTCGGTGACGGCTCAGATCGTCTTCAAGACCGAGGCGAACACGTTCGGGCGCTACGACTACGAGCTGCAGATCGTCCCCAACCTGGCTGCGCGGAAGAAGAAGTAGGCGGCCATGGCGAGTGAAAGGACAACCATGAGCCGTACAACACACAAGCAGGTCGCGTGGCGGCGACGACTGGGACTGACCGTGATTGCTGCGGCCTGTGTCGTCCTCTTCACCCAGTCGGCGCTGGCCGACCCGACCGCAGTCAACAACCCGATCATCCCCGGCGCCGCACCACTGCCGGGACCGCTCGTCGACCCCGGAAAGCCGGCGGCGACGATGAAGGTGATGACCACCAAGCCGGACGTCGCGAAGCCGGGAGCCGCGGTGACGTTCACCGGCAGAGGGCTGCCGGCGAGCGCGAACGTGACGCTCGTCTGGATGACGGCGAGCGTCCGCTACGTGCTCGACCCGAAGCCCGACTCGATCGACTACATCGGCCGCAAGGTCGACAAGGTCGGCGTCGCGCTCGCAACGGGCAAGACGGATGCCGCCGGTGCCCTCTCGATCAAAGTCAAGGCTCCTGTCGACTACGGCGGGCTCCACGACGTCTACGCGGTCGTCGACGGTCAGCAGGTGGCCAAAGGCGGCTTCCTGCTCGAGCGCACGGTGACGATTCGCCCGAAGAAGGGGCCGCTCGGCACGCCGATCACCGTCAAGGTCGTGGGCATGGGCTCGCCGACGTACGAGAGCGTCGGAGCGGTGCTCTACGACAACAAGTACACGGGCGCCGCCTCGGCCAACATGACGCGTGGGATTGCGGTCTTCAAGCTCCGCGCTGCCGGCGAGGTGGGGGCGCACTGGATCGAGTACGCAGGATCCAGTCACACCGTGCCCTACCTGAACATGGAGCAGTCCCCGGTGCCGTGGACGGATAGCCACCGGCTGAAGTTCACGCTCACGAAGGGCAATGCGAACCTCGCTCCGAGGACCGAGTGGCCGGCCAACGTCAAGCCCACGATCGATGCGAGGACGACGCTCTCGGCGGCCAACCTCGCGCCCGACAGCAAGGCCACGGCGAAGCTCGCCTCGTCCAGCGGCCAGATCCTCGCGAAGACGAAGGTCACCGCTACCGGGCTCACGCCGAACGCGCCTGTTGACCTCATCTGGTCGACAGTGGTCGGCAACCGCGTCAACTGCACCGGTACGTGCTGGAGCTTCGTGCCTGTGCCTCTCGGGAGGGCCACAGCGGCGGCCGACGGCACGCTCTCGTCGCAGATCACCGTCCCGGACGGCCTGGGCGGCTGGCACGTGGTCCAGCTCGTGCAGGGCGGCAAGGTCATGGCCCAGGTGCCGTACTTCGTGAAGCGCAGCTTCGTGAAGGCACCGAAGGTCGTCAAGGCCGGCAAGCCGTTCATCGTCGAGTTGAAGGGCATGGGCTGGACG
>CAWBAD010000011.1:0-234173 GCA_963786725.1 uncultured Actinomycetes bacterium | reverse complement strand
CGGGAACACGCGGAAGTGGCGTGAACACGCCTGCCATAGGCGAAGTCTACGGCGGGAAGCAGAACGGCCGTGCGGCCGTTTAGGCTCTTGGAAGCGTTCGATAACGACTACGAGAAAGCGAGCATCATGGAATCCGTGACCAACGAGACCTTCGAGACAGAGGTCCTGCAGAGCGAAACGCCTGTCCTCGTCGACTTCTGGGCCGAGTGGTGTGGCCCGTGCCACGCGGTCGCACCCGTGCTGGAGCAGATGGCCGGGGAGCGCGAGGGCGAGCTCAAGGTCGTGAAGCTGAACATCGACGAGGAGCAGGAGCTCGCCATGCAGTTCGGCGTGATGTCCATACCGACGATGATCCTCTTCCGCGACGGCGAGCCGGCAGCGGCAGTCACCGGGGCACAGCCGAAGGGCGCGATCGAGCGCGCGCTCGGCCTCGAGCCGGCAGTTACGGCGTCAACTCAAGAGGCGTAAGGCAGGAGCGGTAGGTCTTCTTGCTGTTCGGCTTCGGTGCCAGGTCCCACTTGGACCCGCCGAGGCTGTTGAAGTAGGCAGCGAGCACGATCGCCGGCTTCGCCTTGATGAAGTCGCAGAGGTACTTTACGAACTCGGGCTGGTCGACTGACACGCCCCACTCGGGGAAGGAGTACCGCTTCCCGTGCGATCGTGCGAACGCGTAGAGCTGCTCGTTCTCCGCCCGCGAGAAGTCGACTCCTTCTCCGTACATGTCGTTGCCCACGAGGTCGACGTATTTGTCTCCTGGATAGGAAGGCATCCACCCGCCCACGCCGGCCAGCGGGTTCCAGATCACCGCGAGCTTGCCGCCCTTGGGGTTGGCCGGAAGATCCTCGTGCACAGTCAGGTACGGGAGCCCGAGTCGCTGGAGGGCGACATCGATCTTTACCCGCGGGCCGCCGTGGAGGATGAGGTAGATGCGGGCGAAGGCCTTCCGGTACGCCTCAGTCGACATGCCCGCCCCTTTCGAGGGGTGGTACAGGGCATTCGGGTTGTTCATCTCTGCCATTGGCCGCACGTAGACGAGGCTGCCGAAGCCGTTGATCGCCTTGTTGAGGAAGACCAGATATGCGTCGCCCTGGCCGTTTGCGATCTGCTGCATCGAGATCCTGGCCCGCCGCGTGGCTCCCGGTCCGCCGATGCCGAGGTGGATCATGGGAATCGGCGTCAGCTGGGGGAGGAACCGGTCGAGCCTGGTTCCCCACGACATGCCCTGCTGCCAGCCGAGGAAGACGTGCTTGATCGCCGACTTCTGTCCCGTCTGGGCCTGGAAGCGCGCCGGGTCGCCGGTGATCCCGAGCAGGACCTTCGCGACCTCGGGGCGAGCGCCGGCGCCGGGCGCCAGTGCTAGCAGCACGACCGCGACGGCCACGAGTCGCTTCATCGCAAGGAGCGTATCGCCTTCACGACATTCCTGAAAGCAATTTCCCCGTCGGGTGGGAGATCGTCGACGGGGAACCAGCGGAGCTCCGCGACGTCGTCCGCGGGAGTCGGCTCGCCGGAGACGATGCGCGCGCGCCAGTAGAGGTTGAGTGTGGTCACCGCGTCCTCGGTGCCGCCGTACCTGTCGGCCCACACGCCGGCGAAGTCAAGTGGCTCGATCTCGACGCCCGCCTCCTCACGCAGCTCCCGGCGTAGCCCGTCGAGAGGCTCTTCCCCCTCGTCGAGGAAGCCGCCGGGAAGATCCCACTTCCCCGCTTCGGGCTCGAACTTGCGCCGTGCGAGCAAGATCCGGCCGTCGTCGGTCAGGAGAGCGCTCACGGTCGCCTCGGGACCGGCGTACGCAGCGAAGCCGCACCCGCCGCACGTGGCGGTCTGATTGTCGTTCTCGAGGGCCGCGGCGCAGCGCGGGCAGTGCTTCCAGCCGACGAGACGCATCACGCGACGCAACAATACGGCTATGAGCCCCCGCCACGTCCCCGCCACGGTGACCGAGCTACTGCGGTGCGAGCTGCTCGCCGAGCTGCCGGGCGATCGGCTGAACGAGCTCGCGAAGCGCATGGTGCGCGAGGAGCTGCCGGCCGGCGCCGCTCCTGTCGTCGAGGGAGAGGAGGGCGACCGCTTCTACGTCGTCCTCTCAGGAGTGCTGGCGGCGAGCAAGTTCGGAGGGCGAGGTGCAGCGGGCGTCCTCCATCCCGGCGCGTACTTCGGAGAGGTGTCGCTGGCAATGGGCGTGCCGCGCACTGCGTCGGTCAGGGCAATGACGCCCGCCGTCGTGGCGAGCTGCGACCAGGCGACGTTCGACGAGTTCATTCGCCCGCTCTTCGCCGACGACGAGTAAGAGGGACACTCTCAGTGACTGTCCCTGGGACTGTCCCCTCGACATTTCCGTTTCGGGCTAGCCCGCCTCCTCGATCACCGCGTCTGACAGCTTCGGCCAGGCCTCCGAGGCCCAGGGCCCAAACTCGCGATCGGTCAGGCAGCAAAGGGCGAGGCCGACATCAGGGTCGACCCAGAGGAACGTCCCCGAGCCGCCGAAGTGGCCGAACGTCCTCGGCGACGTGCGAGAGCCCGACCAGTGCGGCTGCTTGCCGTCTTTCAGCTCGAAGCCGAGTCCCCAGTCCATCGGGTCGAAGCTGCCGACGTCGGGCAGCACGCCGGCAAGCCCGGGGAACTGAACGGTAGTCGCCTCGACCAGTGTCTCCGTCGCAACCAGGCTTGGTGCCAGCAGCTCCGCGGCGAATCGCATGAGGTCGTCCAGCGAGCCGTAGAGATCGGCGGCGGGAGAGCCGCGCAGGTCCGCGCCCAGCCCGAGTGGCTCGAGCACCGCCTCGGAGAGATACCGCTCGAACGGCATCTCGGCGCGCTCGGCCACGATCTCCGCGACGAGCTCGAAGCCGGGATTCGAGTACACGCGCTTCGCCCCCGGCCGGCCGATTGGCTGCCCCGCCTTGAACGGCAGACCCGAGGCATGGGACAGCAGATGCCGCATGGTCGAACCGGGCGGACCGGCCGGCTCGTCGAGGTCGATGGTCCCCTCCTCGGCGGCAATGAGCGCCGCGTACGCCGTCAGCAGCTTCGTGACCGACGCCCAGCGGAACTCGCGCTCCCGCTCGCCGTACACCGCCGGCTCGCCGCTCCCAGGGACTGCAGCGACGGCCACGTGGTCGACCGACCAGTAGTCGACCTGACGGAGCGCTTCCACGGCGCGATACTAGGCGGATGGACCGGAAGCGCATCACCTCCGGAGGTGCATACGAGGCCGTCTTCGGCTACTGCCGTGCCGTGCGCGTGGGCGGCAACGTCTACGTGGCCGGCACGGCACCCCAGATGCCGGACGGCGCGGATCCTCCCGCCGACTCGTACGGCCAGGCACTGCGCTGCCTAGAGATCATCGGCGCGGCCCTCACCGAAGCCGGTGCGAGCTTCGAGGACGTGGTGCGCACGAGGATGTACATCACGCCGCAGGCCGACTTCGACGAGGTGGGGCGTGCGCACGGCGAGATCTTTCGCGACATCCGACCCGTCAACACGACCGTGATCATCGCGGGGCTCGTCGACCCACGGTGGCACCTGGAGATCGACGTCGATGCTGTCGTCGCCTGAGTACGAGTCGAGCGTCCTCCACCACCGCTTCGGCCGAGGCGACCCGTACACCATGGGCGTCGAGGAGGAGTACATGCTGCTCGATGCCGGCACGCTCGACCTCGTGCAGCACATCGACACCGTGCTGGCCGCGGTCGAGGGCAGTGACCTCGAGCACGAGCTCCATCCGGAGCTCATGCAGTCGGTGGTGGAGATCGCGACGCCGGTCTGCCGCGACATCGGCGAGGTCGCTACCGAGCTGCATCGGCTGCGCGCGGCGGTGACGGACGTCGCGCGGCAGACCGGGCTGCGCGTGGGCTCTGCGGGCACGCACCCGTTCAGCCTGTTCGAGAAGCAGCGCATCACTGCCCGCGATCGCTACCGCGCGCTCGTCGACCAGCTCCAGTACGTAGCCCGGCGCGAGCTGATCTTCGGCATGCACGTCCACGTCTCGATCGACGACCCGGAGAAGGCGGTCGGCGTGCTCAGCGGCATGCTCGTCCACCTGCCGCAGCTGCTCGCGCTCAGCGCGTCCTCTCCCTTCTGGCGCGGCGAGCCGACGGGGCTGGCGTCGACGCGGCAGCTCGTCTTCGCAGCGTTCCCGCGCTCCGGCCCGCCTCCACGCTTCCGCGACTACGCCGACTACGCGCGCGTCGTGGGCCAGCTCGAGCGCTCGGGCTGCATCGCGGACTACACCCACATCTGGTGGGACATCCGCCCGCACCCACGGCTGGGCACGATCGAGATCCGGATCTGCGACGCCGTGACGCGTGTGGAGGACTCGATTGCCATCGCCGCGTTGTGCCAGTCGCTCGTCAAGTTCTACTGCGAGCTGTACGAGAGTGGCGGCGGAATTCCGTCGTATCACCGCATCCTCACCACCGAGAACAAGTGGCTGGCCGCACGTCACGGCCTGGAGGCGCCGCTGATGGATCTCGCCACCGGCCGCCGCAACCGCGTTCCGGTGGGGCAGCTGATCCGCCGCGCGCTACGCGACGTCGAGCCG
The DNA here is from genome assembly GCA_963786725.1 of uncultured Actinomycetes bacterium. Classification (GTDB taxonomy): domain Bacteria; phylum Actinomycetota; class Thermoleophilia; order Gaiellales; family Gaiellaceae; genus PALSA-612. The sequence continues at coordinate 229,633 of CAWBAD010000011.1, read as the reverse complement.
CACGCGCGCGAATTGGGCTGCGACCGTGAGCTCACGGGCATCCGCGACATCCTCTCGCGCGGCTCGAGCGCCGAGCGGCAGCTGCGCATCTTCAACGCGAACCGCGACATCGTCGAGGTCGTGCGCGAGATCGCGGACGCGACCGAAGCCGCGCCCGCGACGGTCCAGTCCTAGCTGCTCACCTGCCAGGTGGTCGTGTTGACGGCCGCGACCTCGTTACGGCCGCGGCGCACAGAGAGGGACCTGCCTGCCGACTCGAGCTCGAGGCTCAGCCCCCACTGCCTTCCGTAGCCGAGGCGAAGAGGCAGGTCGATGCAGAACGCCTCGCGCCTCACCGTGTCGAGCGCGTGCACGAACGGCTCGTCGCCGCGGCGCGCGTAGAGCGTGTACGCCCAGCGGCCGCCGGTACTCGATGCTCTCGCGACGGGTTGGCCGCCCATGTCCTTCTCGCCTTCGAGGCGGTCGACGATCGCGCCGCCGAGGCGCCCGGAGCGCGTGTCGAGGGTACGAACCCGATAGAGGGGCTTGTCGCCGGCACGCAGATGCTCGGTGAGGTACAGCGTGGAGGCGGTGGGCGAGACCGCGTCGAAGGACCAGGATCCGTTGAGCACGATCGCGCGGCGCGTGGCCAGCGTTTTCGTGTCCAAGACGACGAAGCGCGTCTTCCCGGACTGGCCGGGCAGAGGTCCGTAGGAGCCGAGCACGAGCGACCTGCCGTCACCCGAGAGACCGCCGGAAGTGCCGTCGTAGGCAACGAGCGGCACACCGTAGTCACCTCTCACGACCCTGCTTCTCAGGACACGGCCGTCGCGTCCCCGGACAGCGGCGACGATCGTCGACTTCGGCATGCCGAACGCGACGTAGCGAACGCCGTTCCCCGCGCCGACCCCGTTCCAGCCGTACACCAGTCCCGGGGAGTACGGAGACCCGTCGGCGCTGGCGACGCCGGCGGCGATGCCGGCGGCCAGGACGATGGTTGCGAGTACGCGTTTCATGAGCAGCTCCTTTCAGGGGCCGAAGACGATGCAGGCGTCATGGGCGGCGCGCGCGACCTTCTCGATCGCGAGCACGCGCCCGTTGTGGTCGAGCACGCTCGTCGTTCCGGCCGTCAGCGACGGCGTGACGAGCCGGCTCCAGCCGAAGGTGACGTTGTACGAACCGACGGGGACACGCGCCTCGCGGACGAGATCGCCGTCGAGGCGGTGACGCTGGACGGTGCCGTCGTCGCCGCTCGCCACGAAGACCTTCTCGCCTGCGAACGTGACGTGCTGCGGGGGAGCGCCGGCGCCGAGGATCCGAGCCGGACGGCGGTCGCCGCGGTAGATCGCGATCCGCCGCTCCGCGCCCGACGTTACCCACGCCGCGCGGCCGTCGGACGCGAAGCCGACGTCGTGCGCGAGGAAGGGCGGCGCGATCGTCCGGACGAGCTTAGGACGTCGTGGGTCGGTCGTGTCGAGTACGGCGATGCGAGACGCCGCAGTGCCGAGCGCCGTCCACAGCGTCCGGCCGTCGCGGCTGATCGAGACATGCCGCGCCGGACCGGGGACCCGTGCTCGCCACAGCACCTTCGCGTGCTCGACATCGACGACCACGACCTCCTCGCGCGAGGAGTCGGTGACGTACGCGAGCGGGCGCCGCGGATGGACCGCCGTATACCGGGGCGCCTCGAAGCCTTCCAGCTCCGCGCGAATCCGGCTCGTCGCGGCGTCGAGGAGCGTGACGGCCCCGTGCTCGGTGTGTGCCACGACCGCGAGCCAGTCGTGCAGCGACTCGATGCTCCTCGGACCCGGTCCGGTGCGGATGCGGCGTACGACGCGAAACGTTTCGAGGTCGAGCACGACGACGTGGCTCTCGAGATCTGCGGTGACGAACGCGACCGGCGTGCCGCCGGCGAGCGCTTTAGACGCAAACGGAACGGCCAGTGCGGCCCGGAGGAACTCGCCCCTGTTCACTCTTCGTATACGCGTGCCGAGTGCCGTGAGGTCCGACGGACCTCACGGGGCGCGCAGCTCGTATCTCGGGCATGGACCTCCCGGCCAGGTTCCGTCGTACTCTGGTCACGCGATGCCTGCGGGTCGTGACGAGCGCGCCTGGATCCGGGGCGCGCAGGCCGGATCGGCCTCGGACTTCGAGGCCCTCTTTCGCTTGCACTGGCCCTCGGCGTGGCGCGCAGCCTTCCTCGTCGTGCACGACGCCGCCGCCGCCGAGGACATCGCCCAGGAGGCGTTCCTCGCCGCTATTCGCAACCTCGATCGGTTCGACCGGCGGCGGCCGTTCGGGCCGTGGCTGCACCGAATCGTCATCAACCGCGCGATCGACTGGGCGCGAACCCGCACACTGCGCGCCGAGCTCGAGCTGGTCGACACCGCCGCACCCGCATCGTCACCGGACGTCGGCTCGGACGTCCTCCACGCACTCAGCGGCCTGTCACCGGAGCATCGGGCGGTGATCGTCCTGCGCCACCTGCTCGGATACACGCCGGGAGAGATCGCCCGCCTGCTCGACCTGCCTCGCGGAACGGTGAACTCGCGGCTGCGCCGTGGGCTCGACCAGCTCCAGGAGACGCTCCCGTGAAGCTCGACGTCATTCAGCCGCCGGAGGGCGCCGAGGAGCGCGCGTGGCAGGTCGTGCGCTCGGCTTACGAGGAGCGCACCCCGTCACCGCGCGAGCGCAAGGTGTGGCGCCCCGTCGTCGTGCTCGCCGCGGTGGCGATTGTGGCGGGCGTCGTCGCAAGCCCACCCGGACAGGCGGTGCTCGACTCCATCCGAGAGGCGGTGGGTATCGAGCGCGCCCAGCCTGCGCTCTTCTCGCTGCCGGCGCCGGGCCGGCTGCTCGTGGAGTCGGCGGACGGCGTGTGGGTCGTCCAGGCGGACGGCTCCAAGCGGCGGCTGGGTGACTGGCGGGAGGCATCGTGGTCTCCGTTCGGACGCTACGTCGTGGTGGCGCGGGCGAACGAGCTGGCGGCGGTCGAACCGGACGGCGACGTCCGCTGGTCGCTCGCGCGACCGAACGTTCGCTTCCCACGCTGGGCCGGCGATCGGATCGACACGCGGATCGCATATCTCAGCGGCAGCTCTCTGCGGGCCGTCGCCGGGGACGGGACGGGCGATCGCCTGCTCCGGCGGAACGTGGCAGCCGTGGCGCCGGCCTGGCTACCCGGGGACGGCTTCCGGCTCGCGTACACCGACCGGGCAGGTCGCACGGTCGTCGTCGATGCGGACACAGGCCGCATTCTCCGGGCGAGTGCCGTGCCCGCTCCCACCGCCACGATCCGGCAGCGGGGCGCCGCGAGCGAAGTCGTGACCGGCGGCCGCGTCATCTTTCGTGGGACGGGTGAGTTCCGCGACGTGGCCCGATCACCGGACGGGCGCTGGCTGCTGGTGACGTGGCCGACGGCCGACCAGTGGGTGTTCGTGCGCGCGGCCGGACGGCGCAAGATCGAGGCGGTGTCCGGCATCACGCGCCAGTTCGGGGGCGGCTCGTTCCCGCGTATTGCGGGTTGGTGCTGCGCGTAGTCTCTCGGGCGTGAAGCTCGCAGCCGGAGCAGCAGCGCTCGCGCTCGGCGCGGCAGGGATCACCGTCACGACGCTGCCGAAGCCGCCCTTCCCCGGGCAGGTCATCTCGGCGCCCGACGCGAAGCGGCTCGTGGTCGTCTCGTCGAGAACGATCTCTCCTGGGCTGGGCACGGGTACACCGTCGTGCCCCTTCACGGGCATCCCCGCGTCGCTGCGCGGCCTGCCTCTGCAGAGGACGATTTGCCCGGGTGGCCCGAAGTTCTCGTTTTACGGCAAAGACGGCGCCTCCTCCCGCATCCTCCTCAGCTCCACGGGTTACGCCCTGGACTTCAAGAAGTACGTGTGGCCGCCGCGCAACCTGCCCGGCGAGAAGGAGTTCGTCTACGAGGAGCTCGTGTGGGCGCGCGAGGCGAACGGCGTGCTCTACACCCAGAACGCGCACCTCACGTACGCGAAGTCGTCGTACGGGCAGAACGCCTACATCACGGCCGTCGACGCCAAGACGAAGCGCAGGCTCTGGCGGAGCCGCGCCCTCGTCGCCAACGCGCAGACGTTCGCGATCACGCCCGACTACCTGCTCACGGGCTACGGCTTCACGGCGGAGTCCGACTACCTCTACCTCCTCGACCGGCGAACCGGCCGTGTCGTGGAGCGGCTCGGGCTGCCGAGCGCGCCCGAGAAGATCACCCAGCACGGCTCGCAGTTCGTCGTGCGCACGTACGACCACGTGCTCGTCGTCCGCCTGCGAGAGTCGTGAGGTGCTCGCTATCGGCGACAGGGCTCCGCTGGAGGCAACCGTCTGGCGCCCGCCAGCCGACGCCGTCACGTTCGGCAATCTCGTCGCCGACGGGCCGATCCTGCTGCTCTTCTACCTCTTCGACTGGACGGGCACGTGAACGGCCGAGATGCAGCTCCTGCGTGACAGGAGGGAGGAGTTCGAGGCGGCGGGCGTGAAGCCGTACGGGATCTCGCGTGACTCACCGTTCACCCACATCGCCTGGAGCCAGGCGCTCGACCTCGAGGGCGTCGAGCTCCTGTCCGACTGGAATGCCGAGGCGGTGCGCGGCTTCGGCATCGCGCACGAGCGGCGCGGCATGCAGGAGGTGGCAGAGCGATCGGCGTTCCTGATCGGAGCCAATGGGACGATTCGGGGGGCCTGGCGCTTCGAGCCGGCGGAGCTTCCGGACTTCGACGCGTTGTTACAAGCAGCGCGTTCCTAGCCACCCTCGTCTGCACTGCGGCGGCGCTGCTGGCGGCGACGCCTGCGCTTCGCCACGCCAACTCGGACTTCCTCGCCGGAGGCCAGCCAGGTCACGGGGAGGCGGCGGCCGGAGACCACCTCCAGCTGACCTACCGACTCTGGCTACCAGGGCACCAGCTGGAGAGCGGGAACTACCCCTGGCGCGATCCGTACTCGTTCCGCCCTGTCGCCGAGCCGCAGCTCAACCCTTCGGCCTGGCCCTTCGGCCTCCCCTTCTGGCCGCTCTGGCGGGCGCTCGGCGTCGTCGTCGGCTGGAACGTCTTCGTGCTCCTCGGGCTCATCGCCGCCGGGCTGCTGACATACGGCTGGCTTCGAGAGCTCGACCTCGGCGTGGGAGCGGCACTCGTCGGCGGGCTTGCATTCGAGGTCGCGCCGTACCGGCTGGAGCAGACGGCCGCCGGCCACTTGCTGGCGCCCATTTCGGCGTTGCTGCCGCTATCGCTGTGGACGTTCGAGCGCGCGCGCCGCGGCTCGCGCTGGTGGCTCGTGCCGTCCGCGTTGGCGATCGCCTCCATCCCCGCGTCGGGCCAGGTGCACCTGGCACTCGGCGCCGTGCCGTTCTATCTCGCGTATGTCCTCGTCCGCTCGCGAGCCAGCTGGGCCGTGGTCGGTGCCATCGTCGGCGTGGCGCTGGCGGCCGCGGCCGGCGTGCTGGTCTGGCTGGCCACGATCGACGGCTCGATCGGCGAGGGCGGCCGCTCGCTGCGCCAGGTCGGCCGCTCCTCCGCCGATTGGCTCGACTTCCTCGTCCGCCACGACCGCCATGGGTCGGAGACCTTCGTCTTCCTCGGGTGGCTGACGCCCCTCGTCGCCATCGCGGGCCTTGTATTCCTGATCCGCCGGCGCTCGTACGGGCTGGCAGGCCTGTTCGGCGTAGCGACGCTCGTGCCGGTCGTGCTGGCGCTGGGCACGACGACGCCCATCTACGAGGCCGTGCGCTTCGTCGTCTGGCCGCTTCGCTACCCCCGCGTCCCGGAGCGGCTGCTGCCGATCGCCTGTCTTGCCATCGCAGCCCTCGTCGCCTACGCGGTCGACGCGCTCGTGAACGCTGATCTGCCGCGGCGCGTGCCCCGCCAGGCCGTTGTCATCGCGAGCGTCGCCGTCGTGCTCCTACTCGCCGACCTCCGCGTGACGACCTTCGAGGCGACGGCCGCCGACGAGGACAACGCAGCCTACGCGGCGCTGCGCGACGACCCGCCAGGTCGTGTGCTCGAGGTGCCGGTGTTCCGTCCGGGCATCCACTTACGGCGGCGTCTATCTCTACTACACGACGCAGGCGCCGCGGGAGCGGCCGCAGGGCTACTCGACGCTCGCACCTGTGGAGGCAGACGAGGTCGCGAAGCAGCTGGCGCCGATCAACTGCGGAGACTGGACGGGACAGCCGGGCGCGTTGCTCGCGCAGCTCGGCGTCACGAGCGTCATCTTCCACGGCGGGCTGTTCCGGGACAACCCGGCGGCACCGGACACGGCCGCCTTCGCCTGGAATGCCCTGGCCCGCCACGGCTACCGGCCCCAGGCGCAGGATGGGCCGGTCACGTTGCTCACACGGCGCGGGGGCGGGCCGCCGCCGCCCTCCCCGGTGGCCGAGCCGCCGCGCGACGTGGCGCAGTTCTGCGATGGCTGGCGGCCGAACGACGGCGAGGGTCGCGTCACATCCGCGCCTCATGCGTCACTGTGGGCGTACAACGCAGACGGCGTCGACCTGCGGCTCTTCCTGAGACGGGACGACGAGCCTGCGGCCGTGCGAATCTCGGTGGACGGCCGCCACGGCCTGGACACCACGGTGTCGACCCTGGAGGAGACGCGCGTGCCCCTCGGCGACGAAGGCTGGCACCTGGTCACGCTCGACGGCGCGCCGGGAGTGCGCGTCGTCGCGTACGCGCTCAACTAGCGGCAGCTCGTGCCTAGGCGACGTGGGAGCGGATGAGCCGATCGATCTGGCGGCCCGTGGCGCGCCCTTCGTGGCGTGCGAGCACCCGAGAGTCGTCGCCGAGCAGCACGAGCGCCGGCACGGTGTCGACGTCCAGCGCTCGCATGAGCGGCTCGTTGGCGTCGGCGTCCACCTCGAGCACGCGTAGCCGATTCTTCTCCGTCACGTGCACCCAGGCGATGAGGCTCGCCATGCGCCGCGCGGGGCCAGACCGTTTGCTGGAGAAGAAGACCAGCGTGGGCCGCTCATCGGCGTACTCCCCGTTCATGACCTTCTTGTACCCGGCCGGGGCCAGGCCTAAAACAGCGCGATCGGGGCGAGCCGGCCGCCGAATCGCGGAGGGCGACGTTCGGCGGCCGGATCTCGCCCCATCGTCAGGCAACGACCTCCCGCGCCTGAGTCGAAGCGCGTTCTAGCCCTGCTCGGCGCATCCGAAACACGGTGTGGGTCCGGCGGCCCCGGCATGACTTCCGCGATGATTCGCGGGTGCCCGCGACGCCGCGCATCGAGCCGTTCGCGGGCGGGGCGGTAATTGCGCTCTCAGGCGAGCTCGACGCATTCGACGCGCCCGAGCTGCGCGAGGCCTTTCAGACGGTGCTGGAGAGCACGCCGGCGGTCATCGTCCTCGACCTCTCGGCCGTGACCTTCCTCGATTCGACGGTGCTCGGCGCCATCGTCGGCCTGCTCCGGCGAGTGCGCGAGGGAGGCGGCGAGCTACGCACGGTGCTGCCCGACAAGACGGCCCGGCGCATCTTCGAGATCACGAACATCGTCGCCGCCCTCGACGTCTGGCCTAGCCGTGAAGCCGCCGTCGACGGGGCCCGCTAGGCCGCGAGGCTCTTGCGCATGCGGACAACCGTGCCGGATGCCGAAGGATCCTCGTCGATCGTCACATCGTCCATCACGGCCTTCACGATGGCGAGGCCCATCCCGCTCTCGACAGGCCCGTCGCTGAGAACCGACTCGTCGATGTCCGGGAAGCCGGCGCCGCCACCCTCGTCCACCACGGACACCTCGATCACATCTGGCTCGACCTCGAACACGACGCGCACCACGCCGGGGTCGTCCGTGTACGCGTGTTGGACGGCGTTGCCGCAGACCTCGGTGACCGCGAGCTTGAGATCGGCGAGCGCAACCTCGCTCATCGAGACCTCCATCGCGATGCCGGTGAGCACAAGCCTCGCGAGCACCAGGTACTCGGCCTTGGCCGGGATGGTCAGTCGGACCGTTTCGCTCACAGCTCCGGCTCCGCAACGGTGTCGAGGCGGCCGCGCATGACGGCCAGCGAGCGGCGCAGCAACCGCGAGACGTGCATCTGCGAGATGCCGATACGGGCCGCAATCTCCGACTGTGTCAGGCCTTCGAAGAACCGGAGCTCGATAATGGCACGCTCCCGCTCGTCGAGCGCGGCTAACCCGGACTCCAGCAGCACGCCGTGCTCGACCTCCTCGTAGCCCGTCTCGGGCGCGCCGAAGAGGTCCTCGACAGTGCCCTCGTCGGACTCACCGAGGCCGAGCGGCTGGGAGAGCGACCGCGTCGAATACGCGTGGTACGTCTCCAGCGCCTCCACGACTTCCTCCTCCTCGAGCCCTGTCTCCGCGGCTAGCTCCGCGATCGTCGGCGCGCGGCCGAGATCGGCCGTCGCCGCCTCGATCGTCCGGGCGAGCTTGAGGCTCAGCTCCTTCATGCGACGCGGCACGTGTATCGCCCACGCACGGTCGCGGAAGTGGCGCTGGATCTCCCCGACGATCGTTGGCACCGCGTACGTCGTGAACTTCACCCCCCGCTCGACGTCGAAACGCTCAATCGCGAGTACGAGCCCGATGGAGCCGACCTGCACGAGATCCTCCATCGGCTCGCCGCGACCGGCATAGCGGGAGGCGATCTTGCGCACGAGCGGCATGAACTGCTCGACGATCTGGTCGCGCGCGGACTCATCACCGGCGCGGTACGCCTCTAGCAGCCGCAGGAATGCTGGTTCGGTGGCCATCGTCGTCATCCAGCCGAGCGGTCGGCGGAGACTCCCAGCTCAACCCAGAACCCGTCCGGCTCGCTCTGCTCGGACACGTCGTCGACGAGTGGTGCCAGGACGCGCGCCACTGCGGGGTCGTCGACCTGCGAGCGCACGAAGGGGCCGACTCGCGCACGCAAGCCCTCCGGCGCCGCTGTCACCTCCATCGTCACTGCCTCTGCGGCAAGCTCCTGGGCAATGAGGCTCTCGAGGGCGAGCAGCAGGTCGTCGACGCGGTCGACGGGCAGTTCGAAACGAGACGACAGGCCGCCGAGCACGAGCCGCCCCACGGCGCGATAGCCCGCGGTCGCGGGGAATTCGACGATCACGCGATCTACCGGGTCGCTCACCTCCGCGCCGCTCAAGCTCTCCCGGCGCCTCCAGGCACCTCGGCGTCGAGCGCAGTCTCGCGGCTCCGGTACAGCGTGAACACGCGATCGAGGAGCGTGATCTCGAAGATGCGGCGGATGTTCGCGTCGCTGCACACGACGCTGACGTGGCCGCCGATGGGACGGAGGCGCTTGACCGCGCCCAGGAGCACGCCGAGAGTCATCGAATCGATGAAGGTCGTCTCGCTGAGATCGACTACGAGCGACGTCGCGCCGCCGTCGATCGCGTCGTTGATCGCCGCTCGTAGCTCCTGCGCGGTGTGGAGGTCCGCCTCGCCTCGCACGGCGACCACGGCGGTGGCGCTGATGGCACTCGTCACTTCCACGCCGAACGCGGCCTCATCCGAGGCTTCCGAGCTGTCCCGCCCGACATCTCCGCCCATAAGGAGACGTGTTGTACCCGCTCGGCCGAGGCGATGAAACCTCCAGGGCGCGGGCTGCCGAGCCCTTACCCGCCCCGCGTCGAAGACCGAAACCTAATCCAGCGCCGTTGCCGCAGCCTCGACGGACTCGCACACGGGCATCGTGTCGGCGAGGCGCACGATCGCGATCGCGCGCGCGACCGGCGAGGTCGAGGGCACCGAGAGCGCAACGGCCCCTCCGTGCGTGGCTGCCACGCGCCCCAGGCCGAAGAGCGCGTGCAAGCCGGCGCTGTCGATGAATGACACGCCGTCGAGGTCGATCACGAGCTTGCCCGCTGCAGCGAGAGGATCGAGCTGCGAGCGCGCCTGCTCGACGGCCAGCTTGTCGACGCGCCCCTCCAAATGCGCGATGGACACGCCTCGTAGCTCGTCGGTCCTCAGGCTAACTCTGTTCAAAGTTGGGCCCGTGGTTCCATGCGGACTCCCGGCTCAGGGGACGCTCCATCACTATTCGCGTGCCGGTCTCGCGGCGCTGCACGTCCACCGACGCCATCAGGCCCTCGATCAGACGCAGACCCAGACCGCGGTTATCGCGCGCCTGCGGCTCTTTCCATCGCCCGTGATCCGCCACCTCCACGCGGACCCTATCGCCGGTCAGCACGGCGTCCAGACGGAACGTGGCGCCGGGTGGGGCATCCGCGTGCTCGATCGCGTTGGCGCCGGCTTCCCAGCTCGCGAGCACCACGTCGCGGGCGTCGATGTCAGGCACCGCAGCATGCTCGAGCCACTGCGCGAGCTCGCTACGAAGCTTCTGCAGCGACTCTGGTTGGGCGGGCAACCTCAGCATGAGCGGCTGTAGAGGAACCGCGTCCAGGCGGATCACGAGCAGCGCCACGTCGTCGCCGCGGGCCCCCTTGCCGAGCAGTTCCTCGACGACGGCGTTCACGAAGGCGTTCGGGTCCTGCGGCGCCGCAGCGGCGGCAGCCGCGAGCAGGTCGAGGCCTTCGTCGATCGACCGGCCGGGACGCTCGACGAGGCCGTCCGTGTACAGCACGACGATCGAGCCCGGCTGGAACGTCGTGTGCCACTCCGTGTAGGACGCCTCCGGGTCGGCGCCGAGCGGCAGGCCGCCCCCGCCCTCGAGGTAGCGGATCTCGCCGTCCGGCTCCACGACGAGCGGTGGAGGATGGCCGGCGGAAGTGACCGTGGCGTCCAGCGAACGTGGATCGAGCGTGACGTAACCCAGAGTCGCAAACGGGACGTCCGTGTAGCTCGCGAGCAGAAGATTGAGCTTCGTGACGGTTTCGCCGGGCGTCCTCTCATCCAGGCACAGCGCCCGCATCCCGTTTCGCAGCTGGGCCATCGTTGCCGCAGCCTCCACGCCCTTGCCGACGACATCACCGACCACGAAGCCCATCCGGCCGTCGGCCAGTGTGAGAGTGTCGAACCAGTCGCCGCCGACGTCGACGGCGGTCGAGCCGGGGAGGTAGACCGCGGCCACCCGCAGTCCCTCCATGGAGGGGAGCGTTTCCGGCAGCACGCTTCGTTGCAGCGTCTCGGCGATGTCGCGCTCGGTCTCGTAGCGGCGCGCGCGGTCGAGGGCGAGTGCTGACTGCGCCGCAACCGACTCGAGGAACGGCTGGTCGTCGCGCAGGAGCTGGTTGGGCTCCCGCCAGCCCAGCACGGCAAGGCCGATCGCGGAACCGGCCGCCCACAGCGGCAGGTAGGCGAACGTCTGCATGCCGCTCGCCTCCGCGCGATCGTGGGAGCCCGGGAAGTCGGCGGCCAGCTCGTCGAGGTCCTGGTAGTAGGCCGGCTGTCTCCGGCGGAGCGCCTTCGCACCCGGCCGGTCGGCGCTCAGCGGTACGCCGCGCTCCTCGATCAGCTCGTCCGGGACCCCGCGCCACGCGACCGGAGTCATCTGTCCCGTTTCACGGTCGACGACGCTGAGCGCGGCGGCGTCCGCCCCGACGGAAGTCAGCGCCGCGTCGATGAACGCCTCGGCGACATCGCGCGGCGTCAACGCGCCGGAGAGGCGGGCCGTCAGGGCGAGGAGGCGCTCGGAGCGCCGGCGGATCGCGAGCTCTTCCTCGAAGCGCAGGCTGCGGTCGAGCGCGACGGCGCCCTGCTGGAAGATCGTGCTGGCGATGGCCACGGTGCCGGAGTCGAGAGCGGTCGCCGCCCTGTAAACGAACTGGACGGCACCGAGCTTGCGCGGTCCGGCCGTGAGTGGGAAGCAGTAGGTCGACTCTTCGTTGGGGTCGAACAGGCCGCGCTCGGACGGGCCATAGCGCTCGACGAACTGCGCTCGTGTCTTCAGCGTCACCGGCTCGCCCGAGTCGAGCGCGTCTGTTACGCATCCGGGAGTCCCAGTCGGCACAAATCGCCTCGCAGCAACGACCTGCTCGCCAACCCCCGCGTGGGCAAGCAAGCGCAGCTGGTCGCGCTCGCCGGCGAGCTCGTACACGAGGACGCCATCCGCGGCGAGCGCCCCGGTCGCCTGCTGGGCAATGACCTCGGCCACCTCTGCGGCCGTCGCCGCCGCGCTCATGCGCTCGGCCACCTCCTGCAACAGGCGAGTGCGGTCGGCGGCGAGCTCGGCGTAGACGCGTGCGGACTGCTCGAGCGCGTGCAGCTGCGCTCGCTCGAGCGCCTGGCCACCTGCTCCCGCGGCAACGTGGGCCAATCCGATCATGTCTTCGTCGACGACATGCGGCTGCGCGAAGGGAAACCCCATCGCTCCGACAACGCGACCGGAGGCGCGCAGCGGCACAGCCAGCGAGGCGGCCGCGTGCGGGACGAGCTTGGCGCCGTCGGGGAACATGCGCCGGAGCTCCCGCGGCGTATTCGCGTACGCCGGCTTGCCCGTGCGCGCAGCTGTGGCGATCGGCGCCCGCGCGGTGAGGGGCTGGCGCAGGCCAGGTCGCAACACTGCGCGCGCGGCGGCGCCCGGGTCCACGATCACGAGCTCGTCGCCCTCGATCAGGCCAAGCGAGCCGCCGATGGCGCCGAGTAGGTCCGGCATGTGGGTCACGAGCGAACGTGCGACCTCGGACGGAGTCGTAGCGGCCGACAACGATGTCGCCAGCTCCTGGAGGTCCTTGGCGGTCGCGGACTCGCGCTCCGCCTCGATCGCCCGCTCCGCTTCCTTGCGGCGCAGGCGCTGAAGGCTCCAGCCGATCCAGACGAGTCCGAGCGCCACGACGAGGCTGATGGCCCACCGCCGGGCGACCGCGTTGTCGTCGATCGCCAACGACCAGCGCGGCTCCTCGTACAGGAGAAGCGATATCCAGGCCGCCGCGATCGCAGCGTGCGCGGGGCCGATGCCGAGGAAGACGGAAACGAGCACGACCATGCCCACGAGGGGCGTCGTGAACATCTCGCCCGCGAAGAGCTCCGTGACAAAGACGCCGAGTGCGGCTACGGCCAGCGCCAGCGCGTAGCGGCGCCAGCCGGGAAACCGGGGCCCGCCGGAGGTCGGGTGCTCGGTCGTCAACGCGAGCACATGTGGTACCCGAGCCAGAGGCCGGTGAGACCACAGATCGACATCCGTGGGCGAGAGGTTAGCCGCAGATCGGCTCGGGTCTGGTTTGGAGACCGTCTCCGCAGGGAATGCCGCTCTCCGTCACATGGAACGCTCGGCCTCCGTCGTCGCCGTCACCGGGGAGCTCGACCTCTCCACTGCCGCGCAGTGGGACGAAGACGTCCAGGCGGCGGCCCGACGCTCGCCGGCAGTCGTCCTCGACCTCTCTCTGGTGCACTTCGTCGACAGCGCCGGCGTGAGGGCTCTGTTTGGCTGGGTGCAGTCAGCGGAGCGACTCGGCATCCCGATGGTCGTCGTCGCGCCGCACGACGGGCCGTTGTGGCGGCTGCTCGACATCCTCGACCTGGAGTCTGTCGTGCCCATCTGCGACAGCCGCGAAGACGCACTCGAAGCATGCAAAGGGCCGGGCAAGCCAGGCCCCTTGACGTCTATCCGGGCTGCCTAACGGATTACATCCCCATGGAGTGGTAGCCGGAGTCGACGTAGAGCGTCGTCGCCGTCACGCCGCTCGACTCTCCGGACAGCAGGTACGCGGCCGCGCCGGCGACGTCGTCGGCGTCGATGTTGCGCCGGAGCGGCGAGCGCTCCTCGACGATCGACTCCATCGTGGGGAAGCCGGCTATCGACCGAGCGGCGAGGGTGCGCACCGGGCCGGCCGAGATCGCGTTGACCCGGATCGACTTCGGCCCGAGGTCCCACGCCAGGTAGCGAACCGACGCGTCGAGCGTCGCCTTCGCCACGCCCATGACGTTGTAGTGCGGAACTGCCCGCTCTCCCCCCAGGTAGGTCATCGTGACGATCGAGCCCCCGCCGCGAGCTTCCATCAGCGGCTCCGCCGCGCGGGCGCAGGCCACGAGCGAATACGCGCTGACGTCGACCGCCATCCAGAAGCGGTCTCGAGGGGTATCCGTGAACCTGCCCTCGAGATCCTCGGCGGCAGCAAAGGCCACCGAGTGGACGAGCAGGTCGAGGCCCCCGCCGAACGTCTCCGCCACCTCGGCGAAGACCCGCGCCACGTCGTCGTCCGAGCGGACGTCGCAGGACGTGACGAGCGGGCTGGAGACGCTCTCCGCCAGCTCCCGCACGGAGCTCTCGATGCGCTCTCCCTGGAACGTGAAGGCGAGCTCCGCGCCTTCGCCGGCCAGCCGGCGCGCGATCGCCCAGGCGATCGACCGCTTGTTGGCGACGCCGAGGATGAGTCCCTGTTTGCCTGCAAACGACTGGCCCATGGGCGACGCGAGTGTAAACCGGCTTGACGTGGCACGCGCGCATCCATAGCCTGATCGCCGATGCGGTCGCTTCGCCCAGTTCTCGGCCTCGCGCTTCTGGCTGCGATCTTTGCGGTCGCGCCTGCGGGTGCGGCCAACTCCGTCACCTACCAGGACTCGACAGGCGAGAACCCGGCGGCCCCCGACATCACGCACCATCGTCGTCTCCAACAATGACGCGGGGATGATCACTATCAAGATCAACATCCCGAACCGGCCGCAGCTCACGCGGGACATGCTCGTCGACATGCTTGTCGACACCGACGCGAACCCGGCAACTGGTGACACCGACCTGCTCGGAGCCGATTATGCAATCGAGCTGTTCCAAGGCGAAGTCGCGCTCTTCAAATGGGATGGCACCGGCCTCACCCGACGCGTCGGAGACCCGCCGGCGACCTCGCTCATCTACTCCTGGGCGGGAGGCGTCACGATCAACATCTCGGCGGCCGAGCTCGGCAACACCAAGAAATTCGGCTTCGGGGTCGTCGCCCTGTCCGGCATCGTCTTCAACGAGACGACCGGCGAGCCTGACTTCACGAATTCCGTCTCCGACGCCGCCCCCGCAGGCACCGCAGGCTTTTATTCGTACGACGTGAAGGTCGCGCCCGCACGGCTCGTGTTCAAGTCGCTGACGAAGGCACCCGCCTCGCCGAAGGCCGGCAAGACGTTCACGGTGCGCATGTCGGCGACGAGGAGCGACACCGGCGCCGCCATCGTCAACGGACAGGTCGACTGCGTCGCCAAGGCCGGTGCGAGGAGCGTCCAGCCGAAGTCGGAGAAGTTCGTTGGTGGCCAGGCCGTATGCGTGTTCACGGTGCCTGCCAACTCCTCGGGCAAGACGCTGCGCGGGACGATCACGATCGTCTTCGAGGGCAAGAAGCTCGCGCGGCCGTTCAGCGCCAAGATCCGCTAGCTAACTCAGGGCTTCGTAGCCGCCGAGCTTCCGCTACCGTGCGCAACTCGTGCGGCGCCCGGTCGTCCTTGCACTCCTCCTAGCGCTCGTCGTGGCGGGCTCCGCGACGGCCTCATTGCGGCCGATTGCTCCGAGCGTCGGCGGCCTGACGCTCGACTCGCTTCGCAATCGTGAGGTCGTCGTCCCGGCCCGCCCGAACTCCGGCCGGGTGACGGTGATCGCGACGCTCGGCCTGCCGCCGCTCGCGGCCAGGACGGGCGAGCGGACGCTCTTCTCGACCGCGGGCAGGCGCAAGCTCAGCGTCTCCAGCTCGTCCTCGCAGGCGTATCTCTCCCGGCTCGCCGCCGCGCAGGAGCGAGCCGTCGCGACGCTTCGCCGCGAGATCCCCGAAGCAACGGTGCCGCGCCGCTTCCGGATCCTCCTCAACGGGCTCACCGTGAAGCTGCCTGCTGCGAAGCTGCAGCGGCTCATGCGGCTGGGGTTCGTCCAGGACGTCTACCCGAGCGTCAGCTACACGCTCTCCATGAACCGCGGTCCCTCGGTCATCGGCGCCCCGGCGCTGCGGGCAGCCACCGGCGTAGGCGGAAACGGCGTCAAGGTAGGCGTCGTCGACGACGGCGTCGACCCCAAGCACCCGTTCCTCGATCCAGGCGGCCTGAGCTTCCCGGCAGGCTTCCCGCGCGGCACGCCCGGCTTCACGACGCCGAAGGTGATCGTGGCGAAGGCGTTCTTCCCCGATGTCTCGACGTCCGAGTCGAGGCAGCCCCTCGATGAGTCGCAGTCGTTCCACGGGACGTTCGTCGCCGGCGTGATCGGCGGCGTCGAGGGGACGACGGCGCCGGCGAGTGTGCTCACGACCTGCCGCCCGAGCGCCGGAGCCTGCCACGGGCGTATTACCGGGCTCGCGGGCGTCGCGCCCCGCGTCTACCTCGGCAACTACCGCGTGTTCAGCCAGCCGGCCCCGCTCGGCGGCTGCTGCAGCGCCAACACGCCCGAGATCATCGCCGCGTTCGAGGCGGCCGTCGCGGACGGGATGGACGTCATCAACTTCTCGGGCGGCGGCCCCCAGAGCGATCCTGCGCGGGACCCGATGGTGCGGGTCGTGAACAACGTCGTCAACGCGGGCGTCGTGCCGGTCATCTCCGCCGGCAACGATCGCGACCTCTTCGGGCTCGGCACCGTCGGCTCGCCTTCGACGGCACCCGACGCGATCAGCGTCGCCGCGACGGCTAACAGCCATGTCTTCACGAGAGCTCTGACGCTGGTCGCTCCGGCCGCCATCGGCCCGATGCCATTCGTGCCGGCACCGGGAGCGATCCCACCGTCCTGGGTGAACGCGGAACAGCAGCTCATCGACGTGGGCACGATCAACGGCACCGACGGACGTCCCGTCGGCCGCCAGCTCTGCGGAACGACGCTGCCGGCCAGGTCGCTCGCCGGCTCCATCGCACTCGTCTCGCGCGGCGGCTGCGCGTTCGACGCGAAGGGACGCAATGCCTCTCAGGCGGGGGCCGTGGGCCTGCTGCTGGCGGACGACCACCCCGGCGACCCGACTGGCGTTCCCTTCGGCTTCGGCATCCCCGGCGGGACGATCTCCGACCTCGACGGGGCGCGAATCCGCCAGGCGGTCGCAGGGTCCGGCGGTCGTGGGCGCTTCCGCGTCACAGCGGACGAGCACGGCGAAGTCGTGACAACGTGGCCCGGCGTGCCGACGAGCTTCTCCTCGGCGGGCCTTACCGCCTTCGACCACAAGCTCAAGCCGGACATCTCCGCGCCCGGGGCGCAGATCATCTCCTCGATTGGCGCCGAGTACGCGGGCGACCAGTACGCGATCCTGGACGGGACGAGCTTCTCGGCGCCGCACATCGCCGGCGCGGCCGCGCTGCTGCTCCAGCGACATCCGCAGTGGACGCCGCAGCAGGTGAAGTCGGCGCTGATGTCCACGGCCGGGCCGGCCTGGGGCGACTCCAGCCGCACGGTCGAGGCGCCCGTCCTCATCGAGGGCGCCGGGCTCGCGAATCTCGCGGCCGCCGACTCGCCGCAGATCTTCACGAATCCTCAGTCGATCGCCCCCGGCGACCTGGCCGTCACGTCCGGAGCGGCCAGCCGGTCGCAACTCATCGCGATCAGCGACGCCGGCGGCGGCGGCGGCACGTGGTCGGTCACCGTCCAGCCGCAGGCATCGAGTCCGGGAGTAACGATCTCGGTACCGGGCGCCGTGACGGTGCCGCCCGGCGGGCAGACGACGCTCCAGATCACCACCAGCGCCTCCTCCTCGGCGACGGGCGCCGACCAGTACGGCTTCCTCGTCCTGCGGCGGGACGGGGTCGCGCGCCGCATCCCGTACGGGTTCTCGGTCACGCGCCCGCTACTCGGGGCCGCCCAGGTGACACCTTTGAGAGCAAGCCAGACCGGCGACACGCGCTCGGGCACGAACCGGGCTCGAATCTACCGCTGGCCGACGGAGCCGTTCGGGATCCTCGCGCTGTTCGGCCTCGAGCAGACGGCCGTCGAAGGAGGCGCCGAACAGGTGTACTCGATCGACATCCCGGCCAACACGGTCAACTTCGGCGCCGTCGTCACCGATCCGCCGCTCAACCTGCGCGCGCCGCTACGCGACCTGCTCAGCGCCAATGCTCCGATTCACCCGTGGCTGCTCGGATCGCTCGACGAGAACAACCTCCAGGGCTACGGCGGGACGCCGATCAACATGAACGGCTGGATGCCGGACTTCATCTTCAACATGGGCGCCACGGGCGCCGTGCTCCCGGAACCGGGCCGCTATTACATCGCTGTCGACTCCGGCCGCGATCCGTTCACCGGTCGTCCGCTGGCGCGGAGGTACGTGCTCCGCTCGTGGATCAACGACGTGAAGAAACCGGTGGTCAGGGTGCTGACGACCCGGCTGGCAGCAGGACGCCCCACCATCGTCGTGCGGGTCACCGATGCGAAGTCCGGCGTCGACCCGTTGTCGCTCCTCCTGCTCTACAAGAACGAGCAGATCGGGGCCGTACGGTTCGATCCGAAGACCGGGGTCGGCGTGTTCCCGATTACGAAGGACTCGCAGCCGCTCCTCCCGGGCCCCGAGTTCATGCGGATTGTGGCCTCGGACTTCCAGGAGACGAAGAACGTCTCCACCGAAGGCGACGAGGCGATGCCCAATACGCGCTTCCTGGGTGCCCGGTTCTCCGTCGTGGCGCGGCCGGTGGCGACGTGGATCGCGCCGACGAAGGGCGCATGCGTTCGGGGCAAGACGGAGCTCCAGGTTCACGCGTCCTCCCCGGCCGCGATCTCATCGGTCGGCTTCTTCGACGGCAAGCGCCAGGTGGCCCGCGTCAGAAAGTCGGACCAGGGGATCTACCGCACGATTTGGCAGGCCGGCGGCGCCCGGAAGGGCCGGCACCAGCTCACGGCCATCGTCTCTGACACCGCCGGGCGCGAGTCCGAGGCCCTACGCGTCGTACGCGTCTGCGGCTAGGACAAGCGGTCTGATGCGGGTCGCGGTCGTCACCGGCGGCTCGAGCGGCATCGGCGCCGCGCTGGCGCGACGGCTGACGAGCCGCGGCTGGCAATGCGTGCTGGTGGCACGCGGGGCCGAGCGCCTCGTCGCCGTGGCGGCCGAGCTCGGCGCGGAGCACGAGATCTGCGACGTGGGCGACCGCGAGGCCGTCGAGCGCATGGCAGCCGCCGTCATCGCTCGCCACCCGAAGATCGAGCTGCTCGTCAACAACGCGGGCATTCCCGGCCGCACGGGCTTCCTCGACGCCGATCCGGAGCGAATCGAAAGCGTCACGCGCGTGAACTACCTCGGCGGCGTCTGGTGCCTGCGGGCATTTCTCCCCGCGCTGGAGGCGGCACGCCCGGCGCATGTCGTCAACGTCGTCTCGGTGGCGGGAGCCGTCTCCGGGGCGGGCACGTCAGGCCTGTACACGGCCTCGAAGCATGCCCAGCTCGCCTTCTCCCGATCGGTCACGACCGAGCTCCAGCCGCGAGGCATCAACGTCCACACGGTGCTGCCCGGCTTCGCCGAGACGGAGGGCTTTCCGCAGCGCGACGTCCTCCCGCGGCACGCCCACCGTTTCGTGATCGAGGCGGACGACATCGCGGAGGCGATCTTGAAGTCGGTCGAGCGCAACCGCCGCGAGGTGCACGTGCCTCACTACTACCGCCTGGCGACGCTCGCCCAGGCCGCAGTGCCCGGCCTCGTCGCGCGTATCGGCCGCTCGCTGAACAAGCCGGCTTGACCCGGCCGCCCGGCTAGAGCTGCCGGGCGCCGCCGCGGAGGACTGGAACGCGAGTACCGCCCCGCTCGACGCCGGTGACGTCCACGTCGTCGCCGCCGATCATGAAGTCGATGTGCATCGCGCTCTCGTTGACGCGCGCGCGGTCCTCCTCGCCGACGAGCGCAGGGTCGCCGTCGCCCAGGGCGATGTGGCTGACGGCGTTCTCGTCCAGCAGCGTGTCGAGGAACGTCGTTCCCAGCTGACCGATACGGCTCTCCCGGTCGACGAGCGCAACCTCGCCGAGCCGTGCCGCTCCCTCGTCGAGCGTCGCCCGTCCGCGCATGATCTCCGCACCCTCGTCCGCGGTGATCTCGACCGCTGCGCCGCCCTCGAACCGCACAGTTAGCCCCCGCACTATGGGACCGTCTCCTAGCGCGAGCGGCCGTGTCGACCGGACAAATCCCTCCGTCCGCTCCGGATCCGGCGTCGTGAAGACTTCCTCGCTGGGCAGGTTCGCCATGTGCAGGATGCCGTCGACCGTCTCGCCGCGCGCGGTCTGCCATTCCGCCCCCGGGAAAAGGCCGACGACGAGGTCCGTGCCCTGCCCCTCGAAGTGGAGCGCGTCGAACTGGGCAGCGGCCAGCAGCCGCGCGAGATCCTCCAGTTCCTCGGCGCGCGCCGCCCAGGCGGCCACGGGATCCGGCTCGTCGAGGCGGCAGACGTGGCCGATCTCGGCCCAGAGCCGCTCGAGCGCGTCTGCTTCCGCGAGCTCCGGATAGACGAGGCGCGCCCAGCGGGCGGTGGGCGCGGGCACCACCGTCCAGTTGACGAGCCGCTCGTTGATGACGGTCAGCACCTCCTTGATGAACGGCAGCTGGTCACGGCCCGCGCGCTCCGGATCGACACCGTCGAGGACGTCGGGAGGCGCAGGGCCGGAGAACGAGATCCTCGCCGCCCGCTGCCGCCCGAGCTCGAGCATCCGGTCTCCGTACCAGCTGGGCACGAAGCCGAGCGTCTCCTCTCGCGCGTGCTCGATCCGCGCGCGCTTCACGTACGGGTCGAAGTACGTCACGTCGACGAAGCGTGCGCCGTGCCGGTACGCCGCTGCTGCCACCTCTTGTGCCATCTCCTCCTCGCCGAGGGAGGCGCCAACAGTGACGAGTTGATCTTGCTGGACGTTCGCGCCGAGGACTACGGCGAGCTCTGCGAGTTGGGAGGCGCCTGCGGCTAGCACCGCGCGCGAGTCTACGCGGCCTAGGCGGACATCGGCTGACGGGCGGCGAGGTACCAGCCGATCGTGGCCGTGTAGTTCTCCGGTGCGACTGACAATGCACGCTGCCGCTCCGGCCCGGCGCAGCCTGCGAGGTCGAGATACCCGTCCACGTCACGCGCCTCCGGGTGCTGCTCGGACCGGCGTAGCACGAGCCCGTTCGCGTCGAGCAGTCCCCGGATGTCGGCGTCAGGCAGAAGACGCGTGTGGGAGGGGTCGCGGGCGCGCTCGAAACGGTCGAGCTCGAACCCGACGAGGGGATCGATCGGCGCGATCTGGTCGACGATCAGCACCTGGCCGCTGAAGCCGATCACGCGCGAGAGCTCGGCGACGACGAGCTCCGGGCGAGGGACGTGGTGCAGCGTGCGCACGGTCGCGGCGAGGTCGAACGACCCGTCCTCGAAAGGAAGGCTTGCAACGTCGCCCTCGGCGAACGTCACGTTCGGGAACTCCTGCTCGGCCCGCGACCTCCCTTCGGCGAGGACTTCCGGCACGACGTCGACGGCGATGACCTCCTTGACGAGCGGCGCGACGGCAAAGGCAAAGCCGCCCGTCCCCGCGCCCGCATCCAGCACGCGCTCGTCACCCGATGGCTCGAGAAAGCGACGGACCTGCGCGCGCAGCTCCTCCCGGCGGCTCTCCTCGTGCTCGGCCATGCGCTCCGCCGTCGCGGCGAAGCGGGCCTGCGTTGCCTCAGCGTGCTTCTCGTCGGACAAGCTCCAGCGCCTCCTCTCTGGTGGAGATAGTGCCAGCGGCCCGCTCCTCGGCGATCAGCTCCAGCATCTGCCCGACCTCGGGGCCTGGCGCCAGGCCGAGCTCGTCGCCGCGGAGCAGCGGCGCGGCGGGATCGGCGGCACGCGCGTGCTCGACCGCCGGCCGAAGCTCGGGCAGCCCCAGGAAGGCCAGCGCGTCGAGCGCCCACGGCTCGGTCGACCGCCGAAAGCGGTGGATGGCGCGTGGGGAGTCGTCCGCTGGGGGCTCGGCGGCGAGCAGCGTACGACCGTAACGGCCGACGCGGCGCGAGATCGGCAGCCGCTGCAGCCGCTCCCCGAGGACGCACACGAGCCGGTACTCAGACGAGTCGGCGAGGTCGATCCGGTCGAACCGCTCCACGGAGCCACCCAGGGCGTCGACCAGGCCGAGCTCCTCCAGACGACGGTAGCCCGCGGTCGAGAGCCGCTCGAGCTCCCCCAGGATCCGTTCCCCGGCAGGGCGAGGCGCGAGCTCGGCGTGCCGACGGACTAGCTGCTCCGTCTCTGTGTCGAGGCGGAAGCCGAGCTCGTCCTCCAGCCGGACGGCGCGCAGCAAGCGCAAGCGGGTCGGCTTCGAAGACGCCCGCGCTGACCGCGCGCACCGTGCGCTCGGCGATGTCGGCCTGGCCACCGAACGGATCGACGAGCTCTCCTCCGCCGAGCGGACGCGCCATCGCGTTGAGCGTGAAGTCCCGGCCCGAAAGGTCGTCCTCGATCCCGTCCGGCAACGGCGTGAAGTCGACGGTCCTCCCGTCCTCGAGCGCGATCCGCCAAGCGCCGTGCCGCTCGGAGAGCGGAAAGGGCGCTCCCCCGCGGGCGCGAGCGAACGCGCGGGCCGCACGCTCGGGCTCACGACAGGCGACGTCGAGGTCGACCACCGGCCGGCCGAGCAGCTCGTCGCGCAGCGCACCGCCCACGAGCCACCCCTCCGCTCCCGCCAGCGCCTCCCCCAGCTCGCTCACGAGGTCAGGCATCGACGAACACCCGCTGCGTGCGCTCGGAGGAGTGGCGAACACCTGTGGTCAGCTCGTAGTTGATCGTGCCGGCCACGCGCGCATGCTCCTCCACGAGCACGCCGTCGCCGACGATGGTCACCGGCGTGCCCCGCGGCAGCTGTCCGGGAAGCTCGACGGCGAACGAATCCATGGAGACGGTGCCCACGACGCGGCGCCGCTCTCCCTCGACCAGCACCTCGGTGCCTGTGAGATCGCGGCGGAAGCCGTCCGCGTAGCCGACCGGCACGAGCCCGATCCACGTCGGCTGCTCGGCGACGAAACGGCGCCCGTAGCCGGTGCTCTGGCCGACCTCGAGTAGCTTCACCTGCGCCAGCTCGGTGCGCCACGCGAGCACGGGAGCGAGCCCGTCCTCGGCTGGATCGGTTCCGAACGGCGAGAGCCCGTACAGCGCAACGCCGCAACGTGCGGCCGAGAAGCGTGAGCCCGGCAAACGAAGCGCAGCGGCGCTGTTGGCCAGGTGCGCCTCCAGCTGCGGCATGCGAGTCGGCCGCTTCGCGGAAACGCTCCAACTGGCGCTCTGCGAAGGCCGGGTCGGAGTCGGCTGTGGCGAAGTGGCTCATCACCGCGACGGCGTTCGGCGGCGGCGCGGGGACGTCGACCATGCCGAAGCGGCCCATGCCGGTGTCGAGCTTCAGGTGGACGGGGACGTCAACCGGGAACGGCGGCTCGGAGACGGCGAGCTCGAGGCCGGCGCGGCGGACGCGCTCGAGATCGCCCTCCGGACACGGGCCCATGACGAGGATCCGAGCCTGCGGCAGGTCCGAACGGAGCGCGGCTCCTTCACCGACGGTGGACACGCAGAGCGCCGCAGCCCCCGCTTCGAGAGCGGCTTTGCCCACTTCGCCGGCGCCGTGCCCGTAGGCATCCGCCTTCACGACCGCCCACAGCGCGGCGCCGTCGAGCGCCTCGAGCAACCGCCGCGCGTTCCGGCGAACGGCACCGAGGTCGATCGTTACTTCAGAACGCATCGAGAACGTCCGGCAATGCTGCGACGACGTCCGAAGCAACGAGGCCGCGCTCGGGGCCGAGTCGCGCCGCCTCGGCGCACGCAGTGGCCCCGGCGGCCGCGGCCATCCGCGCGTCCATACCCTTGGCCAGGAAGGCGGCAATCGTTCCGGTCAGGACGTCTCCCGTGCCCGCTGTGGCGAGCGACGGCGGACCGGAGCCGCAGACGAGCACACGCTCGCCGGGAGCGGCGACGATCGTGTCTGCGCCCTTGACCAGGCAGACGCAGCCGAAGCGCTCGACTGCACGCGCGACCGCCTCGAGGCGATGGGCGTCCACCCACGAAGCCTCCACGCCGAGCAGGCCGGCCAGCTCGCCGGAGTGTGGTGTCAGCACCGTGGGCGCCGTGCGTTGGAACGGTTCCAGCTCGAAGAGCGCGTCGGCGTCGACGACGGCCGGCAGCTCCGTCTCCGCGAGCAGCCGCCGCACGAGCTCCCGGCGGGCGCCGTCGCGGCCGAGGCCGGGCCCGATCGCCAGCGCGCGCGCCTTCTCCACGGCGTCGAAAACGTCGTCCAGCGGGCGCTTCACCGCCTCCAGCAGCCGCGTCTCGAGCACCGGCAGCGACTCGGCCGGAGCAGCCACCGCCACGTACCCGGCGTCGGCCCGGAACGCCGCCTCGGCGGCCAGACACGCGGCCCCCGTGAGACCGGGCGCGCCGCCCACGACGAGCACCGACGCGCGGTACTTCGTGTCACCGGGCTGCTTTCGCGGAACCTCCGCCAGGATCTCCTTTGTCACCAGCAGGTGCGCCGTCTCCCGCGGCTCGAGGCCGATGTCGCGGACGACGAGCTCGCCGCCGTGGAACCGCCCCGGGCCGACGACGTTGCCGACCTTCGGCCCGTGCAAGGCCACGGTCACCGCCGCCTGCACCGCGCCGCCCGCGACCTCGCCCGTGTCCGCGTCGACGCCGGAGGGCAGGTCGATCGCCAACACCGGAGCTTCCGCGGCGTTCAGCTGGGCGATCAGCTCAGCCGCCTCCGACCGAGGCTCGCCGTGGAAGCCCGTGCCGAACAGGCCGTCGAGGAGCACATCACCCTCGAAGCCCTCGGCGGCCTCGCGTCCCATCGCGCGCAGCACCTCCAGCGCGATTCGCGCGTCGCCGCCGTTAGCGCCTCCACCGCATACAGCGCCGAACGACCGAGCCTCCGGAAATCGACTGACAGCTTCCTCGGCCACCGCCCGGCCGGCGCGCTCCATCAGCACGCGCACGTCGTGGCCCGCCTCGGCCGCGCGCATCTCCTCGGCCGTATAGAGCGGCTCGAACATCAGCGTGCGGAGGCGATCGCGATGGCCGCAGCGAGCTCCTTCGAGTGCGTCATCGACAGATCGACGCCGGCCACGCCGAGGCGGGTCGCGCGCTCCTCCAGTCGGCCCGTCAGCTGCACCGAGGGCTTGGGCCGGCCGACGATCTCCACCTCCCGCCAGGCGAAGCTCTCGCCACGCCGAAGCCGAGCGCCTTGCCCACGGCCTCCTTGCCGGCGAACCGCGCGGCGTAGTGCTGCGCCGGGTTGGGGCGCGAGTCGCAGTACGCGCGCTCTGCATCCGTGAAGCAGCGCGCGGTGAACGACGGATAGCGGCCCATCGCCCGGCGGATGCGCTCGATCTCGATCAGATCGATGCCGACGCTGCTCGTCACAGCGCTCGCTCCAGCCAGTCCGGGAGCTCTGCGAGCGAGTTGACGACGATGTCCGGCGTGATGCCGGAGCGCTCGAGATCGTCGGGACGGAACTTGCCCGTGCGCACGAGTGCCGTGCGCATACCGAACTTCTGCGCGCCGGCGATGTCCGCCTCGATGTCGTCCCCCACCATCCACGTCGAGCTTCGGCTCGGCGTCGAGCGCCTCCAGCGCGGCCTCGAAGTACATGGGGCTCGGCTTGCCGATGACGACGGCCTCGACGCCCGCCGCGTACTCCAGCCCGGCCACGAAGGCGCCGGAATCGAGCAGCGGGCCTCGCGACGTCTGCCACCAGCGGTTCTTGTGCAGGCAGTAGAGGTCGGCCCCGGTCTGGAGCTCTGCGAAGGCGCGCGCGAGGTTCATGTAGCTGAAGACGCGCCCGGTCTCGTCGCCCTCGTCCGCACCGCCGACGAGCACCGCGTCGGCGTCCTCGCCGACGAGGTCCAGGCCGTCCAGATCCTCCACGACCGACGGCATGGTGAGCGCGAGCACGCGCCGGCCGCGGAGCGCGCGCACGGCCGCGGCGGCGGTGGTCTGCAACTCCTCTTCCTCGCACGTCGACCCCGAAGCCCTTGAGCTCCGCGGTGAGCACGCGGCGCGTGCGGACTGTCGTGTTCGTGACGAAACGGAGGCGATGACCCCTCTCGCGCAGCGTCGAGACCGCGTCGGCGGCCCCGGCGATCGGCTTGCCCGACACGTGGAACACGCCGTCGATGTCGAGGAGAATGGCAGCCATGGCACGCGAGTCTACGGGGATCCACGAGGCCATTCGCGTCACGCGCAGCGTGACCGTTCCCCGTCGCGAGATCGAGCTTCGCTTCTCGCGGTCGAGCGGGCCGGGCGGCCAGCACGCGCAGCGCACGGAGACGCGAGTGGAGGCCGTTTTCGACGTCGAAGCCTCGTCCGCCCTCACCGAACGGCAGAAGCGGCGAGTCGTTGCCAAGGCCGGTCCTGTGCTGCGGGCGGTCGCCCAGGACGAGCGGAGCCAGTGGCGGAACCGGGAGCTCGCCGTGGAACGCCTCGTGGAGGCGCTGAAGGCCGCACTCGAAGTGCGCCGGAAGCGGAAGCCGACGAAGCCCAGCCCGGCCGCCAAAGAGCGGCGGCTCGCAGAAAAGCGCCGGCGGGGCGATGTGAAGCGACTTCGGCGGTCTCCCGATGAAGCTGCGTAGGTCCGGCGTAAAAGTTTCGTGAAAATTCGGGTCTGGTAGACGGTTCTGCGACCGGTCCGACAGGGCTAGTCGGTACCCTCCATCACTCGCCCGACGCCTCTAAAGGGAGTTGTTACGTATGCGCCTTCGCCGCCTCGTTGTCGTCTGTTCGCTGCTTGCCCTGATCGCCCCGATTGCCGCCTCTGCGGACGACCGCATGTGGGTTGGTTTTCAGGACGATCCAAGCTTCCGGTGGCGGCAGGACCGGGCGGCGATGCTCGACGAGGCCGTTGCCGCGAACGCAGGCATCGTCCGCACGACGGTCTACTGGTCGAAGATCGCGCCCGCGGCGTCCGTCCAATCCGTCCAACCCGTTCGACGCCGCATATCAGTGGGACGACCTGGACGAGCTGGTGCGAGGCATGCAGTTCCGCGGGCTCGAGTCTCTGCTGACCATCTGGGGCACTCCCGACTGGGCTAACGGAGGCAAGGGCGCGAACTACGCTCCCACGCGCCTGTCCGACATGACCGCGTTCGGGCGTGCTCTCGCGTCGCGCTACAGCGGCCGCTACCCGGGCTACCCATTCGTCCGCTTCTTCAGCGTCTGGAACGAGCCCAACCTCGAGCAGTTCCTCGCGCCGACCTTCGACAAGAAGGGCAAGCCCGTGGCGCCGCTCAACTACGCGAAGCTCTACCGCGCCGCCTACGCCGGGCTCAAGGACGGGAGCCCCGAAGCGCAGATCGGCATCGGCGAGACATCCCCGCGCGGGCGCGACAAGCCGTCCCCGGGCCCGATCCAGGACTCGATCGCGCCGGCGACCTTCGCGAAGCTGCTGTCCACGTCAAGGCCCAGGGTGAAGTTCGACGGCTACGCGCACCACCCGTACTCCGTGCTGGGCGCGGGACCGTTGCAGAAGGCGCGCTACCCGAACGTCCACCTCACGCAGCTGAAGCAGTTCTCCAAGGATCTCCACAAGTGGTTCGGGAAGGTGCCGAACCTCTGGATCACGGAGTACGGATTCGAGACGAAGCCGGGCGAGCCGCGAGGCGTGTCGTCGTCGCAGCAGGCCGCTTTACGTGAGCCAGTCGCTCAACATCCTGCGCAACATCCCAACCGTGCAGATGCTCGTCTGGTTCATCCTCCGGGACGACCCCACGAGCACCTGGCAGAGCGGCTTGATCAACCGCAACGGCACCCGGAAGCCCGCGTTCTCGTCGTTCGCCTCCAAGGCAAAGCTCGTGGACGCACGGAACCCCATCGTCCGGGCGAAGCTCAACCGGGCGCCCATCGTTCGCCTACCCGTCCTCGAGCTCGCCGCCCGCAACGGATATGGCGCCGTCATCGGCGCCAACATCAAGGTGTTCGGCCCGAACAGCCAGTTCTTCGGGAACATCCAGATGCAGTCGACGATCGCGAAAGACGGCTGGGCCTCGTTCACGTTCGCACCGAACGGCACGAAGCGGATCTACTACCTCTACTTCGAGCTCGAGGACAAGAACGGGAACTCGGTCGAGCGTCAGGCCACGCTCGTAATCGCGTAGTCGCGCGGGCTAGGCGCCTTTGAGGGTTAGCGGCGCTACGCGCTCCGCAACGCTCGCTCGCGGCGCTGGAACTCGACCTGCGCGCTCGCGACGTAGGCCTCGAGGCTCGATTCCCGCTGCTCGACGCGCAGCTCGCGCTTCTCGAGGTCGTGCTGCCGCTTGTCGAGCTTGCCGCCGGCGATCTCCTGGTCTGCCTCGGCGGCGGCCTCGTGCAGCTCGAGTGCATCCTCACGCTCGTCGAGCTCCTTGAGCCGCTGAGCGATCGTGGCCTCGCCTTTCGCAACGCGCTTCTCGCGCCGCTCGAGGCGTAGCGTCTCGGATTCGACGAGGCTCTCGGCGCTGACGAACTCTGCCTCTCGCTTCGTGAGCTCGTGCTCCCGCTCGTCGAGCTTGGCTGCCAGCTCGTCGAGGTCGCGGCCGCGCGTGGTCTCTCGGGCCAGGCGCTCGATCTCCTGCTGCTTGCGGCCCAGCTCGACCTCCAGCGTGGTGAGATCGCGGCCGCGGGTCGCCTCGTGGGCAAGCTTCTCGAGCTCCGCGTTGCGCTGGTTGAGCTCGGCCTCACGCTCGTCGAGCTCCTTCACGAAGCTCTCTAGCTCGGCGCGCTCCTTGGCCATGCTCTCGCGGCTCTCGCTCAACTGCCGCTCCTCAGCGCGAACGCGTTCTGTCTCCTTCTGGATCTCCTCTCTCTCGGCCAGGAGCTCGACGGAGCGCCGGCCGACGTTCGCCTCGACCTCACGACGGTGCGCCGTTAGCTCCTGCTCGAGCTTTGCGATCGACTGCTCGCGCTCGGCGAGCCCGTCCTCGCGCTCCTGCAGCTCGACGAGGAGCTGGGCCTCGCGCGCCTCGAGCTCGTCTTGCACCCTCGAGAGCTCGACCTCGAGCTGCGCGACGCTTGCCTCGCGGGCATCCAGGCTTCCCCTCGTCTCGGCGAGCTCTTTTGCCCGGACGTCGAGAGCCTTGCGCTCCTCCATGAGCTCCTGCGAGCGCGGAGGCTGGTCGGGCACGATCCGCACTGGGGCCGGCTTCGCGCGCTCCTTCGCGACGGGCTCCGGCGGCTCGAGCTTTGCCGGCGGCTCGAGCTTCTTTGCCGTCTCCGTCGCGGCGACCTTATTCTCGGCCGCAGCCTCGACCTGGCCACGGCGCTTGTCGAGCTGCGCGCGGAGTCCGCTGCCGAAGCCTTTCTCGAACTCCTGGGCGGGATCTTTCGCGGCCATGCGTACCTCACAGGAGGGATCGGCGTTCGCCGCTAGCTACCCATCCCCCAACCGGGTTGGAGGTCCGACCTCGGCCGCGCTTCTAGAACTCGAGGATCTTCGTCAGGTTGAGGAAGGCGGGCCCGAGGATGACGATGAACATCGACGGGAAGATGAAGATCACGGTCGGGAAGAGCATCTTCACCGGCGCCTTCATCGCCTTCTCCTCGGCTGCGATCTGCCGGCGGTGACGCGTGTCGACCGCCTGCACGCGGAGGATTCGACCGAGAGAGATCCCGAACTGGTCGGCCTGGATGATCGCGCGCGCGAACGCGCCGATCTCGGGGATCCCCGTCCGTTCGGAGAGCTTCTTCAGCGCGTCCTGGCGACTCTCGCCGATCCGCATCTCGTTGAGCGTGAGCGCGAACTCCTCGCCCAGCGGCCCTTCCACCTGCTCGGTGATCTTCACCACGGCGGCGTCGAAGCCGAGTCCGGCCTCGACGCTGACGGCGAGCAGATCGAGCGCGTCCGGGAGATCCTGGCTGAGCCGTTCCTGGCGAGCTGCGAATCTTCGTGTTGAGGACGAAGTCCGGGCCGATGAAGCCGACCGCTGCGAGCCCGCATTCCCAGCATGATCCCCATCAGCGGGCCCTTCGACGGGCTGCCGAAGAGGAAGCCCAGCACGAGGCCGCCGATCAGCCGCGAAGACCTTCGCGGCGAGGAACGCGATCGGCGAGACCCGCCGGCCGAGCCCGGCCGAGAGCAGCCGCATGGTCACCAGCTCGACCGTCATCTTCGGGTTGATCCGCAGGACCGCACGCGCCGCGCGCTCCATCGCCGGCACGAGCGCACCGCTCGCGCAGCGACCCCTGCATCGCCGTCTTCTTTCGCGATCGCCTCCCGTAGGCGTTGGCACGGCGGAACGAGAGCATCCGCTCTCGGGCCGGCAGGCTCACGATACTCGGCGACCAGAAAGACCGATCCGGCGAGACAGAGCAGCGCGAGGACGAGCAGCATCATCGGTCACCCCTTGAAGGAGACGATCTTCTTGAGCAGCAAGGAGCCGATCGCCCATCATCACGAGGCTGACGATGATCATCTTGTGGCCCGACGACGTCTGGAAGAGCGGCGCCATGTAGCCCGGGTTCGATCAGCGTCAGCGCGCCGGCAGAGGAAGAAGGGCAGGCCGATGAGCACGTACGCGGACATGCGGCCCATCGCCGTCAGCGCCTTGATCTTGCGCGCGAACTGCTGACGGTTGCGCACGGTGTCGGCGACCATGTCGAACAGACTCGCGAGCGAGCCACCGACCTGGGTCTGGACGGCGACGGCCGTGACGATGAAGGAGAGGTTGTTCGAGCCGACCCGCGTCGGCCATGTCGTTGAGCGCGTCGTCGAGCGGCCGGCCCGAGCCGGGTCTCCGTGAGCACTCGCTTGAACTCCTTTCCCGCCGGCTCGACGCCCTCGTCGACGATCGCCTGGAGAGCCTGCTTGAAGCTGTGGCCCGCCTTGAGCGAGGCGGCGACGCCGATCAGGAGGTCGGGCAGCTGGTTCTCGAACGCCGCCAGCCGGCGGTGCGCCTTCATCCACACGAACGCCGAGCGGGATCAGCGCCCCGACGACGAGCGAGGCGAGCGAGAGCAGGCCGGACGAGCCGACCGCAGTCGCGAACAGCAGGCCGAGCAGGACGCACGAGGCGGCGCATCATGTAGAAGAGCTCAGCGGTCTTCAGCGGGAGGTCGGCGCGCTCGATCAGCCGGCTGCAGCCGAGCCACACGCGCGTATGGCCGAGGCGCCTGCTCGGTCAGCTGGAAGAGCCCGGCGAGCGACTGCAGGCGCTCCTTCTTCTCCCTCGTCCTCTTCGAGCGCTTCGGCTTCGGCGCGATGTGCTTCTGCACCTGCGCGCGGACGCGATCGGCGTTCGGCGGAGGCGAAGACGAGCGCGACGGCGAGCAGGACGAGCAGCCCGACGAGCAGGCCGAGCCCGGCGAGCCACCGCTTGCCGTAGGCGGCCGCCGGCAGCAGCCCGCCGGCCTTCTCGACCTCGGCCGTGGCTGCGATCGGTGAGCGCGCGGAGTCGCGGCCGAGCCCGGGCACGTATGCGACGAGCTTCGGCGACTCGCCCGGCCTTCGCCGACGTGATGTAGTCGAGCCGCCAGGTGCGCTTGAGCTCGGCGCGAGCTCGTTGTAGATCGCCCTGCAGCGCGTTCGGGGAGGGCGTACCGAAATAGCGCCCGCCCGTCCGCTTCGCGAGGTACTTCAGCGGGCCGGGCGTGAACGCCTTGCTCTCGATGGCGACGACGTAGACGGTGCGTCTCGGCTTCTTGCGCGCGCCTTGATCGCCTCGGCGAGCGTCGCGCTCGACTACGAGTCTCGTTGCCGTCGGTGACGAGGATGATGATGCGGGCGCGGCCTTCCTCCTCGGCGAGCTGTCTGGCTCGCGAGCGGACGTCGTCGTAGAGCGTCGTCCCCTTGGCCGGGTCGACCCTGATCGCCTGCTAGGGCGGCTGACGCGCTCGGCCTCCGAGTCGGAGAACGGTGCAAGCAGCAGCGGCTTCGTGGCGAAGCTCGTGACGCAGATTCGGTCCGTCGGCAGCTTGGCGGCGACGAACGCCTGAGCGGCCGCCGTCGCCTCCGCGAGCGGCTTGCCCTTCATCGACCGCGAGCGGTCGACCGCGAGGCAGATGCTCCGCGACTCGCCGAGGTTCGTCGGCCAGCACGCCGCGGCCGGCGCGCCGTTCTCGGTCAGCTGTGGCGGCAGCTTGCGACGGCTTCGACGTGACGACGGTCGCCTGCGCGCGCGGGTACGCACTGGCGTCGACGCTGCGGATCTCGACGCCGGCGCCGGCGACGGCCGGCGTGCCGAGCGCGCACGCCGAGGCGACGACGGCGAGCGCCCAGCGGCGGCGACTCATTCGCGGACGCCTCCGCCGAAGCTTCCGGCGGCGAAGCTGTGCGCAGGCCCGAGTCGTCCTCGGCCTCGAAGAACGTCGGCGGCAGCGTGACGCCGTTGGCCGCCATCTTCTCGAGGAAGTGCGGCTTGAGGCCCGATGCAGTTCAGCGAGCCGAGCAGCCGCATCGCGTGCGTCCCCTGGGCGGTCTCCTCGTCCGGCGGCTTGGCCACGAAGATGTCCTGCAGCGTCACGACGTCGGACTCCATGCGCAGCACCTCGGTGATGTGCGTGATGCGGCGACTACCGTCGACGAGACGCGCGATCTGCACGAGCAGGTCGAACGCGCTCGAGATCTGCTCGCGGATGGCGCGCAGCGGCAGCTCGACGCCGGCCGTGAGCACGAGCGTCTCGAGACGCGCGAGCGCGTCGCGCGGGGAGTTGGCGTGGATCGTGGTCAGCGAGCCCTCGTGGCCCGTGTTCATCGCCTGCAGCATGTCCACCGTCTCGGCGCCACGAACCTCACCGACGATGATGCGGTCGGGGCGCATACGCAGGGAGTTGCGGACGAGCTCGCGGATCCGGATCTCGCCGATGCCCTCGATGTTCGCCGGGCGCGACTCGAGCGTGATCACGTGATCCTGCTGGAGCTGGAGCTCGGCGGCGTCCTCGATGGTCACGATCCGCTCGTCGCCCGGCACGTACGCGGACATCGCGTTCAGCAGCGTCGTCTTACCGGTACCGGTACCGCCGGAGATGAGGATGTTGAGCTTGCCCTTCACGCACGCGGCGAGGAAGTGGGCCGCGCGGCTCGTGAGCGAGCCGAACTCGATCAGGTCGTCCATCGTGTACGGGTCGCGCGAGAACTTCCGGATCGTGAGCGTCGGCCCGCGCAGCGCGAGCGGCGGGATGATCGCGTTCACACGGCTGCCGTCGGGCAGGCGGGCGTCCACCATCGGCGACGACTCGTCGACGCGTCGGCCGATCTGCGAGACGATCTTGTCGATGATCCGCAGCAGGTGTGCGTCGTCGACGAACGACGCGTCGGTCGCCTCGATCTTGCCCGTGCGCTCGACGAAGACCTTCGTCGGGCCGTTGACCATGATCTCCGTCACGGTGTCGTCGCGGAGGAACGGCTCGAGCGGCCCGTAGCCGAGGATGTCGTCGGCGATGTCGGCGACGATCTGGCGGCGCTCCTCGCGGGTCAGCGGCGTGCGGTCGAGAGCGAGCTGCTCCATGACCGTGCGCATGACGCGCTCTTCGAGGTCCTCGGTCGTCTCCGACGCGAAGAGCTCCGGGCCCAGGCGGGCGATGCAGGCGTGGTGGACGCGGCTCTTCAGCTCCGCGTACGGATCGGCCTGCCTCGTGCCCTGGTGCCTGCCTGCACCTCGCGCGCGGCGAGCGACGTCGCCTTCCGAGCCGTTCTCCTGGGCGGAGACGCCGATGGGGCCGTTGATGCGATCGTGGAGGCCCATCGACTAGCTCCGCATCCGGGCGAGGAGGCTCTTCCGGCTTGCGCCCTTCGCCTTCGCTCTTGCCCGTGTCAGCCATGAGCCCCTTCGCGAGCTCGGCAATCGCCTTCGAGAAGTCCGCGCCCGGGTCGTGCAAGCACGACCGGCTTGCCACGGTTGACGCCGAGCGGGACCGCGCGGTCCGACGGCAGGTCGGCCCGGATCTTCGTCTCCAGGGCCCGCTCCACCTCGGCGCGCTGGATGCCGACGTTCGTGTTCGAGCGGTTCAGGACGACGCCGACGCGCTCGCTCGGGAACGACAGCAGCTCGAGCGTCTGCAGGCTCAGCCGAACGTTCTTGATCGTCGGCACGTCGAGCCCGCAGAGCAGGAGCAGGTCGTCGGTGCGGTCGAGCGTCGCCAGCATCGGCCCGTGGAAGAACGGCGAGGTGTCGACGACGATCGCGTCGTACGAGCCTCGCGCAACCTCGAGCAGGCGGGCGAGCTTGCCCTCGGTCACGAGCTCGGCGTCCTCGGGCTGAAGCGGCGCCGGCAGCACGTCGAGCCCCGCAGGGGTGGGCGCAGCGTGTAGCCGGCGAGCTTCTCCGAGTCGAGCTCGCCCGGTGCGACGACGAGGTCGTAGATCGTCTTCTCGGGCTGGAGCCCGAGCATGATCGCCGCGTCTCCGAACTGGAGGTCGAGGTCGAGCAGCAGCGTGCGCTTGCCCATCGATCTTGCAGAACGTCGCCGCGAGGTTCGTCGAGACGACGGTCTTGCCGACGCCACCCTTCGGAGAGAAGACCGTGATCACGCGACCGCGGCGACCGTCCAGGCTCTGCTGCTTGCGGCCGTGGTGGCACGCCTTGCGAATGGCGAAGACGATGTTCTCCGTCAGCTGCGGCAGCGGGACGAGGTCGGCGACGCCGTCCTCGAGCGCCTCCTCGAGCAGCCCCGAGCAGTCGCCCGAGGCGAGCACGATGACCGGCGCCCGCGTGTACTCGCGAACCGTCGCCAGCTCCTCGGCCGGGTACTGCGGGCCGCGGGTCGCGTGCAGGATCGCGTCGAGGTGGCCGCCGGCGAGCGCCGCCGCCGCCTCCTGGACGCTCTCGGCCGAGCCGACCAGCTCGAGCTCGTCGTTGGCCTCGAGTGCCTGGAGGACCTCGGCGAGCCCGTCGCAGGACCCCGTGACGTAGACGCGGAGCCGCTGCTTGCCGTCGTTCGACGTGCTCGTGGTCGCTCATGCTCAGTTACCCTCCGTTCAGTCGGGACGTTGGCGTTGTCGCGGCCGAGCCCGGCCTTGAGGATGCTCACGGCGTCGTCGATCAACGCCGCGTCCGGGCTCGTTCGCGTCGTTGAGGCCCGGCCGCAGCGCCAGCCACCAGTCGTTGTTGGCGTAGACGAAGTAGAGCTTCTGCGCCTGTGCGTCGGTGAGACGCAGCATGACCCAGCCGTCGCCGCCGTTCGGGTCGACGACGGTAGCGCTGTGCGTCGTCCTCGCCCGAGGTGCGCAGCACGAGCACGTCGCTGGAGGACGACCTTCGAGAAGTGCTTCGGGCTGTCCTCGGACGGGAACTTGATGTTCCCGACGACGTCGACGTGGTCGCCGGGGCGCAGCACGCCCGAGAGGATCTGGTTCGTGTCGCCCTTGATCTGCATCGCGCGGTACGTGCCCTTGAGCTGGTCGCGGACGCCGGCGGCCTCGAGATCGGGCCGAAGCGGCGTGCCGTCACCTGCTCGCCGATGTAGATCGGCTGCGTGGCGATCAGGCCCGAGATGTCCTCGGGCTTCGAGATCGTGCCGTTGACGATCGCCTTGCGCGGGATCTCCTGCGTCGCCAGCATCTTCTTCTCGATGACCTGCTGAGCCCAGCGTGCCCTGCGGAATGTCCTGTGCGGCCACGAGGACCGAGACGGTCTCGGAGTCCGAGCGCACGCTGCTCTTGTAGTTCGAGACGTAGAACACCGTCAGCAGCGCGGCGACGACCGCCAGCCCAACCGCGATGAGAATGTTGCGAAGTCGGTACGTCATGCTCAGACCTTCCTCCTCGTAGTTCCTGTTCGCTTGCCCCGTTGCTCTATCGGCAGTAAGCGGCCGACCTTGATAGCCTCGAACCGGCGTTTAGGCGAGCCGACGGAAACGCGCAAACGGACGAGCCCGGGATGACCGGTCCCGGGCTCGCGCACGTCTCCTCAGCTGCTGGAGGCTTAGCTCGCTAGGTCGTGTCGTCGTCGATCGAGCGCTGACCTGCGTGAGGTCCAGCGCGACGCGCTCGAAGATCGTCGTCAGGTCGCCGGGCGTCGGCTGGTAGTAGAACTTCAGCTGGCCGTCGATCGTGCTCGCCATCTGCTGGAGCGTCCAGTACGCAGTCTTGATGGCCTGCTCGTCGCAGGGGAACTGCTTGCCCTTGTTCTGCGGCGCAGCTCTGGCCGCCCTGGCTTCCCGATCGACTTGTAGCCCTTGCAGCGGACGTTCGACGTCCGTGTCGTAGCCGATCGTGTAGACCCATGTGCCCGTGGCCTTCGCGGCGTTGGCGGAGGAGATCGCCTGGGCGCAGGGCGTCTTGCGGTAGGGCGAGTTGTTGCCGTAGTACCAGGGGCCGTAGTTCGCCTCGCCGTCCGTGAAGAAGATGATCACGTCCTGCGCGTCCGGCCGGCCCTGGGCGTTGAGCAACGCCTGCGCCTCGTCGATGGCCGTCGCATACGCCGTGCTACCGCCGGTCTGGATGCAATTCACAGTCTGCACGAGGTTCGAGTTCGGGTTCAGCGGACTGTTGTCCGAGAGCCGGAAGTCGTTCGTCAGGTTGACGACGGCGTACGGGTACGTCGAGTCGTCGTAGTTCGAGTTGTTGCTCGGCGAGTAGTCGCACCGGTTCGCGATGCTCGTCGCCGGCTGGAAGATCAGCCAGGCCGATCTTGTCGACCGTCGGCCGCATGGCGCTGAGGAAGGCGAGAATTCCGTCGCGCGCGTTCTGCATCTTCGTGCACGGCTGGCACATCGAGCCGGTGCGGTCGAGCACGATCGCGACGTCGAGCGGCAGCTGCGGCCCCGCCCTTCATGCTCGCCGTCGACTTCGCGCTGATCGAGAACGAGTTGACGCCGATGACCTTGAGGAAGAACGTCGGCACGTCGGCCGACTCCTTGACGACGATGCCGTTGGCTGGGTTGCAGGGCAGCTCGGTCGACGAGAAGCACTTCGGCGTGACGGTGGTCGTCACGCCGGCGAGATCGGGGTGCTCGTTCTTCTTCCCCGCGCTCGAGCTGTACTCCATCGCCCGTGAGGTCGCCAGCGATACGTCCGGCAGGTCCTGGGCGCCTGCGAGCGCGGCGGCGTCGGCCGACGCCTGCAGCTCGCGGTGGGCGTTGAACACGTGGCCGACGTCGATCACGAAGCCGACCAGTGCGAGGAACGAGACCACGCCGACGACGATCCAGACGAGCACCTGGCCCGCCTCGTGCCGGACCCGGCGCTTGAGCCTGGAGTGCACGGAACGCATGGTAGACCTCTGCTTTCGTCGTCGTCATCGACTCACTCGACGCGCTCCGTGGACTGCGAGGTGAGGTTCCCGCTCTGGACGACCATCCCGAGCAGGCTGATGCTGTACGGGTACGTGGCACTGACGGTCACGTCGGCACCCTGCGTCCAGACGGATGTCACGCTGACCGTGAGCTGTGCCTGGTCGAGGTTGGCCGCCGACGAGCGGACGCGGCTGACGGCCGCTCCTGACGGATCGGCAACGGAGCGCCCGACCGAAGCCTGACGTGCGCCGGCCCGCACTGCGTCGGTGAGCGTGATGTAGTTGTTGAAGACGACGCCGAACTGGATGATCCCGAGGATGAGCAGGAGCAGGATCGGCAGGATGATCGTGAACTCCACGAGCGTCTGACCCCGTTCACCGCGAATGCGGCTGCGTTTACTCGCCATATGCGTTTAGGCCTCCTCGGCTCCCCTTCGACTCCACTCATGATCGACCGAGTAGCGGGAGCGCGCATCCCCCCGGCGAGGGAACGCAGATTCGCGCCTATTCCACGCGTTCCGTCGTGTCAGACGTGAGGGTGCCGGAATGTACGACGAACCCCAGCAAACTGATCGTGTACGGGTACGAGGCACTGACGGTCACGTTCGACCCCTGGTCCCAGGTCGAGGAGACGCTCACCGTGAGCTTCGCCTGATCGAGCGCGGAGGCCGCGGTGCGGGTCTTGCTGACCGCCGCGCCGACCGGGTCGGCCACCGAGCGGCCGACCGTGGCCTGGCGTGAGCCTGCGCGAACGGCGTCGGTCAGCGTGACGTAGTTGTTGAAAACAACTCCCACCTGGAGGATTGCCAGCACCAGCAGGAGCAGCAGCGGCAGGACGATCGCGAACTCGGCCATCGTCTGGCCGCGCTGACGCCATACGCGGCGCGTGAGGGCCCACCTCACCACCATGGCCTCACAGTGAGCGCCGCGCGCCGTCGGCTCATCCCTGGGCCGGGTGAACTCGATCGCTGGATCGAGGGAATTTGCCCCGGCCGGTGCGGGGCTTCCCTCGATCGAGGGAACGACGGCCCCACCCCCATCGGAGGGAGTAGCGAGCGGGCCGTTTGCGCGATGGGAACCGGGTCGGATGCGACTCCCACTACCGAGATCCCGCGCTTCCACCCACTTCTTGTGGCTGCTCAGCGCTGCCGCGTTCCTCTTCGCCGGCGTGGTGTGGTCGGGCTCGAAGGCTCACGCCGTAGGGCTCTCCCCCGCCGAGGCGGAGAGCCAGGAAACCGAGCGGGCGGACGCAGATCGCATCGAGCTACTCGGGAGGCTTCAGCTGGCGGGCATCGCCTCACGGCGCGCCGGGCCTCCTCGAGCGCGCGTGGCGAAGCTGCCGACGGCGCCCACGCTGGACGAGCAGGAGCGCGCCCTCGCCCGCTACATGACGGCGGTCGGCACGGACTCCGTCCAGGCAGTCGTGTCGCAGTCGGGCTCGCAGCTGGCGTCCCAGGTGCTGGCAGACAACCGGATCTCGCTCGGGAGCGGCAGCGGTGACGTGGCCGCCGGTCGGGTCGACCCGCGAGTCCTGGCGCTACTGCTGTACCTCGCTGAGGCTCACGGCCAGGTGACGGTCTCGTGTCTCATCACGGGACACTCGCGGTTCGTCGCCCAGACGAAGTCGGAGAAGAAACGGAAAGCGCCGCGCCGAGTGTCGGCCCACACGTACGGCCGTGCAGTGGACATCAGCATGCTCGGCGGCATCCCGATCGTGGGCAACCAGCAGCCGGGCGGAATCGCCGATCGCGCAGTGCGCGAGATCCTCTCGCTCCCGCCTGCGCTTCAGCCTCGACAGGTGATCTCGCTGCTCGACCTGTCGGGCCCGTCGTTCCGGCTGCCGGACCACGGCGACCACCTCCACATCGGTTACTAGAGTCCGCCCGTGGCGGTCGTACGCACGGAGGACGGAACCGTCGTGAGCGCGGACTGCGTCGTCGCCGACTCGGCATGGGCGCGCAGCAAGGGCCTGCTGGGCCGCTCCTCGCTGGGCGAAGACGAGGGGATCCTGCTGCGGCCCGGCTCCTCGATCCACATGTTCTTCATGCGCTTCCCGATCGACGCGGTGTTCCTCGACCGGGAGCTACAGGTGCTGCGCATAGCGGCGGACTTGAAGCCCTGGCGGCTCGCGTCGAAGCGCGGGGCCAAGGCCGTGCTCGAGCTGCCCGCCGGCCGCTGCGCCCGCGCGGGCGTGCGCGAAGGCGACCGCCTCGTACTCGACGCCTAGCGGCTGGCCGTATCTATGGCGCGCGAAGCGTCTTCGTGAGCGTCCGCGTCGCGCCGCCCTGCGTCTTCAGCAGGACGACGAAGCGCAGACGCGCGCCCTTCTTCACCGTCGGCGGCAGGATCCACGTGGAGAGATCCTGCTTCCGCACGTCGATGAGGAAGTTGTCCGTGTCGAGCTTCCGCTCGGCCAGCTTCTTGCTCCCGGCGAAGAGCCGCGCCGTCAGGGCCACCTTCCGCTCGTTCGCAGTCCAGGTGGTCGTGATCAGGAACGTCCGCTGCAGGCCGTACGTCTTGACCGTGATCGAGAGCTTCGTGATCGCCGGGCGGATGACGAACGAGCTGACGGGGGTGAACATGTGCTTCACGCTCTCCGTCTTGCCGGCAACGTGCCAGTAGTACTTGCCGGCGGGGAGCGGCCGCTCTGGCGTCCACTTCGTCATGTCCGCCTCGAGCACCCCGACCTCGACGAGCTCACCAGACATGAAGTCGTTCGTGCTGGGATTGATCTTGCGGCGCGCGGGCCACGGAGACCGACTCGACGTCCTCGTTGGCGGGCAGTGTCCAAGAGAACGTGGGGTGCGTCGTCGTCATCGACGACCCCGGCGTCGGTGACATGAGCGTCGGCGTCGCGCCCGCGGCAGCAACCGCGACAACCGCAATTACCGCCACCCCTATGCCGGCACGGCCGAGCATGCTCATGAATTACCGCGTCGGCAGCGGAAACCCTCGCGCGCGTCCCTCGAAAGAGCTACGCAGGCAGTGTCTTACTCGACCGTTACCGTCTTGGCGAGATTGCGCGGCTGGTCGATGTTGAGGCCGCGCAGGCGGGCGATCTTGTACGCGAGCAGCTGCAGCGGCACGACAGCGAGCGGCGCCTGGAGCAGCGGGCTCGTGCGCGGGACGAAGATCACGTCGTCGGCGTGGTGCTGGATGTCCTCGTTGCCGTCGGTGGCGATCGCGATGACGTTGGCGCCGCGTGCCCGCATCTCCTGGATGTTCGACACGACCTTGTCGTAGACGGGCGAGTCGGTCGCCACGCAGACGACCGGCGTCTGCTCGTCGAGCAGCGCGATCGGCCCGTGCTTCATCTCACCGGCCGAATACGCCTCGGTCGGGATGTACGAGAGCTCCTTGAGCTTCAGCGCGCCCTCGAGACAGACTGGCAGGCCGACGTTCCGCCCGAGGTAGAGGAAGAACGGCTTGTCGTAGTGGCGCTGCGCCACCTCGTCGATCGGATGGTCACCCGCGAGGAACGACGCCATCTTCGCCGGCAGCTCGTGCACCTCGTCGAGCAGCGACGCGATCTCCGCCTCGGGCAGCGTCTTGCGCTCCTGGGCGAGCTTCAGCGCCAGGAGATAGAAGAGCGCCACCTGGGATGTGAACGTCTTCGTCGCCGCGACGCTCATCTCCAGCCCCGCGCGCGTATAGAGAACCGCGTCCACCTCGCGCGTGATCTGCGTGCCCATCATGTTCGTGATCGCGAGCGTGTGAGCGCGGGACTCGCGTGCCAGGCGCATCGCCGCCAGCGTGTCGGCGGTCTCGCCCGATTGCGTGATGCCGATCACGAGCGTGTCCCTCGAGAGCACGGGATTGCGGTAGCGCCACTCGCTCGCGATGTCGTGCTCCACGGGGAGGCGCGCCCACTCCTCGATCGCGTAGCGGGCGACGACGCCGGCGTGGTACGCGGTCCCGCAGGCGACGATGACGATGCGCCGGAGGTTGCGCAGTCTCCTCGTCGTCGAGGCCGAGCCCGTCCAGCTCGAGCCGCCCGTGGCGGATCCGGTCGCCGATCGTCTCCTCGATCGCGTCCGGCTGCTCGTAGATCTCCTTGAGCATGAACGTCTCGAAGCCGCCCTTCTCGGCCGCCTCGATGTCCCAGTCGACCTGGTCGACCTTCCGGAAGACCTCCTCGCCGTCCACGGTCCAGAAGGTCGCCCCATCCTGGGTCACGGCGACGAT
This sequence comes from uncultured Actinomycetes bacterium, assembly GCA_963786725.1. Classification (GTDB taxonomy): domain Bacteria; phylum Actinomycetota; class Thermoleophilia; order Gaiellales; family Gaiellaceae; genus PALSA-612. The sequence goes on along the minus strand of CAWBAD010000011.1, from coordinate 188,576 downwards.
CTCGTCGTCCTCGATGATCTGGACGCTCTTCGTGTCGCCCAGGAACGCGGCCGCCGTGGAGGCGAGGAACATCTCCTCCTTGCCGACGCCCACGAGCAGCGGGCACTGGTGCCGCGCCCCGACGAGCAGCTTCGGGTGCTCGCGGTGGAGGACGACGAACGCGAAGTGCCCTTCCAGCTCGGCGTAGGCGGCGCGCACGGCGGAGACGAGATCACCCTTGTAGTGACGCTCGACGAGGTGCGAGATGACCTCGGCGTCCGTCTCCGACGAGAACTCGTGGCCCTCCTCGATGAGCGACGCCTTCAGCTCGCGGTAGTTCTCGACGATCCCGTTGAGGACGAGGTCGATGTCGCCTTGCAGGCACCCCGTCAGCGGGTGGGCGTTCTCGTCGCAGACACGGCCGTGCGTGGCCCAGCGCGTGTGCCCGACCCCGGTGGTCGCCAGCGACGTGTTCTTCGCCGCGGCTTCTTTCAGCTCTCGGAGGTTGCCGACCGCTCGGATCTCGGCAAGCTTCCCGTTCTCCACGAGCGCGAGGCCGGCCGAGTCATAGCCGCGGTACTCGAGCCGCTCGAGGCCGTGCAGGAGGATCGGCTGTGCGATCCGGCTGCCGACGTATCCGATGATCCCGCACATAGGCCGAATTATCCCCCGTTTGCCCGAAATCTCCTGCAAAAAGCACGACGAGCCCGGCCTCCTCCCCGCACCCAGCGTCGGGTGCGGTCAGCCGAGCTCCTCTGCCACAAGCGCCGCGATGCTAGCACAGAGGCTCTTCGATTCCTCTTCCGTGCGAGGTCTCCACGAGCACCCGGACGACGGGCTCGGTGCCCGACGGGCGCACGAGCACCCGGCCGCGAGGATCCGAGCTCCGCATTCACGCGCTCGACCTCCGCGCGGAGCGCGTCGGTGAGCTCCTTGCGGGAGACGGGGACGTTCTCGATCGCCTGCGGGTAGCGCTCCAGCACGGCGGCAGCTTCGGACAGCTTCCTGCCGCCGAGCGCGCGACAGAGCAGTAGGCCTCCGGCGAGCCCGTCTCCCGTCACGTGCCCCTTGAGATAGATGATGTGACCGGACTGCTCGCCGCCGAGCACGCCGCCCTCGCGCTTCAGTGCCTCGAGGACGTAGCGATCGCCGACGTCCGTGGTGACGACTCGGATGCCGCGCTCCTCCATCAGCCGGTGGAAGCCGAGATTCGTCATCTGGGTGACGGCGACGAGGTCGACGCCGAGGTCGAGCGCAAGCACGGCGACGATCGCGTCACCGTCGACCGCCTCGCCGCGCTCGTCCACGGCCAGCATGCGATCGCCGTCCCCGTCGAAGGCGACGCCGAGGTCGCAGCCCTCGCTCGTCACGACCCGCCGCAGCGCGCTGAGGTCGGTGGCGCCGCAGCCGACGTTGATGTTGTGCCCGTCGGGCTTGTCGCAGATGGCGAGCACGTCGGCGCCGAGCTCCTCGAACGCGGCCGGCGCGATCGACGAGTACGCGCCGTTGGCGCAGTCCACCGCCAGCTTGAGGCCTGTGAGGTCGCTGCCGAACTGCTCGACGACATGGCGGACGTAGCTCGAGCCGACCACCTGGAGGTTGTCGATCCCGCCCTCCTCCTCATCGCGCGGCGGCTCGTCGAGCAACGCCTCGATCTCCTCTTCGGCCGCGTCCGAGAGCTTGCCGCCGTCGCCGTCGAAGAGCTTGACGCCGTTGTACTCAGGCGGGTTGTGCGAAGCCGAGATGACGGCGGCCAGGTCGAGCGAGAGCAAGGCGACGGCCGGCGTCGGCAGGACGCCTGCCAGCACCGCATGCCCGCCGGCCGAGGCCACGCCCGAGGCGAATGCGTGCTCGAGCTCGCGCCCCGACGCACGCGTGTCGCGCCCGATGAGCACCGCTCCTCCACCGGCCCAGATCGTCGCCGCGCGGCCGAGCCGCTCGACGAGCTCTGGAGTGAGATCCTTCCCGACGATTCCCCGTACGCCGTCGGTGCCGAAGTAGCGTCGCGTCATGGGCGCGACAAGTTATCGGTTGACCGCGAGTCGCGCTCGAAGGCACGTTAGAAAGCCTGACGCCGCTCGGCGACAGCGGTCGCCGCTCGCTGGCTCTAGCGCTTAGCCCACTGAGGCGCTTTGCGAGCCTTCTTCAAGCCCGCTTTCTTGCGCTCGACCATACGCGCGTCGCGGGCGAGGAAGCCCTCGCGCTTCAGCGGCACGCGCAGCTCGGGATCGGCCTCGACGAGCGCGCGGGCGACGCCGTGGCGAACGGCACCGGCCTGGCCGGTCGGGCCACCGCCGTGCACGCGGACGCGGACGTCGTACGTGCCCTCTGCCTCGGCCACCTTCAGCGGTGCGACGACCTGAACGCGGTGAATGGTCGCGCTTGAAGTAGTCGTCGAGCGTCCGGCCGTTGATCCACCACGTGCCGTCGCCGGGGCGGAGGATCACGCGCGCGACCGAGGTCTTGCGCTTCCCGGTCCCGCGGTACTGCGCGACGTCGGTCATCAGCCGTTCACCTCGAGCGGTTGCGGCGCCTGGGCCTGGTGCGGGTGCTCGGGGCCGGCGTAGATCTTCAGCTTCGTGATCTGCGCACGGCCGAGGCGGTTGCGCGGCAGCATGCCCTTCACAGCCTTGCGCAGCACCTCGGTCGGCCTGCGCTCGAGCTGCTCGCGAAGCGTCCGCTTGCGGAGGCCGCCCGGATAGCCCGAGTGGCGGTAGTAGATCTTCTCGTCGAGCTTCTTGCCGGTCACGGCGATCTTCTCGGCGTTGACCACGATCACGAAGTCACCGGTGTCGACGTGGGGCGTGTACTGGGGCTTGTTCTTGCCGCGCAGTGCGTCGGCGATGGGCACGGCGAGACGCCCGAGGGTCTTGCCCTCGGCATCCACGATGAGCCAGCGGCGCTCGACCTCGCCGGGCTTCGCGTTCCAGGTCTTGGATCCGGCCTTCATGTGACGTAAAAAGCGGCGGACTCAGGCGCCCGCCGGCGCTGGATTGTAGCAGCGCGAAGGTGCCTCGATTGACCGTTAGCGACCGATCGCAGGCGGCCGGCATAGGGCCCCTTGCGTCCCGAATGAACCAGAACTTCACCAAATTTCGGCCGCCAGAGCTTGAGCCGAGAGCTTGACTAGTCAACGAGCGCTTGTAGGGTTGAGGACTCGCACCGCGAAGGGGGAACGCAGGTATGCCGCACGTGTGGCGAAGCATGGCGATCGGATCGGTGGCTGCTACGGCGGCCGTCTTCGCATCCGCTGCCTTCGCCCACGGCGGTGACCCGACCCGAATCCACGCCTGCGTCATCCCGCCGCAGAACGCCGTGACGATTGTCTACGCGCCCGGGCTCGGCGGCGACCCGGACTTCAACTGCGAGTCGCGGCTCACGGCGCAGGGCGAGCACTGGAAGAACCTCGACTGGGCGATCACCGGCGCCAAGGGCGCCACGGGCGCGAGTGGCCCGTCCGGCACCAAGGGTGCGACGGGTTCGAGCGGCGTCAGCGGCCCCTCCGGCCCGCCGGGCACAGGCGGAGGCGCCAGCGGAGCATCCGGCCCGCAGGGTCCGTCGGGACCGATCGGCGCTACCGGGCCGAGCGGCGCCAAGGGAACGACAGGTACGTCCGGTGCGTCGGGTGTCTCGGGCACGAGCGGCCCGCCGGGCACAACCGGCCCGTCCGGCCCGCAGGGTGCGTCGGGTGCCTCCGGCGTCTCCGGCCCGAGCGGCGCCCAGGGAACTAGCGGTACCTCGGGCGCCTCGGGTGTTTCGGGCGCCTCGGGTAGTTCGGGGCCGAGCGGCCCGCAGGGCGCCACCGGAGCTAGCGGCGTCTCAGGTGCGTCGGGCGCCTCGGGCGCGAGCGGCGCTTCGGGCGCCTCCGGTGTTTCGGGGCCGAGCGGCCCGCAGGGCGCGACCGGTCCGAGCGGCGCGACGGGTGCCTCGGGTGCCTCTGGCACGAGCGGCGCCTCCGGCGTCAGCGGTGCCTCCGGCGCCACAGGTGCGAGCGGAGCGTCAGGCGTGTCCGGACCATCGGGGCCGCAGGGCGCGACGGGTACCTCGGGCGCCTCCGGCGCGAGCGGAGCGTCAGGCGTGTCCGGCCCATCGGGGCCGCAGGGCGCGACCGGCGCGAGCGGCACGAGCGGTGCGCAAGGCACATCCGGCTCCAGCGGCCCGAGCGGCGTCTCCGGTCCAGCCGGCCCGAGCGGCGTGTCCGGACCGAGCGGCCCGCAGCGTCTGACCGGACCGAGCGGCCCGCAGGGCGTGACCGGACCGAGCGGCGTCTCCGGACCGAGCGGCGTCTCCGGCGCGAGCGGCGCGAACCCCGGCATCGTCAGCGGCGCCGAGCGTCAGCGACAACCTTCCGAACGCCGCGACAAGCTACGTCGGGCCATGGGTCACCGCTGCGATTCCCAGCGCGACCGAGACGGACATGAGCCGCGCGGTCAAGACCGCCGGCACGTTGTCCAACTTCAGGGTCACCGTGGGCTCACCCCCCGGCACCGGCAACATCTGGGCGTTCTCGGTGTTCAGGAACGGCGTCACGACAGTGGTCACCTGCTCGATCACCGGCGCGACGGCGACGACGTGCACCAGCATCAACACCGCGGTCTTCGCCGCGGGCGACACGCTCTCCGTCCAGGTGATACCGGCCAGCACCCCGGTCAGCGACGATATGGGCTGGGTCGCCGACTTCGGCTAAGACCCCGGACGCCACGGGTCTGGTTCAGCCGCCCGCAGCTTGACAACGGCGGAATCGTTTGTAGGTTTAGAGGCTCGATCCAACGGCAACCGGGGGACGGATGAGCCGAAGTCGATCGAGGCGGGGGGTTTTCGCTGCCGCGACAGTGAGTCTCGTTGTCGTGCCCGCAGCGTTCGCCCACGGCGGCGACCCGACGCGCATCCACGCCTGCGTCATCCCGCCGCAGAACGCCGTGACGATTGTCTACGCGCCCGGGCTCGGCGGGGACCCGGACTTCGACTGCAGCACGCAGCGGACGAGCCAGGGCCTGCACTGGCAGAACCTCGACTGGGCCATCACCGGCGCCAAGGGCGCCACAGGCGCGAGCGGCCCGGCCGGCACCAAGGGCGCGACGGGCACGAGCGGCTCCAGCGGCCCCTCCGGCCCGCCGGGCACAGGCGGAGGCGCCAGCGGAGCATCCGGCCCGCAGGGTCCATCGGGGCCGACCGGGGCTACCGGGCCGAGCGGCGACAAGGGAACGACAGGCACCTCCGGTACGTCAGGTGTTTCGGGCACGAGCGGCCCGCCCGGTGCAACCGGCCCATCCGGCCCCGAGGGTGCGTCGGGTGCCAGCGGCGTCTCCGGACCGAGCGGCGCCATCGGAACGACCGGTGCGTCGGGCGCCTCGGGTGTTTCGGGACCGTCGGGTGACCGCAGGGCGCGACCGGACCGAGCGGCGCTTCGGGTGTCTAGCGGCGCCTCGGGTAGCGACAGGTGCCTCGGGTGCGTCGGGCGCCTCCGGCGTGTCCGGCGCGAGCGGAGCGTCAGGCGTGTCCGGCTCATCGGGGCTGCAGGGCACCTCGGGTGCGTCAGGCGCCTCAGGTGTCTCGGGTCCGAGCGGCCCGCAGGGCCGGGCGCCCTCGTGCGGCGCCCCGCGTCGGGTGCCTCGGGTGTCTCCGGCGCGAGCGGAACGTCAGGCGTCTCCGGCCCGTCGGGGCCGCAGGGCGCGACGGGCACCTCAGGTGCGTCAGGCGCGTCGGGCGTCTCCGGCCCGAGCGGCCCGCAGGGCGCCACCGGACCGACCGGCGCGACGGGTGCCTCGGGTACCTCGGGCGCGGGCGGTGTCGCCGGCCCGAGCGGCGCCAAGGGAACGACCGGTACGTCGGGTACCTCCGGCGTCTCCGGCGCGAGCGGCGTCTCCGGCCCAGCCGGCCCGAGCGGTGTAGCAGGCCCGTCTGGGCTGAAGGGCACCACTGGAACATCAGGCCCGACCGGGGTTACCGGCGCGACAGGACCCGGCGCCACCGGCCCGACCGGCCCATCGGGGCTGTCAGGCACGACTTCGAATACGACCGTACTGGGCGCGATAGACGCGACGGCGGCCGGCACGGGGCCGCTCACCGTGGACTGTGGCGCCGGCAACCATGCAACGGGCGGAGGAGCGGTACAGCGTGGCACGTTCGTCGTCGGCGACCACCTGATCTCGAGCTACCCGGCCACTGGCCCGAGCGGCATTCCGGTGACGAGCGGAACCGTGAACCCGCAGTTCTGGACCTCCCGCTACGAGCCCCACGACGGAGGCGCAACGGACGGCTGGAACGTCTTCGCGCTCTGCACGCCGAACCCGTAGACGCGCTGTCCGACTAGCCAGAACGTAACCAGTTCCAGGGCCTGCGAGTTGACAAACCCGCGATGGGCTGTAAGTTTACAGGCTCGATCCAAGGGCAACACGGGAGACGGATGAGCCGCACTCGATCGAGGCTGGGGATGGCTGCCGCCGCGGCAGTGGGTCTCGTCGTGGTGCCCGCAGCGTTCTCGCACGGCGGTGACCCGACCCGCATCCACGCCTGCGTCATCCCGCCGCAGAACGCCGTGGTGATCGTCTACGCGCCCGGGCTCGGCGGCGACCCGGACTTCAACTGCGAGTCGCGGCTCACGGCGCAGGGCCAGCACTGGAAGAACCTCGACTGGTCGATCACCGGCGCCAAGGGCGCCACGGGCGCGAGTGGCCCGTCCGGCACCAAGGGTGCGACGGGTTCGAGCGGCGTCAGCGGCCCTTCCGGCCCGCCGGGCACAGGCGAGCGCCAGCGGAGCATCCGGCCCGCAGGGTCCGTCGGGGCCGAGCGGGGCTACGGGGCCTAGCGGCCCGAAGGGAACGACAGGCACCTCGGGTGCCTCCGGTGTTTCGGGCGCGAGCGGCCCGCCGGGTACGACCGGCCCATCGGGGCCCCAGGGTGCGTCGGGGGCCTCGGGCGTCTCCGGCCCGAGCGGCGCCCAGGGAACTAGCGGTACCTCGGGGGCCTCAGGTGTTTCGGGCGCCTCCGGCGTCTCCGGCGCGAGCGGAGCCTCAGGTGTTTCAGGCCCGTCAGGGCCGCAGGGTGCGACAGGTACCTCGGGCGCCTCCGGTGTTTCGGGCGCCTCCGGTACTTCAGGCCCGAGCGGCCCGCAGGGTGCGTCGGGCGCCTCCGGCGTCTCCGGCGCGAGCGGAGCCTCAGGTGTTTCAGGCCCGTCAGGGCCGCAGGGTGCGACAGGTACCTCGGGCGCCTCGGGTGTTTCGGGCGCCTCCGGTACTTCAGGCCCGAGCGGCCCGCAGGGTGCGTCGGGCGCCTCCGGCGTCTCCGGCGCGAGCGGAGCCTCAGGTGTTTCAGGCCCGTCAGGGCCGCAGGGTGCGACAGGTACCTCGGGCGCCTCGGTGTTTCGGGCGCGTCCGGTGTTTCAGGGCCGAGCGGCTCGCAAGGTGCGACAGGTACCTCGGGCGCCTCGGGTGTTTCAGGCGCCTCGGGTGCTTCCGGGCCAAGCGGCCCGCAGGGCGCGACCGGACCGAGCGGTGTCTCCGGACCGAGCGGCGCCAAGGGAACGACAGGTACCTCAGGCGCCTCCGGCGCGTCGGGCGTCTCCGGCGCGAGCGGAGCATCAGGCGTGTCCGGCCCATCGGGGCCGCAGGGCGCGACGGGTGCCTCCGGTGTTTCGGGCCCAAGCGGCGAGCGGGGCTCGGGCGCGACGGGCGCGACGGGTGCCTCAGGTGCCTCGGGTGCGTCCGGCGTCTCCGGACCGAGCGGCGCGAAGGGAACGACAGGTACCTCAGGCGCGAGCGGAGCGTCAGGCGTGTCCGGCTCATCGGGGCCGCAGGGCGCGACGGGGCCTCGGGCGCCTCGGGCGTCTCCGGCGCGGGCGGAGCCTCGTGTTCAGGCCCGTCGGGGCCGCAGGGCGCGACAGGTACCTCGGGCGCCTCCGGCGTCTCCGGCGCGGGCGGAGCATCAGGTGTTTCGGGCCCGAGCGGTCCCCAGGGTCCGTCCGGAGTGAGCGGCGCAGGAGGTGCCTCCGGCCCGAGCGGCCCGGCTGGCACGGGCGCGACCGGCGCGACAGGTACCTCGGGCGCCTCCGGTGTCTCAGGCGCCTCCGGTTCAGGCCCGAGCGGTCCCCAGGGTCCGTCCGGAGTGAGCGGCGCAGGAGGTGCCTCCGGCCCGAGCGGCCCGGCTGGCACGGGCGCGACCGGCCCGACCGGTGCGACCGGCGCGACCACAGTGACAATCGTCTCGGCGGTGGGTACGGGGGTAACGAGTCCTGTTGATGCCACCGCCGTCTGCCCGGCGGGAACTCATGTGATCGCCGGCGGCGGCTCTTCGAGTTCCGCAAGCGAGCAACTGAACGACAGCTTCCCATCCACCAACAGCGGCACGCCGGTGACTAGCGGAACGAACGCTCAGGCCTGGTCCGTGGACTTCGGAACAGCGATCGGCCAAGCGCAAACCGGCACGATCACCGCGTTCGCGCTCTGCGTCCCGAACTAGCCAGAACGGGTCACTTCCCCCACCCTTGACTTGCTAGTCCATGCCGGGGGTTTAGAGTTCGTACCACGGTCACCTGTGGCGGAGCAAGCCGATCGGTAGAGTGGCTGCTTCGACGGCGGCCTTCGCGTCCGGGCGCTGTTTCGCCCATGACGGCCACCTGACACGGATCCACGCCTGAGCGATCTCGCCGCAGGATCTCGTGAATCGTCGACCCCGTAGTCACACAGATCGCGCCGTCCCGAACTAGCTAGCCAGAACGTAACCAGCTCCGGCCGCCTAGAGCTCGACAACGGCGTGTTCGGTTGTAGGTTTGGTGGCTCGATCCGAACGGCAACCGGGGGACGGATGAGCCGAAGTCGATCGAGCTGGGGATTACCGCCGCGGCAGTGCGTCTCGTGGTGGTGCCCGCGGCGTTTGCGCACGGCGTCGCGGCAGGAGTCAAGGATGTTCTGGCGAGCGCCGATGAGCGGAGTAGGCCTGTGGACCGAATTCGCCTGCGACCAGGAGGAACGATGAGGCGCCGAGCACGATGGGGCATGAGTCTTCTCGCAGCCGTGGCGACAGCCGTCGTTGTGATCCCCGCCGCTCTCGCCCACGGCGGGAACAGCGACCCCAACGCCATCCACGCCTGCGTGAACCGCCTCGGCGAGGTGCGCATTCTTGGCTACATGGGGTACAGCATCGACGGGCCCTGCCCGATGCTCGGCGGCCCGTGGGCGATCGTGCACTGGGGCACCGCCGGCGCCACAGGCGCCACAGGCGCTTCGGGCCCATCCGGCCCGAAAGGAACGACCGGCGCGACCGGCGCGACGGGAGCCACGGGCCCATCCGGGCCACAGGGCACCACGGGAGCGACAGGCGCTACCGGCTCAACGGGTGCAACCGGCGCGACCGGGCCCAGCGGCCCGGCAGGAACCACGGGTGCAACCGGCGCCAGCGGCTCTTCCGGTCCGAGTGGGGCTGTCGGCTCATCTGGCCCGAGCGGCCCACAGGGTCCGTCCGGTGTATCCGGTCCGAGTGGGGCTGTCGGCTCATCTGGCCCGAGCGGCCCGGCCGGCGCCGGCGCCAGTGGCCCGGAGGGCCCGAGTGGTCCGACAGGCGCAACTGGGCCGAGCGGCCCGGCCGGCGCCGGCTCAACCGGTCCCAGCGGCCCGAGTGGCCCAGGCGGTACCGGCGGCGGCTCCGCGGCGTGCGGCGCCGCGGCGGTAAACGGTGGCACGAACGGGCAGAACCTGAGCACTGCCGTCGACAACTACGCGTCGCTCGTCTCCCAGACGAACCCGAACGCGATTTCGGCGAACGGGCAGGCGACGTTCACCTGTGCCGGCCTCCTGTCGAACCTCTCCGTGACGATCTCCACCGCGCCGGGCACGGGTAACGATTACGACTTCACCGTACGAATCAACGGCGCGGACACCGGCCTCGACTGCCTGATCAACAACGCGCTCACGACGTGTACGGACGTCGGGACCACACTCGACGTGAACCCCGGTATGGAGATCAACGTCGAGGTGAATCCGGGCAGCGGCCCGAATGCCGCAAGCGCCACCTGGTCGGCGAGTGTGGCCTCACCACCACTTGCCTACCCGTAAGCACGATCGACCCTGTTGAAGGAATCGGGGCTGCAAGGCCCCGATTCCTTTCTAGCCGCGAAGAGCCTCGACCCAGTCGAGGCTCTTGCCGCACAGCTCTCGTGCCCGCGCTACCGGGACTACCGTCACCGGAGCGTCCGCAGCAGTCGTCGTCGAGAGCACGAGCGGTCCGATGAGGAACATCGGCCCGCCGCTGCCGGGATGGAGGTCGGGGCCTGAGAAACGTAGCGTCATCGTGTGCGTGCCGGCATCCAGCTCTGCCTCGCCGAGCAGCGTATAACCGCCCTCGTTGCTGAGTAGGTGGCGACGGCGACCGAGCATGCGGCCGTCCACGCGGGCCTCGAGCCCGTCACGGAAGGAGCCGCCGAGCCAGATGCCGTAGCGACCGGGCCGGGCCACGTCCACCGACGCCTCCACGGTTTCGGCACGGCCGGTAGTGCGGGCCACGTTCGCGCTGAGCACGGGTGGACGGACGGGGGCGGCCAACTGCCCGCCGTCCCCGGCGACAGCCGCCAGCCGTTCCACCTCCGCGCAGTCGGGAACAGAGCCCGGCTGGAGGCCGTCGCCGAGAGGCAGGTGCTCCGCCACGGGAGAGGCAGCTGCCTCGGGACGCTGCCACACGTCGTACCAGTCGCCGCTCCACGCGAGCCGATAGTCGGACGCGGGACGGCTCTCGGTCGGCGAGCGGCGCAGCACCAACGTCCGGTAGACGCGTATGTCTGCGTCGGCGAACTCGTCGAGATTCGCGTAGCTGCCCTTTTCGACCTGGCGCCCGTCGCGGAGCGACACGGGCCGGACGCGCAGCTCCGAGGCGCCCTCGGCATCGAGCTTGCGCAGGAAGTGCCTGACCCCGTAGGGCTGGTACTCGGTCTGCAGGGCGGGCCCCTCGCCGGCAAAGCGCTCCCCGATGTCGGACAACTCGGCCAGCTGTTCGCGAGGCCCGAGCCAGACTTCGTGGTACTGGAGCACGTTCGACCAGAGCACAGCTCCTGCCACGACGGCCCCCAGCACTGCACCCTCGACGACGCGTCCTCTCGCCAGGAGCAGCCCTGCGGCGACGACGGCGGCGAACGGGATGGCCGGCGCGGCGGTGGCGAAGGCCTTGCCCTCGATCCACGGCGTGCTCCAGATCCAGAGCGCCACAGCGCTAGCGACAGCGCCCACCACATAGATCGGCAACGCCCAGGCCTGCCGCCGCAGCATCCACACCACCGCGCCTGCGGCTGCGATGACGGCGACGAGGATCAGCACCTTCGTCGCAGCGCCCAACTCCGGATCGAAACGGAAGTCTCCCACCGGCCAGATGCCTGCCATCTGAATCGGGTTGAGCGGCGCGCCGAGGTTCGCAATCGGGTCGAAGCTGACGATGTTCGACGTCAGGAACGCGCGGGCAGTGACGATCGTCGGCAGCGCGAAGGCCGCGAGGAAGCCGACGAAGGCAGCGGTCGGCCGCACAGCCCCGCGGAGGCCGCGCTCGCGCACGACGAGGACGAGGCACGCCCCGAGCGCCGGGGCCAGCCAGACAAGCGCGCCGGCGTTCAGCACGCCGAGCAGGAGCGCCGAGACGGCGGCCAGAGGCATCAGGTGACGCAAGCCGCTCCGACCTCGCGGTCAGCGGCACGAGCGCGGCCAGGACGGGCAGCGCCCACGCCGTCCCCATCTCCTTGATGCCGCCCCAGAGCGCGTACCCGTAGAGCAGCGCCGACTGCGCGCCGACGATCGCCGCGACAGCGCGCAGCCAGCGCGCTTGCACGACGCTTCCGGCCAGCGCGTAGAGGCCGAGCGCGAGCATGGCCGCCATGACCGCCATCGCCGGCTGATAGAGCCAGAGCGCGTCGCTGCGGACGATCTCGTGGCCGATCCCCATCGGGAGCAGCGACGCGAGCGGATAGCCCTCGTCGAGCAGCAGATCCACGACGCGGTAGTACGTGGAGAACTCGAGGCCGTCCACGCTGCGCCCGTGCTCCATGGCCCGATCGACGAGCGCTGTGAGGGTCGAGTCGTCGTCGAGCTTGATGTAGCCGGCGAACGTCGCCGCGCCCGACAGGACGATGGGCGCCGCGTAGGCGGCGAACGCCCCCGCTCCCGACGCGATCGCCCACCAGTCCACGTGCAGGCCGCGCCACGGTCGGACGACAACGAAGCCCGCCACTGCCGTCACGATCACGGCGGGTGTCGCCAGTTCCGCTGTGGCATCCGTCAGCACCGCGAACTGCGCGACGAGTGCGACGACGGCGAAGCCGCAGGGGATTACGAGCGCACCGGGCAGCTTCAGGCCCGACGCGCGCTCGAGGAGGAGCCCGCAGCCCCATGAGAGGGCCACGAGCAGAAGAGGAAAGGCGACCCAGGGAACGAGCAGCGTGCTCATCGCACTGGATGCCTGATGCGAGCCTCGCTAGCGGACGGAGACTATCTCGCCCTGCGAGACGAGCCTCGCCGCCTGGCCGGGCACGGGCGAATACACCTCGACCTGCACGTCCTCACCGGGAAACGCGAGGTACACGTTCGTCTTGCTCGCCTTCGAGCGCATGGCGAAGCCGTCGCCGGGGGCCTCCACGACGGCACTGCCGTCCCCCGAGGCGCCTTGCTGGGTGACTGCGTATGCGTCCGCAACGGGATACGTGGCAACGGTGAGCGCGCCCCCACTCGCGCCGACGTCCTTGCCGGGCAGGAGATACCGGACGTAGACGGAGCCGCCGGCGGTCACCGTCAGCTCGTTCCTCGTGTTTGCCCTGGGGCCGGCCCAGTAGACCGGATGGCCGAGCTCCTTGGACAGCGCCACGAGCTCCTTCTCCGAGACGGCCACCGGGCCACGCGGCTCGACGCTCGCTTTTGGCGCCGGCACCGGCTTGACGGCACCGCTCGTCACCAGCCGCTTGACCTCGGCCGGGTCCGGGTCGTAGACCTCCATCTGGTACTCGACGCCCGGGTACGCAACATAGGCGCTGTTCGGGCGATCCGCGCTCATCACGGCGACGCCGCCCCCGGGGATCGGAATCGTCTTCGAGCCCTGAATGCCCGACGTGACGTTGAATGCGTTTTCGACCGGGTACGTCCCCACCGTCAGCAGCGCTTGTTCGGAGCCTGCCTCGACGCCGGACGGCAGGTAGCGGAGGAAGACCTGGCCGTCTTGTTGAGCGAGCTCGTACCTCGAGCCGGCGCGGGGTCCGACCCAGTAGATGGGGCTGCCGCCGGCCGCCGCCAGCGTGGCCAGGCCGTCCGCCGAGAGCGCCACGGGCTCGGTCGTCTCGGTCGGCGTTGCGCTCGGGCTCGAGTCGTCGCTCCCCGTCGACTCCACGACGAGCCAGACCGCAAGCGCGATCAGCGCGACGATCGCGAGCAGGGCGGTGAGACTGAGGCGCGGGTTCTTGGCGAGCTCACCCAAGGAGCGCCCGTCGTTGCCGGTCCCCCCGTCGTCGGGCGTCGGTGCTGCGGGGCCCTCGGTCACAGGCGTGGACTATAGCCGCGGTCGCTCACCGTCGGCCCAGTAGTCCATTGAGATTCAGGACCCCGGCGCCTTCGGGCGTCGTCGTCGTGTACCAGGGCAGAACGGAGACGGAGGGGTGAGGCGACGCCAGCCGCCCTTGCTCGCGGAGCAGCAGCAACACGAGCGGCTCGGCCGGGTACCACGGGCTCGTCGACGGATATCCGAACTCGTCGGACAGCGGCGACCCCGGCACCCGCTCGTTGGGGCCGGACAGCACGAAGGACACGTTCCGGACAGGGTCGGGCAGCGCGGCAACCTGGCCGCGCAGCAGTCGCAGCTCTCTCAGCTGCGGCTCTGCGATGAGTGTGTCCACGTTCCTGTTCGCAATGACGACGCCCGTCGCCACGAACGCGATAGCGAGACCGGTCGCGACACGCTCGCTCACGAGCACGGCCCGGCCACTCACCCGCCCCTCGAGCCATTCCCGGAACATCACCCAGAGCGCAAGAGCGCCGAGGCCGAAGTAGAGCGCGATCAGGGCCGAGAGCGACACCAAGGTTCTGTAGACCTCGAACTGGTAGGTCTCGACGACCACGAGGTTCGGCAGGACGGTGAGCGGAAGCAGAATGATCCCGAGCGCGATGATAGAGCAGCGGTCGCGACGCTCGACGCAGGAGCCAGAGCACGATGCCGCCGGCGGAAACCGTGGCGACGAGAGCTGCCACCCAGGCCGACCACGTCAGGTCGAAGAGGTTCAGCGACCCGTAGAGAGCCCAGTGCCAGAACCACTCGGCCTTGCCGGAGACGTCGTGCGTGAGGGTACCGCGAGAGGCGCCAATGGCGTCCTCTCCAATCAGCGAAAGGCCAAGCTTGTAGCCGAGAAACGCGATGCCCGCGGCGACGGCCGCGACGGCGAAGTGCACGCGCGCCAGCCGTAGCGCGCGCGCAGAGTCGGCCACGGCGCCTGCCAACGCGACGGCGAGGAAGACCCAGAAGAACATCGCCGCCGGCTGGTACGTCAGGACAGCGACGACCAGCAGTAGCGTCGCCCAGACGAGCCTGTCCAAGTGCTGACGCGGCGCATCCATTCCTGCCACGGCCAACAGGGACGAGCAGCCGGCGAGCAGCGCCACCCAGGGCAGGGCGAAGGCGACCGTCCACGAGGCGAAGAGTTGGAAGACGGGCAGGGTGCACACGAGCAGCGCGATCAGTGCAGCGGGCGTGCGTGCGACCCTCGATCGCAGAAGTGCCCAGTAGAGCAGCAACGCCAGCGCCAGAATCCCGACCACGGAGATGACTCGTACGAAGCGGAGGTTGTCGATCGTCCCGGCAGCCGAGAGCACGGGCTTCACGAACACTGCCCAGAAGGGCCGGCCCTCGGCGACGGCCGCGTGCAACACGCTCTTGGTGTAAGGAGGCGACGGCAATCCCAGCTCCTCCGCCTGCGCCAGGTACAGGTAGTCGTCGGTGAGCCCGTACGGAGTGATGAGCACCGGCAGGTATGTCACGAAGATCGCAAGTGTGAAGAGCAGTACGACTGCCGTCGAGTGCGATACGAGCCTGCGCAGAGCCGACTACCTCTCTTCCGGCGGCCGGATGAGCCCGTTGAGGTTCACTACCGGCCCTTCCGGGATTGACGCATAGGGCGGCAGCGTTTGGATGACCGGGTGCGGGTCCCTCAGCCGGCCCTGCTCGCGAAGCAGCACCAACACGAGCGGCACCGCAAATTGCCAGTGTCCTGTAGACGGCACTCCGAAGGCGTCATACCTCTGTGTATCCGGGTGCATTTCCAGGGTGCTGGACAACACGACCGTCACGTTCTGGACGGGGTCCGGCAACGCGGCGATCTGGCCGCGTAGTAGTCGCAGCTCTCTCAGCTGTGGCTCTGCGATGAGCGTGTCGACGTTTCTCGATGCGACGACAGCGGTTGTTGCGACGAACGCGATCGCCAGGACGGCGGCGGCACGCTGACCCGCGAGCAGGACGCGGCGACTCACCCGGCCTCCGACCCATTCTCGGAACAGCACCCACAGCGCAAGAGCTCCGAGGCCGAAGTAAAGGGCGATCAGCGCCGAGAGCGAGACCTGCGTTCTCACGATCTGATAATCGAATTCCTCCTCGACTACGAGCATTGGCAGGTCGGCGAGCGGGATCAGGAACAGAGCCAGCGCGATGAACAGCGCGGGGCGGCTGGCCCGGCGAAGAAGCCAGAGCAGGATGCCTCCGGCCGCCACCACGGCGACGACGACCGCCAGCCAGGGCGACCACGTCAAATCGAAAAGGTTCAGCGATCCATAGAGGCCGAAGTGCGCGAACCACTCGGCCCTGCCGAAGACGTCGTGGGTGAAGCCGCCGCGTCCGGCTCCCGGCGCGTCGGCTCCGACCAGCCACACGCAGAGCCTGTAGCCGAGATACGCCAGCGCCAGGGCGACGGCCGCGACCGCGAAGTGCGTCCGCGCGAGGCGCCACGCACGTTCCGAATCGGCCACCGCGCCTGCCAGCGCAACGGCGAGAAAGACCCAGAAGAACATCGCGGCAGGCTGGTAGATCATGAGCGCGACCACGAGCAGTGCGGTCGCCCAGACGAGCCTGTCGTAGTGCTGACGCGGCGCATCCGTTCCCGCAACGGCCAGCAGGGAGGCGCAGCCGGCCAGCAGCGCCGCCCAGGGCAAGGCGAATGTAGTTGCCCATGCGGCGTAGAGCTGGAACGGCGGCAAAGTGCACACGAGCAGCGCCAGCAACGCTGCGGGCAGATGCGCGATTTTCGACCGTACGAGCGCCCAGTAGAGGAGCAGCGTCAGCGCCACGATCCCGAGCACGCTGAAGACCCGGACAAAGCGGAGGTTGTCGACCGTTCCGGCCGCGGAAAAGGCGGAATCGACAAGCAGACCGAAGATCGGCCGACCCTCGGCCGCGGCCGCATGCATGATGCTCTTGGGAAACGGGGGCGACGACAGTCCCAGGTGCTCCGCGTGCGCCAGGTTCATGTAGTCGTCGGTATTCCCGTACGGAACGATCAGCGTCGGCAGAAAGACGACGAAGACCGAGAGCGTGATGACGAGTACGGCTGCCCTATTGGGTTGGCCCATTGAGTTTGCGGTTGCAGATTCGTCCAGGAGCCTATGCGCTCACTGCTGTCCCAGAAGCCCGCTGAGATTCACGACGCCGGCGCCTGGGGGCATTGTCGTCGTCCACGGCAGAACGCTGACGGTCGGGTGAGGCTGTGCGAGCCGCCCCTGTTCACGTAGGAGCAGCAGCACGAGTGGCTCCGCCGTGTACGAGGCGCTCGTCGACGGATACCCGAACTCGTCGGAGAGCGGCGACGGCGGTGTCATCTCGTTGGGGCCTGAGAGCACGAAAGACACGTTCTGGACGGGACCGGGCAGCGCGGCGACCTGGCCGCGTAGTAGTCGCAGCTCTCTCAGCTGTGGCTCTGCGATGAGCGTGTCGACGTTTCTCGACGCGACCACAGCCGCCGTCGCGACGAACGCGATAGCGAGACCGGTCGCGACACGCTCGCTCACGAGCAGGGCCCGGCCACTGACTCGTCCCTCGAGCCACTCCCGGAACGTCAACCAGAGCGCGAGAGCGCCGAGCCCAAAGTAGAGCGCGATCAGGGATGAGAGCGCGACCTGCGTCCTCGCGATCTGAAACTCCCACGTCTCCTCGGCCACGAGGCTCGGCAGGACGGTGAGCGGAACGAGAATCGCGGCCAGTGCGATGTAGAGCCATGGCCGGGTCGCGCGTCGCAGGACCCAGAGCAGGATGCCCCCAGCCGCGACCGTGGCCACGAGCGCTGCCAGCCAGTCCGACCACGTCACGTCGAAGAGGTTCAGCGCTCCGTAGAGCGCCCAACGCCAGAACCACTCGGCCTTGCCGGCGATGTCGTTCGTGAGGGTCCCGCGCCCGGCGCCGGGTGCGTCGGGCCCGACCAGCCAGATGCAGATCTCGTAGCCGAGAAACGCGAGAGCGGCGGCGACGGCCGCGACCGCGAAGTGCATCCGCGCGAGGCGCGACGCAGGCTCCGAATCGGCCACCGTGCGGACGAGCGCGACGGCGAGAAAGACCCAGAAGAACATCGCCGCCGGCTGGTACGATCATGAGCGCGACCACGAGCAGTGCCGTCGCCCAGACGAGCCTGTCGAAGTGCTGACGCGGCGCATCCGTTCCCGCAACGGCCAGCAGGGACGCGCAGCCGGCCAGCAGCGCCGCCCAGGGGAACGCGAACGTGGTCGCCCATGCGGCGTAGAGCTGGAACGGCGGCATGGTGCACACGAGCAGCGCCAGCAACGCTCGCGGGCAGACGCGCGATCTTCGACCGGACCAGTGCCCAGTAGAGGAGCAGCGCCAGCGCCACGATCCCAAGCACGCTGAGGATCCGGACGAACCGGAGGTTGTCGACAGTTCCCGCCACCGAGAAGACGGGATCCACGAACAGACCGAAGAGCGGCCGTCCCTCGGCTACAGCCGCATGCATGATGCTCTCGGCAAACGGGGGCGACGAAAGTCCCAGTTGCTCCGCGTGTGCCAAGTTCATGTAGTCGTCGGTGAAGCCCGTACGGAACGATCAGCGCCGGCAGGAAGACGACGAAGATCGCGAGCGCGATTACGAGTACGGCTGCCCTGTTAGGTTGGCCCATTGGATCTGTGCGTTGACGACTGCCGGGGAGCCTAGGGGAACAGGTGCGAAAGTCTCTGGCAGAACCGGCGTGCTTCGCCCTCGTAACGCTCGTCTACCTCGTGCATCTGTTCGCGTCGGGCTACGACACCTTCTACTACGACGCGAATGAGTACTGGCAGGCCGGGAAGCTGTTCAACGACGGCGGCGGCTTCTCGCTCCTCTCATACGACTACGAGTGGCGCGGCTACTCCATCCCGCTGCTCAACCACATCCTCGACTCGATCGGCGGCGCTCTGGGGATGGGCGACGTCACGATCGTCAAGGTGTTCGGCTCGCTGCTGGCGGCCACGCTCGGGGTCGTCGTCCTGCCGCGCCTGGCGAAGGCGCTGTTCCCGAACGCCGCCCTCGGCTGGGAGCGGGTCCTCGCGCTGAACGCGCTGCTCTTCCTGTACTGGCGCGACCACTTCGACTTCCCGCTCGCGGACTTCCCGGCACTCCTGACCGCGAGCGTCGGCGTGATCGCTCTCCTGCGCCGGACGACCTGGGGTTATGCCGGCGCCGGCGTCGCCCTCGGCCTAGCGGCGAACATGCGGGGAAACTACTGGTTCGCACTGCTCGCAGCCATAGCCGTATCCGCACTGATTCCGCTACGGGCGTGGAACTGGAGAACGCGAAGCACCGCGGTCGGCTTGGTGCTCGCAGGCGCGCTCATCGCCAGCATGCCGCAGATGCTCATGAACCACCGCCACCACGACACGTGGAGCCCGAGCATCCCGATTGCCAAGGAGGTAAACCTGATCGCCATTTGGCTGGGCCTGCAGGCCCAGAAGTACGAGACCTTCGTCGGCCCGGCGACCGAGTATCCGCAACCCCGCGTCGTCTACCTCGACCCTGCCACAAGAAAGCTTCTCGAAGAGGAGGAAATAACGCCGGTGATTCGCCTTAACCGGCCGACGTTCCCCAACAGCGAGCGGTACATCGAGCTTGCGCTGGAGCATCCGATCACGATGACCGCCAGCTATGCGCGCCATCTCTTCAACGGCCTCGACGTGAAGTACCCGACGCCGTACATCCGGGATCTCGACAACACCTGGCTCGTGCTCTCGCTGCTCCAGTACACGCTCCTGTTCTTGGCGCTCGCGAGGCTCGTGGTGCCGCGCGCCCGCCGTGCTCTCGGTGGGGTTCGCTGGTCAGGGATGGCCGTGCTCGCCAGCGCGATGCTCGGCGTGATCGCAGCACAGCCTGAGCCGCGCTACTACCTACCGTTGACAGCGCTCGTCTACCTGCTCGTCTGCTTCGGCCCGGCCACCCGACAGACGCTGCTCGGCGGAAGCAAGAGCCTCCGCGTAGCGCTTGCCGTCTCGTATGCCGCCTTCCTCCTGCTCTGTCTGACGCTCTCGTCTGCGACCCAGGACGAGATCGAGTTTCCGCAGGCCGTCGGACGCAGCGATCTACACTGAGGACGTCGTGTCGACGCCCACGAGCAGCGCGCTGCCACCGCCGGCGGTCGATGAGCCGTCGCGCGACGACGGCGCGATCGCGCTCTCGATCGTCGTTCCCGTCTACAACGAAGAGGAGAACGTCGATGAGCTCTACGCGGAGCTGACGACCGCTGCCGCCGCCCTCGGCAGGGCGTACGAGGTCGTGGTCGTCGACGACGGCTCGACGGACGAGACGTACGCCAAGCTGAAGCAGCTCGCGGCGGGCGATCCCCGCCTCAAGGTCGTCCACTTCGGCCGCAACTTCGGCCAGACCGCCGCGATGGCGGCAGGCTTCGACTATGCGGAAGGCACCGTGGTCGTGCCGCTCGACGGGGACCTCCAGAACGACCCGGCGGACATCGCGCTCCTGCTGAACAAGCTCGACGAGGGCTACGACGTCGTCAGCGGCTGGCGCAAGGATCGGAAGGACAACGTCATGCGGCGGATCCCGTCACGGCTCGCCAACTGGCTGATCGGCTTGGTGACCGGAGTACACCTGCACGACTACGGCTGCACACTCAAGGCATACAGAGCGACGGCCATCCAAGGCATGCGGCTCTACGGTGACATGCATCGCTTCCTGCCCGCGCTCGCCTATCAGGAAGGCGCCCGGGTGACGGAGATTCCGGTTCGCCACCGTCCACGGCGCTACGGTCAGAGCAAGTACGGGCTGGGTCGCACGCTGCGGGTCGTGCTCGATCTGATCACCGTGAAGTTCCTGTCCAGCTACGGCACGAAGCCGAGCTACATCTTCGGCGGCAGCGGGCTCCTCCTCTGTCTGGGGGGAATCGCGGCCGGGGGTATCGCCCTGTACCAGAAGTTCGTGGACGGGGTGTACGTCTACCGGAACCCCGTCATCCTCATCGCGGTCTTCCTCTTCCTGCTCGGGTTTCTCTGCATCCTCATGGGCCTCTTGGCGGAGTTGATCATCCGGACCTACCACGAGTCGCAAGCGAAGCCGATCTACCGGGTGCGCGAGGTGCAGAACATCGCGCGGCCGGTGGCGGGCGGTCGCGTCTAACCCGTGTGCGGGATCTGCGGAGTCGTCGACTCGGCGGGCCCGGTCGACCGCGAGGTGCTCGAGCGGATGACCGGCACGCTCCGGCATCGCGGCCCCGACGAGGAGGCGTACTACCTCCCCGTTCCTGACGGTACGTGGCCGGGCGTCGGCTTCGGCTTCCGGCGGCTCTCGATCATCGACGTGGCCGGCGGCCGGCAGCCGCTCGCCAACGAGGACGAGTCGGTCTGGACGATGCTCAACGGCGAGATCTACAACTTCGCGGAGCTGCGCGCAGACCTGGAGTCGCGAGGCCACGTCTTCAGCACGAACGGCGACGCGGAGACGCTCGTGCATCTCTACGAGGAGTCGGGCCTCGACTGCATCGAGCGCCTGAACGGGATGTTCGCCTTCGCCGTCTGGGACACGCGACGGCGGCGCCTGCTG
Organism: uncultured Actinomycetes bacterium; assembly: GCA_963786725.1. Classification (GTDB taxonomy): domain Bacteria; phylum Actinomycetota; class Thermoleophilia; order Gaiellales; family Gaiellaceae; genus PALSA-612. The sequence goes on along the minus strand of CAWBAD010000011.1, from coordinate 167,575 downwards.
CTCGCGCGAGACCGGCTGGGCAAGAAGCCCCTGTACTACGCCGAGCTCGACGGCGGGCTGCTCTTCGCCTCGGAGCTGAAGGCGCTCCTCCAGCACCCGGCCTGTCCACGAGAACTCGACCGGGCGGCGCTCGAGCACTACCTCGCGTTCGAGTACGTGCCTTCCCCCCACGCGATCTTCTCCGGGATCCGCAAGCTGCCCCCTGGCCAGCGGCTCGTCTGGGAGCAGGGAAGGACGTCCGTCGAGCCGTACTGGGATCTCCAGTTCGACGGCACCGATGCTCGACCGGAAGGTGAGATCGTCGAGGAGTTCGAGGAGCGCCTGCGCGAGGCCGTTCGGCTCCGCCTCGTCAGCGACGTGCCGCTGGGCGCGTTCCTCAGCGGCGGCATCGACTCGAGCTCGATCGTCGCCTTCATGTGCGACCTGCTGCCGCCCGAACAGGTACAGACGTTCTCGATCGGCTTCACCGAGCGGAGCTTTGACGAGTCCGAGCACGCGCGGCTCGTGGCGCGGCACTTCCGGACGCAGCACCACGAGCAGATCTTCACTCCGAGCGTCCTGCTCGACGTCCTGCCCGAGGTCACGGCGAGCCTCGACGAGCCCTTCGCCGACCCGTCCGTGCTGCCAACGTTCCTCCTGTCGCGCTTCGCCCGGGAAACCGTGACGGTCGCCCTTGGAGGCGACGGTGGAGACGAGCTGCTCGCCGGCTATCCGACGTTCCCCGCGGAAGCCGTCGCTCGGCGCTACCTGCTGCCGCGCGGCGTCCACGAGCGGATCGTCGTGCCGCTCGCCGACCGCTTGCCCGTCTCTACGGACGACTTCAGCTTCGACTTCAAGGTCAAGCGCTTCCTGCGCGGTGCGATCGAGCCTGCCGCGACGCGCCACCAGCTGTGGCTCGGCGCCTTCACGACCGCCGAGCAGCGTGCGCTGCTCGTGGAGCCGCCTATCGTCGATCCGCTGGCCGGCGTGCGGGCCCTCTACGGCGGCCAGCGGACGGGCGACTGGGTGGCGAAGCTCATTTACCTCTACACGAAGACGTACCTGCCGGATGACATCCTGGCGAAGGTAGACCGCGCGAGCATGCTCACGTCGCTCGAGGTGCGCGCCCCGTTCCTCGACTACACCCTCGTCGAGTTTCTCGCGCGCGTGCCATCGCGTCTCAAGCTGCGGCGGTTCGAGACGAAGCACCTGCTGAAGCGCGCGATGGCGGGCCGTCTGCCGGAGGGGATCGCCGGACGAAGGAAGAAGGGCTTCGGGATTCCCGTCGCGGAATGGCTCAAGACCGACCTACGCGAGCCGCTGCTCGACGCTCTCTCACCGGAGAGGCTGCGCCGCCAGGGGCTCTTCGACGCACGGGAGGTCGAGCGTCTGATCCGGGAGCATCTTGCGGGAACGCGAGACCATCGCAAGCAGCTGTGGACACTCTTTGTCTTCCAGCTCTGGCACGAGCACTACCTCGAGAAGTCGCCGGATCGGCGGGACCATACGTACGCGGCTGTCGGCCCTACGGTCGCGAAGTGAAAAAGCTCAACCTCGGCTCGGGCGGCTTCTACAAGGAGGGATACGTCAACGTCGACCTGTCTCCGGCAGCCAAGCCGGACGTGGTGCACGACCTCGACATAGTGCCCTATCCGTTCGCAGACAACGAGTTCGATCTCGTCGAAGCGGACCACTGCCTCGAGCACCTCTTGGATCCTTTCGCGGCGATGCGGGAGGTCCATCGCATCACGAGAAACGGCGGCGCGGTACACATCCGAGTCCCTCACTTCAGCCGAGGCTTCAGCCACCCCGATCACAAGTCGGGCTTCGACATCACGTTCCCGTACTACTTCCGCAAGGACTTCCGAGGCTACGAAGGGGTGGAGTTCCACCTCGACCACCTGCGGCTGGGCTGGTTCGCGCAGCCGTACCTGAAGAGGACCGTGCTGCCGGCGCCGGTCTTCCATGCGGCCTCGGCTGCGGGCGCCGCGCTCGACCTGCTTGCCAACCTCTCGCCTTCCCTCTGCTCTCGCCTCTGGTGCTACTGGGTCGGCGGCTTCGAGGAAGTCGAGTTTCGGTTCACGGCTCTCAAATAGCGGGCACGCGACCCAGGCCGCGCCAGGAGTTCCGGTTGCGCCAGGAGATCTGCACGTCGACGAGGCCGGCGTTCCGGAACCAGCGCTCGAACTCCTCGCGCCTGATGTAGTGGCTTGTCGGCGCCGCCAGATGGTCGAACACGACCCCGTGGACGAACGTGGCGTCGCGCTTTCCCAGCCAGAGGAGATAGTCGCGGTACGGCATCCGCTCCACCCGTTCGGCCAGCTTCACGAACGGCATCAGCACGAGCGCGAGCGGCAGGGAGATCCCCCACTTGAGGAGGCCGTGAGGCAGGTGGCGGAAGACATGCTTCCGCAGTGGATCGACGACGTAGATGATCCAGCCGTTGTTCTCGCGCCCGTAGACCCAGGCGAAGACGAGCCCGCCCGGACGGACTGTGTCGACGACGGCCCGGAAGCCTCGCTCGGGATCCTCCAGGTGGTGGAGCACGCCGATCGAGTAGGCGAGGTCGAGGCTGGCGGAACGGAACGGCAGCCGGTTGAGATCGGCCTGGACGAGGCCCGCTGGCCCGAGCCTCGCAGCGGCCGCGTCGATCGCCTCCGACAGATCGACCCCGACGACCTGCCGCGCGCCCCACTGCCGGCTGTACTCGATGAAACCGCCGAGGCCGCAGCCGACGTCGAGGACCCGCTTCCCGGCGAAGTCCTCGGGCGTGAGCGGAACGACCCAGTCTCGCCACTGCTCCTCGGTGTACGGGTTGTCGCGCGGATAGTGCGTCCAGGAGTACCCGAAGGCCTCGGAGGTTCGGGCCTGTTCCTCGGACTGGTGGGCGGCGTCGAACAGTCGGGGAATACCTCGCACGACGGGGTACGAGTGCCCGCTCTCGCAGTCGAGGCCGCTCGCTGTCTCGGCGAGTGAGCGGCCGCACTCCGGGCAGCGGAGCAGGTCGATCAGCGCCGCATCCACTGTCAGGATGGTAGTCGAGTGGAGTCGGAGACCATGATGACGACGACAGAGCCCGTCGAGTCCCCTCGGCAGTCACGGTGGATGGCTGCGGCGCGTATCGCCACAGGCGTCGTCCTCTTCGGCTTGGTCGTGCTGGCCGCGGCGAAAAACTGGAGCGACGTTCGGGACACCATCGCGGAAATGTCGCCTCTGGACCTTGCGCTCGCAGAGCTGCTCGTGCTCGCGGGTCTCGGCGCGAGCGTCCTGATGTGGCGATGGTCGCTGCTCGAGCTCGGCTCGCAGGTTCGCCTCCGTCACGCCGCGAAGATCTACCTCTTCGGCCAGCTGGGGAAATATGTTCCCGGGAGCTTCTGGGCCTTCCTTGTGCAGATGGAGCTTGCGCACAGGGTGAACGTCCCGCGATCGCGTGCGCTGGCGGCGAGCATCGTCGCGGCCGGTGTCGCCGTCGTCAGCGGCCTGGCGGTCGGCCTGCTGGTGGTCCCCAGCGTGGTCGAGAGCCACGGGCTGCGTTACAGCGCGGTCGCCGGCCTCGTAGTGGTCTTCGCCGCGGCACTCAGCCCGCCCGTGCTGACCAGGCTGGTGGACCTCGTCATGCGCGTCATGCGACGCCCCCCGCTCGAGAGGCCCATCAGTTGGAACGGGATGCTCGCCGCCACGGGCTGGGCGCTCCTGGCCTGGCTTGGCTACGGCCTCAGCGTCTGGGTGCTGGCGGTAGGGGCCGGCGCGCCGGCCGGGGAGTCGTTCCTCCTGTGCCTTGGAGGCTCCGCTCTCGCCATGACTGCGGGCTTCCTCGTGTTCCTCGCCCCGTCGGGGATCGGCATCCGTGAAGCAGTCCTCGTCGCAGCGCTCGCACCGGTGCTGGACACGGGCGAGGCCCTGTCCGTGGCGCTCGTCGCACGGCTCGTCTTCACGCTCGCAGACCTGCTCGCAGCGGCTGCGGCGTTGCCGGTACGGCTGAGAGCCCGAGCTGAGACGATGACCGGGTGACGTCGATCCGGGTTGCCGATCCGCGGCGCGCCGTCGCGGCCGAGCGCACAGCCCTCGATGCCGCCATCGGTCGCGTGCTCGACTCGGGACGCTACGTGCACGGGCCCGAGCACGCCGCCTTCGAGGCGGAGCTCGCATCGTTGCTCGGTGTCCCGCTCTGCGCCGGCGCGGCTTCCGGTACGGACGCGCTCGCGCTGGCGCTGGCTGCCGTCGGCTGCGGCCCCGGCGACGAGGTGGTCACGGCCGCGAACGCCGGGGGCTACACGACCGCGGCCGCACGGAAGCTCGGTTGCGCGCTGCGCTACGCCGACGTCGACGCCACGACGCTGGGGCTGTCCGCGGCAACCGTCGAGCAGGCGCTGACAGGCAAGACGCGCGCCGTCGTCGCCACGCACCTTTACGGACTGATGTGCGACGTCGAGGGAATCGTCGAGCTCTGCCGGGGCAAGGGCATCGCCGTCGTCGAGGACTGCGCGCAGGCCGCCGGTGCGCGGCGCGGCGAGCGGCGGGCAGGATCCTTCGGCGACGCGGCCGCCCTCAGCTTCTACCCGACGAAGAACCTCGCCGCCATCGGCGACGGTGGCGCCGTAGCGACGAGCGATTCCGGCGTCGACGAGCGCGTGCGCTCGCTGCGCCAGTACGGCTGGTCGGAGAAGTATCGAGCGGTTGTCCCGGGAGGCTGGAACTCGCGCCTCGACGAGCTCCAGGCCGCTGTCCTCCGCGTCGGGCTCGCACGACCTCGACGAGCGCAACGAGCAGCGGCGGGAGATCGTCAGGCGATACGCGGACGCACTCCCGAGCGACGCCGGCCGGTTCGTCTGGACCGACGGCGAGGACTTCGTCGGCCACCTGGCAGTGATCGTCGCCGAGGACCGCGAACGGCTGGCGGCCACGCTGGATGAGGCAGGCATCGGCACCGACGTCCATTACCCCGTCGCCGACTACGAGCAGCCCGCGTGGCCCAGCGACGTGCGCCTTCCGGTCACGGACCACGCCGTCGCCCATGTGCTCACCGTTCCGTGCTTCCCAGAGCTGACAGACGACGAGATCGACGTCGTCTGCGGAGTGCTTCGTGACCTCTGACACACCTCGCTACTCGGTCGTCGTCCCCGTGTACCGCAACGAGGCGACCCTCCCTGCACTCGTCGAGCGACTGGAAGAGCTCGCCGGCGAGCTGGACGCGCGGCTCGAGGTCGTGTTCGTCGTGGACGGCTCGCCGGACGCGTCGCTCGTCCTGCTGCGCAGGCTCCTCGCCGAGCAGGCGGCGTTCTCTTCGCAGCTGATCGCGCTCTCCCGGAACTTCGGCTCCTTCAGTGCGATCCGCACTGGTCTGGCGGCAGCCGAGGGCGAGCTCATCGCTGTGATGGCCGCCGATCTCCAGGAGCCGGTCTCGCTCGTGCGCGAGTTCTTCCGCCGGCTGGACACGGGCGAGATCGACGTCGCCGTTGGAGCGCGCAGGTCGCGCGCCGACGATCGCGCCGGGCAGACGGCGTCCCGACTGTTCTGGTGGCTCTATCGGCACCTCGTGCAAAGCGAGATCCCGGCAGGCGGCGTGGACGTGTTCGGATGCACCCGCCAGGTCGCCGGTGAGCTGATCCGCATGGACGAGTCGCACACGAGCCTCGTCGGGCTCCTTTACTGGGTCGGCTTTCGGCGGGCCGAGGTCCCCTACGACCGCCTGCCGCGACCCGAGGGCAAGAGCGCGTGGAGCTTTCGGCGCAAAGTGCGCTACCTGCTGGACAGCATCTTCTCGTTCACCGACCTGCCGATCACGTTCATCATCGTGCTGGGCGTGGTCGGGGTGGCCGTGAGCGCCTTCTCCGGTATCGCCGTCCTCGTCGCCTGGGCCACGGATCAGATCAACGTGGAGGGCTATACGCCGCTGATCCTCGCGGTGTTCTTCATGACGTCACTGATCCTCATCTCGCTCGGCGTCGTGGGGTCGTACGTGTGGCGTACGTACGAGAACAGCAAGGGCCGGCCCGGCTCAGTGACGATGACGCACGAGCGGTTCGGCGGTGGAGGGGACTAAGACCGGATCGACGGGCGGGCAGGTGCTCCGTTTCGGAGCGCTGGGCGGCGTCAACACGGCGCTGACGACGGCCGCGTTCTACCTCCTCGCGTGGGTGCTGCCCGCGGAAGCCGCGTTCACGATCGTCTACGCAGGGCGGGATCGTGTTCGTCGCGCTGACCACGCCGCGCTTCGTCTTCCGATCAACCGCCTCCTGGTCGCGAAGGCTCGCTCTCGCCGGCTGGTACGTGGCCGTCTACCTCGTGGGCCTGGGCGTGGTGTCGCTCCTCGACTCGGTGCTCGACGCGCCCCGAATCGTCGTCGTCCTCGGCACGGTGGCCGTAACGGCGCCGCTCAGCTTCCTCGGGGCACGGCTCCTCTTCGTACGAGCGGGTCAGCCCGCGGGTGGCAGCACACCGTCGGGATAGCCGCGGCGAAAGTGGCTCCACCAGGGGTAGACCTGGGCGAGCCGCCCGTGGCGGCAATCGACGTCCGCCGTCGAGCCGATGACCCGCGCCGGAACCCCGGCGACCACCGTGTCCGGAGGAACGTCCTCCCGCACGAGGCTGCCCGCCGCGACGAGCGCCCCCTCCCCCACCTCGACGGACGGGAAGATCGTCGCTGCCGCTCCGATGACGGCCGCACGCCGGATCGTCGGCCCCTCGGTGCACGTGTCCGACGGCGGATGCGGATCGTTGAGGAGGACTGCGCGCGGGAAGATCCAGACGAGCTCCTCGATGACCGTGAACTGCGGAACGAAGACGCCGCTGTGGAGGCGGGCGTAGTCGCCGATCGTCAGCTCGCCCTGAAGGTCGCAATCCGTGCCGATGCGCACGCCGTCGCCGATCCGCGACTTCTCCCTGATCTTGACGCCGTGGCCACACTCGAAGTCGTCCCCGATCTCGACGTCGGCGTACACGACGCTGTGACTGCGGATCAGCGCGCCCTGGCCGACCCGGCACGCATGGATCAAGCAGAAGGGCTCGATCGTCGTGCCGTCTCCGATGACGGCATCAGGGCTTACGATGCTCGTCTCGTGAGTAACGGCTCCCACGGGGCGATCATAAGACGCACGGCGGTGCCGAGCGTCGCGCTGTACGCCTTGACCCAGGCCCGGGACGAGCGTGGCGCGCTGGCGGCGCTGGAGCTGTCCGACGTGCCCTTCGAACCGAGGCGGATCTTCGCCGTCTACGACGTGCCCGACGAGTCGGTGCGGGGCGCGCACGCCCACCGTGCGTGCCATCAGTTCCTCGTCTGCATGGCCGGTCGCCTCGTCTGCCTCGTCGACGACGGAAGCCTGCGCGACGAGGTCGCGCTGGAGGAGCCCGGCATCGGGATCCACATCCCGCCGATGGTCTGGGGGACGCAGTGGCGCTACACACGTGATGCCGTGCTGCTCGTGCTGGCGTCGCATCCGTACGATGCGGACGACTACATCCGCGACTACGACGAGTTTCTCGCGCTCGCCGTCGCCTAGCCGGTTGGCTCGAGCACCTCAGCCGGCGGCCGGCGGTGAGCGAGCGTGATCACGACCGCCGGCAGTGCCACGGCAACCGTCGCGCCGACCGCGATCGCCTCGACTCCGATGTCGTTGTACGCGGCGCCGCCCACGAGCGCGAGCGCCGCGCCCGTGAACCCGGAGAGGAGATCGGAGAACCCGACGAGCCGGCCACGCTCCGACAGGGCGGCGCGATCGACGAGCTCCGACGTCGCCGCGACGTACGAAAACGCCCAGCCAAGGCCGAGACCGAAGAGCGCGAGGCTCATTGCAACGACGCTCGAGATCCACGCCATGAGAATCGTCGAGACGCCCATGACTACTAGCCCGCCCACGAGCGCGGGCACGCGCCCGGCGCGGTCGATCACGTCGCCGACAACGAGCACGAGGCCATACATGCCCACGATGTGGGCGCTGATCACCCAGAACGTGTCGGCCTGGCTGTGGCCATGCCCAACGACAATGTAGCCGGAGAGGTTCATCACCGAGACCATCACCGAGAAGCTCGCGACCGCAGCGACGAGCGCGGGCACGACACCGGGCCTGCGCAGGATCTGGCCCAGCGGCGCCGCCTGGGCGTCGGCCTGCTCGCCTTCCATCCCGTAGCCGAGCGCCTCCCCGATCTGCTTCGGGTCCGGCCGAACGGAGAGGGCGATGACGAGCCCGACGACCATGATCGCGCCTGCGACGAGCCAGGGCACCACGAGCGAGTCGGTGTCGACATGATGCTCGCCGGCGAACAGCGGCCGGAAGACGAGCGGGCCGAGCGCAGCCCCGACGACCGCACCGAACAGCACGAGCGAGATGCCGCGCGCCCGCCGCTCGAATGGGTACATGTCCGCCGCGGCCGCGCGCGAGAGGATCACCGTGCCGGCGGAGGCGCCGACGAGGGCGAGGCCGAGCACGGTGAGCGGCGTCGAGACCCAGAGGCAGCCGAGCGCCACGGTCACCGTCGCGACGATGCCTGTAGCGAACCCACCGGCGATCACCGGCATGCGGCCGTAGCGGTCCATTGCCCGTCCCGCGGGCAGGGCGGCAAGCGCGGCAGTGCTAAGGAAGATCGCAGGCCCGAGACCGACGATGCTCTCGACTCCGGTGACCAGCACGAGCGTCGTCGTGCCCACTGCAACGGCCACCTGCATCATCCCTCCGGAGGCCGCCAGCCCGGCCGCGAGCAGGATGGTGTTACGACGGATCGGGTATGCCTGCTCCGTCACCTCAGAGATTCAATCAGCCCGGCCCGGAACGCCTTCGCACCGCCGTGAGACGGATGGCGTACGTAAAGCCCGCCCAGCACCGCGTGCGCAACGCGGCCGACGGCGATGGCCTTCCGGCCGCGCGCGAGAGCACAGAGGAACGGCAGAGCGGCCGCGATCTCAGCGCGCGTCGGTCGCCGGTTGGTCGATGCCGTGCCCGGATGGGTGGGCACGACGTTCCAGAGCAGCACCTGCGTCTCGACGTCGAGCTCGCGGAGAGCGCGGTGGACGATGGTGGCAGTGGCTTCCGCGGGGCCGCCCCCCGTCAGCTGGCGTTCGGACGTGAACGGAATGCCGGAGACACGCGCGCCGCGGTAGCCGGCCGCCTCGCCGACGAGCAGATAGGTCGCGTCCGCGCGGGCGTCGAGATACGCGTCGAGACGCTCGCGGCAAAGCCCTGACGCTCGGTACTGGTTGAATGTGCCGCCGATGTCGGCCGCAACAAGGCGGGCCACGAGGTCGTCGGCGCCTACCACTGCTCCCAGCGGACGACGTCGTCGAGCGGCTTCCAGCCTCGCTTCGCCGAGCCCTGGACGGTGGTCTCCGGTCCCTGCTTGCCGACCGTGAGGACGGCGACCGGCTGCACGTCGGCCGGGACACCGAGCAGTCCGCGCAGGCCCTCCCAACCTTCACCCGGCATGCCGTAGACGCCACAGGCAAGCTCCTCGTCGAGCGCGGCGAGCCAGATCAGCATCACCGCAGCCCCCGCGTCGACCCACCAGTAGGGCACGGGCCATGCGAACTCCTCCTCCTCCCCGTGCGTCTTGTCGGGTTCGCGATAACGCGCGCGATAGTCCTCCTCGCGGACACAAACGACAATGTGTGCAGGGGCACGGGAGATCCACGGCTCGAGGCCTGCGGCGACGTACTCTGGCTCGAGCGCCAGCTCAGCCATCGCTCGCCTCGTCTCCTCGTCCGTGACGACGACGAGACGCAACCCCTGACTGTGGCCCGCGCTGGGGATCTTTCGGCCGCGGGCGACGATCCGCTCGAGCGTCTCGCGCGGGACGGGATCCGGCAGGTAGCTGCGCACCGCCTTGCGGCGGCGCAGGACGTCGGCGAAGTCCATGATGCGACCCATGATCACATGCCGGACGCTGACGGACGGCGGGCAGGCCGCCGTCGACGTGGCGCGTGACATCGCGGCGTTCGTCGACGCGGCTCAGCAGAGCCTCGAGCTCGCTTTGTACGACCTCAAGCTCGCCGGCGAAGCAGAGGCGCTCGTGCTGGACGCGATCCGCCGAGCGAGTGAGCGCGGCGTGGCCGTGCGGCTCGCGTACAACGTCGATCACCCGAACCCGATCCCGGTGCCGCCGCCGCCGGAGTGCGTTCCGGAGGACATCGCGGCGTTGCCCGTTCCCACGCGTGCCGTCTCGGGCATCCCGGATCTCATGCATCACAAGTTCGCGGTGCGAGACGGGGCGGCGGTGCTCACCGGGTCGACGAACTGGACAGACGATTCGTGGACCCGGCAGGAGAACGTCATCCTCACCGTCGAGTCTGCCGCGCTCGGCGAGGCCTACGCGCTCGCGTTCGACGAGCTCTGGTCGGGCCGGCCGGTGCTAAAGGCAGGACGCGTGGAGCCCCGGCCCGTTGACGTCGGCGACACGGCCGTACGCCCGTGGTTCTGTCCCGGCTACGGCGACGCGCTCTCACACCGCGTGGCGAAGGCGATCGGACGAGCCAGGCGCCGCGTCCGCATCTGCTCGCCGGTGATCTCGGCGGGGCCGATCCTGGGGACGCTGGCCCAGGTGGCCGGGGAGGGCCAGCGTGGACGTGGCCGGCTGCGTGGATGCGACGCAGCTCGCGTACGTCCACCAGCAGTGGTCGGCGATGCAGGTCTCCGCGTGGAAGATCCCGCTGCTCGAGGCGATCCTCGAGCGCGCGCCGTTCTCGGGGAAGAACTCGACGCCGTGGGCGCCCGGCAGGCTCCACGACTACATGCACGCGAAGGTGACGGTCGCCGACGACGTCGTCTTCTGTGGCTCGTTCAACCTCTCGCGCTCCGGCGAGCACAACGCGGAGGACATGCTCGAGATCCACGATGCCGCGCTGGCGGACGAGCTGGCGACCTTCGTCGACGGCGTGCGCGCCCGCTACCCGCGGTTCACGCTGCGACTGGCTGATTGAGCCCAAGCGCGGCTTCGCCGCGCGGGCTTATATCGGTGTTTCACGCTGATACTTGCCGAATAGACCCAAGCGCGCTTCGCGCGCGGGTCTATTCCCACTCAATCGTCGACGGCGGCTTCGACGTAACGTCGTAGACGACGCGGTTCACGGCGGGGATCTCGTTGACGATGCGACCGGAGATCGTCTCGAGGAGGTCGTGCGGCAGTCTTGCCCAATCGGCGGTCATCGCGTCCTCGCTCGTCACCGCGCGGACGACGATGGGATAGCCGTACGTCCGCTCGTCGCCCTGTACGCCCACGGAACGGATGGCGGGCAGCACGCAGAAGCACTGCCACAGCTCGCGATAGAGGCCGGCGCGGTGCACCTCCTCGAGCAGGATGGCGTCGGCCTCCCGAAGCGTCTCCAGGCGCTCGCGAGTGACCTCACCGATGATTCGCACGGCGAGCCCAGGCCCGGGAAACGGATGCCGCCAGACCATCGCCTCGGGCAGGCCGAGCTCTTCCCCCACGCGTCGCACTTCATCCTTGAACAGCTGGCGGAGCGGCTCGACGAGATCCATCTCCATGTCGTCGGGCAGGCCTCCAACGTTGTGATGGGACTTGATGCGCGCGGCCACGCCGGCCTCGCCGCCCGACTCGATGACGTCGGAGTAGAGCGTCCCCTGAACGAGGAACGGCACATGGCCCAGCCGCCGCGCCTCTTCCTCGAACACGCGAATGAACTCCTCGCCGATGCGACGCCGCTTCTCCTCGGGATCGTCGATGCCTTCGAGCCTGGCGAGGAAGCGCTCCTCCGCGTCGACGTGCACGAGCGGCACGTGGAAGTGCTCGCCGAACGTGGCCACGACCTGCGTCGCCTCGTCCTTGCGCAACAGCCCGTGGTCGACGAAGACGCAGGTCAGCTGATCACCCACCGCTCGGTGGACGAGCAGCGCGGCGACCGCCGAGTCGACGCCGCCCGACAGGCCGCAGAGCACCCGCTCGGAGCCGACCTGCGCGCGGATCCGCTCCACCTGCTCCTCGATGACGGCGGTTGCCGTCCACCCCGGCGAAGCTCCGGCGACGCGGTAGAGGAAGTTCTCGAGCATCGCCTGGCCGTCCGGCGTGTGCACGACTTCCGGGTGGAACTGCACGCCGTAGAGCCCGCGTTGCGCGGCCTCGAACGCCGCCACCGGCGTGGAGGGCGAGCCCGCCGTGACCTGCGCGCCCTCCGGCGGCGCGGTCACCGTGTCGCGATGGCTCATCCAGCAGACCTGTTCCTTGGCAAGGCCCGCGAACAACTCGCCGCCGTCGACCCGCAAGGCCGTCTTCCCGAACTCGGAGACGTCCGTCCGCTCGACGGTGCCGCCGAGCTCCTTCGCCATCAGCTGCGCGCCGTAGCAGATGCCGAGCGTCGGAACGCCCAGCTCGAAGAGCGCCGGGTCGACGCTGCGGGGCGTCCGTCGGCATAGACGGACGCGGGCCCGCCGGAGAGGATCAACGCAGTCGGGCTTGCGCCGCCCGACCTCGCTCGCCGAGACGTCGTGGCCGACAAGCTCCGAGTAGACGCCGGCATTCCCGCACCCGGCGCGCGATCAGCTGTGCGTACTGACCGCCGAGGTCGAGCACGAGGACCGGCCCCGCGACTCACGAACGCCGGTAGTTGGGAGCGTCCTTCGTGATCGTGATGTCGTGGGGATGGCTCTCGCGAAGCCCGGCGGCGGTGATCCGCACGAACCGCGCGTGCTTGAGCTCGTCGACCGTGGCTGCTCCGCAGTAGCCCATCGCCTGGCGCACGCCGCCCACGAGCTGGTCGACGACGGTCTGCACGGGCCCCTTGTACGGGCACGCGTCCCTCGATCCCCTCGGGCACGAGCTTGTCGACGTCCTCGACGTCGCCCTGGAAGTAGCGGTCCTTGGAGAAGCCGCGCGCCTTCATGGCGCCGAGCGAGCCCATGCCGCGGTACTCCTTGACCCGCTCGCCGTGGACGAGCACGACGTCGCCGGGCGCCTCGTCCGTGCCGGCGAGCAGCGAGCCGGCCATGACCGTGTCCGCCCCGGCGGCGATCGCCTTCGCGACGTCGCCGGACGACGTGAGCCCGCCGTCCGCGATCACGGGCACGCCGTGCTCGGCAGCTGCGCGCGAGCACTCGTGCGATCGCGGTGACCTGGGGCATGCCGACGCCGGCAACGACCCGCGTCGTGCAGATCGACCCAGGGCCAACCCCGACCTTCACGGCATCCGCGCCGGCGTCGATCAGCGCCTCCGTCGCCTCCGCCGTCGCCACGTTGCCGACGACGAGATCGACGCCGTCGAAGCGGCGCTTCAGCTCGCGCGCCATGCTCGAGAACGCCGCTCGAGTGACCATGCGCGGTGTCGAGCACCAGCACGTCCGCTCCGGCCCCGAGGAGCGCCTCTGCGCGCTCGAGAGCGTCCGGGCCTACCCCGACGGCGGCTGCTACCCGCAGCCGCCCCTGGTCGTCCTTCGTGGCGTCTGGATAGGCGATCCGCTTGGAGATGTCCTTGACGGTGATCAGCCCGCGCAGCACGCCGCCCGCGTCGACGACAGGGAGCTTCTCGATCTTGTGGCGATGGAGAGTCACCTCCGCTTCCTCGAGCGTCGTTCCCTCCGGGGCGGTGACGAGACCCTCGGACGTCATCAACTCCGAAACAGGGCGCTCGGGCTCGCGGTGGAAGCGCAGGTCGCGGTTGGTGAGGATGCCGACGAGCCGGCCGCCCTCGTCGGTGACGGGGATGCCGGAGATGCGGTAGCGCGCCATCAGCTCCAGCGCGTCGGCGACACGCGCGTCGGGCCCCAGCGTCACCGGCTCGACGATCATTCCCGACTCCGAGCGCTTGACCTTGTCCACCTCCCCCGCCTGGTCGGCGATCGAGAGGTTGCGGTGCACGACGCCTATGCCGCCGAGGCGGGCGAGCGCAATGGCCATCCCGGCCTCCGTGACCGTGTCCATGGCGGCCGAGACGAGGGGGATGCGAAGCTCGACCGACGGCGTGAAGCGCGTGGCGGTGGAGACGTCGTTGGGCAGGACGTGCGACTCCGCCGGCAGCAGCAGCACGTCGTCGAACGTGAGACCCTCGCGCGAGAACTTCGCCTCGAGCGCCAGCAATCTCTCGATCCGGCCGAGCTCGAGATCCGTATGCACTTGCTCCGTCAAGTGCCTATGAACGGTAGCAGCGCTAGCGGGTGTCTAAACGCCGGCGACGGCCGTGAGCTCCTCCACCTGGACGTCAGGCAGGAGCCGGCCGACGTCCTCCGGGTCGAACCGACCGGCACCGACGGAGAGCGTCGACGCAGCGCCTGCGGCCACGGCCCGGCGCAGCGAATCCTCGGGGCTCGCGTCCTCGAGCCAGGCGGCGATGAAGCCGGCCAGCAACACGGCGCCGGATCCGACACCCGAGACCGCCTCCACCATCGGCACCTTCGGCCCGGAAGCGCTTCGCCTGTCCCCGCTCGCCGCGCACCGACGCGAAGCAACCGCGCTCGTACGTGATCAACGCGTTCCGCGCGCCGAGGTCTCCGAGCCGCTCCAGCGCGTCGAGGAAGTCTCCGTCCTCGGAGAACTCCTGGCCGACAACCGCCTCGGCCTCGATCCGGTTGGGAGAGACGAGAAACGGCTCGGCCTCCAGCCCGACCCGGAGCGGCTCGCCTTCCGAGTCGAGGACGGTGAAGACGCCGCGGCGCCCGAGTGTTCGGATGGCCTCGGCGTAGAAGTCGTCCGCCACGCCGCGCGGCAGCGTGCCGGCGAAGATCGACGAGCTCGGCGCCCTTCGAGAGGTATTCGATCTTCTCGAGCAGCTCCTGGAGCTCGGCCTCCTGCACGAGCGGCCCCCACTCCATGACCTCGGTCAACGTGCCGGACGTCGGGTCGGCAACTGCAGTCGACGTGCGCGACTCGTCCTCGATGCGGACGAAGTCCGAGAGGATCGCCTCCTCGGCCAGCTCCTCGAGGATGCGGCGCCCGTTGCGGCCGCCTGTCAGGCCTGTCGCGACGACGGGCACACCGAGCGTCTTGAGCGCGCGGGCCACCGTGATGCCCTTGCCGCCCGCGAGCGTGAGCTTCTCGCTCGCCCGGTGCCGCTGACCCTCTTTGAAGTTCGGCACGGTGAGGATCCGGTCGAGCGCGGCGTTCATGGTGACGGTGACGATCACGAGCCCCCCTAGTCGATCTAACTGATCCAGTCGAAGACGTTGTCAACTGTCTCGCCCGCGTACCAGCCGACGCGGCCGAGGAAGGCCGGCGCGGCGACGGCGCGTGACGCGACGAGCGGCGACGAGGCTATCAGCCTGCTATCGCGATACACCCGGACTGCCCCCAGCCTCTGCCCTTTGGCGACGGGCAGGGCCACGGAGCGCGGAGCGACGACCTCCTCCACGAGACCCTTGCCGAGCCGGACGACCCGCATCTGCTCGCGCGCGGCTACGAGCGGCAGCCGGCCTTTCCCGTATGGCAGCTCGGTGGACGTGTACATGCGACCCGCCTGCACGATCGGCATCCGCCGGAAGCGCGAGATCCCCCAGGCGAGGAGCCTGGTCAGATCGTCGTTGCGGCCGGTGCGCGTGGGCTCCCCGAGCAGCGTCGCGTAGACGACGAAACCGGGGCCTCGGGCGGCGGCCACCTGCGACCAGCCGGCGCCGCTCGTATGACCGGTCTTCACGCCCAGCATGCCGGGAAACGTGTAGAGGAGGTCGTTCCACGTCCTGAGTCGCCGTCCGCCGGAGATCGTCGTCTCGGTCGTGCGCACCATCTCCCGGATCGCCGGATTGCGCATCGCTACTCGCGCCAGTCTCGTGACGTCACGGGCCGACGAGTAGTGGCCTTGGGCATCGAGTCCATCCGGGTTCGCGAAGTTCGTGTCACGCAGGCCGAGCGCCTGTGCCTTCGCGTTCATCATCGCCACGAACGCGGCGCGACTCCCTCCCCCCACGTGGTCGGCGAGCGCCACCGCGGCATCGTTTGCGCTCTGGATCAATGCCGCCTGGGCGAGCTCGCGCACCGTCAACCGCTCTCCCGGCGAGAGGAAGATCGACGACTCGCCGCGCGCGGCTGCGCCGCCGGACACGGTGACGATGTCGTCGAGCCGGGCGTGCTCGAGCGCCACCAGCACCGTCATCAGCTTCGTGATGCTCGCGATCGGCACGCGCTGGCGGGCGTTCTTTGCAACCACGACGTCGCCGGTCGTCGCGTTCTGGACGAGATAGGCACGGCCGCCCACCGGTGGAGCGGACGCGAAGGCCGGCGCAGCGACGGCGAGGAGTACGGCGAGCAGAGCGGCGTGCCGAAGCACGGCCGCGCATGCTATCTCACGCGGATCCGCTGGCCGACGCGAAGAGCGGTCGGCTCGATGCCGGGATTGAGCGCCAGCAGCTCGACCTCGGTGAGGCCAAAGCGAGGTGCGATCACGGCCAGCGTGTCTCCGGCGCGGATGCGGTAGAAGCCGCGCTCAGTGCCGGGATTCGTGCTCGTCGGTGCGGTCGCGGTCGGCACCGTGGGGCCTGAGCGATCCGAGGCCTCGTCGAGGCCCGAGCGAACGAGCAGCACGGCCACCGTCACGGCTGCGAGGAACGCGAGGGGAGCAGCTATCCGCGCGGCCCCGCGGCGGTCTACCAGCCCGAGGCGGCCCAGACCTCGTCCTCGCAGCCGGGCAGCCTCAGCGCCTGCTGTCGAGCGCCAGTCGTCACCCTCGAAGCGGAAGGCGTAGATCACCGACCGGGACACGGTGACGAGCGCGCTCGCCGGCCCGCTCGTGAAC
Organism: uncultured Actinomycetes bacterium; assembly: GCA_963786725.1. Classification (GTDB taxonomy): domain Bacteria; phylum Actinomycetota; class Thermoleophilia; order Gaiellales; family Gaiellaceae; genus PALSA-612. The sequence continues at coordinate 150,939 of CAWBAD010000011.1, read as the reverse complement.
GCGCGGGCGACGTCGGCCGGCGTCGCGCCCTGGGCGCCGATCCCCGGTAGCAGGAGGATCGACTTCGGCAGCAGCCGGCGTGCCTCGCTCACCGCACGCGGGTACGTCGCGCCGACGACCGCGCCGATGCTCGAGAGCCCGCACTCACCGACGACGTCCTCGCCGAGCTCCGCGACGAGCTTCGCGACGTGCTGCCAGACCTGGTTGCCGTCCGTGAGCGTCAGGTCCTGGACGTCCGTGCCGCCCGGGTTCGACGTCTTCACGAGGCAGAAGAGCCCGCCGCCGGAGCGTCTGCACGACGTCACGAACGGCTCGAGCGAGTCGCGTCCGAGGTACGTGACACGGTGAGCGCATCTGCGAGCGGCGGAGAGCCGTTGCGGGGCTCGAGGTACGCAGCCGCGTACGCACGCGCCGTGTGGCCGATGTCCCCGCGCTTTCCGTCGAAGACCACGAGCAGGCCTGCCGTAGTCGCGTAGTCGCAGATCTCCTCGAGCGCGCGCATGCCGTCGGCGCCGAGCGCCTCGAAGCACGCGGCCTGCGGCTTCACGGCGACGACGTACGGGCAGACGGCGTCGATCAGGCCGCGACAGAAGCGCGTGAACGCCTCGGCGGCGGCGGCGCGATCCAGCTGAGCCTCGCCGCGAGAGCTCGAGCGGGAGCAGCTCGAGGCGCGGATCGAGGCCGACGACGAGCTGGCTACGGCGCTCCGAACGACGGCGCCGCCAGCCGGTCGGCGAACGGCGTAACGGCGGCCTGCGCGTTCATCGTCGCTAAGAGGCTAGCCCTACAAACGAAAGGGGGCCGCCGGAGCGACCCCCTCGAAGATTGCTGTCAGGCTCGCGCTAGTAGCCGCCGCCCCCCTTGACCGATCGCCTTGAGCTTGCTGCCTGCCGAGAACTTGGGCACCGTCGCCGCTGCGATGTGCACCTTCTCGCCGGTGCGCGGGTTGACCCCCATGCGCGCCGCGCGGTCCGACGTCGAGAACTTGCCGAAGCCGGTGAAGTTCACCGAGCCACGGCCCTTCAGCACCGCCTCTATCGAGTCCAGAGAAGGCGTCGACGGCCTTGGCAGCGTCGGCCTTGCTGAGTCCAGAGCGGCTTGCCACCTGGTCCACGAACTCCTGCTTCGTCACCAGCTACTCCTCCCCTCGGGGTCGTTTACCGGTTGTGAGCAGCGTAACACCCGCATCGGATCCGCTCAACCATGCGGGTTTTGCGGGGCTTTTCAGGCGCTCGATGAATCTCGGCCGCGCGAAAGATGCGGCCGCAGCCTGACCGCGACCCGTGCGAGCGCGTCCGCACCGCCCTCCTCGCGATCGACGACACAGACTGCCGTCTGCGCACTCGAGACCCGCCTCGCGCAGGGCGTGAACGGCGTCCACCGCGGCGCCGCCGCGTCGTCACCACGTCCTCGACGCAGGCAAACCCTCTCGCCGGGCGAAAACTCGCCCTCCAGGCGATTGCCGGTGCCGTACTCCTTCGGCTCCTTGCGGACGATGACGAACGGCAGGCGAGAGGACGAGCGACGCCGCAGCCGCCAGCGGCACCGCGCCCGAGCTCGGGGGCGGCGAGCCGCACGGCGGAGGGATCCGCGCTGGCGACCGTCTCCGCGAGCCGGGCTCCGAGCTGCTCGAGCAGTCACCGGCTCGGTCGAGAAGCGGTACTTGTCGACGTAGAACGACGAGCGTTGCCCGGAGCGGAGCACGAAGCTCCCCTCCAGGTACGCACGCTCCCGGATCGCCCGTCTCAGCTCGTCGTCGCGCATGCGGTTGCTCAGGCGGCTCGCGCCGCCGCCAGCGCATCCCGGGCATGGCTCAGCAACGCGTCGGCATCCGGATCGCCGGCCTCGAGCGTCGCCATCGATCCGTCCTCGTAGTAGAGGTCGACGCGTTCGCGCGAGCCAGCTGCGCGGCGCCGCAAGGACGAAAACTGCACCCACGGCAACGGCGGCGAGCGTGGCGAAGCCGAACAGCCTCCGGAGAAACGTCACTCGCCCGCCTCGGCTGCGGCGTTCGTGCGCGGGCGTGCGCGGGGGCGGGGCTTACCGTCACCCTCCTCCGCGGCGGCCGCTCGCAGGCAGCTCTTGAGGTCGAAGAAGACGAGCCCGGCAGTCGGCTCGGCCTTCGTGACGGCGGCGACGACTCGCTCGTCGTCACGCACGACGAACAGGCTGCCTTCGCTCGTCGCGGCCTCGAGCTGAACGAGCTTCGCCGCCGTCGCTGCGGTGGCCGCCTCCACGAGCGCCTGTACGGCCCTCGCGAGCCGCTCGCTCCGTGCATCGTCGTCGATCGTCGACGCGAGCGTCGTCCCGTCGGAGGAGACGAGGACGGCGGCCTCGATCTGTGACGAGATCTCGGTCAGGTCCTTCAGCGCCTGCGGCCGCGTCCACGGCGCGACCCTACCACCGGAAGCGTGTTTACTAGCCCGAATGCGCGTGCGGAAGCGCGAGCTGTTCGTGAAGTTCCAGGGCGATCGCGGGCCGCAGCTCGCCGCGATGATCGCCTACTACGCGCTGCTCGCATTCGTACCGCTGATGTTCCTCACCGTCTCGCTGCTCGGGCTGTTCGGGCGGGCGGACGAGTCGACGTACCTCGTTCGAGAGCTGTCGCGGATGTTCCCGGAGAGCTCCGTGTCGACCATCGTGCGCGCCGTCAACGAGATCCGGGCCAACGCGACGGTCGATCGGGCTGATCGGGCTCGGGCTGCTCGTCTGGTCGTCGCTCGGCCTTTTCGGCGCGCTCGAGTCGGCGTTCAACATCGTCTACGGCCGCCCCAACCGTTCCTTCTTCCGCGGCAAGGCGTTGGCGGCCGGGCTGATGATCGGGCTGCTGGTCGTGCTCTTCGCAGGCCTCGTGGTCGGCTCGTTCGGGCAGAACCAGCTGTCGCACCACGCGCCCGGCGTCGCCGGAAACGTGATCGCGGCCTTCATCCTCTCGTTGGCCGCGTCGTCCGCCGCCTCGTTCGCGTTCCTCTTCGTCTCGTACTACGTGCTGACGAACGTCCCGCACACGCCGCGGGACGTGCTTGCCAGGCGCGATCGCGTCAACGCTCGCGCTCGCACTGACGTTTCAGGTGCTGCCGCTGTATCTCGACCTCGCCCAGGGATCCCCCGCTCTGCAGGCTTTCGGAGGGCCACTCATCCTCCTCGTCTGGCTGTACCTGATGGCGAACGTCATCGTCCTGGGGGCCGAGCTCAACTGGTGGTTTGCGCAACGGCGCGCAAGGCTGGCCGAAGGCCTACCCGGGCTCGCTTGACTGCCGGAAATCTGACGATTTCCGGCGGGAGTCGCTCTCCGAGAGCCGTTGTTAGCCGCGCCCGCCATGTCGGTCGCGGTTTGCGCCCGGAAATCTGACGATTTCCGGGCGGGAGCCGTTCTCCGAGGGCCGCAGTTAGCCGCGCCCGCCCATGTCGGTCGCGGCGGCGGAATCACGCTTCGGTACCGACGCAGCAAGCTCGCAGAAGCGCCTTTGCCGCGAGTGCTCGATGGGAGTGCTCGGCCTTCCATGCGTCGCCGAGCTCGGCGACGGTTCGCTGCTCGCCCTCGGGGACGAACACGGGGTCGAATCCGAAGCCCTCCTTGCCGCGGGGCTCGAGCGCGATCTGCCCTTCCAGAGCCCCCGTTCCCCGGAATTCAGGACCTTCCGGAGAGAGCGCGACGAGCTCGCAGACGTAGCGCGCCGATCGGTCAGCCTCGCCGGCGAGGGCCTCCAGAGCCCGCCCGACGTGTTGCCCGGCCGCCCAGCGGGCTGTCTCGACGCCCGGCCCTCCGCCGAGGGCGCTCAGCTCCAATCCGGAGTCCTCGCCCAGCATCCACTCGTCCGCAGGACCCACCCGCCGGCCGTGCTCGGCCTTCCCGCGCGCGTTCATGAGGAACGTCTCCCCCACCTCGGGCGGGTACGCGTCCACCTCCAGCAGCGCGATGTGCCAGCCGTCGAGCACCCGCGACAACTCCGAGCGCTTGTGCTCGTTCTGCGAGCAGAGCCGCGCCCTGATCACGTCCACCTGGCGCCGACGACATCCTCGAGCTCGCTCATACCGCGTACGACGTCGTCGGAAGCCTCGGCCTGCGGCAGGTCGATGACGCACGCAAGCCGGCGTCTGCCTTCGTGGGAAGTGATCGCGAACGAGCTCAGCGCGACCCCAAGCTCCTCGAGCGCCGCGAGCACCGGCGCTGCCGAGGCGTTCTGCCCCAGCTCGACCTCCAGGTTCCGGCGAAGAGGCCTCTCGCCGACGCGGTTGCGAGACGACACGCAGCGGCCCGAGCCCAACGAGCGCGATCGCAGTGGCGATCACCGCGGCCCAGTAGAAGCCCGCGCCGCAGGCCATCCCGATCGCGGCCACCATCCACAGCGTCGCTGCCGTAGTCAGGCCGCGGACCGTGAGGCCCTGCCGGATGATCGCGCCGGCGCCGATGAAGCCGATGCCCGTGACGATCTGAGCGGCGATGCGCGTCGGGTCGAAGGTGACACCGCTCGCCTGCGAGAAGGTGAAGTCCGTCCAGGCGTACGCCGACACGATCGTGAACAGCGCGGCGCCGACGGAGACGAGCATGTGCGTCCGGAAGCCGGCCTCGCGCTCGCGCAGCTCGCGCTCGATGCCGATGACGCCGCCCAGCGCGGCCGCGGCGGCAAGCCGCACGAGAATCTCCCAGGTGGCGAGGTCAGGCACGGTCGGTCTGGACCGCGCGGTCCTGCTCCACGCGGATCCGTGAGATCCCGGCCGTTGCAAGCGCGAGCAGCTCGTCCAGCTCGTCTCGCGAGAACGGCACGCGCTCGGCCGTCGCCTGGACGTCGACGTAGGATCCGTCGCCGGTCATGACGACGTTGAGGTCGACGTCGGCCTGGGAGTCCTCGGAGTAGTCGAGATCGAGCAGCGGCTCGCCGCCGACGATGCCCACCGACACCGCCGCCACTTCGCCGGGCAGCGCCTTCGACAGGCCGAACCGGTCGAGCGCGCGGTGAGCAGCCACCCACACGCCGCTGATCGCGGCGCAACGTGTGCCGCCGTCCGCCTGGAGGACGTCGCAGTCGAGCCAGAGCGTCCGCTCCCCCAGCGCCTCGAAGTCGGCCACGGCGCGGACCGCACGCCCGATCAGCCGCTGGATCTCCACAGTGCGCCCCTGCTGACGGCCGGCGCGCGCCTCGCGCGCCGTGCGCTCGCCGGTCGACGCCGGCAGCAGCGAGTACTCGGCCGTCATCCAACCCTTGCCCTGGCCCATCAACCAGCGCGGGACCCGCTCCTCCACGAAGCCGTGCAGAGCACTTTCGTCTTGCCCTGGACGACGAGGGCGCAGCCGTGCGGCTGCTCGAGGTAGTCGGGGACGATCTCGAACGGTCGTAGCTGATCGGGCGGTACGTCCGTCGTTTCTCATGCGGCGACCCGCTCGAGCTCGGCGACGTCCACGTGCTCGACGGCGCCGATCGGCAGCTGGAGAAAGCGGGCACCCATCGTGCGGAAGAGCTCCGTGTCGCCCGTGGTCAGGAAGCGGTAGGCGCCCTCGCGGTCTGCGCGTGCCTCGATGCCCTTCCGGGCGAGCGTCTCCGCGACCTCCCGCGCCGTCTCCTCCGCCGAGAAGACGAGCGTGACGCCGCGCCCGAAGACGCGCTGGAAGATCGGCCGGATGAGCGGGTAGTGCGTGCAGCCGAGGATGACCGTGTCCACGTCGGCGTCCTTGAGCTGCGCCGCGTACTCGCGCACGGCGGCGACGGTCTGCTCGCCGAACGGGTCGTCGCTCTCGATCAGCGGGACGAGGTCAGGACACGCGACAGCCGACACGGCCGCGCCGGCGTCGAGCGTCCTCACGAGCTCCTCGTAGCGGCCGCTGGCGACGGTGGCCTCGGTGGCGAGCAGCCCGATCCGGCGGTTGCGCGTGGCCTGTACGGCCGCGTGAGCCTCGGGATTGATCACGCCCACGATCGGCACGGACAGCTGCTCCTGGAGCTCGGGGAGGGCCGCGGAGGTCGCGGAGTTGCACGCGGCGACGATGAGCTTCACTCCCTGGCCTTCGAGATAGCCGGCGATCTCGCGGGCGAAGCGGCGGATTTCCTCGGCCGGGCGCGGCCCGTAGGGCAGGCGCGCTCCGTCGCCGACGTAGACGAAGTCCTCGTGGGGCAGCGTGACGAGGCACTCGTGGAGGACGGTCAGGCCGCCCATTCCCGAGTCGAACACGCCGACGGGCCGCTCGTCCATCAGGCGATTGTACGAGCGGGGCGCTACCCTTCCCGCGCTGTGCGCCGCACGCTTCCCCTCCTGGTCGCTGTCGCAGCGCTCTCCTGGCCCGGCATCGCCGCCGCCTGGACAAAGCAGGACGTGACCATTCCGGCGAGCGACGGGCTGCCGCTGGCGGCAACGCTCTACGTTCCCGACTGGCACGGCGCCGGCGGGCGGCTGGCCGGCGATCATGATGCTCCACGGGCTGGGCGGCAACCGGCAGGGAATGAACCTCCTCGCCGAGCAGTCTTTCCTGGCGGGCGAGCAGTACGCGGTGCTCACCGTCGACGCGCGGGGCCACGGCGCCACCGGCGGGCTCGTGACGATCGACGGGCCGCGTGAGGTCGCCGACGTCCGGGACGCGTTCGCCTGGCTTGCCGCACGCTCCGACGTCGCGGACAACCGTATCGGCGCCTGGGGCATCTCCTACGGCGGCGGCGCGGTCTGGAACGCGCTCGTAGGCGGTGTGCCGTTCGCGGCCGCCGAGACGTGCGAGACGTGGACAGACCTCTACTCCGCCCTCGTTCCACAGAATCTCTCGAAGTCGGGCGCCGTCACCGGTTTCCTCTCCGAGATCCCACCGGGCGTGCTCGCACCGGAGCTCGAGACCTTCCGGGCGTGGGCGCTCACGTCGTCCAACCTGCCCGCGCTTCGATTGCTGTCTGACGAGCGGTCGGCGCTCCCGCACCTCTCGAGGGTCACGACGCCGGTGTTCATGATGCAGGGCCGCCGCGACTTCGCCTTCGGCATCGACCAGGCAACGCGTGCGTACTCGACCCTCGCCGGGCCGAAGGCGCTCTGGATCGGCAACCACGGACATGCGCCTTCGACGTTTCCCGCTGTCGACACGGCGCCGATGATGGCCGCCGGCAAGACGTGGTTCGACCGCTATCTTCGCGGCCTGCCGGTGGACACCGGGCCGCCCGTGCGCGTGGCGCGCGAGGGGACGGCAGACGCTGTCGGCTACAGCAAGCTGCCTGCCACGAAGACGGTGAAGGTCGCCCTCCCAGGACAGAAGACGATCGTGCAAGTGACGAAGCTCGTACGCACCGCGAAGCCGACGCCGTCGGCACTCGAGGTCTTCGGCCGGCCCGCAGTGAAGGTGACGGCGACGGCGGCGGGAGGCTGGGCACGCCTCGTGGCGGTGCTGACCGCGCGGACGAAGGCCGGCAAGGAGATCGTGGTCTCCGTCAGGCGGCCTGCCCACGACGCCGGGCAAGAGGACGTACACCATCCGCATGATCGATCAGGCGACGCTCGTGCCCAAGGGCTCCCGCTTCTCGGTGACGGTCGCGTCCTCCTCGTCGGCGCAGAACCCCGCCAACCTTCTCTACCTCGACCTGCCGATGGTGGCGGGAGCGCGCGTGACGCTCGGCCCCATGACCCTGAGCGTCCCCGTCCTCACGAAAGCGATCTCGGGATGAAGCTCGCACTCGGTGCTGCTCGCGGCAGCCGTGATCGCCGTCCCCGGCGCGCTCGCCGCCGACCCCGGCGTCTCATCGAACGAGATCGTCATCGGCGGCACGGCGCCGATCTCGGGGCCCGAGTCCGCCTACGCTGTGGTCGCGCAGGGAGCGAAGGCGTACTTCGACTACGTGAACGCTAACGGCGGCGTGTTCGGCCGCGACATCCGCTACCTGTATCTCGACGACGCCTACGATCCCGCGCAGACGATCCAGCAGACGAGACGGCTCGTCGAGCAAGAGCGCGTGTTCGCAATCTTCAACGTCGTCGGCACCGAGCACACGCTCGCCACGCGGCCATACCTCAACCAGCTGGGCGTTCCGCAGCTGTTCGTGGGCAGCGGGGCGTCCACGCTCGTCCGCGACTCGGCGAAGTACCCGTGGACGATGGGTTATCTCCCGAGCTTCTTCGCCGAGGGGAGGTTCTACGGGCGTCACATCGCCAAGACGCGCCCCGGCGCGACGATCGCCGTCCTCTACGAGGACTCCGACTTCGGCCAGGATCTGCTCAGAGGCCTGCGGAACGGCCTGCGCGGCAAGGGCAAGGTCGTCGCCACGCAGGGCTATGCCGTGACGGAGGCCGACGTCTCGTCGCAGATCGCCGCCTTGCGTGCGTCGAAGGCCAACACGCTCATGCTGTTCGCGCTGCCCAAGCAGACGATCCAGTCCTTCATCGCCGCCGACAAGCTCGGCTGGCGGCCGAAGGTGACGGTTGCCGCGGTGTCGATCGACCCGTTCGTCATGGACGTGGCGCGGCTCAACACGAACAACCGCACGACCGAGGGCGCGACGTCGCTCGCCTTCCTCAAGGACTCGACGAACAAGGCCAAGTGGGGCAAGGACGCCGGCGTGAAGCTCTACCTCTCGATCATGAAGCGCTTCAACAAGGGCGGCGACCCGAACGCCGTGGCCAACATGTACGGGATGGCGGCCGCCCACACGATGGTGGAGGCGCTGAAGAAGGCCGGGCGAGACCCGACGCGGAAGAAGCTGCTCGACGCCGCCACGCACCTCAAGTCGGCGACGAACCCCTTCCTCCTGCCCGGCATCGCCGTGAAGACGGGACCTGGTGACCGCTACCCGCTCGACCAGGTGCAGCTGTACCGCTACACGAAGGGCGTCTGGCAGACGATCGGCCCGCTCGTCTCCACGCGCTAACGGCCGCCACGCGCTAGTTTCTGGGCGCTACCAAGCGAGGGAGGGAAATGAGAACGCTCACGCGACTTGCCATCATCGGCGGCGCGACGACGCTGGCCCTGGCGCTCTCGGCGCCGGCGCTCGCCGCCTTCACGCCGCGACTGGACGTGTCGGTGCCGAACGGCCTCAACGCCTCCGGCCAGGTCAAGATCCACACGGCCGTGGGGCCGACGGACGACACGACCGCCCGTCTGGTCATCTTCTCGGCGGTCCGGTTCGCCGCCAACGGCGGGACTCCGGGCTCGGTCATCGGCAAGGCGGAGGCCAGTGTGAGGGCTGGTGATCTCGGCGGTGCCATCGTCCCGGTGCCAGGCGAGATCGAGGTTCGCGCGCCGACGGGGACTGCGCTCGTCAGCGGCGTTGCTGTCCCGCTGGCTCAGCTGGCACTCCAGTGCACCGGCACGACGACACACACCGCGTACTGGGTCTTCAAGCTCACCGCCGCGGGCAACGCGCTCGAACTGGCGGCGTTCTTCGACGTCACCGCGGGCGCGGAACAGGCGCTCGGCTCGTCGAAGATCACCTTCTGCCTACCGCCCGACGACGTCCCGGCCGGCACGCCAGGACGCTCGCCGCTCGGGATCAAGCTCGTGGACTCCGTGCTCACGTTCAACCGTGGCGTCTTCACGAACCCGAGCACGGCGGGCCTGTATCTCTGGTCATCGATCTGGACGCCGTACAACCCGGGCGTCGGCACCGCCAACGCCGCCGGCACCGTCTCGGCCATCTCGGTGACGGCGCTGCCAATCCTGGCCACCTTGAAGGGGACGTACTCGAAGCCCAAGAAGTCGGCCGCGCTGGCCGGCCGGATCTCCATCGCCGGGCAGTTCGTAGCCGGCGTGAAGATCCCGCTCTACTCAGGGACGAAGACGACCGGCCTCAAGCGTGCCGGCTCAACCAACGCGACGAAGGCCAGTGGCGCCTTCACCGCCATCAAGAGGATGGTGAGGACGACGTACTACCAGGTGCGGCTCGCCATCCCGGCGGTCGTACAGCCGGAGCTCTGTGCGGCGGTGCCGACGAACCTCGGCCTGCCGAAGTGCGTGACGTCGACGGTGGGCGGCTTCGCCGTCCTCAGCAACATCCTCAGGGTCACCTTCAGGAAGTAACCGGCCCGAGCAACGACGCAGTTCGAGAGCGGGGCCACGAGCCCCGCTCTCACTATTCTGGAGCCGTGGCGACCGTGCGCATCGGCGTGTGCTCGTGGGCGGACGAGGGCATGGTCAAGCACTGGTACCCGCGCGGTGTCTCGAGCGCGGCCGACCGGCTTCGCTACTACGCCGACCACTTCGACGTGGTCGAGGTCGACTCGCCGTTCTACGCGCTGCCGTCGCCCGAGACTGCGCAGAAGTGGGCCGAGCGCACGCCGCCCGACTTCACCTTCCACGTCAAGGCCTCGGGTGAGATGACCGGGCACCGCGAGGCCGAGCGGGACAAGGCGTTCCGAGAGTTCCGCGACGCGCTGGCGCCGCTCGAGCGCTCTCAGAAGATGCGCGGCGTCCTGCTCCAGTACCACCCGCGCGTCAAGAAGTCGCGGCAGGCGCTCGACGAGCTCGTCGCAGCCCGCGACCTGCTCGACCCCCTCGTGCCACTCGTCGAGTTCCGCCATCGCTCCTGGATGGAGCCCGACGAGCAGGCGGACACGCTCGCTTTTCTCGAGCGGAACGGGCTCGCGTACGTCTCGGTCGATGCACCGCGAACGCGCGCCTCCAACGTCATCCCGTCCATCGCCGCCGCTACGCATCCGGTTGCATACGTGCGCTTCCACGGCCGGAACTGGAAGACGTGGAACATCCGTAACGCGCGAACTTCGGGCGAGCGCTTCGACTGGCGCTACTCGGAGGAGGAGCTCGCGGAGTGGGTGGAACCGCTCTCCACGCTCGCCGAGCAGGCCGAGGAGGCGTACGCGCTCTTCAACAACAATCGCAACGACTACGCGCCGTCCGGCGCGCAGATGCTGCGGCGGCTGCTCGACTCGGCCGGGGTCGCCGCCTCGGGCGGAATCGAGCCGCGTAACGCAAAGGCAGCTACAGTTGGGAGACGGATGAAGGTCCTGGCCGTCCTCCATGGCTCGAACGTTCCGCCGGGAGTGCTCGGGGATGAAGCGGAGCGCAGGGGTCACGAGATCGACACGTGGTCGCTCGCATGGGGAACTCCGCCACCGGCGCCGGTCGACGACTACGGCGCCGTGATGATCTTCGGCGGCTCCATGCACGCCGACCAGGACGACAAGCATCCGTGGCTGCGCGAGGAGAACTTCTTCCTCCAACGGCTGCTCGACCTCCACATCCCGGTGCTCGGCGTCTGTCTAGGGGCGCAGCTGATCGCGAAGGCTGCGCACTCGGAGGTGAGCGCGATGCCGAAGCCGGAGGTCGGCTGGGTCGACGTGGAGCTCACCGAGGAGGCAGCCGACGATCCGCTGTTCGCAGGGCTGCCGACCCGCTTCCCGTCGTTCCAGTGGCACTACTACGAGCTCACTGCTCCGACAGGCGCCCAGGTGCTCGCGCGGAGCGAGTGCTGCACGCAGGCGTTCAGGCTCGGCGACTCCGTGTGGGCCGTCCAGTTCCATCCCGAAATCAACCGGTCGATCCTCGAATCCTGGCTGGCCGAGGCCGCGGACGAGGTGCCCGGCACGGCTGAAGAGTTCCTTGCCGACTACGACCGGCGAGCGGGCGAGTGGGCGGATTTCGGGCGCGCTCTCTGCGGCAACTTCGTCGAGGCGGCCGAGCGCGTCGCGGTCACCGCCTAGCGCCCTACGGGCAAGTCCTCCTGCCTGCTCCACTCGTGCCAGGAGCCGACGTAATTCAACGCGGGGGAAACCATGTTTCCCCGCGTACCCCCTTCTTCGGCGTCATCGTTCTACCGGCAGCTCAGAGTGCCTACTCCACTCATGCCATGAGCCCACGTAATTTCGCGCGCGATAGCCGGCAGCTCGTAGCGCGATCATCGCCAGGGCAGACCTCGACCCCGAGTGGCAGTACGTGACCACGTCGGCGTCGTCGGGGAGCCCGGCGAGCGCCTTCACGTCTTCGGCCGGCCTGGGGAGCCCCGGCGCCGAGAACAGCGTCGAGACCTCGACGTTGCGCGAGCCCGGAATGTGACCCTGGCGGGGATCGCACGGCGCTCCGGCCCGGCCTGTGAACTCCTCGGGCTGACGGACGTCGACGAGGGCCAGTGTGGGGTCGCCCTGGCGTCCGCGCAGCTCGTCCAGCGTCGGGAACGCTTCGAGTCGCGGCTCGAGCTCCACGCGCGATTTGTCGAGAACGACGGCGCCTTCGTCCACAGCTCCCTGCCACGCAGCCAGACCGCCGGCGAACACCGCGACCTTCCCATGCCCGGCCAGCTCGATCGCCTGCAGCGCGGACGCGGCGGCCACGCAGCGTCCCTCGTCGTAGAGCACGAGCCGCTCCTCGCCGGTCACCCCGTGACGGCGCAGCCGCAGCCCCACCTCGCGGGCGAAGGCCTCCACGATGTCGGCGCCGGTGAACTGCCCGGGCGCGCCGACCACGAGCGGGATCGAACGTGGCAGGTGGCCGCGCGCGTGCGCGTTGGGTCCGCGGACGTCTGCGAGTAGTACGTCATCGTCGCCGGCGTGCTCGGCGACCCAGTCCGCGGTGACGACGGAGGGGAGCGCGCTCACACTGCGAGCGACGCGATGATGTCGATCTCCGCGGCAACGGCCGGCCGCTCGGCCAGCCGATCGCGCCAGGCCGCGATTGCCGGATAGCCCTCCAGGCTGAGACCGAGGTAGGCCTCGGCACGGGGCAACCACGGGAACCAGGCGATGTCGGCGAGCGTGTAGCTCGGGCCCGCGATGAAGAGCGTCTGCTCGAGACGCTTTTCCAGCGCCGCCAGCCGGGACGCGAGGCGCTCGTCGGCACCATCATCGCCACGTCGCGCCGCGTAGTAGTCGCGTGCGAACTCGTCCTCGAACCGCCAGATCGCCAGCCGAGCGAGCGCCCGCTGTGCCGGGTCCGCCGGATAGAGCGGCGGCTCCGGGAACCGCTCCTCGAGCAACTCCATGATCACCGTCGACTCGGGGATGCATAGGCCATCCTCCTCGAGCACCGGAACCCTCCCCGCAGGATTCTTCTCGTAGAGCCAGGCCGGCCGGTCGGCGAGGTCGATGACGACCGTCTCGTACGGCACCGACTTCTCGGCGAGGACGATGCGCACGCGGGCGCAGTACGGACACCGGTCGGCGTCGTAGAGCGTGATCACGGCAACGGCACTCCCAGGACGGCGGCGACCTCCGCGTACAGCTCTTCGGCAGTCGGCAGCTCGGCCGCAGACGAGGCTGTCCTCGCAACGGCGCGCACGCGCGCGGGGTCGGCCCCGGTCAGCCGGCGAGCCACGGTCGGGTTCGCGCTCAGGGCGACGACGTCGCCCGGCGGCAGCGGCCCGTCGTACTCGGGGAGCGATGAGTACTCGTCGGCGACGGAGCCTCTGTCGAACAGGACGTAGCGAACGACGGCTTCCTCCTCCACGCCAAGCGTCAGCACCACGCCTCCGGTGCGATAGGAGAGCTCCTGCGCAAGTCTCCGGAGGAGTGCCGGATCGCTGCTGCAGAGCTCGTCGTCGACCGCGATCCAGCCGTTGGCCGGCGGGTGGACATCCGTGCGACTCGAGCGGCCCAGCCGTGGCAGGTAGGCACGCACGGCTTTCTCGACGCGCGACTCGTCGTCCGTTTGCGCGAAAACGAGCCCGTGGGACGGTGCCGGCGCCTCCTGCGAGAGGCGCGCCTCGAGCTCCTCCGCCTTCGTGGCCAACGTGAACTTGCTTTCACGGAAGCCCCAGCGCTCGTACATCACGCGAGCTTCGTCGTTCCACGGCCGGACCTCGAGCTCGATCACGTCCGCGCCCCGCTCGCGCAGCGCCGCGGCCGCCTCGCGCACGAGCCGGCCGGCTGCCCCAGCCCGCCGGAAGTCCGGGCTCACGTAGAGATCGCTGATCCAGCCGTGACGCGCGCCGCGCATCTTCGCCAGCACGAAGCCCGCCGTAGCGTCGCCGTTCTCTGCGAGCAGCGCGATGTGGTCGCGCACGTACTCCTCGACCTCGGACAGCTCGACCGCGTGATCGACGTCCTCGTACTCGGGCTCCGGCTGCTCGTGGGCGAAGGCGAGCCAGAGCTCTTTCAGCCTCTCCAGATCCGACTCGGTCGCGGGCCTCACGTCCACGTCATCACACTAGCGGCCGCGGCAGCCCGGCCGTCAGCGCCCGGACGACGTCATGGAAGTCGCCGAACGGCTCGTACGGCAGGTCGCGCTCATCCAAGTAACGGGCCAGGCCGCGCGTAGCGAACACTCGATCCGCCGCCTGGGCGGCGCAGCGGTCCGAAATGCCGTCGCCCACATAGACGACCTCGCCGTCGGCCGGCAGCCCGCCGCGCTTGCACGCTTCGCCGCAAACCGCACAGATCGTCTGCTCGTGCCAACGAACGCGCCAGCCGTCCGGGCCAACGTCGACGGCGTTCGCAACAACGTCGACACCGTCGACGCCCGCTTTGTCCAGCACGGGACGGATCAGCTCCTCGAAGCCGCTGGACAGCACTCTCACGCTCCAGCCTCGCTCCCGCGCCAGGGCGACGAGCTCGGGCAGGCCTGGGCGGATATGCACCCGCTCGAGCACCCACGAGACGGCCTCCTTCATCGGCATGGTCACGGGCTCGTACTCGCGCGTGATGCACTCCTGAAGCGTGACCGTGCCGGCGTGGAGGCCGTGCTCCACCTCCTGGTAGACGGCGGGATCCCCGAACTCGCGCGCCATCCGGTCGAGGAGATCGTCCTCGGTGATCGTGCCGTCGAAGTCGAGCACGATCGTCGTAGCCGGTGGATGCGGACTCGTTGTCACAGTGTTGGCGCGGTCCCGTTGCACCTGCGTGCCGCCGGGAGCACTATCGTCGCAGCGGGGAGGAGGTCATGGGTACCTACGGGGTGTCCCTCTGGGACACGTCAGTCGGCGGCCTGCGGGCCGATCGTGTTCCTGAGCACGCCGATGCCTTCGATCTCCAGCTCCACGACGTCACCGGGCTGGAGCCACCGTCCGTCCCCGTGCTCGAGGATGCAACCGCTGCCCACGGTCCCCGAACCGAGAACGTCCCCCGGCACGAGACGCGTGTTCCGCGCTGCATGCGCGACGATCGCCGTCCACGAATGGTGCATGTCGCGCGAGTTGCCGCGCGAACGCTCCTCGCCGTTCACGCGCGCGATCATCTCCAGACCCGAGCCGTCGAGCTCGTCGACCGTGACGAGCACCGGACCGAGGCTCGTCGCGAAGTCCTTGCCCTTCGACGGCCCGAGCCCGACCGCCATCTCGCGCCGCTGAAGATCCCGCGCCGACCAGTCGTTCATGATCGTGAGGCCGCCGATCTCGCCGTCCGCGCCGATCACCGCAGCGAGCTCGAGCTCGTAGTCGAGCTCCGCCACGCCGGCCGGGAACGGGATCGTGTCTTCGGGCCCGTACACGGCCGCCGGGTTCGAGAAATAGAACACGGGGAGCTCGTACCACTCGGGCGGCGGAGGGCCCGCGCCACGCAGCTCGCGAGCTCGGCGGACGTGCTCCTCGAACGCGTAGAAGTCGCGGATCGACGGCGGCCGCGGGACGGGAGCCAGCAGCCGCACCTCGTCGAGTCGGTACTCGGCGTGCTCGCGCGCCCGGCCGCCGCCGG
Source organism: uncultured Actinomycetes bacterium (assembly GCA_963786725.1). Taxonomy (GTDB): domain Bacteria; phylum Actinomycetota; class Thermoleophilia; order Gaiellales; family Gaiellaceae; genus PALSA-612. The sequence goes on along the minus strand of CAWBAD010000011.1, from coordinate 135,402 downwards.
TGAAGAACGCCTGCAACGTCTGCGCGGCGAGCTGGATCACGCGGTCGCCCTCGATGCGGCCCGGCCAGCCTCGACGCAGGTCGCGGTCCAGAGGCGCGAACATGCAGAGCCGCATCGCGAAAGCCTATGCGGTCGGTCTCAGGGCTCTGTATGCACGTGGACGTCGGCGACGTCCGGGCGTTCCCGGCGGATCCGCTCCTCGACCGCGCTTGCCTTCTCGTGTGCGGCAACGAGCTCCGCGTGCGGATCGAGCGCGAGCGTGAGAAAGAGGACGACGCCGTCACCGGTCTCCAGCACGCGTAGCGCCCGCGGTGGCGCCGCCAGCTCATCCGTGACGATTCGGAGCACTGCCTCCATCAGCTCCTCGGCCTCCCACTCGCTCGGTCGCCAGCCCTCCGACGTCTCGGCCAGCGGCTCGAGATGCGTTCGCACGCTCGCTGCCTCGGGAACGGCACCGAGGATCGTCCGCTCCACCTGCTCGGCGACGGCGTGGGCCTCGCCGAGGCGTCAGCGACCCCGGCAGCTTCAGGTGGAGCGAGATCTCCGTCCGTCCATCCACCGTCAGGACGTTGACGTTGTGAATCTCGCGCACGTCCGGCACGCGCAGCGCCGCCTCCTGGGCACGCTCGCGCACCTCGACCTCCCCCGGCCCCTGCGGCTCGACGTGGACGATCACGTCAGCCTCGGGCAGCGCCCGGCGAACAGCGTCCTCGACGTCGTCGGCGGCCGCGTGTCCCTGCGCCACGGCCGCGCCGGGTGGGACGCCGATCACGACATCCACGAAGTGACGTCCGGCGGCCTGTCGCAACCGGAGCCGGCGCAGCGAGACCCCCGGAACGTGCTCGCGAATCGCGCGGCGGGCGGTCTCCACCGCGTCCGCGGGGGCGCGATCCATGAGCACGTCGATGTTACGGCCCATCAGACGGGCGGCCGCCGTCACGACGAGGAAGGACACGAAAAGCGCCGCCACCGAGTCGCCCTGAGGCCAACCGAGCGCCGCCGCGACCAGGCCGAGCAGCACCGCGACGGTGCCGGCCAGGTCGCTGCCGAAGTGGAGCGCGTTCGAGAGCAGCGCTGCGCTCGAGTACCGCCGCGCCGCCCGCAGCGAGACGACCGTCCGCGCGACGTCGATGGCGATGACGGCGATCACCACCGCGAACACCCACCAGGCAGCGTCGACCTCTGTCTCGATCACACCCGTCAGCCTCAGCACCGCGAATGTGGCAACGCCGATCGATACCAGCACGAGCACGGCCGCCTCCGCCAGCGCTGCCAGGTGCTCGGCCTTGCCGTGCCCGTAGGGATGGCTGCGGTCGGCGGGCCGTACCGCGACGCCGACGGCGAAGAACGTCAAGAGCGCGGCCACGAGGTCCGTGCCCGAGTGCACGGCCTCCGAGACGAGCCCGAGGCTGCCGCTCGCGAGGCCGGTCGTGAGCTTGAGCCCGATGAGCGCGCAGGCCGCAGCGACCGAGACGAGCGCCGTCCGGCGTTGCGGAGTCACGACGAAAGGCTAAGCGACTAGGACGCCGCCCACTTGTACGTCGCCACCACGGCCTCCGCGTCGGCGGCGAACGATGCGAAGTCCGTCGAAGGAGCCTCGATCATTACGGCGACGGCGACCCCCCTGACGTTGACCACGTAGACGCGCAGGTGATCGTCGGGCTCTAGCTCATACCGCGCCGTTAGTCCGGGGACGACGACGAGGTTGCTCGCCGTGACGAGCAGGTCGACACGCTGGCCGGCAGCTCCACCCACGGAAGCGGCGACCGGGCCGGTGACCTGCGTGCCGGCGATGGACGAGAACTGAGCGACGCGTGCGTCGACGCCTTGGCTGCCTCCAAAGGAGTCGAGCTCGAGGATCAAGCCGCCAGGATCGAGCCGCTGGTGGATCGAGATCGCCGTCGGCTCATGGTGACGCAGCTGCCAGCCCTGACCAACGCGGAACGAGTACCGAGGCCTGAAGACGTCCGTCGTGTACTCGCCGCTCTTCAGGGGGCCGCGCCTAGCGTTGGGCCTGGTCTCCTCGCAACCCTTGAGCGTTTCGCCCGCTCGACAGACGTCGAAACCGGGGCCACCGTCGAGTCGGTCGGACCCCGCACCACCGATCAGCGTGTCGCGTCCAGCCGCGCCACAGATGAGGTCGTTTCCTCCGAGCCCGTCCACCGAATCGTTGCCCGCCAACGCTGCGATCACGTTGGCCCCGTTCGTGCCGCGGAGATTGTTCGCCCGCGCAGTGCCGACGATCGTCGTGCGCTTGCCGAGACAAATGGGCTCTGGGCTCGTCGGTGGCGCTGCGCCTGACCCGAGAGCAACGCCCGTCGCGACGAGCGCGACAGCGCCGATGATCAGCGACCCCCGTCGAATCACGGGCGCGATTCTGCCATCAGTCCACCGCTGCGTACAGCGCCCAGCGGTCGGGCACGCCCTTGAGCTCGTGCTCACCGCGCTCCTCGAACTCGATCCCAGACCCGGCCACGAGATCTCGGATAGTGCGCGTGACGAGCACTTCTCCCGGCTCTGAAAGCGCTGAGACGCGCGCCGCTATGTGGACGGCGATGCCCGCAATCCCGCCCGTCCGCGTGCTCACCTCCCCTGCGTGTAAACCAGAGCGAACCTCGATGCCCTGTGCACGCACCGCCGCCCGGATCTCTCGCGCGCATCTCACGGCGCGGGCGGGGCCCGCGAACATCGCCAGGACGCCGTCACCGGCGACGTCTACGAGCTCACCGCCGTACCCGGCGAGAACCTCGCGCACAGTCGCCTCGAAGCGGTCGCGAATCGCGCTCCAGCGCCGGTCGCCGAGCGCGCTGGCCTGCTCGGTCGAGCCGACGATGTCGACGAACAGCAGGGTAGCGAGGATGCGATCGGTGTCCTCTACGTGCCCACGCGATCCGGTGATGAACTCCTCAATCGCACCCAGCAGCTCGGGGTCGGGGAGCGGCCAGTGGTCGGCGCTGTCCAGCTCCACGAGACGAGCACCGGTGATGTGCTCGGCGAGGTACCGCCCATGACCCGCCCGGACATACGTGTTGTTCCGACTCTGGATGACCAGCGTCGGAACTGATACGAGCGGGAGCACGCGACGCAGGTCGAGCTCGTGGATCGTGCGGGCCTTGGCCAGCGCCATGCGCGGCGTGCCTGCGAAGCGCTCGACGCGCCCCCACCACTCCGTGACGCCGGGACGGGCGGCGACGGAGGGCCCGAGCACGGCGGCGAGCGCCCCCGTTCCCCACGTCTTGTCGACCATCTCGAGCACCATGTTCTGTGCGCTCTCGGGCATGCCGGCCGGATAGTCGTCGTCCCGCGAAAGCCGTGCGAAACCGTTATAGAGCACCAGTGACGTCGATCCGCTCGCGGTGCGTCGCGGCCGCCATGAGCGCCATCTGCGCCGCGTGCCCCTGAGCGACGAGGGTCGCCCGCTCGAAGCCGGCGGCGTCCATCACCACCGTCACGTCGTCGACCCAGTCCTCGGGAGCCGCGGCGCCGGCCGGGACCGGGTCCGACATCCCGATCCCGCGCATGTCGAACCACAGCACGCGCGCGAACCGCCCGAGTGAGGTCAAGAACTCCTCCATCAGCGGCTGCTCCCAGAGCGCCTCGAGATGGCTCGCCCAGTCGAGAACGAGGACGACGTCGTGGTCTCCGTCGCCGAAGACCTGGTAGGCGAGCTCGATCTCGCCGCTACGCGCGTACTGCGTGCGCGGCGGCATCGCGGCTAGAGGTTGCCGCGCAGTGCCTGCTCGCGCTCGATGGCCTCGAACAACGCCTTGAAGTTCCCCTGGCCGAAGCCGCGAGCCCCGTGGCGCTCGATGACCTCGAAGAAGAGCGTCGGCCGGTCCTGCGCCGGCTTCGTGAAGATCTGCAAGAGATAGCCGTCGTCGTCGCGGTCGGCCAGGATCTTCAACCGCCGGATGTCCTCCCAGCTCTTGTCGATCTCGCCCACGCGAGACTCGGCCTCGTCGTAGTACGTCTCCGGCGTGTCGAGGAAGCGCACGCCGCGCCCCTGGAGGTCGTCGACCGTCGCGCAGATGTCCGCCGTCAGCATCGCCACGTGCTGGACACCGGGTCCGCCAAAGAAGTCGAGGTACTCCTCGATCTGGCTCTTGCGGCGGCCTTCGGCCGGCTCGTTGATCGGGAACTTGATCTTCCCGTGGCCGCCCGTCATCACCTTCGACATCAGCGCGGAGTACTCCGTGGAGATGTCCTCGTCCGAGAAGTGGAGCATCTCCTTGAAGCCCATCGTCTTCTCGTAGTACTCGACCCAGTGGTTCATGCGGCCCAGCTCGACGTTGCCGACGACGTGGTCGACGGCGCGAAGCCCGACGCCTTTGCCCGTCGCGCCGTTGTCCGACATCGACACGTAGCCGGGTAGGTAGGGGCCCGAGTACTCGGAGCGGTTGACGAACGTGTGCACGGTCTCGCCGTAGGTGCCAATGGAGGCGAGCTCTACGCGGCCGTGCTCGTCCTCGATCCAGTGTGGCTCGCTGATCGAGACGCCCCCGCGCTGCACCGCCTGCCGGTAGGCCTCCGTCGCATCAGGGACGGTCAGCGCGACGTCCTTCACGCCGTCTCCGTGCGCGTGGCTGAAGCGCGCGACCTCGCTGTCCGCCCGCAGGCCGCTCGTGACGACGAAACGGATGTGGCCCTGCTGCAGCATGTAGGACGCGCGGTCGCGAACACCCGTCTCCGGGCCTGCGTACGCCACCGGTGTGAACCCGATTGCGTGCTCGTAGAAGTGAGCCGCCTGCTTCGCGTTCCCGACCCAGAGCTCGACGTGGTCCCAGCCCTCGATGGGCATGAAGTCGTCGTTCGCCACGGCCCCGATCTTACTCCGCCGGCGCAGCGACCGTCTCGCGGCGGCCGGCGAGGAAGATGCCTGCGCCTATCAGCAAGCCACCGCCGATCTGCCAGCCAGAGATTGGCTCCGAGAGCAGGATCACCGCGAACACGGCGGCGACGAAGGGCTGAAGGTTCGCAAAGAGCGACGCGCGTCCCGGCCCGACCCGATGGACGGCCGTGAACCAGAGGACGTTCGTGAGCAGGAGCGGCCCGACCACGGCGAACGCGAAGCACGCCCACACCTTCCAGCCGAGATCGAAATCCTGGTCCGCGATCTGAGGGCTGGCGATGATGACGAGCGGCACCCACATGACCGCGAGCACGACCGAGCTGATCCGGTATGGCGAGTACGACCGCATGAGCGGCGCGATGGCCACCGAGTAGGCCGCCCACGTGGCGGCGATGCCGACGGCGACGAGGATGCCTGCCAGGTGCCCGGAGAAGTCGCCACCAGACCCGGCCGCCACGAGGCCGACGCCGCAGAACGAGACGCCCGCGGCGAGCGAGAACCGCCGGGTCATCTGCTCGACACCCGCCAGCGATCCGAAGAACCCTGCGAACACCGGCATCGTGCCGAGCATGAGCGCCACCGTGGTCGCCGTTGTGAGCGTGAGTGCGTAGACGAAGCACACCTGGTTCAGAAGCAATGCGAAGGCGGCGATCGCGATCTGGCGAATCTGTGCCCGGCCTCCGACCCGGAGCGATCGCTCGAGCACGTACGTCAGCACGAGGAAGATCGCTGTGGCGAGGCCGTAGCGCACTGCCGAGTACGCGAGCGGCTGGAAGCCGTGATCGAGCAGGTACTTGGTGACGACGATGCCAAGCCCCCAGAGAACAACCGTGAGCAGCAACATCCCGTCTGTCGAGGTCAGGCGGCGCTGCACCATGCGAACCTACTGGTCTAGGCTTCGAACGTGGCCGATGCAACCGTCCAGGAGATCGACCGGCTCGTCGGCTCGGCGACGCCGCACTTCTCGTACCAGCTCCGTGCCCGCGTGCTCGAGCTGATCGAAGGGCTGCCGCCAGACCACCCGACACGCCGCTACGGGGAAGAGAAGATGGAGTTGCTCGACCGGCTCGGACACGCCTCCTCGAAGGCCGAGGAGGGCGAGCCGGAGCCGCGCAGCCGCATCGGCTGGGAGGAGATTCCGAGCGCCGCGCCCGCGTCGGAACCGCTGCCCAAGCGGCGGCGATGAGGTTCGAGGGGAAGTCCGTCCTCGTAACGGGCGGCTCCCGCGGCATCGGTCGCGAGATTGCGAAGCGCTTCGCCGGGCTCGGCGCCGCGCGTGTCGCCATCGGCTACTTCCGCAACGACCGGGCGGCGGAGGAAGCCGGAGCGGAGATCGAGGCTCTGGGCGCCGAGCCCGTGCTCGTGCGCGGCAACGTCTCGTCGTCGAAGGTGGCAGCGCAGGTCGCCGCACTCGGGCCACTCGATGTCCTCGTCCACAACGCCGCCACCGGAGTCGCGCGGCCGGCGCTAGAGACCGAGGACAAGCACTTCGACTGGACGATGGCCGCCAACGCCCGCGCCCTCTTAGCGCTAACACGTGCCGCGGCGCCGAACATGCCCGAGGGTTCTTCCATCGTCGCTCTCTCCAGCCTCGGCTCGCAACGCGTGCTCGACAACTACGTGCTCGTCGGCGCGTCCAAGGCAGCACTCGAGTCGATCGTCCGGCACCTTGCGGTCGAGCTCGCTCCGCGCGGCATCCGCGTGAACGCCGTGTCGGCCGGCGTCGTCGAGACGGACGCACTGGACGCCTTCCCGAATCGTGAGCAGATGTTGTCGTGGTCCACGGCACGCACGCCGGCCGGCCGGCTCGTCGAGCCGGCTGACATCGCCGGCGCCGTCTGTTTCCTCTGCTCGCCCGAGGCCGAGATGATCCGCGGCCAAACGCTCATCGTGGACGGCGGGTACTCGCTCTTGGCTTGACGCTGGGGCGCGGCTAGGCGCTGGGGATCCGCTTCAGCAACTGCTCTGGCTCGACGCCCCAGTCTCCCGCACGCCAGCGGAGCAGCAGGAGCTCGGACAGCGCCATCGTGTGCGGCAGTTGCCCCTCGTACTCGTCCCGTCGTCGCGTGGCGATCTCCTCGCTGTTTGACTCGCGACTGCGCAGCATCACAAGCGCCTCCCAGCCCGCCGTGCAGCGGCCCGGACAGAGCGCGTCCGCGACCGCGCGGACTTCGCTCGCCAGCATCTCCGTGCGTGCCTGGCCACAGAGCGGGCAGTACGCATGACGTCGGGGCGAGCCGGGCCTCGTACGCGCTGACGGTCGCTCACTCCGCCGGTCCGCGCGAGAGGGCACGCTAGACGTTCTCACTCGTTCCGGTGCTCGCGCCGTCCTCTCCGGGTGTGGGTGTCGCGTCGCCCCCTTCGGTGTTCGCCTCGTACTCTCCGGTGCTCGCGTCGTACTCTGCCGGAGTCAGCCCCGCACGCCGCGCGGCTTTCTTTGCGTCTTTCCGTTCACGCCGTTCCCTGAGCGCCTGCTCTCGCGCGCGCTTTGCGTGTGTTTGCTGCCTCTTCGAGCTCGACCCCATAAGGCTCCTCTCCTCGCTAGGCGGATCCGCCGTTCTACAAGCCGGCGCCGCTACGCGATGTCAGCTGCAACAGTCAGGACGACGTTCGTCGCCTCCGGGCCTTTCGACCCTTCGGCGGGATCGAACTCGACCTTCGCACCCTCGGTCAGCGACTTGAAGCCGCTACCGCTGATGTTGCTGTGATGGACGAAGAAATCCTTGTCACCCTCGTCCGGCGCGATGAAGCCGTAGCCCTTCGCGTCGTTGAACCATTTCACGGTCCCAGTTGCCATATGAAGCACCTCCCTCCGTTACTCATGAACGGGTAGAGGAGGCGGACGACCCGCAACCGGTACACGCTCTAATGAGTGAAGGGTACCCGAAAGCCGCGACAGCAGCCCTCGCGCACTCACTCGCGCGCAAGCGCACTCACTCGCGCATGAAGCCCTGGCGGGCAGCGCTCACGAGCGCCACGGCCTCTGGGAAGAGGATGCGCATGGCATCGCGCAACGCGATCGCCTGCTCGTCGACGGTGCCCGTCGCCTCGATCTGACCGAGCGCGGCCGAGGTCAGATCGACGGCCGTGTTGAGCGTCAGCGTGGCGAACTGCTCGCGCTGGGCGTCCGCTACCGACTCGGCCTGGCGCTCCGCGAACTCACGCAGGCCGCGCAGGAGATCCTCGGGATCGCCACCGAGCGGAAACCCGAACCCACCGCTGCCTTCCATGCGGATCAGCCTAGCTCAGCTCGACCTTGTAACCGCTCTCGACCTCGACCGTGAGGCCTTCCACAGCGACCGAGCCCTGCTTCATCGCCTCCGCGAACGCCGAGCCCCCCGGGCCCTGCTCGACCTGTCTCGCGGCCGCGGCGATCGCGTCGAGGTACGCCGGAGTCGCTACGCGCGGCGGCGCCTCGAGCACGTCCAGCCCGTCGGCGCAATCCTCCGCCAGCTCGCAGAGTGCCGCGATCGAGACCGCGTCGCGGAGCAGAGAGCGATCCACCACCGCCTGCCCGTCGGGACGCAGGGCGATCCAGCTCCGCTCGTCGCCGTCCGAGAACGCACACAGGAACACGCGAACGCCCTGCCCGGGCTCCGCCGGAATGACCGCTGCCAGCTCCTCGCCCTCGTCGACGTAAGCGCTCGCCGCGGCGGCAATCTGATCGAGCTCCTCCGAGAGGCTCACGAGGTGAGCTTAGACTCGGTGCGTGGTCGAGCTCTCCGAGCGCCGCCGGCACGCGATCGGCCTGTTCGCGCCGCTGGGACCAACGTACGACCGCTACGCGCGGCTGCTCTCGTTCGGGCAGGACGGCCGCTGGCGGAGCTTCCTCGTCGGGCGCATCGCCGCAGGCCCGGGCGACACCGTGTTGGACGTCGCAACGGGCACGGGCACGGTCGCGATCGAGCTCGTACGACGCAAGGGCTGCCGCGTGGTCGGGCTCGACCAGAGCCTGGACATGCTCGCCGTCGCGCGCGAGCGAGTCCCACACGAGGTCGAGCTCGTCCACGGCGACGCCGATCACCTTCCCTTCGAGGACGGATCGTTCGACGGCCTCACGTTCACGTACCTCCTCCGCTACGTGGACGATCCCGCAGCGACACTTGCAGAGCTGGCTCGGGTCGTCAGGCCAGGCGGGACTATCGCGGGGCTGGAGTTCGGGTTGCCTGAAAGCCCACTCGTCCGTGCGGCCTGGGAGGCATATGTCGGTGTCGGCCTGCCGACGGCGGGACGGCTCATCTCTCCCGGCTGGGCCGAGGTCGGCGGCTTCCTCGGCAAGAGCGTCAGAGGCTTCTGGGAGAGCTGGCCGCTCGAGCGACTACTTGGAGCTTGGCGTGACGCAAGCATCGAAGACGTCCGGAGCAGGTCGTTGACATTCGGCGGCGGCGTCGTCATCTGGGGACGCCGCGTATGAGCCAGGCGTCGTGGTACGCGTTACGTCCGGGCGGGTGGAGGGACTACGTGACGCTCCTCCACGTCCCCTACACCCTCTGGCACTTGAGCTACGTGGTCATCGGCGCGGCCCTCGCGCCCGTATGGCTACCAGGCCGGCTGGGAGTGACGCTTGCCGCCTTCGCCCTCGCGCTCGGCGTCGGCGCGCACTCCCTCGACGAGCTACGCGGCCGGCCGCTCGCGACGCAGATTCCCGATCGAGTCCTCTGGCTGCTCGCTGCCTGCTCGATCGCAGGCGCCGTCGGCATCGGCATCGCGGCAGCAATCGCGTGGTGGCCGTGGCTACTCGCATTCGTCGCGTTCGGCGGCTTCATCGTCGTCGCCTACAACCTCGAGCTGTTCGGCGGCGCGTTCCATTCCGACCTCTGGTTCGCCGTCGCCTGGGGAGCGTTCCCGCTGCTCACGGCGTATGCCGCCGCGGCCGAGACGATCACGCGCGTCGCCGTCGCCGCGGCTGTGTTCGCGGCGCTGCTGAGCCTCGCCCAGCGGCGTCTCTCGACGCCGGTGCGCCTCGTGAGAAGGCGCGTCCGCAGCATGTCCGGCTCACTCGAGCTCGACGACGGCGAGGCGCTCGCCGTCACGCCTGCCTTGCTCACGCGCGGCTCGGAGGAGGCGCTGCGCATCCTGACAGCAGCCGTCATCGTGCTTGCGGTCGCACTCGTCTTGCTCCGCGCCTGAGTGCGTAGGATGAACTCGTGCGCCGCCGCTCGTCGTCCCAGGAGACGTTCGACGCCGAACGTGCCCAGCTCGACGCCCTGGTCCAGGCGGAGTACGAGCAGCGGACGGCAGAGCTCAAGCGTTCGCTCGCGGCTGCGCGGTCAGAACTGACCAGCCTCCTCGTCGAGGAGTCACGTCGGCTCGGCGAAGAGTGGCGCGAGGAGTTCGCCGAGCGCGAGCGCCGGGCCGTCGCGGAGTACTCGATGCGTCTCGTGCAGGTACAGAAGCGCGTCGAAGACCGGCTGACGGCGTGGGCGCACGACCTCGAGCGCACGACCGGCGAGATCGAGGGTCAGGTCAGCAGGCTCGAGGCAAAGCAGAAGGAGCGCCTGGCGCAGGTCGAGCGTTCGCTGGCGCAGGAGGCGGAGGCTCTCCGGGCAGAGGGCGACGAGCAGCGCGTTGCGGTCATGCGGCTCCGCGAGGAGATCCAGAACGCCGCGGCAGAAGCGATCCAGCAGGCGACGAACGAGCTCGAGCAGATGGCGGCGGAGCGCCGCCGGGCCTTGCACGAGGTCGGTGAGCGACTACGCCGCCGCGAGCGAGACCTGCGCGAGCAGATCTCGCGCGAGGAGGTCGAGGCCGCGCAACGGCTGGCTGCGAGCTTCGCCGAGGTGGAGCGCCGCCAGGCCGAGCGTCTCGGGCGCTCACTCGAGCGCGAGGCAACCCGCATCGTGGAAGCGGCCGCGGAGGAGTTCGACAAGGCGGTCCGCTCCGCCCGCGACGAAGCCGTCAGGCGGCTCTCTAGGGAGCTCGATGACGCGCTCACCGAGCATGCGCGCCGTGGGATGCTCTATCTCGCAGAAACCCAGGCGGGAAGCCAGCGCGCAGTCGACGAGCCGTAGGCAAGTCGGCCGACGAGCCCTAGGTGAGTCGGCCGACGAGCCCTAGGCAAGCCCTTCGTTGGTCGCCCGTTGAGCGTTCGTAAACCTTCCGTAACGATTCCAACTTCCCCCGAGAGGGTTCGTCTAGGACATAACGAAACCGGGGAAAGGGTGAGCGAGATGACACAGGTAGTCGAGTCCGATTACAGCGAGCGAGTCAAGATCGAGAGCTGGCGGCTCCACGTGTTGATCGAGGCCGGCTACCCGCTCCCGCTCGCCGAGAGGCTCGCCCACTCGACGGTCGACCTCCATCAGGCCGTCGATCTCGTACGCGCCGGCTGCACGGCCGAGCTCGCGACCGAGATTCTCCTCTAGCTCTCCTCATGACGCCCTAGCCGGCTCCCGCCGCCCGCTAGGGCGTCACTCGCTGGCGCACTTTCGGCACACGCTCGGCCTTGACACGTAACCGGTGCCTGGCACCGCCTGAACGTACGATCTCGGCGTGGCGAAGGTGGAAGCGATCGAGTACGGCGACCGCAAGGTCTTCTCCGTCGCCGCCTTCAACCGAGGCCTGGCCGACTGGCTGCGCCGGCTGCCGACGGTCTGGGTGGAGGGCGAGATCAGCGAGCTGCGGCGCCAGGACCGGTGGCAGACGGTCTTCTTCACGCTCAAGGACATCGATGGACAAGCGTGCGTCGAAGCAGCGTTGCCGCGTCGCCGTTTCGACGCACTCCGGCTGGATCTCGCGAACGGCGAGCGCGTCCACGTCTACGGCCGCGCGGAGGTCTGGCCACAGAAGGGCGAGCTGCGCCTCCAGGTGCTATCGATCGAGCGTTTCGGCCTCGGCGCCCATCTGGCTGCGCTCGAGCGGCTCAAGCAAAAGCTCGCCGCCGAAGGGCTCTTCGCCGCCGAGCGCAAGCGGCCGCTGCCGAGATTCCCGCGGCGCGTCGGGCTCGTCACAGGCAACGACGCGGCTGCGAAGCGCGACGTGGTCGCCTCCGTGACCGCCCGCTTCCCTCCTGCGCGGCTGTTGGTGGCCGAGACGCGCGTCCAGGGGCCATACGCGGCAGCTGAGATCTCTCGGGCTCTGGAGTCTGTCGCCGCACAGCCCGCCGTCGACGTGATCGTCCTCGCCCGTGGAGGAGGAAGCTTCGAGGATCTGCTTCCGTTCAGCGACGAGCGGCTCGTGCGCGCCGTCGTCGCCTGTCCCGTGCCGGTCGTGTCCGCGGTCGGCCACGAGCAGGACACGCCGCTCTGCGACCTGGCCGCCGACGTCCGGGCATCCACGCCGACGGCAGCCGCCCGCCTGGTCGTGCCGGACCTCGCCGAGCTCGTGGAGACCCTCGAGCGCCGACGCGCGGCTCTTCGGCGCGGCTCGCGGGCCGTGCTCGACCGGCGGCGGGAACGGCTCGAGCGAGAGGCCGATCGCTTGCGCGGCGGCGGCCGCTTGCTGCTGGAGCGCCGCCGCACGGCACTCGAGCAGTGCGCGGGACGGCTCCGCGCCCTGTCGCCGCGAGCAACACTCACCCGTGGCTACGCCATCGTCCGCAAGGAAAACGAGGTGGTCCGTACGGCGGCCGCGCTGACAGCGGATGACCGCGTCGACGTCGAGCTCGCCGAGGGCGGGTTCGGCGCGCGTGTCGAGGAGGCTCGACCATGACGGACGAGACGCTGACCTTCGAGCAGGCAGAAGCGGAGTTGAGGACGATCGTCGAGCGGCTCGAGGCGGGCGAGGTGGGCATCGACGAGGCCATCGCGCTCTGGGAGCGGGGCGAGGCGCTCTACGAGATCTGCCGGCAGCGCCTCGACTCGGCCGAGGGCAAGGTCGAGGAGCTGACCGCGCGCGTGCAGGCAGTGAAGCCTTCTGCATAGAATCCGGCTATGCGCTTTGGCCGACACAGCGACGACGAAGTCAGCGTCGACAGCACGCTCGTCCAGCTGCTGAGCCACGTCAAGCTGTTCGAAAACGTCGAGCAGAAGGAGCTCGAGCGGATCTCCGGCTCGTTCAAGGAGCGGATTTTCAACGCCGGTGACGTCATCGCGTCGGAAGGAAGCAGCGGCATCGGGTTCTTCGTCATCGAGTCGGGCACGGCGAAGGCCACGCATGGCGAGCTCGTGATCGCCGAGCTCGGTCCCGGCGCGTCCTTCGGCGAGGTGGCGCTGATCGACGAGGGCCCCCGCTCCGCGACGGTCACCGCCGAGACGGAGCTCAAGTGCTGGGGCCTCTCGGCCTGGGAGTTCCGGCCAATCGCCGAGACGAACGCCACGATCGCCTGGAACCTCGCGAGGATCGTCGCGAGCTACGTCCGGCTGGCGACGGGCGAGCTCGACAAAGAGCTAGAGAATTAGCGCCCGCTCGGGCTCTCTCTCCGCCTCCGCTTCCTCGGCTTCCTCCTCCCCCTCGTCTTCGTCGAGAGCTTCCACCGCGGGCGGCATGCGCCGGAGAGCCGCGTACGAGAGCCCTTCGCGCCCGAGGAACATGAGCCCGAAGCCGATGCCGACTGACGCCTCGATGATCTGCAGCCCCAGGCCGAACGCGAAGCCCTGCGCGTATGGGATGCCGTAGCCGACGAGCGGCGCGGCGATGGCGACCTGGAGCAGGCCGACGTTGCCCGGCCAGAGCGGGATGATCGCCGCCATGTTCATGAGCACTAGCACGAGCCCGGCGGCCGCGAGCTCGACGTCGATGGAGAACGCTTTCATCGTCAGCCAGACTGCCAACAGCTGGCAGAGCCAGCCGATGAGCTGGAACACGACGGCGGCGGCGGCGGCTGCCGGCCGGTGCATGACTCCCAGCCCCAGGCGCACCATGGTCCAGAGCCGGCGCGCCGCGTGAGCGCTGTCGAGGTGGGTCTGGTCGTGGTGGCGTGCCAAGACGAACGCGATCACGAGCAGCACGCCTCCGATCGAGAACAGGATGACGAGGCTCGTCACCGCCCAGTGCGGGATCTCCGCCGCAGAGAGCACCCAGACGACGAGTAGCGCCGCCGGTATGACGTCGAACGCCCGGTGCGCGAAGACCGTCCCCACGAGCGTCGCCCACGCGCCGCGCAGCTCCGGCATGTGTCGCGTCAGCACCGCGACGCGGGCGAGCTCGCCCACGCGTCCCGGCATCGTCGCGTTCGCGAGCAGCCCAACCGAGAACGCGGAGAAGACGTGGAGGAACCGCGGGTGCGGCGGCGGCACGGCCTCGTCGATCACCGTCGCCCAGGCAAAGGCCCGAGCCACGACCGAGATGAGGTTGAGGCCGATCGCGGCCACCAGCCACTCCCACTCGACCGCGCGGAATGCGTCCCCGACCTGACTCCAGTCGGGCCCTCCCCAGTAGACGGCAGCGGCAGCGCCGAGAAGCGCGGCCACGACGGCCCCGACCCGCACCCACGGGTTGCGGGGCAGTACGTGCAGGAGCCGCCTCACGCCGTTGCGGCGCTCCGCCCGGCGCGCTCGGTAACGACGTCGTACACCGCCGCGAGGCGCTCGGCAATCGAATCCCACGCGTATCGCTCAACGGCGACCGTGCGCGCCGCTGCGCCCAGCCGCTGCCGCAGCGGCTCGTCCTCGAGCAGCGCTGACGATCGCCTCCGCCAGGGCTGCCGGTTCGCCGGGAGGCACGAGCAGGCCGGTCTCGTCGGTCATGACGTCCCTGTACCCATCGATGTCAGACGAAACGACAGGCACGGCGCAGGCGAATGCCCGCGTCAACACCATGCCAAAGCTCTCCATCCCAATCGAGGGCGCTGCCAGCACCTTCGCCCGCAGCAGCTCTGCGGTGAGATCTTCCTGGCTGAGGAAACCGAGCACGTCGATCCCCTCCTCGGCAACCCGGTGGCGCGAGAGCAGTAGCCGCACGGCGAGCGGATCGGCCCCGACGATGCGAAGCTGCGCACCCGTGCGGCGATGGATCTCGGGCCACGCAGTGAGCAGCACGGACAGGCCCTTGCGCGGATCGTGGCGGCCGATGAAGACGACCGTGTGGCCGCGGTCCGCCGGGTCCGCGGCCGGCGGCACGAGCACGCCGTTCGGGATGACGTCATACGCACCGGGCAGCCAGCGCGACGCCGACCTGCTCGCCTGCTCGGAGACGGCGATTCGGTAGTCGATCCTGTCGATCAAGAAGCCCCAGATTGGCAGCCCACCGCGATGCCAGTTGAGCTCACCAGCCGCGTGCCACGTCGCCACCACTGGGCACTGCGCAGCGGCTAACGCGGCCACGCAGATGCCCGGTGTCATCGGCTCGTGCAGGTGGATGACGTCGAACTGCTCCTCGGCCAGCACGCGCCGCAGGCGCCCCGAAACCCGCGGCGTGAGGACGATGTTCGGCAGCGAGCCGTTGGCCGGGACGATCACCGACCGGCCAACCGGGATCACGTCGTCAGGGGGCTCGCCGTGCCGCCCGTGTCTGGGGTGCAGCGCCCGCGTGAACGTTCCCGGCGGGTCGTTGCCGATGATCGTGCGCGTGTCGATTCCGAGCCTCCTCAGGGCCTCCGCCTTGAGCTCCGCATGCTCGTTGACGGCACCCCAGAACGACCACGAGAAGGGAACGACGATGCCGACCTTCACGCGGCAATCCTATGGGGGCACCCAAAAGCGCCGCAGTAGAATCGGCGGATGGACTTCCCGGAAGGCCTGGCCGAGCTGCACACGCACCTTGGCGGCTCGGTCGCCTCCGAGATCATGTGGAGCCTCGCCCACGAGCAGGGGATCACGCTGCCGGCGAAGGACTACTGGGCGTTCGACAGCCTGGTCACCGTCTCCGACCCGCGCGGCGTCCCCGACCTCGACGCCCTGAACGAGATCTACCGCTGGACGGAGCTGATCCAGTCCAGTCCGCTCGCTGTCGAGCGCTCGGTGCACGCAGCCATCGGCGGCGCCTTTCGCTCACAGGGGATCACGACGCTCGAGATCCGCTTCAACCCGATGAAGCGGAACCGCGGCGGCGAGCGCGACCTCGACCACATCATCCTCGCCGCCATCCGCGGCCTCGACCGTGCGGGCCTCGAATACCCGCAGGTTCGCGCCGGCCTGATCCTGATGATGGACCGCACATTCGATCAACGGCAGAACGAGGTGATCGTCGAGAAAGCACTCGGCTGGGCCTCGCGCGGCATCGTCGGTATCGACATCGCCGGGCCGCGCCCGGGCGGTCGCTATGCCTATGCCGAGCTGGCGCCGCTCTTCGAGGAGGCGCGCGCGAACGGCCTCGGCGTGACCATCCACGTTGGCGAGGAGGGCGGCGCGCATGGGCTCGAAGAGACGTGGGAGGTCGTGGAGGCACTGCGGCCCGACCGCATCGGCCACGGCATCCTCGCCGCGAGCGACCCGGAGCTCATGGCGGCTCTGCGGGACGCCGGGATCGTGCTCGAGGTCTGCCCTACCTCCAACCTGCTCACGAAGGCGCTCCCCGACGAGGCTGCCGTCCGGGATACATTCCGCGCCTTTGTCGAGCACGGCGTGCCGTTCACGATCGCCACGGACGGCCCCGAGATGATGCGAACACACCTGCGCGACGAGCTCGAGTTGCTGCTGCGGATCGGCGCACTCGACGAGGACGAGCTGCGCGCGGCCAACACGACCGGCCACGAGGCCAGCTTCGTCCGCGGGGAGGCAGCAACCCAAAGGGCATAGTGCGCCAGGACACTCCTTTCGGTCAATAGTCGGACGCGGACGGGTCAGTTAGCGTCACAACTCGAGCGCAAGCCGCTATCGCCGAGTTGGAGGTGAGGCATCCCCCTTAGACGGAACCGCGTCGCAGAGCCGAACGTCTCACGAAGGAGCACAGGCATGAGACTCTCTGCTATCTGGCTACCCTTGCTGACGGTCGGCGCCATGGCGGTGCTTCTTCTGACGAGCAGCCCGCAGGCGCAAGCAGAAATCTGTGGCGAGGCGATCAGCTTCAACCTCTACGTCACCGACAGCGGTGGGGCCGCGATCAACGACAGCAACAAGGCGGATCGGAGCGAGGTGCTCACGTTCGCGTGGGCCATCTGTCCTGACGCGGTGGTGTCGGACAACTTCGGCAACGCCCATTTCGGTGACTACCAGTTCCAGCGTGGCGTCAGCGACCAGCCGACGGGAGGGTTCAACTGGATCGTCTCGTCGGGCGGGGACACGAGGACGTACTGGGTGCCGATCAACGACGCACCACATCCTCCGCCGCCGCCTCCGCCGCCGCCTCTAGCTCATGTTGTTATCCGTACGGCTGGCGGTACGTGGGCAACGACGGGGAATACATCAATCCGAATACTCCAATCAGGATCGACATTCCTCAACCGGAGCCCGGCACCTGGCAGCACGGCTGCGACACCAAGCACGCGATCAGGACGGCCAAGTCCCTCGTGCCCGGACCCGACTTCGACCGGACGGTGTTCAAGCTGACTCTGACGGTCTACTGGTGTTGGACGTACCCTGCCATCACGCAACTGGGGGTCTCCTGCAACTGGTCCGACATCGAGACCTCGGTGATAGTGACCTCGCCGTGCGTCAAGAGTGGCTACTACTACACTTGGCGCAACAACCCGAAAGGTGGTAGGTACAACCTCGGGTCGGGAACGGCCAAGAACTGTGTGTTCAAGTACGGCTGTTGGAAGGAGGACACGATCAACCTCAAGGTGTGGGTCAACGGCAACTCAAGCTGGAAGGTGCAGACGGGCTGATGCGGGACTTCCTCGTCGCTTTCGTCGCCTGGGTCGCCACGTTTGCGGTCCTGCTGTTCATAGTGGGCAGCCTCGGATGGGTCGGCCCGGTCGAGTTTCTGCTGCTCGGGCTAGCCAGCATCGTCCTAGTGGCTGTTGTTCGTCGTAGGCGAAGGGCGAACGCGTGAACGTGTCGAGCTAGGCCGGGTTCCGCCCCGTGCGCAACGTCGAACTCTACGCGAGGTTGTCAACCGGAGCTTTCGAGCTCGTTGGGTCGCGAATCGTCCACCTCACCGCCGTCGGCAGACGGCCGGTCAGCCGGACGTCGGCGCAAACGCCGTCAACAACACGCCGGTGGCGCTGCTTCGAGCAGTCGTCTCGCCCCGACGCTCTCGACGTGCTGAGTGGCCCCTATGGCTGGGTATCTCGCTCGGAGGCCTCGGACTACTTGCCGCGGGAGGGTGGAGAGTCTTGCCAAAGGCGGACTCCTCTTGTTCCTGGCGCTTTGTGCCATCACACTCCTCCGGTCGCCAGCTCGCCAGCGCTGACAGCGCCGGCGCTTCCCACGCTAGTGACCGCAATCAAGATCAGCCGTCGGCGGCGCCTTCCGCTTGCAAGGCATCACGACCCTCGAGGTGCGCTTCAACCCCATGAAGCGAAATCGTCGCGGTGAGCGCGACCTCGACCACATCATCCTCGCCGCGATCCGCGGCCTCGACCGCGCCGGCCTCGAGTATCCGGAGGTACGGGCCAGGCTGATCCTGATGATGGATCGGTGCGCTCGACGAGGAGGAGCTACGCGCGGCCAACACGACCGGCCACGAGGCGAGCTTCGTCCGCGATCCGGCTGTCAGAGCGGCGTAACGACCGAAGTTACTCCCTCCGGCCAATAGCCGTGGCAGGCGAGCGCGACTAGTCTCGCACCCCATGTACGAGACCCTGAAGAACACGATCCCGACGATCACTGAGCGGCAACGGCAGATCGTCCAGCTCATCGCCGCCGGGTGCTCGAACGAGGAAGTGGGCGAACGTCTCGGCATCGCGCCGCGCACGGCGAAGGCTCACACCGACGTCCTGCGGCAGAAGCTCGGCGTGCCCAGGCGGCGGCAGATCCCGGCGGCGTACATGGCGGCGACGGGTGACGATCCGCTGCCTGCGGGCTTGGGTCTTATCGCGTCGGGTCGTAGCTAAGGCGAGCCGGTGCCCGTGGCGGATGTGTTCGCTGCGGGCGCCGGTCTGCTCGATTTCGGGCGCCAGTCGTTGTACGGTCCGGCACGAGAGGTGCGCGAGGAGGCGACACAAGACACGATCCCCACCGGTAGCCCGGAGGTCCCCGACTACTTCATCGAGCGACCGCGGCTGACGCGGCTCCTCGACGAGGCGACGGCCCCGGTGATCATGCTCATCGCCCCCGCCGGCTTCGGCAAGACGACGCTGGCGCGCCAGTGGCTGGCACCTCGCAGGCGGGGCTGGTATCGCGGCTCGCCGGCAGCTGCCGACGTAGCGGCCCTTGCCGTCGGCCTCGCGCGGTCTGCCGGCTCGATAGTCCCCGACGCCGGCCGCCGCATGGGCGAGCGTCTGCGAGCCACGGGGACTCCGGAACAGGACGTCGAGCCGCTAGCCGAGCTGCTGGCGGAAGACCTGGCCGACTGGCCCGACGATGCGTGGCTCGCATTCGACGATTACCAGTTCGCGTCGGAGTCACCGTTCGCCGAGGAGTTCGTCGAGCGCGTGCTCGCGCTATGCCCGTTGAAGCTCTTCCTGACGAGCCGGAAGCGTCCCAGCTGGGCGACGTCGCGCCGTCTGCTCTACGGCGACATCTACGAGATCGGCCGCAGCTTGCTCGCGATGAGCCAGGAGGAGGCAGAGCAGGTGCTCGCGGATCGCCGCGGCAGCGAGGCCAGCGGCCTCGTCGCTCTCGCCGACGGATGGCCGGCGGTCATCGGCCTTGCCGCGCTCACCGACGAGATCGAGCTTCCGGATGAAGGCGTTCCCGAGGCGCTCTACGCGTACTTCGCCGAGGAGCTCTACCAGGCGGCGGATCCTGAGCTCCGCTGGAGCCTCTGCCAGCTGTCGCTGTCGCCGACAGTTGCGCCGGCGGTGGCGGAAGCCGTGCTCGGCGACGAGGCCGAGCGCGCGCTGCTCGATGGGCGTCGGCTCGGATTCCTCGTGCCGGCGGAGCAAGGCGTCGACGAGATCCACCCGCTGCTCCGTGTCTTTCTCGAGGAGAAATTCCGCGAGCTTGCCGGCGATCGCTTGTCCGCGATCGTCGAACTCGTCGTGCGAACGCACCTCGGACGCGAGGAGTGGGACGACGCCTTCTCGATCGTCGAGCGCTTCTTCGACGGAGAGCTGCTGGTGGAGGTCGTGGAGACAGCGCTGCCGCAGGTCTTGCTGGAGGCGCGATTGCCGACGCTTGCGCGCTGGGTCGAGTGCGCCGCCCAGCACGCGGTTGACGCGCCCGTCTTCGACCTTGCCGACGGAGAACTTGCGTTCCGTGCTGGCGACCGCACCCGCTCGGAGGCACTCGGTCTCCAGGCCGCGCGGCGGTTTGAGGAAGGCCACGCTCTCGTGTCGAGGTCCTTCGCCCTCGCCGGCGCGAGCGCCCACCAGTCGAACAAAGAGATCACCGCGCTGGGCTACTTCGGTCGCGCCGAAGATGTCGCTGTCACCCCTACTGATTGCCGCCAGGCGGTGTGGGGTCGGTTCCTATCGATGACTGCTCTGGACCGAGAGGACGGTGCGGCTCAGGCGCTCAAGGAACTCGAGGAGACGAACGACACCTCGGCCGATGGAGTGCTTCGTGTCGCCAATGGCCACGTGATGCTTGCGACACTCAGAGGCGACATCCGCGCGTCGGTCGATGAGATGACTGTCACGGCACCGCTCGTCGAGAAGGCCACAGACCCGATGGTCCAGTCATCGGCTTTGAACACATATGCGGCCACACTCGTGCTCCTGGGCCGCTACAGCGAAGCCCACAGCATTGCGACCAAGGAGCTGGAGTTAGCCGATGAGTATCGACTGGAATTCGTAAAGCCCTACGCGAACCTTCATCGGGCTGCGGCCCTCTTGGGTATGCGCGAGTTCAAGCGGTCCATCGCGCTCCTCGAGGAGATTCGCAAGTCGTGCAATGACCACCGATTCATCCTGATGAATGTCGGCACGATATACGCCCGCATCTATCTTGCGCTGGGCTCCCCCGATCGTGCGCTGCGTGCGCTGGAAGAGCATCTGGGCGAAGAGACCACACCCGGAATGGATGCGGAGTTCGAGGCGTGGTGGGGACTCGTCCTTGCGTGCTTGGGTCGATCGGACGAGGCGGCTGAGCGGGCGTCAGCTGCGACCAGCGTGAGCGGGCGAACTGAGATCGCTGGCCTTGTCCCGTGGATTGACGTGGTTTCACAGTCGGTTACTGGAGATGGCTCACCTCAGACGGCGCTCGAGGCCTTTCGCATTGGGTTCCAAACCGGCAACGTCGATGCTTTCGTTGCCAGTTACCGCGTCTGTAAGGGTGTACTCCGTGACGTGGCGACGGACAAGAGCACTCATCGCAAGCTTCGCTTGGTCCTCTCGCGCGCGAACGACCAAAGGTTCGGCGGCTCGATCGGAATGCATGTCCCCGCAACGCAATCTTCGCGTTCAGCGCTCACGAAGCGCGAGCGGGATGTTCTTGCTCTCCTGGTGCAGGGCGCCACCAACCGGGAGATTGCGCGCGCTCTCTTCATCACAGAGACAACTGCAAAGGTGCACCTCCGACACATTTACGCGAAGCTTGGTGTCCGCTCTAGGGCGGAGGCGATCGTTCAGGTTCTCGATGAGTCGGAGGATACTTGAGCGATCAGGCAACACCAGCAAGCAAGTGCTCGGCATCTCGCTCGACGAGTGTGAAGTCCTCTCGGCGCGCGAGTCTGTAATCCTCATTCGCGCCGGCGAGGATTGCCTCGAAAGCGGCGACGATCGCCGTATCGAATTGCGACTCGACCCCCTGGGCGAGACGAAGCCTTGCCACTCGGCTGGGCATCTTGTCTCGATATGGGCGCTTGGACGTCATCGCGTTGTAGGCGTCCGCGACACAGATGATTCGCGCGATCAAAGGAATCGTTTCTCCAGCCAACTTGTCGGGATAACCTTGGCCGTCCCACCGCTCGTGATGATGGCGGACAATCTTTGCGATCTCTGTGTAACCGTCAATCCTCGCAAGGATGTGCTCGCCGATCTCGGCGTGGGTCTCCATCAGGCGTCGCTCGGCGAGAGTCAGGGCGCCTGGTTTATCAAGCAGGCCATCAGGCAGTCCGATCTTGCCAATATCGTGGACAAGACCGCAAAGGTGCGCCAGCCGCTGAGTTTCCTCCGAGAGAGCGAGACGTGCGGCAATGTCTCTCGCGTAGACGGCCACGGCCGCTGACTGGCGGGAATTCCAAGGATCTCGCGCGTCAATGTGGGCGACCAACGCCGTAACGAACGACAGGTTCACGCGCTCTAGCCGACTATTGGCAACTGCAAGCGCTTCTGCCCCTCGACGCTGGTCCTGATACATGCCGAACAGACGCTGCGCAGCCAATGCCGGCACAAAGAACAGAACAAGAGTCCAGCCAGAGATCTCCGAGTACGCATAGGCCAGGAGGCCAACAATTGGTGCGTATAGAGGGACTGCCGCCAACACCAAGGGCGCCAGCGTTCGCAGTACGTCCAGTGCCCGACCACCCCGCAGCCGCAGCGTGCAGGATGCGAAGAGGACATCGAGGGTCTGCGCAACAACCGCGCCCGCGCCAGCGGCAGCCGCAGAGGCGATGAAAACGCTCTCGATGGAGCTGTGCGCGATCTCGAACGCGACAAGGCCGGTGAGAGCACCTGCAATTGATCGGCTGCTCGAGTAGATCGCGACCCTTAGATACGGATTCGGGACTCCACGACCGAAGCCACCGACCATGGAAGCGCCCCAAACCACCATGGACGCGAGCGGGCCATAGAGCACGCCGGCTAGGAGCGTTGGGAGAAGGCAGATGGAGATTTCTATGTGGTCGCTGAGGCGGAGGCGGCTGCGCTCGGCGAGGCCTGCAACAACAGCCAGTGCCAGAACGGCCCACAGGTTGCCTAGTGTCCAACCGGCCGTGCCAAGGACGATGGCGAGAGTGACGGCGGTGGTCGCCAACAACACGAGCCAGAGCTCCATGAGGCTGAGCCTCACGCGGCCCAGCCTGACCTGGACGAGCGTCGCCTTCACGATGCCGGTTTGCACTCTGAATCCTGCTCCTGTATAAGCGCAGTTGCCGTTAGTCCCTCGAGAGAGGAGTAGCTCCATGCGCAAACTGTTGGGCATGGTTTCCCGCACTGGAACCACTGCGTGGTTCGCGGGCGGGACCACAGCTTGGTGACATGCCCATAGCCTGTCGTTTTCCACATTGATGTGACGTTCCCCTGTTGAGGGAATTCCACATCGTGGGGAAAACCCCTAGCGCTAGGTCTGAGAGCCCACGCCGGTTGCGGACGCGCGACCGGTGTGGGCTTTCGGGCGTCCAGGCACACCGAAGGCCGCCCGTGAGCGCCGCAGGGGTGTCGGAGCGTCCTCCGTGGGCCTGGATTACGACAGGATCCCACGCCGGAAGCCGATTGCGACGGCATGGGCACGGGAACGGGCCTGGAGCTTCGCGAGCAGGTGGCGCACGTGCGACTTCACCGTCTCCTCCGAGAGGAACAGCACCTTGCCGATCTCGCGGTTGACGAGCCCTTCGGAGATGAGCCCCAACACCTGCACCTCGCGAGGGGTGGGCTCCTGCTCGAGCTCGCGCAAAGGCGCCGAGAAGGGGATGATCTCGGCGCTCTGGCCAGCCCGCCGAGCCGCCGCAGCGTCGAACCGCTTGGCGTGATCGGCGTACCGGCTCAGGATCTCATTCCGTTCGACCGGGTCCACGAATGGCGTATCGGCCTTACAACCCGCATTCTTTAGCGTCATAAAGCGTAGAGAGAGGCACACATCTCACTTGACCAGCGGGGCCGGATGCGGTTTCGTGCTGGTGGTCTAAGAAGCATCCAGGGGAAAGGGGAAGGAATGCAAAGGAGACGGGTGAGAAGGCGGGTCACGGTCGTGGCCACCGCCGCACTTGTTGCCGTCGCGGCCTTCGGCGTCCAGGCGGCGCTGTCAGGCTCGAGCGCGACGTCCGCCAAGGACGTGCTCGTCAGCGGAACGACGGACTCCGTGACGAACATCGACCCGGCGGGGAACTACGACTTCGGGTCGTTCACGCTCGACGCGAACATCTTCGAGCACCTGCTCGACGCCAAGAGAGGGACGAAGCTCCAGCCGTCGCTGGCCACTGGTTGTAAGTCGGCCAACAATGCACGGAGGTGGACGTGCACCCTCCGGAGAGGCGTCACGTTCCACGACGGCTCGTCGTTCGACTCGGCCGACGTGAAGTGGTCGTTCGACCGCGTGCTCAAGATCAAGGATCCCTCGGGGATCTACACGCTCATCACGGACCTCAAGAGCGTGACAACGAAGGGTGCCTATGTCGTCATCTTCAACCTGAAGAGGCCGCGGTCGACGTGGCCGTACGTCATGGCGAGCGGCGCCGGCTTCATCGTGCCGCAGGGCTTGTACCCGAACAACAAGCTCCGCACGAACTCGGAGTCGCAGGTCGGCACGGGTCCGTACAAGCTCGTGAGGTACACGCACGGCCAGCAGGCCGTCTACGAGCGCTACGACGACTACTGGGGCACGCCGGCGAAGACCGAGAACCTCATCATGAGGTACTTCTCGAAGTCGTCGACGATGAAGCTCGCACTCCAGCGCGGCGAGATCGACATGGCGTTCCAGACGTTCACGCCGACGGAGCTCACGTCCCTGTCGGAGCAGAAGGGCCTCCGGGTGTACCAGGGGCAGGGGGCGTCGATCCGGTACCTCGTGATGAACGTCACCCGTCCGCCGTTCAACAGGCTCGCCGTGCGTCAGGCAGTGGCATACCTCATGCCACGGCAGGCAATCGCGGCGCGTGTCTACAAAGGTCAGGTGGGCCCGCTGTTCTCGATGCCCCCGGCTGGGCTGCCGGGACACGTCGACGCGTTCGCGTCGCGCTACGGGCGGACTCCGAGCGTAGCCAAGGCGCGGGCCGTCATGCGGGCGGCCGGTATTCAGATGCCGTTCGCAATCGAGCTCTGGTGGACGCCAACGCACTACGGTGACGCCTCGGCCGACGAGTACGCGGAGATCCAGCGCGCGCTCGACGCGTCCGGCGTCTTCAAGGTGACGCTGAAGTCGTCGGAGTGGGCCCAGTACTCCGACGCCCTAGGCAACCAATACAACGCCTTCCAGCTGGGCTGGTTCCCGGACTACCCGGACGCCGAGAACTACCTCTTGCCGTTCTACAGCAAGGACAACTTCACCGCGAACGGCTACAACAGCCCCAAGATGAACGCGTTGCTGAGCCAGATGGCGGCAGCGCCGACTCTAGCGAAGCGGCAGGCGAAGATCATCCAGATCCAGAGGCTCGCCGCGAACGACGTTCCCATCATCCCGTACTGGCAAGCCGACATGATCGCGGCCGGCCGGTCGAATGTCCGCGGGATCCCGGGGACGCTCGACGCGGCCTTCATCATGCGGTTCTGGACGATCTCCAAGACGTCCTGACGCCCGAAGAGACGGAGGGGACGCCCAAGCGGCGTCCCCTCCAAGCTCTCTAAGCTCCGCACATGGCCGCGCAAGGCACATCGCTCCGTTCCTACGTGATCACCAGGCTGCTGCTCGTGATCCCGATGGTGCTGATCCTGCTGACGATCGTCTTCGTTCTCATGCGGGTCGCGCCGGGCGATCCCATCACCGCATCGCTGGGAGGGCGCGTGCCGCCGGAGGTCGTGAACGACATCAAGGCCGAGCTCGGCTACGACGATCCCCTTTACGTCCAGTACGGGAGATACCTCTCGGACCTTGCACAGGGCGACTTCGGGACGACCATCACCGACCGCCGTCCGATCAGCGAGATCATCCTCGTCAACGGGGCGGCGACGCTCGAGCTGACCTTCTTCGCGATGCTTATAGCCATCTTCGTCGGGGTGGCGATCGGCCTCGTCGCCGGTCGCTACAGAGATACGGGGATCGATGTCGCCGGCCGCTTCTTCGGGATCATCGTGTACGCGATGCCGGTGTTCTTCCTGGGCCTGCTCGCGCAGCTCTTCTTCGGCTCGTATCTCAACTGGCTTCCAACCTCCGACCGGGCGAGCGCGATCACCGAGGCGACGATCCAAACGCACACGCACCTCTACGTCGTCGACTCGATCATCGCCCGCGATTGGGAAGCGCTGAAGGACGTATCTCTCCACCTCGTCTTGCCCGCGTTCACGCTGGGCATCGTCACGGCCGGTGTCTTCATCCGCCTCGTCAGGGTGAACATCATTCGCACGATGAAGGACGACTACATCGAGGCCGCCCGGGCACGCGGCATCAGCGAGCGCTCGGTCGTCTATCACCACGCGTTCAAGAACGCGCTCGTCCCGGTGATCACCATCGTCGGCCTCACGGTTGCGCTGCTACTGGGGGGAGCGGTGTTGACGGAGACCACGTTCAACTGGCCCGGTCTCGGCCACACGCTCATCGACTACCTCGGGGAGCGGGACTACCCGGCCGTGCAGGGCATCATCATCGTCTTCGGCCTCGTGGTGGTCGTCGCGAGCCTCCTGATCGACTTCGTCAGCGCGTACATCGACCCGAGGATCCGCTTCTGATGGCAACACAGACGGAAGCGGCAAGAGGACCGCGGTTCCTGCGCGGCCCGCGGCGGGCGTGGAGGCCGATCGCAGAATCACGTGGCACGGCTCGCATCATGCTCTGGCTCGGGGTGTTGATCACGGCCTTCTTCATCTTCCTCGCCTTCGCCGCTCCTGTTGTCGCGCCTTACAACTTCGACTCCTACAGGAACGACGAGGGGAGGTTCGCTCAGCTCGAGGCACCGTCCGGTGACCACCCCATGGGAACCACCGTGCAGTCCACCGATGTCATGTCGAGGGTGGTCTGGGGAGCCCAGACAGCGCTCAAGGTGGTCGTGCTGTCCCTGCTGTTCTCGTTGTCGGTCGGCGTGCCGCTCGGTCTCTTATCCGGGTACTTCGGAGGACCGCTCGACCGTGCCCTCGTCCTGGTCACGGACGCCATGCTCGCGCTTCCGTTCCTCTTGATCGCGATCGTCGTCGCATTCCTGATCTCTGGGAGCGGTGGCAAGGGCGTTTTCACGGCGGCGTTCGCCATCACCGTCGCCTACATCCCCTTGTACTTCCGGGTCATCCGCAACCACGTGATCAGCCTCAAGCAGGAGTCGTACGTCGAAGCCGCGCGAGCGCTCGGCGCTCGCCCGTTCACCATCATCCGCAAGTACGTCTTCTTCAACGTGGTCCAGAACGTGCCGCCGATCGCGACGCTCAATGCTGCAGACGCGATCCTCACCCTCGCCGCGCTGGGGTTCCTCGGCTACGGCATCCAACCGACGGAAGCGGCCGAGTGGGGCTACGACATCCAGCGCGCCGTCTCGGACGCCGCCTCCGGAATCTGGTGGACGGCTGTCTTCCCCGGGATGGCCATCGTGCTGCTCGTGACGGGTCTCACGTTGCTCGGCGAGGGTCTGAACGAGACCATGAACCCAGTCCTACGCAAGCGGACGATCGCCAAGGTCGACCTCGAGGCTCCGGCTCCCGCCGCGATGGGAGGAGAGCCGATGTGAGCGCGGGACCCGTCGTCTCGGTCCGCGACCTACGCGTGTTCTACGGCACACATCGTGGCGCCGTCCGCGCCGTCGACGGCGTCTCGCTCGACATCGGGGAGCGGGAGGTTGTCGGCTTGGTAGGCGAGTCGGGTTGCGGCAAGTCGACGCTCGGCCGCGGGATCCTGGGCCTACTTCCAGAAGGAGCAGCCTCCGACGGTCAGGTGATCTACGGCGGTCGCAACCTCGTCGAGCTCTCAGCCAAGGACCTCCGCCGGCTGCGCGGCCCGGAGCTCGGGCTCATCTTCCAGGAGCCGATGACGAGGCTCAATCCGTTGCTGCGGATCGAGGAGCACTTCACGGAGACGTTGAAACAGCACGAGCCCAAGCTGAGCAAGGCCGATGCACGCCGCCGCTCGCTCGACACGCTCGGACGTATGGGCATTCCGCCCACCCGCTTTCGCCAGTACCCGCACGAGTTCTCGGGAGGCATGCGCCAGCGGATCATGATCGCGCTTGCGCTCGTCCTGCGTCCGAAGCTCCTCGTTGCAGACGAGCCGACGACTGCGCTCGACGTGATCGTCGAGGCCCAGATTCTCGGCATCCTCGCCGACCTGCGGGAGAACTTCGGCACCGCCCTCCTCCTCATCACGCACAACCTGGGCATCGTGGCCGAGGCCTGCGACCGCGTCGCGGTCATGTATGCCGGAAAGCTCGTGGAGGAAGGCGCCGCGCGCGACGTGTTCGCCGAACCTGCTCACCCGTACACGCGCGAGCTGCTGCTCTCGACGATCTCACTCGACACGACGGAGTTGCACTCGATCCCGGGTGCGCCACCGAATCTCATCGACCCGCCGCGGGCCTGCCACTTCCACCCTCGTTGCCCCGACGCAATGCGCGTCTGTTCGAAGGTCGATCCTGTAGAGCAGCAGCTGAACGGCCGGCGCGTGCTCTGCTGGCTACACGGACCGAGCGAGCGCATCCCCGAGGGCGGCCGGCAGGAGCTCGAACGGGAGGAGATCGCGGTTGCAGAAGAAGCCTGAGGTTCTCGTCTCGATCCGAGGACTGAAGACGTACTACTCGATCCGCGGCAGCTTCGCCCAACGGCTGATCGGGCATGAGGCAGGCTCCGTCAAGGCGGTCGACGACATCTCGCTCGACCTCCACAAGGGCGAGGTGCTCGGGCTCGTCGGCGAATCAGGAAGCGGCAAGACGACGCTCGGCCGGACCCTGCTGGGACTCGTCAAGGCAACGGAGGGAAGCGTGATGTTCGAGGGACGCGATATCACGAAGCTCTCCGAGCGAGAGCTCCGGACGCACCGGCGGCGGATGCAGATCGTGTTCCAGGACCCACATGCCTCCCTCAACCCGGCGATGACGATCGAGCAGGCCGTGGCGCACCCGCTCCAGATCCACGGCGTGAAGGATCGAACGCAAGTACGGGCGCAGGTGGCCTCCGTGCTTCGCTACGTCGGACTCACCCCGGCCGAGCAGTTCATGGACAAGTACCCGTCAGACCTCTCAGGCGGCCAGAAGCAGCGAGCCGTGATTGCGCGCGCGATCATCCTCAACCCGGTGCTTCTCGTCGCGGACGAGCCGGTGTCCATGCTGGACATGAGCGTTCGCGCGAAGATCCTACAGCTGATGCTCGAGCTCAAGCGTGAGTTCGATCTCACGTACCTGTACATCACGCACGATCTCGCCACGGCCAAGTTCTTCTGCGACCGGATCGCGATCATGTACCTCGGGCGCATCGTGGAGATTGGCCCGGCAGAGGCGATCTATGCCGATCCCAAGCATCCGTACACGCAGGCCCTGCTGCGTGCCATCCCGGAGCCCGATCCCCGGCGCAGCGTGCCGCGGGACCTTCCACGCGGCGAGGTGCCGGACGCCGCAAGTCCGCCGCTAGGCTGTTCGTTCCATCCCCGCTGCCCCAGCGCCTTCGAAGTGTGTGGCTGGGAGAGCCGGGATCTTCGCGATCTCCTCGAGACGCGCTGGGCGCACATGCAGGCAGGTGAGTTCGAGAGCGAGCAGGCTGCATTCGGCGATCTCGGCGTGCTCGACAAGCCCGCCGCGAAGGCGCACCTCTCCGGAGACGTGCTCGACATCATCGAAGAGATTCGGGCGGCGGACCCTGACGAGCCGTTCTGGAAGGGCGTCGGCAGTGTGGCGAAGGCGAACGGTGGCGTCGACATCGAGTGGCACGACCCGATCGAGCCTCGCCTCCAGCCGGTGGGAGACGTGAGCGTCGAGTGCCACCTGTACGGCGTGCCCCAAGACGACGAGAGCCCGGGAGTGCCGGGCTCTCGATGATGTACCTGTCGCGCGGGGTTACGCGGCGGCGACGGTCTGCAGCTCGCGAAGCGCGGAAAGCCGCGCCAGCGCCTGGCTCTCGAGCTGGCGCACGCGCTCGCGCGTGAGCTCCAGCTCGTTGCCGATCGCCTCGAGCGTCCACGGCTCGCCCTCGAAGCCGAAGCGGAGCTCGAGGATGCGCCGCTCGCGCTCGGGGAGAGCGTCCAGCGCACGCCGGATGCCCTGCCGTCGGAGCGACTCCTCGGCCTCGTCGAACGGGTCGGCCGCCTCGCGGTCGGCGAAGAGGTCGCCGAGCTCGCCCTCGTCGTCCGCGCCGACCGTCTGGTTCAGCGAGATCGATGCGTGGGCGGCGCCGAGCGCCTCGTCGATGTGCTGGAGCGGCAGGCCCGTGGCCTCAGCCAGCTCCTCCTTCGTCGCCTCCCGGCCGAGCTCCACCTCGAGCCGCCGCGCCGCGCGGCCGAGCTTCTGCTGACGCTCGACGACGTGGACAGGCACGCGGATCGTCCGCGCGTGGTTCGCCACCGCGCGCTGCACGGACTGGCGAATCCACCACGTTGCGTACGTCGAGAACTTGTAGCCGCGCCGCCAGTCGAACTTCTCGACCGCGCGGTTGAGGCCCGAGCGTGCCCTCCTGGATGAGGTCGAGGAACGGGACGCCGAGTCCGCGGTAGCCCTTCGCGATCGAGACGACGAGCCGGAGGTTCGACTCGATCATCCGGCGCTTGGCGACCGGGTCGCCGCGCTCGATGCGCTTGGCGAGCGTGACCTCTTCGGCGGCCGTGAGCAGCTTGTGCTTGCCGACGTCGGCGAGGAACAGCTGGAGGCTGTCGGCCGCGCCGGCGACCTCGTCAGGCTCGAGGTTGAGCTTCGCCGCCGGCCGGCTCGGCGTCACCCTCCTGGCGCGGGCCGAGCTCGACGCCCATGGCCTCGAGCTCGCGCGCGAAGGCCTCGACGTCGTCGTCGGCGAGGTCGTGCTCGAGCAGCAAACGCCTCGAGCTCGGTCGGCTCGACGTAGCCGCGCTCCTCTGCCGTCTCCAGCAGGGCGCGACCCTGGTCGCTCTCGATCAATTCGGTTCAGCTGGTTCTGAGTCAAGTGACTCTCGTGTCCTTTCCTATGGCCATTGCCCTTCACGTTCCAAACCTTCTCACTCTAGGTCGATTCTCCTCGGCACGCCAGGCCAGAACGAGCCGGCGTTCCGGGCTCCCCGCGGCCTCAACGGAGGCACTTGTCGAAGTATTCCGTCGCGACCCGGACGAGCGTTCGTACGCGTGTCTAGTACTTCGTCCTCTTACAAGACGTGCCGTACCCTCGAAGGTTTGCACAGCACGCGTTAACTGTGTGCTGACCAGGTGTAAAAGCTCCGTGAAGGGTCTGGCTGACTACTTCTTCTTCGCGCTTGCCGGCGCTTCGCAGGCCCGCGCGAGCGCCGGTCGGCGAGCAACTCGACCGCTCGCTCGAGCGTGAGCGACTCGACGCTGTCGCCCGCTGCGCAGGCTCGCGTTCGTCTCGCCGTCGGTGACGTAGGGACCGAAACGGCCGTCCTTGACGACGATCGGCTTCCCGGACGACGGGTCGGCGCCGAGCTCGCGGAGTGGCGCCGCGGCGGCTCGACGCCCGCCCGCTGCTTCGGCTGGGCGAGCAGCGTCAGCGCCTCGTCGACCGTGAGCGTGAAGAGCTGCTCTTCGGCGTCGAGCGAGCGCGTCTCCGAGCCCTTCTTGATGAACGGCCCGTAGCGCCCGTTCGTCGCGACGATCTCCTCGCCGTCCGCCGGATCGACACCGACCGCGCGCGGCAGCGAGAGCAGTCGCAGCGCGTCCTCGAGCGTCACCGTCTCGGGCTCCATCGACGCGAAGAGCGACGCCGTCCGCGGCTTCTCGTCCGACTCGTCGGGCAGCTCCTCGGTCACGTACGGGCCGTAACGGCCGGTGCGTACGACGATCGGGTCGTCCCGTGTCCGGATCGACTCCGAGCGTCCGCTCGGTCGACGACTGGGCAGAGCAGCTCCTCGGCTCGCTCCGGCGTGAGCTCGTCGGGCACGATCTCGTCGGGTAGCGATGCACGCTCCTCGCCGCGCTCGAGGTACGGGCCGTACCGGCCGACGCGGACGACGATGTCGGTGCCGGGGAGCGAGATCGAGTTCACAGCGCGGGCGTCGATCTCGTCCAGGTGGTCGGTGACCAGCTGCTGCAGGCCGGGATCGTCGCCGTCGCCCCTTGTAGAAGCGCGTCAGCCAGGCGACGCGGTCCTCATCCCCAGCCGCGATGCGGTCGAGATCGTCCTCCATGCGCGCCGTGAACTCGTAGTCGACGAGGCTGGCGTAGTGCTGCTCGAGCAGCTGCGTGACGGCGAAGGCCGTGAACGTGGGAACGAGCGCGGTGCCCTTCTTGAACACGTAGCCGCGGTCGAGGATCGTCGAGAGGATCGCGGCGTACGTCGACGGCCGGCCGATACCGCGGTCCTCGAGCGCCTTGACGAGGGTGGCCTCGGTGTAGCGGGCCGGCGGCGGCGTCTCGTGACCGTGCGGCCTCGAGCTCGACGGCGTCGACCGCCTGGCCGACCGTCAGCTGCGGTAGCCGGCGCTCGTCCTCGTCGTCGCCCGGCTCGTCCGTCCCTGACTCGTACGCGAGCGAGGAAGCCGCGGAAACGTGATCACGGTGCCGGACGCGCCGAACTCGCGGTCGTCACCAGGCTCGGCTGACGCCTTCGAGCTGAATCGAAACCGTCTGTCCAGACGCATCCGTCATCTGGGAAGCGACGGTCCGCTTGAGATCAGCTCGTAGAGCGCCAGCTCGTCGCGGTCGAGCTTCGCGCGCGATCTCCTCGGGCGCGCGGAAGACGTCACCCGCGGGGCGAATCGCCTCGTGCGCCTCCTGCGCGTTCGCCACCGCCCGCTCGTACCGGCGCGGAGAGTCGGGAACGGTACTCCGCACCGTACGTCCGCTCGGCATGTGCCCGCGCGGCACGCACGGCGGTGTCGGACAGTGTAATCGAGTCAGTCCGCATGTACGTGATGTAGCCGTTCTCGTAGAGTCGCTGGGCGACCCGCATCGTGGTCTGCGACGAGTACCGCAGCTTCCGACTCGCCTCCTGCTGGAGCGTGGAGGTGCGGAACGGAGCGGCCGGGCTGCGCCGGTAGGGCTTCTCCTCGACGGATGTGACCGCGAACGGTTGGTCGTCGAGGTCCCGGGCGAGTGCGGTGGCCTGCTCCTCGTCCAGCACGAGCACCGAGTCGTCCGCCGTGCCGATACTGCCGAAGTCCCGACCCTGCGCGACGCGCTTGCCGTCGACGGCGACGAGACGCGCTTCGAAGGGACCAGGCTCGAACGTGCCGACGACGTCCCAGTACGAGGCGATGACGAAGCGAATGCGTTCCAGCTCGCGGTCGACGACGAGCCGCGTGGCGACCGACTGCACGCGACCCGCCGAGAGGCCGCGCATGACCTTCTTCCAGAGCACGGGCGACACCTCGTAGCCGTACAGCCGGTCGAGGATGCGGCGCGTCTCCTGGGAGTCGACGAGCCGCTCGTCGACCTCTCTGGTCTCGTCGAGTGCGCGGACGATCGCGTCCTTCGTGATCTCGTGGAACACCATGCGACGGACGGGCACCTTCGGCTCGTAACGCCTGCACGAGATGCCAGGCGATCGCCTCGCCCTCACGGTCCTCATCCGTCGCGAGCAGCAGCTCGTCGGCCTGGGCGAGCTTCTTCTTGAGCCCCGTCACGACCTTCTTCTTCTCCGGGTCGACGACGTAGTACGGCTCGAAGTCGTCCTCAACGGCCACGCCCAGTGCGCCGTACTTCTCGCGCTCGGTCGCCGGAATCTGGCTCGCCTTCTCGGGCAGGTCGCGGATGTGGCCGATGCTCGACTCGACCTCGTATCCGGGGCCCAGGTAGCGCGAGATCGTCCTCGCCTTCGCGGGGGATTCGACGATGACGAGCCTCTGCTTTCCGTCAGCCATACAGGCGGGACACGTTAGCGACGAGGTCAACGGACGGCCGATACTGCGCCCGTGCCAACTCCGTTCTACCGCTTCGTCGGTCTCCTCAGCTGGCCGCTGATGCACGGGCTGTTCCGCTTGCAGGCGTCCGGCGTCGAGAACCTCCCCGAGGGCGGCTTCGTCCTGGCCGCCAACCACACGTCGAACTTCGACCCCTGGCCACTCGGCTGGCCGCTTTGGCCCAGGCGGCAACTGTATTTCATGGCGAAGTCGGAGCTCTTCAATCCGATCCTCGGCCCGCCGCTCCGTGCAGGCGGCGCCTTCCCCGTACGCAGGGGCGAGCAGGACATCGAGGCCATGGAAGCGTCGATGAAGCTCTGCCGCGAGGGGAAGATCGTCGCGATGTTCCCGGAAGGCACGCGGCGGACGAAGGGGATCGTCAAGAAGTTCGAGCACCGGCCGAGGACTGGAGCGGCCCGCATCGCGCTCGTCGCGAACGTTCCGCTCGTGCCCGCAGCGATCGACGGCACGGATCGGCTCTCGCGGTTCCCGAAGCTCAAGGTCGCCTACGGCCCGCCCGTGCGGACCGACGATCTGGCCGGCATGACGCCACGCGACGCATCACGCGAGGCGACCGAGCGGCTGATGCGCGACATCTACGAGCTCTATGACTCGCTCTAGCCGCCGCCCGCTCATGGCCGTCGACGGCGACAGCCTCGCCCACCGCGCGTACCACGGGCTGCCGAAGACGATCTCGCGTGCGGGCGGGCGGCCGGCGGGAGCACTCGTCGGCTTTGCCAACTTCCTCCTGCGCCTGTGGGACACAGAGCAGCCGCGGGCGGTCGTCGTCGGTTGGGACACGCTCGAGTCGCCGACGTACCGGCACGAGGCGCTCCCTGGCTACCAGGCCGGAAGGGTCTTCGAAGACGCCTTGCTCGAGCAACTGGCGATGCTGCCCGAGCTCGTGGAAGCGTTCGGCTTTCGCGCCGCGCGAGCGGCCGGCTACGAGGCCGACGACTTTCTCGGCGCGGCCGCCGTGGCGGAGGAGAAGCGCCGCGGCACGTGCCTCGTCGTCACATCCGACCGCGATGCGTATCAGCTCGCTTCGGCGCGGACGACGATCCTCAAGCCCGTGCGTGGGGTGTTCGAGCTCGACCGCATCGGGCCTGCACAGGTGGTCGAGCTCTACGGGGTCGAGCCCGACCAGGTGCCCGACTTCATCGCCCTGCGCGGCGACCCCTCGGACAAGATTCCCGGCGCCAAGGGGGTGGGGCCGAAGACCGCCGCCACTGTCCTGCGCGAGCACGGCAAGCTCGAAGCCGCGCTGGCGGCGGGCCGCTTTCCAAATCAGGCGGAGGACTTGCGCCTCTACCGCCGAATAGCCACGTTTGACGCCTCCGCCCCGCTCCCCTCCCTGAGCGACCAGACCCCAACCTGGGCGGAGGCGTCCTCTCTTGCCCGCGAGTGGGGGATGAAGGCGCTCTCCGAGCGCCTCGGTGAGCGGGCCACCGCTTAGGATCGGCTGCATGGACAATTGGCTCAGCACCGCCCGAGATGCGGTGGCGGATGCCGCGGGCATCGACGGCGCCTCACTCGATCTCTCTGACGCCGACGCGGCGACGATCCTCGACCTCGCGCGCATCGCGGCCCACGACGAGCGGCGAGCGGACGAACGCGCCGCTGCTCTGCTACCTCGTCGGCCAGGCGACCGCACGCGGTGCGAGTCTCGACGCAGTCGCGGACGCGGTACGGCGATCGAGCTCATAAGCCATCCCGACTTCGCTCGTCTCCATCCGACGGGCCACCATCCGGAGACGCCGGCGCGAATGGGTGCGCTGCACAAAGCGTTCCCCGAGTGGACCGAGGCGCGCGAAGCCACCGAGGTCGAGATCCTGCGCTGCCACACCGAGCCGTACTTGCACGTGCTGAAGACCATCGACGGGCCGACGTGGTTCACGGGCGACACGCCGGCGTCGCAGACGACCTACCGCGCTGCGCTGCTGGCGGCGGGTGGCGCGATCGAGGCCGTCGAGCGCGGCGGCTTCGCACTCGTGCGACCGCCGGGCCACCACGCACTGGCGAGCCAGGCGATGGGCTTCTGCTTCTTCAACAACGTCGCCATCGCCGCCCGCTTCGCGCAGGCAGAGCTCGGCCTCGAGCGCATCGCGATCCTCGACTGGGACGTCCACCACGGCAACGGGACGCAGGACATCTTCCAGGACGACGACAGCGTGCTCTTCGTCTCGCTCCACGAATGGCCGTTCTACCCCGGCTCCGGCGGGCCGACCGAGCAGGCGGACACGACGCTCAACATCCCCATGTCGGCCGGCTCGGGAGACGAGGAGTACGTCCAGGCGTTCGACCACAGCGTCGTGCCCGCGATCGAGCGCTTTCGGCCCGATCTCCTTATCGTGTCCGCAGGCTTCGACGCACACGTGGACGACCCAATGGCGAACATCGAGGTGACCGAGGAGGGCTTCCGAGAGATGGCCAAGCGGGCCGGCGGGCTGGCGCCGCGACTCGCAGCCGTGCTCGAGGGCGGCTACGAGCTGCACACGCTGCCGCGCCTCGTGCGGGCTGCGCTCGACGGCTTCGAGAGCTAGTCGGCGCTCGGCTCGCGGGCGAGCGCGACGCCGATCATCGAGTCGCGCGTGATCGAGCGAGACCAGCTCGCCCTCGGTCATCCCCTCGCTCCCGGCCGGGCGGCGCGGGATGACGAGGTAGCGGATGTCGGCTGTCGAGTCGACGACGCGCACCTCCACGTCGTCGGGGAGCTCGACACCGAACTCGCGGAGCACGCCGCGCGGGTCGGAGACGGCGCGCGACCGATACGGCAGGCTCTTGTACCAGTCCGGCGGCGGGCCGAGCAGCGCTTTCGGATAGCACGAGCACAGCGTGCAGACGACCATGTGGTGCACGTCCTCGGTGTTCTCGAGCGCGACGACGACCGGGGACGGCCCCGGGTCGAGGCCGACCTCGAGCGCGGCCTCGCGTGCGTCGGCGAGCAGTCGCTGCTTGAACTCCGGATCGACCCAGGCGCGCGCGACGAGCCGCGCGCCGTCGGCGGGATCGCGCGACACGAGCCAGTCGATCCGCTTGCGGAGCTCGTCGCGGGTGATGACTCCCTTCTCGACGAGCCGATCTGCGAGCGCGCGAACGCGCGTCGGCGATCGGCGGCTCGTCGTCGTGATCGGCTCGTGATCGTGGTCGTGGTCGTGGTCGTGGCTCACTCGGCCTCCTCCAGCCAGTGCTCGAAGACGTCGACGTACACGCGGTCCTTCGTGTCGCCTGCGAGCGCGACGAGGTACAGCTGCTGCTCGGGAAGCCCGTCCGCGCCGTACGCGCGGGTCTCGGGATTCGTGAACGCCCCGTGGCGACACGCACGATCGTGCCGGTCTTGCCCTTGACGTAGTCGGGCGTGCGGTGATGGCCGCCGTGGCCTCGCGCCGAGATGCGAACGCGCTGTCCGACCTCGAAGCTCATGCGTCGAGCACGCCCTTCTCCTTCAGGATCGTCTCCACCGAGTAGAGCCAGCGCTCGTAGTACGACGCTCGCTCGTACTCCTCGGGCGGCATGCTCTCGATGCCGCGCCGCAGCTCGTCGACGTTCATCACGCCGCTGAGCGCCGAGCGCGCCGACGATCGAGTCCATGAGCACTTCCCAGTCGGCGAGCTCGTGCTCCGACCGATCGATCGGCGCGTCGGTCGGCCAGCCACCGCGGTCGTGCACCGCCCGCTCCACACGCCGATCGTAGCGCCGATGATTCGCATCGGCGAAAGCGGTCAATAGGAGAAGGCACAACCCCAAGGAGGCTCAGATGGCCTACGTCGATGGATTCATCGTCCCCGTGCCGAAGACGCAAGCTCGACGCCTATCGCCGCCTGTCGCGCAAGGCCGGGAAGGTCTGGCGCGAGCACGGCGCGCTCGAATACAAGGAGTGCGTCGCCGACGACGTCCCGATGGGCAAGGTCACGTCCTTCCCACAGAGCGTCAAGCGCAAGAAGGGCGAGACCGTGGTGTTCTCGTGGATCACGTACAAGTCGCGCGCGCACCGCGACCGCGTCAACGCGAAGGTGATGAAGGATCCGCGCCTGGCCGACATGATGGGCCCGGAGAACATGAAGAACATGCCCTTCGACGCCCAGCGCATGATCTACGGCGGCTTCAAGGTCGTCGTCGACGTCTAGCTCGGCACGCGCGAGAACGAGCGCATTCCCCGACGGGTCGCGGACGCGCGGCCCGTCGTCCGTCTGCTCGGCCGCGTGACCCGCCTCGTCCAGCCGGCCGAGCACGCGGTCTCGCTCGGCCGCGTCGGGCAGCACGATCGTCATGTGGCGCAGCGCGGCGGTTCCCTCCGGCGGCGGCGACGCGCCGGCGCTCTCCCACGTGTTGGCGCCGACGTGATGGTGGTAGCCGCCGGCGGAGAGGAACGCGGCCTGCTCGCCGAGCTGCGCCATGAGGTCGAAGCCGAGCACGTCGCGGTAGAAGGCGATCGTGTCCGGGATCGACGCCACCTTGAGGTGCACGTGGCCCATGACGGTGCCCGCGGGAAGCTGCTCGAACGGCTCCGACTCGGGGTCGGACAGCTCGCCCATGAGGCTGCCGACGTCGAGCGGCAGCGTCGTCAACCTCTCGAACACCTGCCCCTCCCAGACCTCGCGCGGGCGGTCCCAGTAGATCTCGATGCCGTGCCCGTCCGGGTCGCTGAGGTAGATCGCCTCGCTGACGAAGTGGTCCGACAGACCCACCAGAGGCACGTTGTCCCGCCCGGCGTGGGCGAGCCAGCGCGCGAGGTCGACGCGCTCGGGCAGCAGAAGCGCGAAGTGGTAGAGACCGGTGTAGCCGTCACGCAGGGGTTGCGCCCGGCTCCTCGACGAGCACGAGTAGCTCGCGCTCGTCCGGCGCCGAGCGCGGCCCGGCCATCGGCGTGCTCGAGCACCGTCAGGCCGATCGCGCTCGCGGTAGTACTCGAGCGAGCGCTGGAGGTCGGCAACGGTCAGGTGTACCTCGCCCATCGTCGTCTGCGGCGAGATGTCCACGAGCACGACGCTAGCAGCGCCGTCGTCGACTAAAGAAATCCCGCATCCTCTGCGTCAGAGAAATGTGATCGGACGCCGCGGAGCGAGCCTGGACGAGCTGGAAGCGCTGTACCGCAGCCGCTTCGACGTCTTCGCGCGCGTCGCGGCGAGCGTGACGGGCGACTCCGAACGAGCCCGCGACGCGGTGCAGGAGGCGTTCGCGACCGCGGTGCGCAAGCGCCGCTCGTTCCGGGGCGAGGGCCCGCTCGAGGCCTGGGTCTGGCGCATCGTGCTCAACGCCGCACGTTCGGACGCGCGCCGAAGCATCCCGGCGGTCGACTACGACGAGTCGGCCGCGACGAACGGCCATCCGGAGCAGGATGCCGAGCTGCGCGTGGCGCTCGCGCGCCTGCCGGAGCGGCAGCGGACCGCCGTCTTCCTTCGCTACTACGCAGACCTCGACTACGCGGCGATCGGCGAGGCGCTCGGGATCACGACCGGAACCGTCGCCGCAACCCTCAATGCAGCGCACAGCGCGCTTCGCAGCCGACTGGAGGAGGCACGAACGTGACCGATCTCGACCGCGCCAGCCTCGATCGCCTCCTTCCCGCCACGTCTGGCGCGGCCGACTGGGACGACGTGCTGAGCCGCTCGGGTGCGCACCAGCGGCGTCGCCGGCGGCTGGTCGCGGTCGCTGCGACAGCGCTCGTCGTCGCCGTGGCGACCGGCTCTGCGATCGGCAGTGTGCGCGACTTCGTCCTCCGCACTGGCTTCATCGGCCTGCCTCCAATAGGAGCGACGCCGAGCAGCCCGGCGAGCGGAGAGCTCGAGATCTGCTACTGGGTCACTTGGGCTGCCAACGGGAACGAGACGGTAGAACCCGCGCTTGGGTGTACGCCGACGGGCGACTGATCTCGCT
Source organism: uncultured Actinomycetes bacterium (assembly GCA_963786725.1). GTDB lineage: Bacteria > Actinomycetota > Thermoleophilia > Gaiellales > Gaiellaceae > PALSA-612. The sequence continues at coordinate 96,060 of CAWBAD010000011.1, read as the reverse complement.
GGGGAGGACCCGACCGTCCCGGGAGCGCGAACCCTCTGTCCACCGGATTCCTCGAGCAGCGGCTCACGCCCGAAGGCGTCGAGCGCCTTCGGTCCGAGATCGCGTCGACCGGAGACTTCGGCGATCCGGACGAGCTCGCGCCGCCGGGCAAGCCTCCCTGTCGCCCTGGGCCAGAGCCCAAGCGACCGCAAGAAGGCGATCGCCAACGGCGACTGCCAGCTCCCGACGCCGGCGCCGGCACCCGACGCACCGCTCACGATTCCGTTCGCGACCACCGATCGACGTGGCGGGCCTCGGCACGGCTCGTTCACGTCGATCATGCGCGCGATCTCATCGACTCGACGCGCGGCTCTCCGACCCGGCGTCGTGGCTCCCGGAGAGCGCGTGGGTGGAGAGAGACATCAGGGCGTACGTGGCGTCGAAGTACGCCGTCTGCTACGGCGGGATGGCCGCCCGACCAGCAGGTCGAACAGTCCCGCCTCCTGGCGCTACTGCCACCAGCGGTCAGAGACCTGCTCGGGGACGCCCCGCTGAGGCAAGGCCCGCTCTTCGGTGAGCCCGGCAACTTCCGTCCCTCGTACGAGTACTGCGCGGACATGACGACGGATGAGGCTCGCGCGGTCGCGGTCGCACTCGACGACGCGGGGTTCCAGCGAAGCGGGTGCACGCCGCCTGAACTACCGGATCGAAGCTCCGGGCTCGAACCCGGGCGAGGCTCACGTGTGGTTCGAGCCGTACCTCCCGCACGGCGAGATCACGTGCTCGGTGTGCGGATGACAGTCCGACACATCCTGTTCGGCGCTCTTCTGGCGTCGGTCGCACTCACGTCCGCCGCGGCGGCAGGCCCGGCTGCATCGAGCGTGCCGCCTCCGGTCGGCCGCATCGCGCAGGAGCTTGCAGGTGGAGGGGCCAAGCGCGTGATCGTCTTCGCGTCCGCAGGGGGCAAGAGCTACGTGGCCACGGCGGGCACTCGCCGCCCGAAGGCAGATCAGCGCTTTCGCGTGGGGAGCGTGACGAAGACGTTCACGGCAACGATCGTGCTCCAGCTCGTCGACGAGGGGAAGCTCGGACTGAGCGACACGCTCGAGCGACCACCTGCCCGGTGTCGTTCCGAGGGGCAACGAGATCACGATCCGCCAGCTGCTCCAGCACCGCTCGGGGCTCGTGAACTACACGGACTACGCGTCGTGGCTCAAGGAGCGCGAGCCGGTCGCCGTCGACCCGGCCGATCGACCTCCTGCGCTTCGCAGGCTCCAAGCCGCTCGTCTTCGAGCCCGGCAGCCAGTGGAGCTACTCGAACACGAACTACATCGCGCTCGGTCTCGTCATCGAGCAGGTCACCGGGCGCTCGTACGCCGACGAGCTCGAGCGAGCGCATTTTCCGACCGCTCGGGCTCGACGCACGACTCCGAGACGCTCCTGCGGATCTCGCGACGACGGCGGCTGCTGCCGGATCTCGACGACCGGCTACGACGTCGATTGGGCAACCCGAATCATCTCGTGGGCGGCCGGCGCGATCGTCTCGAACGCGCGCGACCTCGTCCCGCTTCTACTCCGCGCTCCTCTCCGGGCGAATCCTGTCCGCCGCCTCGCTCGCGGCGATGAAGAAGACGGTCGCTGTCGGCCCGGATGCACGGTTACGGGCCTCGGGATCCTCTCGATCGGTGTCCGGTGCGGACGCGCGTGGGGCCACGGCGGCGGCATCCTCGACTACATCACGCTCGCCTACGCAAGCGAGAAGGGTGACCGTGTCGGCGTCATCTCGATCTACGGACGGCCTGTCAGACCAGCAGCCGGACGAGAGCGCACTCGTCTGTCCCGAAGTATCGGCTCGCAGCGTCCGCGGCAACGCAGCACATCGCCTTCCTCCGAGGAGGCGACATCTACGCGATGAACGCCGACGGCAGCCGACAACGGCGACTCGTAGCCGGGAGCGACCCCGCCTGGTCACCCGACGGGCGGACGATTGCCTTCGTCAGAAGCGGCGCCGTCTACGTCATGAGCCGCCGACGGCAGCGGGCAGCGGCGACTCGCGCGCGGGAGCGCTCCTGCCTGGTCACCCGACGGTCGGACGATCGCCTTCGTCAGAAGCGGCGCCGTCTACGTCGATGAACGCGGACGGCAGCGCGGCAGCGGAGGCTCGCGCGCGGCGAGCGATCCTGCCTGGTCACCGGACGGGCGGAAGATCGCGTTCGTGCGCGGCGCGGCAACAGCGCCGAGATCTACGTCATGAACGCCGACGGCAGCGGGCAGCGGAACGACCCGCGCGCGGCCGACGCGACCCTGCCTGGTCGCCCGACGGGCGGAGGATCGCCTTCGCGCGGAAGATCGCCGTTGGCCGGTGGGGTTGGCGGCCAACTTCGAGATCTTCGTCATGAACGCCGACGGCAGCGGGCAGCGGAGGCTGACGCGCGACGCGGTACGCGATGACGCTCCTGCCTGGTCGCCCGACGGGCGGAAGATCACGTTCCAGAGACGCGGGAGTCCTCCGGCGGGGGAGGCCACGCTGGGCATGGTACGGCGTCGTACGTCGTGAACGCCGACGGCAGCGGGCAGCCGAAGGGGCTTTCGGGCGGGGAGCCGCTCAAAGATCGAGCACCCCGCGCTGCGCGCCCTCTCTGGTCGCCCGACGGGCGGATGATCGCCTACCTCGGCTGGCGGGACGGCAACTACGACGTCTACGTCATGAACGCCGACGGGAGCGGGCTGACGAACGTCACGCGGAGCAGAGCGAACGAAAGCTCGTTCGCCTGGTCGCCCAGGCAGACGAAAGGGTCATGACCCCTTACGAGAGGAGAACGGTATGAAAGCTCGACTGGTCATACTCGTCGCGCTCGCGGCGGCGGTCACGCTGACCGCTGTTGCGGCGGCCGGCCCTGACGCGGCGAAGCAGCGCGTGGCGATCGACATGAAGATCTGCCCGCAGAAAACGTTCGTGCTCACGCCGCTGCAGGCCGGACCCCTGAAGCGCGACTCGGGCACGATCAGCCACAACTGGACTGAGCATCCCCGGACGCAACGTGATGCGCGACGGACAGAAAGTCACGATCTACGACGGTGCCGTGGCGACACTCACCGGGAAGCGAGGAACCCTCACGATTCGAGACCGGAACGAGTGGGTCGACCTCGCGCGAGACGGGAATGGCGACGGTGAGACCGACGGCATCGGCATCGGCACCTGGAAGGTCGTGCGCGGGACCGGCCAGTACGCCGGGATCGTCGGGAAGGGGCGGAATGGCCATGTGGGCCTCGGTAGCCCGTGGTACGCGCGCTACGAGGGCTTCCTGAGCGTTCCGTAGCGCACGTTCCTTGACCCGAGACATGGAAGAGCCCCGCCAAGCGGGGCTCTTTCGTAGCAGGCCCGTAAGCCCGCAACTCGTCAGGGCCATCACTCGGGCTGCCGCACTTCCCGCGCTCGAAGCCGCGCGGCTTCTTGCGCAACCTTTGCCCGGATCAGCGGGGGCACGACGGAGTTGATACCGACGAGCGCGACGGCGTCGTCGACGAGTCCGAGCTCGACGTCGCCACCCGGCGGCAGCCGTCCCTGCAGGTACCAGCTCACACTCAGCTCGACGAGGCGGTCGTAGCGCAGGGACGCAGACGCGAGAATGTGCGGGCCGAGGTGCGAGAGATCGCCGCCGCTCGCGACGCCCCAGACGCCGCGAATGGCGGCGGCCGAGAGCGCACCCAGACCGCAGTCGCCTGCTGTGGCGAAGACGACGCCTGAGCCGGCGTCGATCTGCCGGTTCGCGATTCTCTCGCAGATCGTCTGGTCGTCGTACTCATACGAGTAGTCGCTGCGGACCTCCACGCCCGGCAGGGCGCGACGCACTCCGGTCGAGAACCCTTGAACCAAGACCTGCTGTTGTGGGAAGCCCGGCTCTCCGCTGATGATCGAGACGACGTGTCGACGACCCTGTGGACGTGCTCGCCGGGCCTCCATCAGTCCGCTCAGGTAGCCCGCGAGATGGGCGGCCTGGCCGGCGCGCAGGCTCAGCGCAGTGGCATTGGGAGCACCGTTGAGCTCGTCCCCATTCGCACAGCAGAAGTCGAGGAAGACGAACTGCGTGTCGGGGTACCGGGCGACGACGTCGAAGAACGGCGGCCCCGTGAGCCCAAGAGGCCACAAGACGAGATCGAAGTCCCCGGACCGGAGCCGCGCAGAAAGCCGATCGACATCTGCTTGCGAACCGACCTGGAAGCCGCCCGACGGGGGGCGGCGCGGGAACAGATCGATGATCTCGGTCTCGAGCTCGTGCTTGCGCTCGGCCGCCAGCAGCCCGTCCACGAACGGGCCTGAACCATTTTCGTCGCGGCTGCTGAGGCTGCCCGGATTCCACAGTCGGATCAGGGCGACGCGAGTCGAGCCCCCGCGGCCCAGGCAGCCCTGCATCGGTCAGGACGAACTGGCGGACAGCAATCGCCGTCGCGGCGACAGCCAGTGCCCCTGCCAGGACAATCGCAGACAGTCTTCGAGCTCTCATCGGCCGCGTCCGCTGACCGTCGCGGGCTTGCACCGACTGGGCCGGCGCTGCGAAGCTGAGGCTCCTGGCGGACGATCTGCCCCGCGAGGCGCTGAAGCTCCTCGCCCGGCCGGAGCCCGAGATCGTCTTCCAGGTCACGCCGCGTCCGCTCGTAGACCTCGAGTGCCTCGACGTGGCGACCCGAGCGATAAAGCGCGACCATCAGCTGCGCGACGAGGCGCTCGCGATACGGCGTCTCCTCGACCAGCCGGCGCAGCTCTCCCACGAGCTCGCCCATGGCGGCCAAGGGCCAGCTCAGCGTCGACGCGGATCTCGAACGCCCGCGAGCGAAGCTCGTCTAGACGCTCGGCCTCCGCACGGCTCTCCAGGTGCAGCGTAACCCCGGCGAGAACAGGGCCGTGCCAGAGGCCGAGTGCCTCCTTCGCACGGGACGCGGCGCGCGGATGGTCACCTGCGGCGAGCGCCTGGGCTGCTTCGTCTACGAGCCCCTCGAAGACCTGCGAGTCGAGAACAGCCCCACCGAGGTCGATCCGGTAGCCGCCCCCGCGTCGCTCGACGGCAACCCCGTACGGGGAGAGAGCCCGGCGGAGCCGGGACACGTATGACTCCAGGCTGTGCGCTGCGGAAGCCGGCGGATCATCCCCCCAGACCTCATCGAACAGGCGCTCGACGGGCACGACCTCGTCCCTGCGGAGAAGCAGGGCTGCGAGCACAGCCCTTTGCTTTGGTCCGCCGAGCTCGACCGCGTCGTTCGCCGACCGCGGCTTCCAGCGCGCCGAGAATGCGAAACCGGAGAGGTTCTGACTCGCCCGTGTCAGATAGCTAACCACGCTTCGCAGTTCCTGGAAAGCAGACGATTTCGAGCTTTCTGCGAGCCGGCTGCAAGACCGCTCAGCGACCCTGCCTGCGACATCGACCAACGGAATGAACGACGAAAGGAAAGACGAAATGTCAGCGAATCGAATTCGACACCTCGGCGCCGTCGGCCTCGTCGTCACAGTCGGGTTGGCTGCCAGCTTCGGAGCCGCGTCCACGCCGGCCGGCGGGTCTCGGCAGGCAACGGACTCGGCGCAAGCACGCTCGAAGATCGCCTTCACTAGACGGTCCAATTTTCCAACGAGCAGACCAAGTCTGCGACCCCCCGACGGGCTCTACGTCATGAACGCCGACGGAAGCGGGAAGCGGTTTCTGACTCGCTACGCGTCGCTGTACGCCTGGTCGCCCGACGGGCGGAAGATCGCCTTCGGCACGTGGCGCGAAGGCAACGAGGATATTCACGTCATGAACGCTGACGGGAGCGGGCAGCGGAACCTCACGCGCACGCGCAACCTGCTCAACGAAGGCGCCGTCTGGTCGCCCGACGGGCGGAAGATCGCGTTCACGAGGCTCAGCGAGTCGGCCCCCGCACCCGAGATCTACGTCATGAACGCCGACGGGAGCGGGCAGCGGAGGCTGACGCGCAACACGACGGCCGACATCTCTCCTGCCTGGTCGCCCGACGGGCGGAAGATCGCCTTCGATGGCGGCGGCCCCGATCCACGTCATGAACGCCGACGGGAGCGGAAAGCGGCTCCTGACGCGCAACGCTGTACACGGTGGCGGGGGCGGCGTCTGGTCGCCCGACGGGCGGAAGATCGCCTTCACGGGCGGCGACGACCGCAACGGCTGGGACGTCTACGTCATGAACGCCGACGGGAGCGGGCAGCGGAACCTCACGCGGAGGCCGGTCTACTACGGGGTACAGAGATCAGGGCCCAGTCCGGCCTGGTCACCCGACGGGCGGAAGATCGCCTTCGATAGGGGGCGCGGGATCTTCGTCATGAACGCCGACGGGAGCGGGCAGCGGCGGCTGACGCAATTCGGGCGGCAACCTCTCTGGTCGCCGGACGGGCGGATGATCGCTTTCCGGAGCTTTAGCGCCGGCAACGTCGAGATCTACGTCATGAACGCCGACGGCAGCGGGCAGCGGAACCTCACGCGGACGCCGAAGGCGGACGAGTGCTCGTTTGCCTGGTCGCCCAGGCAGACGAGATAGGGCATGACTCGCATCCGGCGACGTGCTGCAAGCGCACTGGCAGGGTGCCTCGTCCTCGTTCTCGCGGGCGCCTGCGGGACGCCTTCCAGCCCTGTGCCGTCCCTCTTGGAGGCGACGATCCCAGAGCTCCAGAGCGCGATGGAGTCCGGTCAGCTCACGTCGGTCGAGCTGGTCGACTTCTATCTGGCAAGGATCGCTGCCTATGACAGCGCCGGGCCGAAGCTGAACGCGTTCATCCTGGTAAACCCTGCCGCCCGAGACGAGGCGGCGGCTCTCGATGCCGAACGCGTGGACTCAGGCCCTCGAGGACCCCTGCACGGCATCCCGGTGGTCTTGAAGGACAACATCGGAACCGCCGACATGCAGACAACTGCCGGATCGACGGCACTGAAGGGATTCACACCGACCGAGGACGCCTTCCAGGCGCGCAAGCTGCGCGATGCGGGGGCGGTCATCATCGGCAAGGCGAACCTCTTCGAGTTCGCCCTTGGCTGGGGAACGGTGTCATCTCTGGGCGGGCAGACACTCAACCCGTACGATCTCAGCCGGGATCCCGGCGGTTCGAGCGGGGGCACGGCTGTCGCCGTAACCGCGAACTTCGCCGTCGCCGGCCTCGGGACGGACACGTGCGGATCGATCCGCCTCCCGGCAGCTCACAACGATCTGTACGGGTTGCGGCCGACCAGCGGCCTCTCGTCGCGCGCCGGCGTGATCCCCTTCTCGACCACGTTGGATGCTGTCGGGCCGATGGCCCGTAGCGTCGTCGACCTCGCGATCATGCTCGATGCCACGGTCGGCGCTGACCCGGCGGATCCATCGACGGTGCGGGTTGGGACGTCCTACCTGAACGCCGTCGATCCCGATGGCCTTTCGGGCCGACGCATCGGCCTGGTCACGTTCAGTGGAGACTCCGAAGTGGAGAGGCTCATGGCCTCAGCGATCGAAGAGATGACGGCGGGCGGGGTCGAGGTCGTCGAGGTAACGCTCCCGAGCGGCGCGGACATCGGACCCCTCTTCGGAGAGTTGCGCTTTGCACTCCATGACTATCTCGCTGCCGAGCCCAGGGCTCCGGTTCGGTCGCTCAGGGATATCGTGGATCTGAACGTCGTCACTCCGGCAGTCGGTGGATTCTTGTACGAGCTGGCAGCGGTGACCAGCCTGGAGACGCCTGCGTACCGCGCAGCTCTCAAGGGGCGGAGTCGGTTCCGTGACGCGGTCGTCGCCCTCATGGACGAATCCCACCTCGACGCGATCGCCTATCCGGCTTCTTCCTCCCCGGCCGCTCTCATCGGCGGAGACACGAGTCCCTTCGACTGCGAGTCAGCCGCGTATGGTGGCCTTCCCGCCATGGTTGTACCGGCTGGCTTCACCTCTGATGGCCTCCCGGTCAGTCTCGAGCTCATGGGCCGACCCTTCGCAGAGCCGACCCTGATCGCCATCGCCGCGGGCTACGAAGCGCACACGAACCACCGGATGCTCCCTCCGACTACCCCGCCACTCAAGCGGACTGAGTAGCGCGGACAGCCGGGAGCACCTGGAAGGTCGTGCGCGGGACCGGCCAGTACGCCGGGGTCGTCGGGAAAGGGCGGAATGGCCATGCAGGCCTCGGTAACCCGTGGTGCGACGCGCTACGAGGGCTTCCTGAGCGTTCCGTAACGCGCCGACTAGCAACAGCTAGGGGCAGTTACGGTGTGCTGAGAGTCAGCCGTGGGAGGTATGTCCTGTACAGCCGCGCGTCGCGCGTCAGGAGCGTGAGCCCTTCGACCGCTGCGTGGGCGCCGATGTAGAAGTCGGGTAGCGGTGAGCGTCGCTTGCCGCCCGCGCGCCGGTAGCGCGCGAAGCACTTGCCTGCGAGAAACCCTGCCGCCCAGGGAAGAGGAAGGCGCGTGAAGTCGTCGGACGGGAGCGCGAAGTCGAGCTCCTCGATTCGCTCGTAGCCGACGGACACCTCGGCGTAGACGATGGGGTTGATCGCCAGCCGTCCTTCATCCGCCGCACGCTCGATCGCGGCACGGGAGCGCTCGGCCCAGACCGGGTCGTCGGTGAGGACGTCGAGCAGGACGCTGGAGTCGACGAGCGTGATCACCCGCGAGTCATGGCCATGATCTCGTCGGTCGTCAGCCCCGTCGTCGCGGTGCCGCGCATGCGGGCGACGATGGCCGCTCCGCGACCGGCGCCGCCTTCCGCACCGTGACGACCTCGCCTTCGACGCCGAACTCGACGGTCGATCCCGGGTGGATGCCGAGCCGGTCGCGGATCTCCTGCGGGATCGTGACCTGGCCTTTGGTCGTGACCTTGCCGGTCACGGCTGTAAGAGACATATCGGTAATACTCATACTGACAGTGTAGATCGCGTTGCGCGGTGGCGCAAAGTGCTAAAGGATTCGTCGGCGATCGTGCCCTAATGAGCATGGGTCGCCTGGACTCCGACCTCGAAGACCTCTACCGGCGTCGGCACGGCGCGTTCCAGGTGATGGTCGCGTCGGTAACGGGCAGCGTCGAGAGCGGTCGAAGGATCGCCTTCCGGTTCACGCGAGCGGTCAACTCCGACGTCTACGTCGTGAACGCCAATGGCATCGGGCAGCGGAGGCTGACAACGAACGCGGCATACGACGTCGATCCGGTGTGGTCGGCCGACGGTCGGCAGATCGCGTTCCTGAGCGAGCGCGACGGCAACCTGAGAGATCTACGTCGTGAACGCCGACGGCAGCGACCAGCGCAGGCTGACGCGCAGCGCGGCCGACGAGAGCCGGCTCGCCTGGTCCCCGATGCCGAAGACGTAGCCCCGGTCCTCATCGCCGTCGTGACCTGTTACCAGAGCGTGACGGGCTGCGGGTGGCGGTGAGATCGGAGCTTTCCGTCCTTCGTGATCAGCCGCAGTCCGTGCTCTACGGCAGTGGCGTAGATCAGTCGGTCGGCCGGATCGCCGGGAAACGTCGACGGCAACGACACTGCCGTGTCTGCGACCGCGGGCGTGAGCGGGAAGTGTCCGCATCCGCGCGGCGAGCTGGTCGAGCCACGAGCGAATAGGGATGCTCACCACGATCCGTTCGTGCGTGGCGAGCCACGCGAGCTCGAACCACGAGATGGCCGCGACCGTGAGCTCGTCGGCTTCGTCGAGCGCCCGCGTCGCCGCAGCACTGATTCGCTCCGGCTCGGCCGACCACCAATGAACGACATGGCTGTCGAGCAGAACTGCGTCAGGCAAGCTGCCACGCTTCTCCGGTAGAGAAGAGCTCCTCGTCCTCGGCGGCGGTCATCGCCACGCCTGCAAGACTCCCCCTCAATGCATGGGGGCCGGCGGCCTGGACCAGGCGCGCCACCGTGCGACCGTGCTTCGTGATCTCCACTTCTTCGCCGGCGGCCACCTCGTCGAGCAAGGCGAGGATCTTCGCCTTCGCCTCGGTTGCGGTCAGTCTTTTGACCATGAGGTCATCATACTAGGTCATCACGAACGCAGTACCACATTCCAGGCGATGACTTTCGGGCCGTAAATCGGTCCAGCCACCGAGACCAACGGAGAGAAGGAGTGCGAGATGGGCAAGTTGGTGGTCACCGAGTTCGTGTCGCTCGACGGCGTCATGCAGGCGCCCGGCGGCGAAGAGTTCAAGTACCCCGGTTGGAGCTTTGCCTTCGACCGCGGAGACGACGGCAACCAGTTCAAGCTCGACGAGACGATGGAGAGCGACGTGCTCCTGATCGGGCGCGTCACCTACGAGAGCTTCGCCGGCGCCTGGCCCAATCGCGAGGGGGAGTTCGCGGACAAGTTCAACACCATGCCGAAGTACGTCGTCTCCTCGACCCTCGAGGTCCCGGAGTGGAACAACACGACGGTCCTCAAGGGCGACGCCGTAGAGGAGGCCTCCAAGCTCAAGGAAGAGATCGACGGTATCATTCAAATCCCGGGGAGCCTTCGACTCGTTCAGGCGCTGCTCGAAGGCGACCTCGTCGACGAGCTCCATCTGATGGTGTTTCCCGTCGTGCTCGGCACCGGGCGGCGCCTCTTCGGCGAGACGAGCGAGAAGACGGACTGGCGGCTCACCGAGTCGAAGTCCGGTCGGCCCCGACGGCGTGCTCGTCCTGATCTACGAGCGGAACCGGCATAGAGTGCATCCCTGGGCTGGCGTTTCTCGCCGAGAGGGCGTAGAAACCGACGTGATGTGAAGCGCGCCGACGGCCTCGTCGGGAACCCGACCCTCGCGGTCGGACATGAACGGGCAATGGAGCTCGACGACTCCGTTCTCTGGTCGCGTGCACGCGCCGGTGACGCAGATGCATTCGGCGTGCTGTTCGAGCGACACGCGCGAGCGATCTACAACTACTGCTTCCGGCGTGTCGGGAACTGGGCCGCCGCCGAGGATCTCGTCTCGATCGTCTTCCTCGAGGCGTGGCGGCGGCGAAGCAAGCCGCTCCCGATCGGGAAGGAGCTCCCCTGGCTCTACGGGATCGCCACGAACGTCGTTCGGAACCGGCGATCGCGCCGAGCGACGCTACGCCGCGGCGCTGAAGCGCGTCCCTCCGCCTGATCTATCGGCGAGCTTCGAGGACGACAGCGACGAGCGCGTGGACGACGAGGAGCTGATGGCGCGCGCGCTCGAGCTCCTCGCGCGCCTGCCGCGCCGCGAGCAGGAGGTCTTCGCGCTCTGTGCCTGGTCCGAGCTCAGCTACGAGGACGCCGCGGTCGCGCTCGGGGTACCGGTCGGAACGGTGCGCTCGCGCCTCTCGCGCGCCCGCAACCGGTTGCGGGAACTCGACTCCTCCAGCGGACATGAAGAAGCGAAGATGCAGATCGTCGAGAAAGCGGCAAAGCCGTGACAGGCGACTACCCGATCCCTGCGGCTCGCGACCTGCCGGCCCAGCGGCTCGACGCACGCAGGCAGCACCTGCTCGTCCGAGATCGCGGGTGCGCCGGCCCGCCGGCTGGAGCGGCCGCGGTGGCTCGGTCGGCGTCGGGTCGTCGTGCTCGCTGCGGTGCTCGTGGTCGCCGTGGGCGCGGCGACTGCCTTCGCGGTGCGAGATCTCCTCTTCGGAAGTGCCCGGAGTGCTGCAGGCCCGATGTGGTCGTCCGACGGGCGGAGAGATCGCCGTTCGTGGTCTCGGCTGCGCGCCGACGGACCTCGCCCGAGGATGTCTACGTCATGAACGCCGACGGGAGCGGGCGGCGCGAACCTGACCGCAGGTGGGGGCCGGAGCGTCTTCCCGATCTGGTCTCCCGACTGGCGGAGGGTCGCTCTTCGTACGTCAACCCCTGCTCGGGCGTGCGCGGTGCGTGCACGGGCCTCGACCGAGATCTACGGCATGAACGCCGAACGGCACCGGCAGTGCGGAAGCTCGCTCGCGGCGTGAGGTACCGGCAGAACCCGTCGGGGCAGCGTGTCAGCGAGTACGGCTGCGACTCCGACGTGGTCTCCGGACGGTCGGAAGATCGCCTTCGTCAGCGACCGAGCCGGTTCAGCCGAGGTCTACGTCATGAACGCCGACGGGAGCGGCCAGCGGCGGCTGACTCGGCACGCGAAGCCCAAGGAGCTCGTCTGGTCGCCCGACGGTCGCATGCTCGCCTTCGGCAGCCATGCACGCGGCGGCCCTCGCGACGTGTACGTGATGAACGCGGACGGCACCGGGCTCCGCAACCTCACGCCGGGGCCTGGAGGCGGTGAGTCTCTGTCCTGGTCCCCCGACGGCCGGAAGATCGGCTTCCGGAGCCTGCGCGACGGAAGCGGGGAGATCTACGTCGTGAACGTCGACGGCACCGGACTGCGGAGGCTCACGCGGCTCACGCGCACCCCGGTCTCGAGCGGCTGGACAACCTTGTCGGCACCGGCCTGGTCTCCGGACGGGCGAAAGATCCTCTTCGTGCGGGTCGGGTGGGGCGACAGGCTCGTCAACTCGGAGATCCTCGTCATGAACGCCGACGGCAGCCGGCAGCGGAACCTCACGCGCAACCCGGCGCCCGACGGCGACCCCGTCTGGTCGCCCGACGGAAGAAAGATCCTCTTCGTCAGCAAGCGGGACGGGTACGGCGAGATCTACGTCATGAACGCGGACGGAAGCGGCCAGCGGAACCTGACGCGAATCCGCGGAGGCTGATGCTCAGCCCGGTAGCAGGCTAAGAGCCGGACTGTTCGCCAGAACTGCGTGGATCGACACAGCCGTGCGAATCTCGCGTCGCCGGTTCGACCTCCAGGCGAAGTGGAATCTCGGCCTCGACGCTGACTCGTCGCATCCGCGTCACCAGGCCGTTCCAGACGAGGATCGAGCCGGCGGCCGCCTCGTCGCCGTCGACCTCCGCGGCTTCTTTCCGCAGCACCCTCACGAGGCGGCCCGCTTCTCCGCGAGCGCCGCTACGGGGGCCTTCGAGGACGCCTGCGCGCGTTCCTCCGAGGACCGCGCCACGAGGTGCTCTGCGACGCGCTCGGCATCTTTGCTCGCGCCCACGATGAGCATCGACGTGAACGAGTGCAGGAACAGCATCCCCACGAAGTAGAGGCCGGGCGCCGAGTCGACGGCGCCGCGGTACTGGACGGGATAGCCGTCCTCGTCCTGCTCGAGCGGGATCTTGATCCACGTGTAGTCGGGACGGAAGCCGGTGCACCAGACCACGTTCCGAACGTCGAGGACGCGGCCGTCGTCGAGCACCGGCAGGCCGTCCTGCACGCCGACGGTACGCGCAAAGACGCGCTCGACTCCAGCGGCGCGCAGATCCTTCTTCCGGTACCGCAGCAGTGGCGCACCGCCGTGCCTGACGTGCGGACGCATCTTGCGACCGAGCGGCGTGTCCATCGTCAGCACGTGTGAGCCGACGAAGAAGAGCACGCGCTGGCCGAGCTCGCCCGCGCCGGGTCTCGACCGACGCAGGAATCTGGCCCGTGTCTCTTCCCGACAGGATCGTCTCGTGCTCGGCAGCTGCCTCGTGGGCGATGTCGGCGCCCGAGTGGCTCGCGCCGACCACCAGGACAGGCCCTTCGTCTGAAGCTGCGAGAGGTTGCGGTAGTCGCTCGAGTGGAGTTGCGTGATGCTCGGGTCGAGCTCCGGGGCGAAGGTCGGAACCACCGGCTTCTGCATGACCCCTGTCGCCACGACCACGTTGTCTGCCTCGTACGTCTTCGCACCGGCCGTCACCACGTAGCGCTCGCCGTTCCTCGTCAGTGTGTCCACGGCCGTGCTCGTGCGGACGGGTAGCTCGAAGCGCGCTTGCGTACGACTCGAGGTAGTCGGCCATCTCGTGCGTCGTGGGAAAGGAAGCGCGTCGCCCCGGGAACCGCAAGCCCGGAAGCCCGTCGTAGCTCGCCGGCGAGTAGAGGCGCAGCGAGTCCCAGCGCCTCCGCCACGAGTCGCCGATCCGCTCGCCCGCGTCCAGGATCACGAAGGACGCGTCCCGCTTCGCCAGGTGGTAGCCCGTCGCGAGGCCGGCCTGACCGCCGCCGACGATAACCGTCTCGAACCGCTCTACCGACTGCGTTGCCATCTCGTCCTCCTCATCTCGTTGGCTCGATGGTAGGACGGAGTCGGCGGCGCGACATCGCGCGGATTCACCAACTTGTGTGCGTTGCCGCGTGGTCAATTCCGACCACGAGGTGGAAATCAGACGAGGTCGTGCTCGAAGGCGAACGCAGTCGCCGCGGTCCGCGACGAGACCCCGAGTTTCGCGAAGATGTTCTGGAGATGCCGCGCCACCGTGTGCTCGCTGATCACGAGCTCGGACGCGATCTCGCGGTTGCTATTGCCGGAAGCGACGAGGCGGAGCACTTCAAGCTCGCGTCGCGACAACCCGTGGGCATCCGCAGGCGCTCGGGCCGCGAGGCGGCCGACGTCCGGCTTCGCACCGAGGTGTTCGAAGATGCCTCGCGCCGCCTCGAGCTCGAGGGCGGCCGCCTCGTGATCGCCGAGCAGTCGACAGGCCTCGCCGACGAGCGCGCGTGTGCGGGCGATCTCGTACGGCGCCTCGAGCGTCTGCCAGAGGTCGCCCGCCCGGCGAAGCGACAGGAGGGCCGCCGGCACCTCGCCACCCACGAGCTGAACCGAGCCCTGGGCATACGCGACCATCGCCTCCAACATCCCGCTCTCGTAGCCGCCGGCGAGCTCCTCGAGCTCGTTACACGCACGTCTCGCGGCCTCGACCTCCCCCACGGCGAGCATGATCTCGATGTAGGCCGGAAGCAGCCGCAGGCGGTCGAGCAGCTGCGTAGCGCCCGCTTCCGCCCGGCGGATCGCTGCCGCCGCCGTCCCGGGGCGCCCCTGCGCGAGCCGCAACTGCGCGAGCCCGGGCTGCGGCTCCCAACCGTGCGTGCTCGCCTGCTTGTACGCCGCTTCCGCGGCCGCGAACTCTCCTTGTAGCCGGAGGAGCTCCCCCTGGCGATAGCGAGCCAGACCGGCTGCCGGGTTCTTCGTCTCGAGAAAGCGCTCTCCCGCGCGGCGAGCCTGCTCCAGCGCGTCGGGCCAGTCGCCGTCGAGCTGCAGAATCTCGGCCCGATGAACGAGGCAGCGACCGGTGAACGCGACCATCTCCGGCTGCAGATCCCACCAGTCCGAGAGCGCCCTCGTCCACTCGCGTGCGCGACGGACCTCGTACACCTCCTGGCAGGCGAGGATGACCCCGCAGTACACCATCCCGGTCACGATCGGCAAGAGCTCCTCAGCCGTAACGGCGACCATGCTCTCGTCCAACAGTGCGAGACCCTCTTGAACCCTTCCGTCCTTGATGAGCATGTAGCCCTGCCCGTGGATCGCGAGCGCGAATAGATCCCGGTCGCCGAAGCGCTCGCCGATGCGAACGGCCTCTGCCGCGGCCTCGCCTGCGGCGGCAAAGTCGCCGGTGGCCTCGTGCTGGAACATGAGCGGGAGGAGCAGATAACCGTGCTCGGCGCACTCGTCCTCGTGCTCGAGGATCCGCCGCGCACGGCCGAGCCAGCCCGTGGCCGGGCCGATCTGGCCACGGCTCGCGAGATTAAGGCCGATCCAGACTGCGCTGTGCGCGGCGCGCTGCTCCTCCCCGGCCTCGACGAAGCGCTGGTGCGCACGTTCGAGCCAGGCGATCGAGTCATCGTCGCGACCGAGCATGAAGGCGCAGACCGAGAGCAGCTCGAGGTCTTCCGCGGCGAGGCCTTCCCGCTCGTGCACGACGGTCAGCGCGTCATGCGCCTCGAGCCAAGCCCGCTTCGCGTATGCGTCGCGGCCTTGCTCGAGCTCCTCGACCCGATCCCGCACGCGGCGGCTCACTGCTCGACGAACAATATCGCCAACGCTCAAATAGAAGAGCCCCGCCAGGCGGGGCTCTTCGGTAGCAGGCCTGTAAGCCGGATTCTGTCGAGGGTGACCATCCCTCTAGGCCGACCGTTTCCGGCCGACTCGAGCGGCGCACCCGGCTCCTCGGCGGGCCACGTCGTAGGAGCCTGCTTCGCCTTGCACCGGACGGGGTTTGGCTAGCCGCCGTGTCACCACGACGCTGGTGGGCTCTTACCCCACCGTTTCACCCTTACCGCCGGCGTCTCCGGAGAGAGACGTTCGCCGGTGGCGGTCTCCTTTCTGTTCCACTTTCCGTCGGCTTTCGCCGCCTGGGGTTTCCCCAGCGTCCTGCCCTTTGGTGTCCGGACTTTCCTCGGGACAGCTCGCGCTGCCTCGCGGTCACCCGGCCTGCACACGAATTGTAGCTCGGCGGCAACTTCGAAACGGAGCCATGCCGGGTAGGCTCGCTCGAGCGTGTCGCAGGACATCAGGCTGGCGGAGCTCCTCGCCGTCATCTCGCTCTCGACCGATCTCGGTCGGGGATTCCCGCAGGAGAAGGCGCTTCGAACCTGCCTCGTCGCACAGCGAATCGCCGAGGAGCTCGGCCTAGGTGAGCCCGGGCGAAGCGACGTCTTCTACGCCTCCCTCATCCATCCCGTGGGGTGCACTGCGTTCACCTACGAAGGCGCGCAGATGTTCGGAACGAACGAGCTCAAGGGCATTCCCGCCTACTCGCGCGTCGACACCGCGCGCCCCAGCGAAGGGCTGCGGGCGATGCGTGAGGAGGTCCGGGGCGAGCCGGTTGGCAGGCGCGTGCGGGGGCTGTTCAAGGGCCTCACCGCGGGAACAAAGTTCCTGGACTACGTCGTGCGCGCGGACTGCGAGGCGGGCGTGCGCTTCACGAGCCGCATCGGACTCGGGGACCCCGTGGCGCGCATCGTCGGGCAGGTCCATGAGCGCTGGGACGGCAAGGGACTACCGGCGGGGCTCGCCGGCGAGGAGATCGAGCTCGGCGCTCGCATCGTCGTGCTCGCCAACCAGGCCGAGATCTACCATCGCACGGAAGGGTCGGCCGAGACCCACGCCATGCTGCGGCGGCGCTCGGCAAGTTGGCTCGACCCCGAGGTGGTCGAGGCATTCGAGCGCCGTGCAGACGCGATCTACGCCGAACTGGACGCGGGCTCCGTGTGGGACACGGTGCTCGAAGAGGAGCCGTGGCCGGCCGTCATCATCTCGGAGCAGCGGGTCGACGATCTCGCCGAAGCGCTGGCCGATGCGGTCGACTTGAAGTCCCCGTACTTTCTCGGCCACTCGCCCGGCGTCGCACGCCTCGCCGAGCAGGCCGCGGTGCAGCTCGGTCTCGGCGGCGACGAGTCGCTGGCGATACGACGAGCCGGGCTGTTCCACGACCTCGGGCGAGTCGGAGTCTCGAATCTGGTGTGGGACAAGCCAGGTTCGCTGAACGCCGCCGAGTGGGAGCAAGTCCGTTTGCACGCGTACCACACCGAGCGAATCCTCGCCCACTCGCCGATGCTGGCGCCCTATGCGGAGATGGCCGGGATGCACCACGAGCGCAGTGACGGCAGCGGCTACCACCGCAGCGCCACCGCCGAGACGACTCCGGTCGCCGCCCGCGTCCTGGCAGCCGCCGACGTCTTCCACGCGCTCGTCGAGCCACGGCCCTATCGCGCCGCCTTCGAGCCTGAGGATGCGGCACGTGAAGTAGACACCATGGTCGGGGCGGGGGCACTCGATCCTGAAGCCGCGCGAGCCGTCTGCGAGTCCGCAGGCGTCGCGATCCGCCGAGGCCAGGCGTCAGGGCCCTGGCCCGCCGGACTGACGGACCGCGAGATCGACGTGCTCCGTCTCCTCGCGCGCGGGCTGTCGAAGAAGGAGATCGCCAAGACGCTCGTCATCGCGCCGGGCACGGTGCACACCCATACCGTGCATATCTACGGGAAGCTCAACGTCTCGACCCGGGCCGGTGTCGCGCTCTTCGCGATGGAGCACGGCCTCGTCCGCCCCTGACCGGGTCTCCCGAAATACATCGAACAGTGGATACCGGCGCGGTGCGAGCTGCCCTAGCGTGGGCGTGACACGATCAAGGAGGACACATGAGCACGCAAGCGGACACGATCGATACCCAGCGCTCCGGGGAGTCGACGGCGGCGCTGGTAGTGTCCCGCGACGGGACCCAGATCGCCTTCTGGACGAGCGGCGACGGGCCTCCGTTGCTGCTCGTGCACGGCACCGGCGGTGTCCACGAGCGCTTTGCGCCGCTGCTCCCGTACCTGGAGCCGTATGCGACGGTCCACGTCATGGATCGGCGCGGGCGCGGGGCCAGCAGCGACGCACCCGTCTACGCCTTGGAGCGCGAGCACGAGGATGTCGCGGCCGTCGTCGACGCGATCGCGGCGGCATCTGGGTCCTCAGTCGACGTGTACGGCCACTCATATGGCGGAGAGTGCGTATTCGGTGCGGCACTGCTCACAACCAACATTCGCCGCGTGGTTCTCTACGAGGGATGGCCTCCGGTTACGCCTGAGAAGGTGTACTTCCCTCGCGACGTCGAGGAGCGCCTGGACGCGCTCGTTGCCGCCGGTGATCGAGACGGGGCGCTCGAATTCTTCATGCGCGAGGTCGCGGAGGTGTCGGACGCGGAGATTCGGGCCATCCGGGCACAGCCTTCCTGGCCGATGCGGGTCGGCGCCGTGCACACGATCGCTCGAGAGATCCGGGCGTTCTACGCCGACGGCTTCGATCCCGAGCAGGCGGGGCGAATCAGCATGCCGGTACTTGTCGTGGCCGGTAGCGAGAGCCCGGATGGTGTCAGGGACGACCCCGAGACCGTCGTCGCAGCCCTGTCCGATGGGCGACTCGTCGTCATCGAGGGGCAGCAGCACCTTGCAGACGTCCTCGTTCCCGAGATCTTCGCCCAGCATCTCGTCGCATTTCTGCGCGACTAGCGCCTGCCGGTCCGATCGGCTAGAGCTACCGGCATCTCTCTCGCTGATACGAAGAGCTACGGCGCGCCGGCCGCCCCCGTCATCGACGCGGGGGCGGTCTCGCGCCTGGCGGTGATTGGCGATGTCCATGGCAATGCCGTTGCATTCGAGGCGGTGCTCCAGGAGATCCGCGCCGATCCGCCGGATCTCGTCATCGTCAACGGCGACCTCTCGTGGGGACCTGAGCCGGAGGAGACGCTCGCCCTTGCAGATCAGCTGGAGCGGGCGCTGTTCGTGAGAGGCAATGCCGAGTCGGCTCTGCTGAGTCGCAGCTCAGACTCCGAAACGGATGCGTGGATGCTCGAGCGCCACAGCGCCCACCGCCTGGCGCAGATCGAGTCGTTCGCGGGCGCGGTTACCGTCGAGGTCCCAGGGATCGGCGGCGTCTTTCGTCTGCCACGGCTCGCCGCGCGGCGATCAGGAGCTCGTCACGCCTGAGACGCCGGACGTACGAATGCGAGCATTGCTCGCAGGTGCAGAGGCGGACGTGCTCGTCACGGCGCACGTCCACCTCCAGTTCGAGAGAACCGTGCTTGGCACCACGAGCATGAACGCCGGCAGCGTCGGCCTTCAGTACGGCGGCACGCCGGCCGCCTACTGGGCGGAGATCGGCCCGGAGATCCGCCTACGCCGGACGGAGTTCGACCTTGACGAAGCCGAACGCCGCACACGGAAGAGCGGGATCCCCACCGCCGATCGCATCGTTCAGACGCTCCGAGAACCTCCCTCGGCGGAGGAGGTCGTCGAGCACGCCGAGCGGCTCGTGGCCTCTGACTGAATGAGCAGGAAGCCGCACTCCGGACAGGCGATCGTGCCGCCTGCACGGTGCTGTACGAACTCGCCGCACACGAGACACTCGAGGCTCGCTCCGCGGAGCAGCGCGAAGAGCTCCTGGTCGAGTGACCGGTTCAGTGACGCGACTTCGCCCATCAGACCTTCCTGAACACCCCCACGACCTTGCCGAGCAGCTGGACGTGGTCGGCGTAGATCGGATCCATGCGCGGCGTTGTCCGGTTGCAGCCGCACGCGGCCCGACTCCCGGAAGATGCGCTTGACGGTCGCCTCGTCGGCCGACTCGTCGTCTCCGGCGAGCGCGACGACGATCTCGCCGTCACGGGCGTCCTGCTGGCGGCGGACGACGACGTAGTCGCCGTCGAGAATGCCGGCGTCGACCATCGACTCGCCCTTCACCCGGAGCACGAAGTCGGCAGGGCCGACGACGCCGGGCACGCTCATGTACTCCTCGACGTTGTCGGCGGCCAGCAACGGCCCACCTGCGGCGATCTGGCCGACGAGCGGCAGCATGTCCTCCTCGCGCGACGGCCGCGCGGAGGCAGGCCGTTCACGCCCGACGAGCTCGAGCGCACGCGGCTTCGTCGGGTCGCGGCGCAGCAGGCCGGCCCGCTCGAGGTTGGCGAGATGCGCGTGCACCGTCGACGGCGATGCGAGCCCGACGGCCTCTCCGATCTCACGCACGGTGGGCGGATACCCGTGCGTGTCGACGTAATCGACCACGAAATCCCAGATCTGCTGCTGCCTGGGGGTCAGCACCGATGAGCCTCCTTCCGCGAACATGTGTTCGCCCACGGTAGCCAGGAGGTCGGACGCCGTCAAGGGCGGATCAGGCCAAAGCTGTACGCGCGAAGGGTGCCGCGGCTCGTAGAGCATGATGTGGCCTGCGCATCGTGCCACAGGAAAGGAGATCCTCATGCCTGTCGTCGTTTTCCGAGAGGAGCATCTGCTGCCAGCGGTCAAAGAGCTCGCCGGGGAACATGGCCCAGCCGCACGTGGAGCCGGAGATCGACCCGGTCACGCACGCTGATCACCGGCTGATCGTCCGCCTACCCACCCCACTGAGGTGCCCGAAGGCAGATGCGGGCTTTGCCCGCGTCTGCCAAGCGAACGTAGGACTTCGGCGTGGTACCCGACCGAAAGTGCGCAGCACTTTCGGTCGCCAACATGCGCTGGAGAGGACTTGAACCTCCACGGCCTAAAGCGGCCACCAGGCCCTCAACCTGGCGCGTCTACCAATTCCGCCACCAGCGCGCGGGCGGCATTCTACCGAGGCGCCTCTTACTGGAGAACCTGGAAGAGCGCGACCGAGTTGAGCGCGAAGAGCGTCGCGACGACGACCGTCAGCCGCGTGAGGTTGCGCTCGACGATGTGCGTTCCGCCCTGCGATGCGGGCGTGAAGCCCATGCCGCCGAAGCCCGTGTCGCGCCCGGAATGCATGAGGATGAGCCTGATCAGGCCGGCCGAGAGCAGCACCTGGGTGACGGCGAGGAGTGCAACCACGAGGGCTCTTAGACTAGCCGACGTGGCGCAGTCGGACGCGCGTGAACGGATCCAGAAGCTCCTCGTCACCGGCGACAACCGCCTGAAGCAGGGCGTGTCGCACGAGAAGGTGCGCGAGACGTACGAGGAGGCGCTGCGGGTGGCTACGGAGGCCGGGCTCGAAGAGAGCGTTCGCCCGCTCGTCGAGATACGGCTGGCCGACCTCGAGAACCTCGGCTAGAGAACTCCGCCTGGCGCACCGGGCAGCCACCTTCCAGGAAAGCTCGCGTTGGTGGCGAATCGACGACGCAGACGTCGACCTTGGAGGTTTGTGATGGACGTATCCCTCGCCAGGCGCTTGGCCGCCGAAGCCGTTGGCACCTTTCTGTTCTTCTTTCTCGGGTTCAGCGCCATCGCCGTATCCGTGGAGTTCGGCATCGAGGCGATCGGGCCACTCGGAATCGCATTTGGATTCGGCCTCGGCCTGGCGCTAGCGATCACCGCCTTCGGGCATCTCTCCGGCGGGCACTTCAACCCAGCGGTGAGCGCCGGACTGGCCGTCGCGGGGAAGTTCCCCGTCCGCGACGTTGTCCCTTACTGGATCGCCCAACTCGTGGGTGGGTTCGGCGCCGTGCTCGTCATGGCGATCGCGTACTCGAGCAGAGTGACGAACGCGCTCGATACGAATCCCGGTCTCGGCATCAGCGACGGCTCTGCAGTCCTGCTCGAGGGCGTGGCAACGGCGCTCTTCGTCATGGTCATCCTCACCGTCGCGACCGACGAGCGAGCCGCCTGGAAGGGAGTCATGGCGCCGCTCCTGATCGGGCTGTTCATCTTCACTGCCGCAACGGCGGTGGGTCCTGCATCAGGTGGATCCTTCAATCCCGCTCGATCACTCGACCCGGTTCTCTACAACCAGGACTGGTCGAATCTCTGGATCTACCTGGTGGGACCGCTCGCCGGCGGAGTTCTCGGAGGCGCGATCTGGGGATACCTGGTCGCGCGACCAGAGCAGAGTGCCACGTAGCAACATCTGCTCACATACGCCGACCGTCTAGCGACCCGCTGCGCGCTCGAGGATCGCCTCGATCCGCTCGGCCTGGCGGCGCACGTCGTGGCTCTCCGCCGCGGCGCGCGCCGCCGGGTTCGGGCACGGCAGGGCCGCTGCCGCCGCGAGCCCGTGCGTGATGGAGCCGACGTCGAGCGGATCGACGAGCACGCCCGCGCCTTCGGGGACGAACTCTGGCGGGCCACCGACCCTCGTCGCGACCACGGAGCGGCCTCTGGCCATGGCCTCGAGCAACGGCCTGGCCGAACGGCTCGACGAGGCTCGGCTGGCAGACGACGCGCGCCGCGGCGATGTGCTCGTCGCACTTCGTCGTGCGGGACGGCGCCCACGAGCCGGACGCCGCGGCCGCCCTTCGAGCGCCGGCCGTAAGCGGCCCGTCGCCGACGATCGTGAGCGTCGCGTCGCCGTCCTCGAGCCGCGCCGAAGGCCTCCGCGAGCCGCAGGACGTTCTTGCGGTCGATGAGTGAGCCGACGAACACGTACGCGCCGAGGCCCGGCCGGCGGCGGTGCGACCGAGAACGAGGTCGAGATCGACGCCGCAGTCGACGACCTCGGTCTTCCCGCGGGCCTCGGGCACGCGCCAGCTCGAGCTCGCCGCGGAGGTAGCCGGAGACGGCGATCACGGCCTCGGCGCGCGTGCAGACCCACCGCGTCGCCCTGCGGACGCCGCGTTCGAGCGTGCGTTGCGCCACGTCCTGGCCGTGCGCGGTGACGACGAGCGGCGCGCGCGAGCGAGACGGCGGCAATGAGACCCGGCCGGCACGAGGAAGTGCGCGTAGACGACGTCCGGCTGGAAGCTGCGCGCGCGGCAGACCCGGCGCGCCGTGCGAGATCGACGTACCGCCGCTTGCCGCCTGCGCGCTGGTCGATCACGGCCGCTCGATCTCGTGGCCGCGCTCGAGCGAGCGCCTGCTCGAGGCCCTGCACGAAGACGCCGAAATCCGGGTCCTCCGGTCCCGGATACATCTGCGAGACGAGCAGGATCCTCACAGCGGCAGCGACGCGTCAGCCGCGCGTGACCTGCACGATGCCGAGGCACATCTCGTCCGTCGTCCCCTCGCCCCAGAGCACGTAGCGTGGCGTCTTCGGAATTCCGTGGCCGCCGTGCATGGCGCCGCATCGGGTCGTAGCGGCACGTCACTCGTAGCGACGTCGCCGCGCCTTCGCCTCCACCGGCTCCTCGAGGGTGTACGCGCTCTGCCAGTGGAAGTCCCAGCGCGGGATGTCGAGCAGCACGCGTGCGCCCGGCGTGCCCGGGTTGAGCTCGACGCGGATCGACGTGCCGAGCAGGTGCATGTGCCCGGCGACGACGTGGATCGTCGGTCGGACGCTCGATCGTCCGATCGCACGTGGACGTCGTCGACGGCTTCGGGCTTGTCGGCGTTCTTGCCGCACAGACAGCAGGAGGTCGGCGCGGCACGATGCCGCCGAGCCGTACTTGCGATCGAGCTCGGCCAGCGCGGCGTCGCGGTTGCAGAGTCGTCCCGGCTCGCCCTTGACGCAGGCGAGCTCGACGGGCGCCGGCAGCAGCATCGTCTGCGATCGGACTTCAGGCCGTTCGGCGGCGCGAGCGTGAGCACCGCACGCGAGCGATCGGGCGTCGCGGCCGTTGAGGAGGTTGTAGTGCACCTGCATCACGATCGAGGCTGCCCTTCGGCAGGTCGGCACGCCGTCGCCGTCGGGGAAGCCGGCCCGAGCCCCAGCCGGGCGCCCAGGCGGCGATCCACGGTGCGTTGTCGAGCGAGTCCGCTGCCCAGCCCTGCGTGACGCCGATGCCGCCGAAGCACGACCAGCCGACGCCGGGCGAGGCGGCGTCGAGCCGCTTGGCCTCCGCCCGCGCGTTCGCGGTCGATACGAAAGAGGATCACGTGGTGGACGATCGACGCGCGCGCCGGGCACGATGCGCGCCGACGTCGCGTAGCGCGTCCTCCGTGAGCTTCGGATCGAGGAGGAAGCAGCGGTAGTCGTCGGTGGTGCCGTTCTTCGCCGACGGCCGGTACGGCGGTCGGCATGCGCGAGATCGAGCACGCGCTCGCCCGCGCGCACGTCGGGCTTGACGGCGGGGGCCTTGCCGGCTCCCGGGCCGGACGCCTTGCCGCCACCCGCGCCCAGTTGAGGATCGTCGAGCGCTGCTGCGCGCGCTCAGCTGTCGCGTCTCCTGCGCCGACGTAGTCGGGCGAGGCCGGCCCCGGCGGCCACGGCGGCATGATCTTCGCGCTTCGACGGCGCCGGCGATCGCGATCGCCCAGTTCTCGTGCCTGCTTCGCCGTCTCGAGCGGGAACGGTGCGATGCCGCCGACCTGGTGGCAGCCGGTGCACTTCTCGCGGAGGATCGGCGCGACGTCGCGCTGGAAGCTCGGTGCCGCAGCCGTGGCGGCGCGGTCGCCGTCGCCGCGCGAGGCGGCGACCGCAACGAGCGGGCACGAGCAGTGCGGCCGCACGGCTGCGCCGACGGATGACGCGGCTCGTCGGGACGTCCGCTTCATCTGCCAGGGCGCTGCGCGTCGTACGTGCCGAACAGGTCGCGGAGCTCGCCGCAGATCTCGCCGATGGTGCAGTGGGCACGGAGCGCCTCGCGCATCGGAACGAGCAGGTTACCGGTGCCCTCGGCAACGTTCGCGCACCTCGGCGAGCGCTCGCGCCGCAGCCTCTCGCGTCGCGCTCGGCGCGGACGCGCGCCGTCCGCTCGAGCTGGCGGCGCTCGATCTCCGGGATCGATGCGCTGGAGCTCGACCTCGCCGCCCTCGTCCGTCCTCCTCGTAGCGGTTGACGCCGACGACGACGCGCTCGCCCTGCTCGACGTCTCGCGCGTAGCGGAACGCCGCCTCCTCGATCTCGTGCTGCACGAAGCCCTGCTCGACCGCGGCGACGGCGCCGCCGAGCTCGTCGACGCGCTCGATCAGCTCCCAGGCCCGCGCCTCGAGCTCGCGGGTCAGCGCCTCGACGGCGTACGAGCCGCCGAGCGGATCGGCGGTCGGCGTCGTCCCCACCTCGTGCTGAAGCACCTGCTGCGTGCGCAGCGCGATCCGCGCCGCGCGCTCCGTCGGCAGCGCGAGCGCCTCGTCGAACGAGTTCGTGTGCAGCGACTGCGCGCCGCCGCACACGGCCGCGAGCGCCTGGACGGCGACGCGCACGATGTTCAGCTCCGGCTGCTGCGCCGTCAGCGTCGAGCCGCCGGTCTGCGCGTGGAAGCGCAGCGCCAGCGCCTTCGGGTTCGTCGCGCCGAACCGCTCCCGCATCACGCGCGCCCACAGCCGGCGGGCCGCGCGGAACTTCGCCACCTCCTGGAGGAAGTCGTTGTGCGCGTTGAAGAAGAACGAGACGCGCTCGCCGAACTCGTCCGGCGAGAGGCCGGCGTCGACCGCAGCCTCGCAGTAGGCGATGCCGTTGGCGACCGTGAACGCGAGCTCCTGAACGGCCGTCGAGCCCGCCTCGCGGATGTGGTAGCCGGAGATGGAGATCGTGTTGAAGTGCGGCAGCCGCTCGGCGCAGTACGCGAAGAGGTCGGTCGTGATCCGCATCGACGGACGCGGCGGGAAGATGTAGTTCCCGCGGGCGATGTACTCCTTGAGGATGTCGTTCTGCACGGTGCCGCGGAGCTTGCCGCGCGCGCACGCCTTGCTCCTCGGCCGCCAGCTCGTAGAGCAGGAGCAAGAGCGCCGCCGGCGCGTTGATCGTCATCGACGTCGAGACGCGGTCGAGCGGGATGCCGTCGAAGACGACGCGCATGTCGGCGATCGAGTCGATCGCGACGCCGGTGCGGCCGACCTCGCCGCTGCGCGACAGGATCGTCCGAGTCGTAGCCGAGCTGCGTCGGCAGGTCGAAGGCGACCGAGAGGCCCGTCTGGCCGAGCTCGAGGAGGTAGCGGAAGCGCTCGTTCGTCTCCTCCGCGGAGCCGAAGCCCGCGTACTGGCGGATCGTCCACGGCCGGCCGCGGTACATCGTCGGATACGGGCCGCGCGTGAACGGGTACTCGCCGGGCAGCTCTGTGCGCGAGGTCCGGCACGTCCTCCGGCGTGTACACCGGCTCGATCTCGATCCCCGAGTCGGTCTCGCGCCGATCATCCGCCGTGGCCATGCTGCAATCGTACGTCCGCCGGGCCGCGCATCGTCAGCGTGCTCCGGCTCGGCTCGGGCCTGTAGCCGAGCTTGGCGTTCAACGTCCGCATGGGCAGGTTCCGCTCTTCGCTGCCCGTGATCGAGCCGCTCGAAGCCGGCGAGCTTCGCGGCGGCGATCTGCGTCCGCTTCAGCGCCGTGGCGATTCCGCGCCGGCGCCATGCGCGCCGAACGGCAGTCAGCCCGTTGTAACCGTCGCGGCCGTTGTCGTCCATCGACACATACCCGACCGGCTCGCCGTCCGCGACCGCCACGAACAGCAGGTCGCGCCGCCGCGTCGGCCGATCGAGCTCGATCGCGCGCCACTGCTCGAAGCTCATGTCGCCCGCATTGCCCGGGATGTCTGCCGCGGCTTCGATGCCGACCGCATAGAGCGCGTTCGCGAGCTCCGGGCGGTCGGCGAGGGCGACGATCTCGACTCCCGCCGGCACCTGCGCCGGTTCGGGTTCAAGAGCCGTGAGATCGAGCGCGACGGCCTGCTCTCCGCCCACGACCTCGTAGCCACGACGCTCGAGGTACTGCTGTGACTCGAGGTCGCTCTCGACGACCTCGCCCTCGAGCTCGGTCCGACCGGCCTCGAGTGCTCGGCCCCCGAGCTCCGCGAGCAGGGCCGAGCCGATGCCGCGCCGCCGTAGCGCGGGGACGACGACGAGATGCGCGGGTGCAAGCTCGTCGGGCCACGGATCGACGAAGCCGCAGCCCGCGGGCTCTCCGTCGAGTCGCGCGATCACGTAGACGAGCGTCTCGTTGGCGGCGAGGTTGTGCCTCAGATTCTTCAGCCGTGGCGGTGGCCGGTCGGGATCGGCCGCAGTGCGCACAGCGATCATCACCTCGAGGTCGGCGTCGGTCTGCACGCGCGCGACCTCGAGGCCGGGAACAGCCTGAGTCATGGTGAGCTCCTTAGGAAGGTGGGGAACGTCAGCCGGACGGCTGCGTCACATACGAACTGGGTCTCGCATAGCACCACCTCCCGGCTCGGGAGCCTGCCAGGCGATCGTAGTGTCTACTGTCGTCGTGGTGCAAGTCCGTGTGCGACTCTTCGCCGGTCTGCGCGAGCGGGCCGGCTGGTCGGAGCGAAAGCTCGAGGGCGTCGACCGCGTTGGAGACGTGTGGGTGGCGCTCGATCTCGGCGCGGAGCCGCCGGGCCTCCTCTACGCCGTTAACCGCGAGTACGCGCCGCCCGAGCGCGAGCTCGCCGACGGGGACGAGGTGGCGCTCATTCCGCCCGTGTCGGGCGGCGCCTTTCGTCTCAGCGAGCAACCGCTCGACCCGGCAGCCGTGATCGCCGAGGTCGCCGACGAGCGCGCGGGCGGCATCGCGGTGTTCGTCGGCACGACGCGCGTCCACTCGCGGGGTCGCACGGTCCTTCATCTCGATTACGAGGCCTACGAGGGCATGGCCGAGCAAGTGATGGAGGAGCTGGCCGCGGACCTCGAGCGGACGTACGACCTCTGCGGCGTGGCGATCGCCCACCGTGTGGGCAGGGTGGGCATCGGAGAGCCGTCGGTCGTGATCGCCGTGTCGGCACCGCACCGTGGGGACGCGCTCGCCGCCTGCAAGGACTGCATCGATCGTCTCAAGGAGACCGTGCCGCTGTGGAAGAAGGAGGTCTACGAAGGCGGCGAGGAGTGGATCGGGAGAGGTTCCTGAGGCAGAGGGTCGAACCTCCCGGTTCCCCCAGACCCCCTCCACCGGTCCGCTTCGCGGACAGGCGCTACGCGCCGGATCGGGCGCGGCTCCTGAGCACCCTCCCGCTACCGTAGGTCCGTGGATCCAGTCATCCGCAGAGAGCCGCGGGAGCCCGAGGAAGAACAGCCTGTGGACGAGTACGGCTTCGAGCCGGTGGAGCGCGGCTACGAGCCCATCCAGCCCACCTCGCCGTGGCGCGACCTGCTCCAGAAGCTCTGGGCTCCGATCGCGTTCGTCGGCGTGCTCCTGTGGAAGTTCAAGGCAGGGGCAGCGGCCATCTTCAAGCTCAAGCTCTTCACGGTCGTCGGCTCGGCCTTCGTCTCGGTGGCGGCGTATGCGCTGATCTGGGGCTGGCAGTTCGGGCTCGGCTTCGTGCTGCTCCTGTTCGTGCACGAGCTCGGCCATGTCGCCGTCGCCAAGTGGCAGGGGCTACCCGTGAGCGCTCCGGTCTTCATCCCGTTCATGGGAGCGCTCATCCTCATGAAGGAGATGCCTAAGAACGCCTGGAAGGAGGCGCAGATCGCGCTCGGCGGGCCGATCCTGGGCTCGCTCGGCGCGGCCGCCTGCTGGGCGGCGGGCGTGGCCATGGACTCGGACCTGCTGATGGCGCTCGCCTACGTCGGCTTCTTCATCAACCTCTTCAACCTCATACCCGTGCTGCCGCTCGACGGCGGGCGCGCGATCGGCGCCGTCCATCCCGTCTTCTGGGTGCTCGGAGCTGCCGTCCTCGTCGTGGCGGCCGTGCTGTGGCTGAGCCCGGCGATCCTCATCATCGTCGCGCTGCTCGGCGGTTTCGAGCTCTACGGCCGGGCGAAGGACTGGTGGCGGAACCGCGGCACGGCCGGAGGCAACCGCTATTACGCGATCAAGCCCTGGCAGCGCGTGGCGGTGGGCGCCGTCTACGTAGGCCTGTCCGCTGTTCTCATGCTCTCCATGGCGGCCACGCACGTTCCACAGGACCGCCTGTGACGACCGAAGACGTCCGGATCCTCGAGCGCTGCGATCCGGAGCTCGAGCAGCACGTGGCGATGATCGCCGACGAGTTCCGGGCGGGCTTCCTCACCGTCGAGTCGATCGGAGCGCCGGGCGTGACGGTCTTTGGCTCGGCGCGCACGGCGGAGGGCGAGCCGATATACGAGCTGGCACGCGAGTTCGGAAGACTGGCCGTCGCCGCCGGCTTCGCCGTTGTCACCGGCGGGGGGCCAGGCGTGATGGAAGGCGCGAACCGCGGCGCGCAGGAAGCCGGAGGCACATCCGTCGGCTTCAACATCGAGCTGCCGCACGAGCAGGCGCTGAACGGCTACTGCGACATCGGCTTGACGTTCCGACACTTCTACGCCCGCAAGACGATGCTCGTGAAGGCGGCCGAGGCGCTCGTGCTCTTCCCCGGCGGCTTCGGGACGCTCGACGAGCTGTTCGAGTCGCTCGTCCTCATCCAGACGGGGAAGATCCATCACTTTCCGGTCTGCCTGATCGGGACCGCAGCACTGGCAGACGCTGCTCGACTGGCTCGACGTCCTATGCGACCGACGCTTGATCTCCCGCGAGGATCTCGAGCTCGTCTCGGTCACGGACGCCCCAGCCGAGGCGCTCGAGATCATCAGCGCGCACTACGCGCGCAAGCAGGCCGCCTAGCCGCGGTGGCGGAAGCCGTAGTCGAGCAGCCGAATCGTGTCGCCGTAGTGGTCCGGTGAGTCGAGCACGGCGGTGATCAGCTGGATCCCGTGGCGCGTCGCCGACGCGACGAGGCATGGCCCGGCCGCGCGCGTCCAGCCGGTCTTCACGCCGTCGGCGCCCGCGTAGCGCCAGAGAAGCTTGTTGTGGTTCTCGTAGAGCTTCGCGTACGTCGGTGGCCGCCACCACACGCGCTTGTGCTTCGTGGCCACGATCGAGCGAAAGCGCGGGTTGCGCAGCGCATAGCGCGTGAGCATGGCGAGGTCGTACACGGTCGAGTAGTTCCCCTCGTCGATCAGGCCGCTCGCCGAGCGGTAGTGCGTGTGCCGGAGGCCGAGCGCGCGCGCCTCTTGGTTCATGAGCTTGAGGAAGCGCTCCCGCGTGCCTCCGGCCGCGACCGCGAGCGCAACGGCGGTGTCGTTCCCGGACTCGAGCAGCAGGCCGTAGTAGAGCTTCCACGCGGGGACGCGCTCACCGGCGCGGAGGTATTCCTTGGACGGCATCACCTTCGTCGCCTCTTTCGGCACGACGACGATCTCCCGGGGTCGCAGTCGCTCCATCGCCACCAGCGCGGTCATGATCTTCGTCGTCGACGCGATCGGCCGGCGCATGTGCTCCCGCTTCGACCAGAGGACTTGGCCCGTTGTCGCGTCGATGACGATCGCGGCCGGCGCCTTCACCTTGGGGCCCTTGACCTGCGGGGCACCACTGGCGGCTCCGCCCGCTACGAGCGCCGCGAGACCGGCCATCAGGACCCAACGCCAGGGCACGGCGAACGAGTGTAGCGTCGGGCCATGAAGGACGACCTCGACGCCGCGGTCGCAGCGATCCGTGCCCGGACGGACGCGACGCCCGCGTTAGGCGTCGTCCTCGGCAGCGGTCTGGGTGCCTTCGCGGACGCGCTCGAGGACGGCGTGGAGATCCCCTACGAGGACATCCCCGGCTGGCCCGTGGCGACGGCCGTCGGCCACGCGGGCAGGCTCGTCCTCGGCTCGTTCAACGGCGTTCCCGTCGCCGTCATGCGGGGCCGCGCCCATCTGTACGAGGGACTCTCGCCCGCGAAGGTCGTCTTCGGCATCCGCGTCCTCGGCCTGCTCGGCGTTCACACGCTCGTGCTCACGAACGCCGTCGGTGCCATCGACGACAGCCTCGAACCGGGACAGCTCGTGCTCATCTCAGACCACCTCAATCTCCAGGCGCAGTCGCCGCTTGTTGGTCCGAACGACGAAAGCCTCGGGCCGCGCTTTCCCGACCTGTCGGACGCGTACGACCCGGAGCTGCGCGCCGCGGCAAGCACGGCGGCTGACCGGCTTGGCATCGACCTCGGGGAAGGCGTCTACGCCGCCTGGCTCGGCCCGGCCTTCGAGACTCCCGCCGAGATCCGCATGCTGCGCACGCTCGGCGCAGACACCGTCGGCATGTCCGCCGTTCCCGAGGTGCTCGCCGCGCGGCACATGGGCATCCGCTGCCTCGCCATCTCGTGCGTGACCAACCTCGCGGCGGGCGTCTCGCCCGGGCCGATCGACCACGAGCAGGTGCTCGAGATCGCGGCGCGCGCGGCCGACTCGCTCGTCGCGCTCTTGCGCGAGCTCGTTCCTACACTTTCAGCGTGAAGCTGAGCGAGCTGCCGTCGGTCGACGAGTTGCTGCGCGACTCGCGGCTCAGTGCCGCACCCCATGGTCTCGCGGTCGAGGCTGCACGCACGGTGCTCGACCGCGCACGCCAGGAGATCCGTGCCGGGCGGGATCCCGGTGAGCTCGCCGAGCTCGTCTCCCAGGAGATCGCCGCAGCGCACGCACACCGCTTGCGCTCCGCTGTCAACGCCACGGGCGTGATCGTGCACACGAATCTCGGCCGCGCCCCGCTTGCTCCGTCTGCGCTCGAGCGGGTGGCGGACGTCGGCCGCGGCTACTCGAATCTCGAGTACGACCTCGCCGAGGGCCGCCGCGGATCGCGTCAGGAGCACGTCGCGGGGATCCTCCGCCGGCTGACCGGCGCCGAGGCGGCACTCGTCGTCAACAACAACGCGGCCGCGGTGCTGCTGGCGTTGGCGGCGCTCGCAGAAGGCCGCGAGGTGCTCGTCTCGCGGGGCGAGCTGATCGAGATCGGCGACGGCTTTCGCATCCCCGAAGTGCTCGTGCGCTCGGGCGCGCGTCTCGTAGAGGTGGGGACGACGAACCGGACGCGCGCAGCCGACTACGCGCGAGCCGCAGGGCCGGAGACCGCTGTCCTGCTGCGCGTGCACCAGTCGAACTTCCGCGTCGTCGGCTTCACTGACCGCCCCTCCCTCCTGGAGCTGTCGGAGGTCGCCGCCGCACACGATCTCGCGCTCGTCGACGACCTCGGCTCAGGCGCGCTCGTGCCGCTCGGCGACGAGCCCCAGGCTCGAGAGAGCCTTGCCGCCGGCGCCGGACTCGTCTGCTTCTCGGGAGACAAGCTGCTCGGAGGGCCGCAGGCGGGGGTCGTCGTCGGCCGAGCAGAGCTCGTGGAGAAGCTGCGGCGCCATCCGCTTCAGCGGGCACTCCGGGCGGACAAGCTCACGCTCGCAGCGCTCGAAGGCACGCTCAGGCTCTACCTCGACCCCGAGCGCGCCCGCCGCGAGATTCCCGTGTTATGCATGCTCGACGAGCAGGCCGACTCGATCCGCGCGCGGGCGGAGCGGCTCGCCGCAGCAGTGGGCGGCGAGGTGGAGGAGACGGTTGCCCGCGTCGGGGGCGGCGCGCTGCCGCTCGCGGAGCTGCCGAGTTACGCGTGCGCCGTGGAGGATGAGTTGGCGGCGTCGCTCCGCCTCGGCGATCCGCCCGTGATCGGCGTCGTCCGCGACGGGAAACTGCTACTCGACTGCCGCACGATCTTTGACCACGACGTCGAGGCCGTGGCCGCCGCCGTGCTCGCCGCCCGGGGATGACGGAAGCCGCCAACGAGGAGCAGTTGTGGGATCTCGTGCGCGGCGCGCTCGGCACGCGTGCCCTGGCGATCGTCGCCGAGCTCGGGATTGCGGATCGCCTTGCGGGCGGTCCGAAGCCTGTCGAAGACCTGGCGCAGGAGGTCGACGCAGATCCGTCCACGCTGTACCGGCTGCTGCGGGCGCTGGCGAGCGACGGCGTCTTCGCCGAGGACGCGCCCGGCGTTTTTCGCAACACTCCTGCCTCTGAAGACCTGCGACGCGGTGGCGGCTGGGACGACTTCGCACTGTTGTTCGGCGGTGTCTGGTACCAGGTGGCCGCCGGCCTCGACGCACAGGGCACGGTCGCGTTTCCGCGCGACTTCGGAACTGACTTCTGGTCGTGGCTCGCCGTGCACCCCGATCAGCGAGCGTCGTTCGACCGAGCGATGCAGGGTGGCAAGGAGCAGACGGTCGAACGGCTGGCCCTCCTCGACTGGCGAGGCGACGAGACGGTCGTCGACGTCGGCGGCGGCAGTGGGGCGCTGCTAGCTGGGCTGCTGAAGCTCCAACCCGGCTTGCGGGGCATCGTCTTCGACCTTCCGGAGACGGTCCGCGACGAGTCGGCTCTCGGCGAGCGCATCACGTTCGTCGAGGGAAGCTTCTTCGACCACGTCTCGGAAGGTGACGTCTACGTCCTCTCGGGGATCCTCCATGACTGGGACGACGAGAAGGCAACCGCGATCCTCCGCACGATTCGCCAGTCGGCGCCTGCGGACGCGCGACTCCTCGTCCGAGAGACGATCCTGCCCGACGGCAACGAGCCCAACGGCGCGAAGTGGCTCGATCTCTTGATGCTCGTCCTCCTCGGGGGTCGTGAGCGAGACGAGCCTCAGTGGCGCGCGCTGCTCGCCGCCGGAGGCTTCGAACCGGTGTCCATGGAGGACGGGCTGATGGAGGCTCGATGTCGCTGACCGTCGGCACCGCCGGTCACATCGATCACGGCAAGACCGCGCTCGTACGTGCCCTAACGGGCAAGGACACCGACCGGCTGCCGGAGGAGCAGGCGCGCGGGATCTCGATCGAGCTCGGCTACGCGCCGCTCGACCTGCCGGACGGCCGGCGGCTCTCGCTCGTCGACGTACCCGGCCACGAGCGCTTCGTGCGCACGATGGTCGCCGGCGCGACCGGCATCGACCTCTTCCTCCTGGTGATCGACGCGGGCGAGGGCGCGCGGCCGCAGACGCTCGAGCACGTGGCGATCCTCAGGCTGCTCGGCGTCGAGCGCGGCGTTGTCGCCGTGACGAAGGCGGACGCGGTGGACGAAGAGACGCTCGGGCTCGTCGTCGAGGAGGCACGCGAGCTGGTCCCCGGTGCGGCGGTCGTGGTGACGAGCGCGAAGACCGGCCAAGGGCTCGACGAGCTGCGGGCGGAGCTCGCCGCGGCCGCAGACGACGTCGAGCCGGTTCATGCGACCGGCGCGACCCGGCTGTTCGTCGATCGCGTCTTCTCCCTGCACGGCATCGGCACGGTCGCCACCGGCACGCTCTGGTCGGGCCGGATCCGGGCGGGAGACGAGCTGCGCGCCGAACCGGCCGGGCTCGACGTCCGCGTGCGCAGCGTGGAGGTGCACGACCGCTCGGTCGACACCGCCGAGGCTGGGCAGCGCGTCGCAGTCAGCCTGCCGGGGATCGAACGGACACAGCTGCGGCGCGGCGATGCGCTCGTCCAACCCGGCGCGTATCCCGTGAGCTACCGGCTGGACGTCGCCCTGGAAGAGCTCGAGCCGATCGGCGACGGCGCGCGCGTCCACGTTCACCACGGCACCGCCGAGACTCCCGCGGTCGTCAAGCGGATCGGCGACCGATACGCGCAGCTCCGCCTCACGGCTCCTGCGGTGGCCGCTCGCGGCGACCGTGTCGTGCTACGGACGGAAACGACCGTCGGCGGCGGCCGCGTGATCGATCCCGCTCCGCCACGCCACAAGAGCGCCGAGCGGCTGGAGCTGCTCGAGCGCGGTGACGTGGCCGCGACCGTCTACGCGCCGGTCCGGCTGGCGACGCTGCAGCACGTGCTGGGCGGAGAGCCGGAAGGACTGGAGCAGGCTGGCGACTGGGTGTTTTCCGACGCCTGGCTCGTCGAGTACCGGACAGACCTCGAGCGGAGGCTCGACGCGGCCGATCCTCTCGACCCGGGGATCGCTCTGCCTGCCGACCCGTGGGCCGCCGACGTGATCCCTCTGCTCGGACTGGAGCGGCGTGGCCCAAAGCTCTACCGGCCGGGGGCGATCGGCGAGCTGGGCGCGAAGCAGGCGGCGGCGGACGAGCTGGAGGCCCGGCTCGGCCTGGAGCCCGTCAAGGTGGACGACAGCGCGCTGGCCCGCTTCCTCGAGGAGCAGGGCACGCTCGTGCGTGTCGGCGACGGCTACGCCGTGTCGCGCTCTGCCTTCGACGACGCGCGGACCGCGCTGGTGGAGGAATGCCGCACTGCGGGCAGGATCACGCTCGCGCGGTTCCGCGACCTGCTCGGCGTCGGCCGGCGCACGGCTCAGCTTCTGCTCGAGCGGTTCGACGCCGACGGCCTGACCCGCCGCGTCGGTGACGAGCGTGTCCTGCGACGGTCGGCCGCGGTGGATTGACGTGCGCGCTTGGCTGCCTGGGATCCTGATCGCCGCCGGCGCCGCGGCGTTCCTCATCTGGGGATCCCTGGCCGAGACCGAGTCGGCGCCAAAACTCGATCAGCGCGCCTCGCCGGTGCTCGCCTCCGGCATCGTCTCGAGCGTCACCGACGGCGACACCCTGCGGCTCGCGGACAACCGTCGCATCCGGCTCGTGCAGATCGACGCGCCCGAGCTTCCGTCGGGAGAGTGCTATGCCGAACAGGCCTTGAACGCACTTACCACGCTCGCCCCCGTAGGCGCCGACGTCGAGCTCCGGCTCGATCCGGCGCTCGATGCGAAGGACGAGCACGGCCGAGATCTCGCTTACGTTCACTACGGCAAGAAGAACCTGAACCTCGAGCTCGTGGAGACGGGCGCGGCCGCCCCGTACTTCTTCCGCGGTGAGCGAGGTCAGTACGCGGAGGAACTGATGAGCGCCGCTCGGCGCGCCAAGGCCGCCGGACGAGGGCTGTGGGGCGCGTGCCCAGGGACAACCCTGAATCCGACCCGCTCAGTAAACGCGCAGAAGTAAGTTTGGAGGCTCCGAGTAGTGGGGAGCCTTCAGCCGATACCCATGGCTACCACGCCTGAAGCCTGGGAGCACCACGAGCCGGAGCTCATAGCTGTTGTGGAAGCCGCAAGTCTCAACGGCGAGGTTTCGGAAGCGGTCGACAACGGTGCGACGTCGTTGGTCGTCGATCTACGCGCGGCCGAATCGATAGGCACGCATGGCTTGAACACCTTGCTCGACGCACGGTGCCGAATCATGGCGCGCGGCGGCGAGATCGCTGTCGTTCTCCCGCCGAGGCTTCGGCGGTTCTTTGGGCTGCTGAACCTCGACCGCCGCTTCGTCCTGGCGGCGAATCGCCGTCAGGCGTTCGAGCGGCTGGGTGTCGTCGACGACCACCAGCCCTACACGCACAAGGCGCGGGCGGCTTAGCGACGGCGGCGACTGCCGACGTAGATCAGCGCGGCCGCCCCCAGTCCGACGAGCACGCCCGTCAGGAGCACTCCCAGAGCGATCCAGATCAGCGGGTCGACCTCGGCGCCGATGCGTAGCTCGGCCGTGACGCCCGCCGAGCCGTCGGCGTTCATCGCCACGATGACCCAGTCGCCGTCTTCGACGTCCCAGTCGAGCACCTGCTTGCCGGCGCCCGTCGTCGACGCCACCCAGAAGCTCTGTGTGCCGGGCGGCGACGCCGGCGCCCCGCCGCGCCGTAGCGAGTAGTCGGGATCCGATCCGACGTCGCTGACGACGGCGCGGCGAACGTCTCCGAGATACGTGTCTACATCGGACTCCGCGGCGATGCCGACGAACACCGGCTGCTCGCTCTCGCTCTCGATGCGGACGGTGCCGATCAGCTCGTCGATAACCCACTGCGGCACCTCGGCGCCGACATCGAGGGTCTCCGACACGAGCGCGTACGTGCCCGTGTCGAAATCTTCGCTGGGCGACATCAGGAAGCCGTCCGCGTTGCGCTGCGTCTGGTCGACGACGATGCCCCCGATCCCGCCCGCGAGCAGGCCGAGCGAGATCAGCGCCAGGATGCTGCCGGCGACGATGGCGACGATCCGGCCTGCCGTCCACTTCCTCGCCGGCGCCGCTCCGACAGCCGCTGCCTCCGGGACGGCGGCCGGCTCGAAGAGCCGCGGCTCGGGCGCGACGTCGGCCCCTCCCTGGTCGAGCCGGAACGGCGGGTAGCGGTCCGTCATCAGCCCCGTGTAGGCGGCGACCCGGAGCACCCACCGGTCGAGGCCGAGCACGAAGTCGAAGAGCCCTCGCGGATAGCGCGCTGTGAACAGCAGGGCAAAACCGGCGATGAGGACGAGCACCCCGATCAGGCCGGGTCCCCAGTAGCTCCGCTCCCACAGGAAGCCGGTCGTGCCGCCGAGGAGGATCGCGACCACGATGTACTGCGGAATGGCCAGCAGCCACCACTTGATGAGCACGAGCCCTCTCGACAGCCGCTCCGGGTAGTCGACCTCGAGCTTCGCCGGATAGTCAGCGACCTCGTCGAGCGTGAACGGTGGGTAGCGATCGGTGCCCAGCGCACCGTAGGAGTAGAAGACGACCCGCCACGTCCAGCGGAGCACGCCGACGTTGAAGTCGAAGATTCCCCGCGGATAGCGGCCCGTGAAGAGGATCGCGAAGAACGCGACGATGCTCATCACGACGAACGCCGCCCACAGGAAGAAGAGCACGATGAAGTGCGGGATCGCCAGCAGCCACTTGACAGACCAGAGCCAGCGGCTGAGCGAGGGATCCAGCGTTCCCTCGACCCTGAGGGGATACGGCTGCGGTGGGCCTGCGGCTTCCACGAAGATCTAGTCAGAGCCTAGTCGAGCCGCCGCAACCGGTGCATCGCGTTTTACGACACGGCTCAGGGGGAACCTTGTCGGCATGGCGGGCCTGCGGCCGCGCGGCTTGCCCGCGCGCTACGTCGACGTCGAGCTCGTGGCCCGGGGCGGCATGGCCGACGTCTACCGTGCCACCGACTCGGTCCTGGGCCGCGTTGTGGCCATCAAGGTGCTGGCCGACCGTTACGCCGCGGACGAGGATTTCCGCGTCCGCTTCACGCGCGAGGCGCTGACCGCCGCCTCGCTTTCTCATCCAAACGTCGTGACGATCTTCGACGTCGGCGAGCCCGAAGGGACGCCCTTCATCGTCATGGAGTACCTCGGCGGGGGATCGTTGGCCGATCGGCTTCGTGACGGCCGAGTGCCGCACGACACGGCGATCACGTGGCTCGACCAGACTGCAGACGCCCTGGATGCCGCGCACGCGGCCGGCATTGTCCATCGAGACGTGAAGCCCGCCAACCTCATGCTCGACGACGAGGGTGAGGTGCACGTCACCGACTTCGGTATCGCCCGCGCCGCCGCGCACGACCCGTTGACGTCCGCCGGCACGATCCTCGGCAGCTCGGGCTACATGGCACCCGAGCAGGCTCGCGGCGAGACCGCCACTGCAGCCAGCGACCGCTACGCGCTGGGCTGCGTCGCGTTCGAGCTGCTCACCGGACGCCGCCCGTTCGAGGCGGAGGCGCCCACTGCCGAGGCGACGCTCCATGCCTCCGAGCCGCCTCCTCATGCATCCGACCTGGATCCGAGCCTGCCCGCCGCTGTCGACACTGTGCTCCAGCGCGCCCTCGCCAAGAGCCCCGATGCCCGGCCGCGAAGCGCGAAGGCTCTCGTGAGCGGCTTGCGCGAGGCGCTGCTGGAGGACGACTCGCCTACGCGCCTCATCCCCCTTCCCGCGCTCGACGAGCCGGCCCGTGTTCAGCGCTCCCGCCGTCGCCGCCCGGTGGCTCTCATTGCTGCGACCTTGGCGCTGGCAGGCGCGGGCACGGCGGCTGCCCTCGCGCTGAGCAGCGGGGACGACGGCCGGTCGAATACCGTCGTCGTCACGGAGACCGCACCCGGCACGACGCGGGTGGACACGGTCACAGTCGAGAGCCTGCCCCCTGCGGACGAGCCGCCTCCACCCGCTGCGCCGTCTCGTTCGTTCTCCAGCGCAGCAGCCGCCAACGACAGCGCGTACCAGATGATGCTGAACGAGGACTTCGAGGGCGCGCTACCGATCCTCGAGGACGCCTACGGGGCGCTCGCCGGCTCCGGTACGACCGCGGAGGCGTACACGGCCTACAACCTCGCCTTCACGCGCTTCGCGCTTGGCTCCTGCCAGGACGTGCTGGCGCTGCTCGATCGCTCGGAGTCGATCCAGGGCGAGCGCAAGGAGATCTCGCGCCTCCGGCACCGTGCCGAGAAGTCATGCCGCGAGAAGCGCGGACGGAACGACGGCGACGACTGAGGACGGTCTGGGGCTCGAAACACACCTCACCTGGTGCGCGCTCCGCTTTCTGGGACCGCCGCGCTCGTTATGCCGTCTCCATGTCGAGCGTGCCGCGAACGATTGACGTCATGTGGGCCGCGGGACAGCGGTAGATGCCCGACGTCGTGGCAGGCGCGTCGTAGTCGTACTTCCCGACCACCCTCCTGGCTCGCCAATGACCGTTGATCCACGTGCCCTTCGTCACCTCGAGCCGTATCGTCATCACGCCCTGAACGTCTTTGAAGTTGCACTCCACGAGTGGCGTTGTCATCGAACCCTTGTACACCGGCCCGGCCTTCTTGAGCAGGGCCCTCGCGATGTGCTCCGTGGTGAGAAAGCGGCCATACTCGATGCGTAGCCGCGCGTTGCACGCGCCGCTCGGGCAAGTCGGTGTGAAGCGCCAGGTGCCGCTGTCGGTCGACCCGCGCCTCGTGTCGATGCCAGAAACGGCAGTCACCCTCGTCACGACGTCGAAATCACCGGCGAGCCGGGCGTTCGCCACTGGGGGAGCCAATTGCACCTCCGATCCAGCGGTCTGGCCCGGCCGCGACGCGGCTCCGGCCGCGAAGACGAGTGCGCTGACAGGAACAACCACCGCCAGCCACGTGATGGTACGCATGGCGAATCACCCCTCACGTCGTAGGTCACCCCGATGCTCCCTTGGCCCCCCGGCGATGACAAGCGTGTTTCCGCTGAGGCGGTGTGCCCGAAATTACTGAGCGGGAGCCGTCGCCGCACGCTTGGGACGGCGTCACTGCCCCGAGATGCACGGGTTCCGCTCTCCGCCCGCTCTCCGCCGCACTCGAGGTGCTCCCCGGGGCTCAGGAGAACAGGCCGTTCCGGTGCTGCCACATGACGACGCGGCACGTCGCCGCGCAGGCGAGGTCGTGCAACGTCGTTATCGCGGGCGCGGGAGCAACGAATGCCTTCTCGGTTGAGTAAAGGAGCTCTGAGCCGACGATCAGCCGGGCGTACAACCCTTCGTCGGCTAGGGGCAAGTGATTACCGGGTTTGCGTCACGCTCGCCGTCCGCCAACTGCCCTAGCGTCCTGGGCAGTGTTCTTCTCCCTGAGCAGCTGGGAGCTCGGGCTCCTCGTCTTCGCAGTGATCGGCGGCGCATGTGCTCTGGGCGTGCTCGCGGGCCGTTACCTGCGGGCGCATTCCGAGCACTATCGGGAGCCCATCGGTGCCCTGCAAGGGGCGTTGCTCGGAGTGGTCGGCCTGATCCTTGCCTTCGGCCTCACACTCGCCGTCGGCCGCTACCAGGACCGCCGTGCCGACGTCGTCACCGACGCAAACACGATCGGCACCGCATACCTCCGGGCACAGACGATCGCCGAGCCGCAGCGCAGCCCCTCCATCGCACTGCTGCGGGCTTACAACGACCTCGCGATCCGCATCACGTACGAGATCCCGGGCAGCGCGGCGATCCGCGTCACAGCCGCACGACAAGGAGAGTTGCAGCGCCGTCTCTGGCGTCTCGCCGGGGAGAGCCTCAACGCCCGCCCACGCGACAGCGCACCCCGGCTGTACGTGGACAGCCTGAACGCCATGATCGACCAGCAGACCGTTCGACTCTCGGGGCTGAACAACCGCGTCCCGGATGCGGTGCTCTGGCTCGAGCTGCTCGGCGCGGCGCTCGCGCTCGGTCTGCTCGCCCTCTACCTCTCGGTGCTCGGTAAGGGACTGATCCCTATCGCCGCCGCCGCGGTCATGGTCAGCTTCCTCGTCCTCGTCACCTTCGACCTCGACCGGCCGACGCGGGGTCTGATCAAGATCCCGGCCACACCGCTCCTGGCGGAGAAGGCAACGATGAGCCTGCCGCCCGCAGCGCCGGCACCCCGCTGATCGGGAGGACGCCGGTTGAGAGCCAGCTGCGAACCAGCGCCGGTGGTCGGCCGCGATCGGCCCATCGGCAAGGTGCGCGCGTTCGTCGTAAGGTGACGGCGTGGAGACCTGGGACGCGCTGAGGTCGCGTCGCAACGTGCGGGAGTTCTCGCCCACATCGGTGAGCGAGGAGGACCTGGCGAAGATCCTCGAGGCGGGCCGGCTCGCGCCGTCGGCGAAGAACTGGCAGCCGTGGGACTTCGTGCTGGTGACCGACCGCGATCAGCTCCGCGACCTCACCGGGGTCTGGCAGGGCGCCTGGCATGTCGGCGGCGCCGCAGCCGCGATCGCGATCGTCGCACCGAATCCCCCGGACGATCGCTGGGCCGGGCTCCTGCAGTACGACCTCGGTCACGCGACGATGCTGATGATGCTCGCCGCGGCCGACCTCGGGATCGGCACGTGCCACTCGTCCGTGCAGGATCAGGAGCTCGCTCGGAAGATCCTCGGCTTCCCGGATGACCACTTCCTCGCGTACCTCGTCTCGCTCGGCTACCCGGCCGACGGGCCGCTCCGGCCGCTCAAGCGGCTCAACCGGCGACCGTTCGACGAGGTCGTGCACCGCGGCCGCTGGTAGCGCTGCCGTCAGGCACGCTGGCGCTGCGTGCCGTTCCGCGCGTACAGACGCGAGTCCGGCATCGCGTAGAAGGAGGGTCTCGTCGAAGACGTCTGGATAGGTCTCTGCCTCGCGCTCGTCTCGGCACTGGCCGTGAACTGGGCCTACACGAAAGAGCACCAGGCAGTAGCCGCGATGCCGCCACTCAGCCCTCGGCGACCGGTTCGCTCGCTGGCGCTCCTCCTTCGCAACCGCGGCTGGCTGATCGGTTTCGCTACCGAGACGGCCGGCTGGATCGTCTACGTCGTGGCTTTGCGGCTCGCGCCACTGAGTCTCGTTCAGGCCGTCAGTGCCTCAGGCATCGCCGTCCTCGCCCTCCTCAGCGTGCACGGCCACCCGAGCTTGCTCGCGCGCCGCGAGCGACTGGCCGTCGGGATTGCGCTGTTCGGGCTGGTGCTGCTCGCGGTGTCGCTCGTGGGCTCCACGCCGTCCTCGCACGCACCACACGCTGTCGCCGTCGTGGTCTGGCTTGGAGCCTCGGCCGGGGGAGCCGTCGCGCTCGTTGTCGTACGCACGCGTTTGGCGCGCGCCGCGGCGCTCGGGCTCGCTGCCGGGCTCCTCTTCGCCGACGGAGACGTCTCCGCAAAGCTCGTCACTTCGGGCGGGATCTGGTTTCTGGCGATCCTCTCGCTGATCGCCTGTTATGCAGCCGGCACGAGTGTGCTCCAGGCAGCGTTCCAGCGGGGCAGCGCGCTGACCGGCGCCGGCATCGCCACCCTGGTGACGAACGCCGTCCCCATCGCAGCAGGCTTCGTGCTCTTCGGCGAATCGCTGCCGCCGGGCGCGCGGGGAGTGCTGCAGATCGCTGCATTCGCCTCCATCGTCGCCAGTGCCACGCTCCTCGGAAGCTCAGCCGCGAGACGTCCGAGCTCGTCGACCGCGCCCTTACCTGTGAAGGACGAGGCCAGTGCTCGCGGTCTGGTGCCGGGCCAGCGAGCCGATCGCGAGCGAGCCACGACGCCGCAGAGGGTGACGGCGAGCGCGCTCGCTACGAGCAGAAGTCCGGAGGCGAGTGAGAAGTTGATGGCGATGTCCTTGCCGACGCCGAGCGCGAGCAGGATGGCGGCCGACGCGCCTGCATTGACGACCGCCCCGCCCGAGGTGATCGGGATCACGGCGGCAGCGGCACCGAGGCAGATCAGCGACAGCGCGATCGTCGGCGAGAACGAGAGCCCCAGCGCTGCCAGCAGCGCGGCGCTGCCGAAAGCGCGCGACGACCAGCAGGCGAAGAGGTAGAACCAGGCGACGATGGCGCTGCGCCGTCCGTGGGGCGTCGTGTGGCGCGCGACCTGCTCGGTGACCGTGCGCAGGCGGCGGCTGCGACGCAGGAGCGGCAGCCGCAGCAGGCGCACGCCGACGACGAGCAGCGTGCAACAGCAGACGCCGAACGCGACGACGATCAGCAGCGGCCCGCGCAGGGCAGACTCACTGGTCGCCGTCGCAGAGATCGCGAGTGGCAACATCGCGATGGAGTCGATCATCCCCAGGGAGATGATCGACAGGACGATCGCCTCGAGCCCGATGCGGATGCCGCCGAGCTTTCGCAGGACGCCGACCTTGACCAGGTAGTCGAGGCGGAAGGGGAGTACGGCGCCGCTCGCAGCGGCCGCGCCGACCGAGGCCAGGCAGCGGGCCTGGTCGGGGCACTGCCCCGGCGGAAACAGCCGGTGCCAACC
Organism: uncultured Actinomycetes bacterium; assembly: GCA_963786725.1. GTDB lineage: Bacteria > Actinomycetota > Thermoleophilia > Gaiellales > Gaiellaceae > PALSA-612. The sequence goes on along the minus strand of CAWBAD010000011.1, from coordinate 52,936 downwards.
CCGCGCGCGGAAGACGAAACTGGCCATATACGCGAACCCGGCCGCCGCGGCGAACAGCGGGCGCACGTTCGCCAGCGGCCAACTCGAGTCGGTCAGCCGCCGCGCCACGAGGACGGAAGCAGCAATCGCGAGCACGGCAAAGGCGACGCCGGTCACCAACCGCCGAGGTTGCCCCGCCGCGGCAGCGCGGAAGAGATCGCCGGCCACGCTTCTAGGCACCGACTCGGTCGGAAGGAAAGACCCGCCCGGTCAGGGCGAGTCTGTCGACGGCGGTTTCGCGCCTAGCTCCTTGCACGGGCATCACCTGCCGCTCCTTGATTTCGACGACGGTGCCTTGGCCGACGGCGAACGGGTCCTGGTCCTTCCGTTCTCGGCCGTCCAGGCCGGCAGGTTGCGGACGATCTCGAATGCCTCCTCGGGGGTCTGGACGGTCCCGAGGATGGCCGTCTCGGCCCCGAGCAGCGAGAGAGCCAACTGCTCCTGGGAGAACTCGAGTACCTTCTTGCGTCGCTCGTGCCCAAGCTGACGCCATGCCTCGAGCAACAGACGCAGCTCCGGATCGTCGGGCGTAATCTGACCTGAGAACTGCCGCCACGCCTCGAGCACCTCGCCGCCAGCGGCCGTGTTCAGGAAGAGGCGTCCGGCCAGGGCGCAAATCTCCTCGCTGGGAGCATCCTCAAGCTGCTCGAGCCGCCGGCGCTTCTGAGCGACCTCCACAGCGCGCCGTTGGGCAAGCATCCCGACCTTGCGTAACCGCTTGCGAGCCTCGCGCGGCGGCTCGGCTGACACCCGTTCGCGGGTCGCGTCCAGATCCTGCTGAATCCCTGTCAGCGCCCTCTCGGCATCGGCCAGCTCGTCCCGGAGCCGACGCTCACGCTCACTCTCGGCGTCGAGCCCCGAAAGAGCAGGGGTGTGCTCGGCTCTGCTCGGCTCGGGCAGCAACTCGATCGCCTGTCGCAGGAGCTGCTGTGCTCTCGCCCCCCGAATATGCCCCGCGAAGACAAGAAGCAGCTGCGCATCCCGACCGAGAGCCTTCGCGAGTCTTACGAGCGTCTCAGCAACGGGGCGTTCGACCTCGCCCGCCTCGATCCGGCTGATCTGCGCAGCCGAGAGGCCGCTCCGCCGCGCCAGCTCCCGCATCGATAGACCCGCGCGCACCCGCGCCTCTCTGATCACCGCGGCCAGCGTCTGTACTTGGTCTTGCATCGCGCTTCCCCGAAGTCTACTCGCCGATGTAACGTCGCGCAAATGGCAGTGTTACCTGAAGCAACGAATACACTCAGTAGGTGCTATATTTCACAAAGGAAACACCGAGCCAGTCGCGCTGACGGTCTGGTTTTTGCCCGTCAAGTCGCCAGCTCTTCTTCCTCGTTGCGACCACGTCTCAGTCGAGCTGAGGCAGCCGATAGGAGGCCAACCTCCTCTGTGAGTGCTGCCCGTTCGGCATCCCCATCGAAGAGAGGACCTAGCAATGACCGCAGTAGCCACCGAAGTATTGACCGCAGAAGAGATGATCACGATCGCTCGTGAGCAGGTGGATTCCTTCAACACCGGCGAGTGGGAGCGGCTGCAGACACGACTCGCCGCCGATTCGCGCTACCACGAGCTTGGCACCCAGCGCAAGGTCGAGAGCCCGGAGCAGATCGTCGAGCTCTTCAAAGGCTGGAAGACCGCATTCCCGGATGCCGCCGGCACGGTGACAAGCGCCGTTGGCAGCCACAACACGGCGGTGTTGGAAGTGACCTGGAAGGGCACGCACACCGGCCCGCTCGAGACGGCCGAAGGGACGATCCCGGCGTCGGGCAAGCGGCAGGAGACGCCCGCAGCCTTCGTTTTCACTTTCGAGGGTGGCAGGATCAAGGAGAGTCGGCACTACTTCGACTCGATGACTCTCCTCAAGCAGATCGGCGTCCAGCCCAAGTAATCACCAGAGCGAGAACATCGGAGAGGGCGGCCGTCCAAGGGGCCGCCCTCTCCAGTGTCCAGCCGGTGAGCGAGGAGAAGAGTGTCCACTGAGTTCGAGGCCATGACGGAGGCGCAAGTCCAGGCGCTGACTGCACGGGAAGGAGCCGTGCAGCGAGGCAAACCGCTGTACGCCGACCGCAGCTGGACACAGGTGCACGACGAGATGGTCGATAGCGACGCTCGAACCGTCGGGGACCTTCCTCGCGATCGCATCCGAACGCTATACGCCTCGACCAGAGCGCAAGCGGCCAGCTTGAAGGCCAGCAGGCCGGCGCGGCCTACCAACGCTTAGCGCGCCGCGCGGCATCGGTGGTCTCTCAGCGAGTCACGACGTGACGGAAGCGCATGATCGCCAGCGCCCCGAAGACGACGATGATCCCGACGCACCACAGCACGGCGCCCCACACGTCGTTGCCGGCGGGCGTCCCGATGAAGAGCGCGCGCACCGCGTCGACCATGGTCGTGAACGGGTTGTTCTCGGCGAAGGGCTGCAGCCACGAGGGCATCGACTGGACGGGCACGAACGCGGACGACACGAACGTCAGTGGGAACAGGAACGTGAAGCCGATGGCGTTGGCCGTCTCGGGTGACGACGAGACGAGGCCGATCAGCGCGAAGACCCAGGAGAAGGCGTACCCGATGAACAGCAGCAGCGCGACCCCGGCGAGGATCTCCAGGGCGTCGGTGTGGAAGCGGAAGCCGACGGCGAGCCCTACGGCGATCATCACGACGAGCTGGATCACGTTCGCCGCCACATCGGCGAGCGTGCGGCCCGTGAGCACGGACGCCCGCGACATCGGCAGCGAGCGGAAGCGATCCATCAGGCCCTTCTTCATGTCGTCGGAGAGCCCGAGGGCGGTCACGAAGCCGCCGAAGACCATGGACTGCACGAGGATCCCCGGCAGCAGGAAGTCGACGTAGTCGAAGCCGGGCGTGCTGATCGCGCCGCCGAAGACGTAGACGAACAGCAGCACGAACATGACCGGCTGCACCGTGTAACCGACGAGCAGATCGGGCTGGCGCCGGATGCGCAGCAGCGATCGCTTCGCCATCACCCATGTGTCGCTGAGGGTTGCTGCGACGCTCACTCGGTGGCTTCCTCCTCCTCTGCGTGATGGCCGGTCAGCGTGAGGAAGACGTCGTCGAGAGTGGGACGGCGGACGACGATGTCCTCTATCCGCACACCTTCGTCGTCGAGGCGGCGCACGACTTCCGGGATCACGCCGCCCGCCTCCCGTACGGGAATGCTGATGCGGGAGTCCTCGACAGCCGGCTCGCCGTCCGCGACGGGACGCAGCGCTGCGAGTGCGCGCTCCGCCGCAGAGGCATCGGAGAGGGCCACTTCCAGGCGATCGCCGCCCACACGCTCCTTCAGCTCGTCCGACGTGCCCTCGGCGATCACGAGGCCGTGATCGATGACGGCGATGCGGTCGGCGAGGCGGTCGGCTTCGTCGAGATTTTGCGTCGTCAGGAGAACGGTCGTGCCACCGGCGGCGAGGCTCTCCAACGCCTCCCAGAGCGCGAGCCGCGAGCGGGGATCGAGGCCCGTCGTGGGCTCGTCCAGGAACAGGACGGGCGGCTCGGCGACCAGCGCCGCAGCCAGGTCGAGCCGGCGGTGCATGCCTCCCGAGTACGTGCTCACGTAACGGTCGCCCGCGTCGGTAAGGTCGAAGGCCGTGAGCAGCGCCCGTGCCCGCTCGGCGGCGCGCTTGCGACCGAGGTGGTACAGGCGCCCGACGAGCTCGAGGTTCTCGAACCCGGTCAGGTTCTCGTCCACCGCCGCGTACTGGCCGGCGAGACCGATGCGCTTGCGCACCTCGCCCGGTTGCTTGACGACGTCGAGCCCGGCCACCCGTGCGCTGCCGCCATCCGGGCGAAGGAGCGTCGTGAGGATGCGGACGGCAGTCGTCTTACCCGCGCCGTTCGGGCCGAGCAGCCCGTACACGGTGCCGGCTTGCACGCGCAGGTCGACGCCTTTCAGCGCCTCGACCTTGCCGTAGTGCTTTCGCAGGCCTGTCGCGTCGATTGCGGCCGTGTCCGCCATCCGCAGGACGCTAGCGAAGCGACCGCGCGTGGGAGCCCGCCTCGGCAGCGGGCTCCCACGACGTCTCGACTAAGGGGACGGCACCAGCACGGGGCAGTTCGGCTTCGGCGCCCCGTTGCCGTCGGCGCAGTTGAGGTCCATGATCTGCCTTTCGTCAGTCCTGGCTCGTGACCACGATCTTTGGATGCAGGAAGCCGGCCCAGAAGTCATCACCGCTCGCCAGCTCCGCTTTCTGGTCGATGCGCAACTGGCGGAGGTCGGCGTCGCCAGGGATGTCACGCGCGTCGCAGGAGAACATCGTCGGCGTCGGTAGCGACGCAGTCCAGGCGATCGTGTTGGCGCACAGCACCCTGCCTCGGTAGAAGACGGTCCAGGTCACTCGCGAACCGCGCTGACCGCTCGACGAGAACTCGTCGATCACCGCCAGGCCGCGAAACCGTGCGAGTCGCGATCCCGCCGGCAGCGTGAGACCGGCGAACCGATACGTGCCTGTTGCGCGTTTCGGGTCGCCGCCAGGGAAGTCGCCGCACTGAATCCAATCCGATCCATAACGGGCTCCCCGAACCCGCACGGCCGCTTCCGGGCTGAAGGGAACGAAGCACCGACCCTGAGACGGAGGATCGTTCGGCAAAGGCCCGACCAGGTAGGGAACAAGGCCGATCGTGCGACTCACCGTAGGCGTGCTCTTTTTGCTTGCCGGGACTGTGCCCGTCGCCGACTTGCCTCCGTCATCTCGCGAAGCGAGCATGGCCGAGGCACCGAGGCCCGCCACCGCGAGCAGGCCTGCGACACCAGCGACGATCCACAGCAGCTTCCGCGATCGCCGGCGGGGCTCTCCGGCTGCTGGCCTCTCGTCAGAACGGGTTGGCCCGGCGACGGATGGAGGCGAAGGCTGAGCCGGCGCCAGATCCAGCACGTGCTCGATGGCGACGAAGAGCCGCTCCGTCCCCGATCTCCAGTCGGTGTCGGAGATCTCCAAGCCGTTGCGGCGCGTGAGCGCGTCGAGATCGTCCGGCAGCTCCTCCGCTGTGGGCATCCTCGCGCCGGCGACGAGCACGGGAATGACTCGGATGTTGCGGCGAAGAGCTCCTCCCACCTCGATACGGACGAAGTCGTGTGGATTGTCCAACTTCCGATGACCGCTCTCGTCGACGGCACTCGCCCAGCCTCGGCCAATGACCGCGATCAGCACGTCCGCCGAGCCGACCGACTCCTCGATTCGCTGCACGAAGTCGACGCCGGGCTCCAGGGTGTCGACGTCCATGAACACCTGCGACTCGCCGAAGCGAGCGCTCAGCTGGTCGAACAGCCGACCGGCGTAGGCTGGCGAGTCATCGCGCCGGTAGCTGATGAAGATGCGAGAGCTGACGGCCATTCGCAACCTCCAACAAGACGCATGTGCGGTACGGCACGAGAATACTCGACGTGTGAGCGTTTTGCCTGCAGCGTGTCAGAGAGCGGATCCCTCTACGTCGAGTGTCGGATCGAGGCACAGAGCTGACCAGTCGCGTGCTAGCCGGCTTACGTCCACCAGAGGGGATCGCGGCGCACCCGGCGGAGCCCGCGATCGACCTTGCGGCGCGTGCACGACCAGTCGCGTCACTGCTCGTTTGCGGTTGGTTTGCAAGCGAATCTCGACGGGCCGGTTGACCTCAAGTTCGACGCTATGTTTTTCCCGTCAGGGTCGGGGGTATCAGAGGAGGTTGTGGCAGGCTCCGTCCAGAAGCAGAATCTCGCTGCGCGCGCCGGCCGTTGGAGCGCGAGACACTGGAAGACCGCCGTCTTCGGCTGGCTCGCGTTCGTGATCATCGCCTTCGCGGTCGGCCAGAGGGTTGGGACCGAGTCGCTGTCGGCGAACGAACCGGGGCCGGGCGAGTCCGGCCGTGTCCAGAGGATCCTCAACGACGAGTTCGAGCAGCCGGCGAAGGAGCTGGTGCTCCTTCAGAGCTCTTCGCTGACGGCGGCGAGCGCGCGGTTCCACGCCGCCGTGCAAGACGTAGAACGGCGGCTGGAGGCGCAGCCGAACGTGACCAACATCGACTCGCCGTTCGCGCCGGGCAATGCAGGCCAGGTGTCGAGCGACGGGCATTCGGCGCTGGTCGAGTTCGACATCCGCGGCAAGTCCGAAGACGCCAAGGACAAGGTCGAGCCGATCCTGGCGGCGGTCGCGGACGCCCAGCGCGCGAGTCCTCAGTTCACGATCGACGAGTTCGGCGGCGGAAGCGCGAACAAGGCGATCAACGACCAGTTCGGCAAGGATCTGCTCAAGGCGGGCGCGATCTCGCTCCCGGTGACGCTGGTGATCCTGCTGCTGACGTTCGGGGCGCTTGTCGCTGCGGGGATCCCGCTGCTGCTCGCCCTGACGTCGGTGTTCGCGACGATCGGACTGCTGTCGCTGCCGAGCCACGTGCTGCCGATGGACGACGCGGTCTCGGCGGTCGTCCTGCTCATCGGACTCGCGGTCGGCGTCGACTACTCGATGTTCTACCTCAAGCGGAGCCGCGAGGAGCGCGTGGCGGGACGGACGGAGTCCGCCTCGGTCGAGGCTGCCGCCGCGACGTCGGGCCGCTCAGTCCTGATCTCGGGCATAACGGTGATGGTGGCGATGTCCGGAATGTTCATCAGCGGCGACAAGACCTTCGAGGGCTTCGCCGCGGCGACGATTCTCGTCGTCGCGACTGCCGTCCTCGGCTCGCTGACCGTGCTGCCGGCGCTGCTGTCCAAGCTCGGAGACCGCGTGAACAGGGGCCGGGTGCCGTTTCTGCGCAGTCCCGATCAGCGTGTCGGAGAGAGCCGCTTCTGGGGCGCGGTCGTCGGGCGGGTCCTGCGCCGGCCGCTCGTCTCAGGAGTCTTGGCAGCCGGTCTCCTGATCGCGCTCGCCCTGCCGGCGCTTCGCCTGCAGACGACGCAGAACAGCACGGAGTCGTACCCACGGTCGCTCGCCGTGATCAGGGCCTACGACAAGATCCAGAAGGCGTTCCCTGGCGATGCGGTCGCTGCGCAGGTTGTGGTCAAGGCTCCCGATGTCCGCTCGGCCGGAGTCCGTGCCGCGACCGGGGAGCTGAGCCGCCGCGCGCTCGCGACCGGGGAGATGTTCCGGCCGATTGAGGTCGATGTCAATCGGGCCGGCACGGTCGCCGTAATCTCGGTTCCGATTGCCGGTAACGGCACGGACTCGGCCTCGAAGTCCGCTGTCCACACGCTCCGCGACGACCTCGTGCCGGCGACGGTGGGGAACCTTCCCGACGCGACCACCGGCGTTGGCGGGATGACGGCGCAATCACTCGACTTCGAGCACCAGTTCAAGCAGAGGAGGTCGTGGGTGTTCGCCTTCGTGTTCGCGCTGACCTTCGTGGTGATGCTGCTCGCCTTCCGCTCAATAGTAATCGCGCTGAAGGCGATCGTGCTCAACGCCCTCTCGGTCGCTGCGGCCTACGGCATCCTCGTAATCGTCTTCCAGGACGGCGTCGGGCGCGGATTGATCGGCGCCTCGTCGGGAGGGATCGAGTCGTTCATGCCGATGTTCCTGTTCGTGATCCTCTTCGGGCTCTCGATGGACTACCACGTCTTCATCATCAGCCGCATCCGCGAGGGCGTCGATCAGGGCATGTCGACGGACGAGGCGGTCGAGCACGGAATCAAGACCACTGCCGGCGTCGTGACCAGTGCTGCGATCGTCATGGTCCTGGTCTTCTCGGTCTTCATCACCCTCTCGTTCGACCTGCTGAAGCAGTTCGGCGTCGGCTTGGCCGCCGCCGTCTTGATCGACGCGACGATCATTCGGGCGGTCTTGCTTCCAGCGAGCATGAAGCTGCTCGGCGACTGGAACTGGTACCTCCCCAGCTGGCTCGAATGGCTGCCACGGGTCGCCGTCGCAACAGAGCCCGAGGCGATCGCCGAAGCACGTCCTGCGTCGGTCGCGAGGTAAGGAAGGTCGTCGGGAGCAGGGGGCCTGCCGCAAGAGCGGGTTGTCCTTCAAACCTCGAGGCGAGCTCAAACAAGCGCCCTAGGAGGACCCGCTGGCGTCTCCCGTACTTGCGGGGGGGTGGGCGGTGCCGCCCACGAGCGCGTGCCAGTTGCGCGCCGGTGCGCCACAGTTTGCAAGCAGTCTTGAGCGGGACTCGAGCGGACCGGCGCCCGGCCGAGCAGGCGATGCGCGCCACATTGCTCCTGCAAAACGACAGCTTTGGGCTCAACGGAGCGGCGCAGGAGTCGAACCTACCCAGCCGTGGGTTACACGACCTCACCGGTTTTGAAGGTCTACTCAGCACGGTCCAACTAGGGACGGAAGCGGGGTTTTCGCCCCGCCTCCGTCCAGTTAGATCCAATAGGGTCCGCTGAGACCGGTAGGGCCGACAAGGTCGCTCGAGATTGAGGCTCGCGTGCACCCCGCGCGTAGGTGTCGAGCGACGACGCGTTGTCACTGAAAACGACAGCGAGTTGACAGCGAAACGACAACTCGATGACACAGGAAGATGACATCGCGGTGTCACTAAGACGTTCAGTTACGTGGTACATGCCGGGCGCAGAGATGCGCCCGGCTTCGTGTCGGGGTTCATAACGGTCTTGGGAGTCAATTGCACTCCGGACTGCGCCTACCTGGGTGTCGCTGTCGACGGCCCGTTGGAACCCCACGCAGTCGAATACATCGAGGCGCAGATGCTTGGCGAGTCATCGGAGCAGCTCGATGCCGTCTTGGGAGAGGTCTGTGGAGTAATTGGCGAGGTCGACGCGGATCAGGTCGTACTACCGAAGCCGGCGTCGCACCCCCGCTCCAAGCGCACACACGCGACGTTGCTGGTGGCGCATTGATCCGCCTTCTCGCCGCCCTAGTCGTCTTCTTCATTGGCGGAGGCCGTTGGTTTCTGATGTCGCGTTACTGAGCGCGGTCACGGATCCGCTTGTCGCGCCTGGTTGGCGTGCTTCGACGCTCAGGAGATAAGGCGCAGCGCCTAAGCGGTCGTTTTCGCCAATCGTTTCGCCGATCGCTCAGCTAGTGGTGAAAGTGAACGCCGGCGACGATCTCGACGGCGATGATTGCCGCGACCGCCCAGTCGACAACGAGGCAGAACGGAGGCCACCACCGTGTGTTCGCAACGAACTGACGGCGATGCTGCCAGAGGTCCTTGAGCCCGTGGCCGGCAAGGCCGACGACTAGGAGCCACGGTGTGCCGGTGATCGCTGCGGCGGCAATGATGACGAACATGCCGGCGACGCCGGTTTCGACGGCGAGAACGGTGCGGCGTCCATCGGCAACGGCGAACCCGATGTAGACGGCGGCGATCACAGCAAGCCCGAGCGCGTAGACAGTTGCTGTGTCAAGCCACCAGAAAGCAAGCGGTGTGGCCGCCTGCGCGACTCCGACGACGAGTCCCCACAGTATCGGCGCTCGCAGCCCTGCGCGTACCGGCTGCGCAATGCCGGCCACGCTCACTCGGGAGCGACGTTGAAGCTGAACATCATCCCGCTCTCGTGGTGCTCGGCGATGTGGCAGTGGGCCATCCAGCGCCCGGGGTTGGTGACGTCGAGCAGGATGTCGACCGTCTCTCCGGTGCGGACGAGCACCGTGTCCTTCCAGACGAGGTTGGGCTCGACGATTCCGTCCCTGGCGAGGATGAGAAATCGGCCCGCCCCGTGCACGTGGAACGGGTGCGGCATGGGGTGGTCTGAGTCCATCTCGTTCACGAGGCGGAGCTTCACCTGATCGCCGACTCGGAAGGTCCAATCGATCTGCGCGTTTTCGGCCCCGGTGTCGCGGTCGACCAGCTTCCAGCGCATGTTGGCCGGCGTCGTCATCCGGTTGACCTCGACCATGTCGTCTTCCCACTCGATCCCCTGTGCCGCGCCGTGCGCATGGCCGCTGCCGTGGTGTTCGTGATGCCCGTGATCCTCTTCGTGATGGCTGTGATGCGGTTCGTCGCCGTCCGAGGCCTTGTCAGCGTCGCCCCCGTCTGCCGTCTCACCAATTCCCGTCGCGCGCAGCGTCATCCCGCACTTCGGGCAGGTCGCGGCCCACGTGGCCCTGATCTCCGCATGCATGGGACAGGCGAAGGCGGTCGGAGCCTCGGTCTCCGCCGGCCCAGGCATCAGCTTCATGCCGCACTTCGGGCACTTGTCCGCCCAGGAGGCGACGATCTCCGCATGCATCGGGCAGGCGTAGACACCCGTGTCGACTCCACCCGCCGGGCCAACCTCGTCCATCTCGGCGACGAAGGAGAGCGTCTTGTCAGGCGAAGACTCGAGGAACGGCTCGATTCGGTTGCGTTGCGCCCTCATGTCTTCATTCGTACGCAGGTTTGCGAACTGCTCTGTCAGGTCGGGCTCGGCCGGCTCGTCAACGACCCGGATCGCAGCGAGCCGGTAGGACTTCTCTGGCGTTCGATGCTCGAGCGCAAGCTCCCCGGGCTCTGAGAAGAGGACGTCGACAACGACGCGCTCGGAGGGCGCGAGCAGCACCCCCTCGACCAGTTCCTCGTATTCGTAGTGGCCGCTGTCGCCGCCGACGAGCTTCATTCGCAGCCCCGGTAGCGTGACGTTGAAGACTCGCGTGTTGGCCGTGTTCGTGAAGTAGAAGCGCACGACCTCGCCGCGCTTGGCCTCGAGCGAGAGCTCCGGTTCACCGGCGATGAGCATCGTGTTCCCGAAGCGGCCCATCGCGACGTGCGTCGTCTCGGACCCGCTGAAGGGCGCGATCCGCCCCTCCTCGATCAGGACGTCGTCGAGCGTCACGAGTAGCTCGCGGTGGGCAGGCGGCCAGTGATCGTCCTCGCTCGGGACGGCGAGGATGTTCCCATAGAGGCCCATTTCCTGGCCGTAGTCCTCGCGGATGTGCGGGTGGTACCAGTACGCGCCTGGATCAGGCACGTTGATCTGGTACGTGAACGTTTCGCCGACCGGGATCGGAGCCTGCGTCTCGTGCGTGCCGTCGAAGCGGTTCTCGAGCCGCAGTCCGTGCCAGTGCACGGTCGCATCGACGTCGCCGCGGTTCGTGACGTGGACGGTGATCGTCGCGTCCTGGGGTACTTTCAGCGTCGGGCCCGGGACGGAGCCGTTATAGGCAAGCATGCGCACGGTGGCGTCCCCGATCTGCTTCCTGACTGGTGCGATCTCGAGATCGAACTCGTCGCCGTCGGAGAGCTCGACGACTTCAGGCCTGCGCGCGTCCGGCAGCCCCTCGGTCGAGCTCGGAAACTCGACGATGTCGGTGTGCCCGTGCGAGCGGTGGTCGTGCATCGCTACCCACCCTACTCGGCGTGCGCCCCTGCCCGAACGCCGGCCTCTTCGTGTGGGGGCTCGGGCACGGCTTGTGCCGTCGCCTCTTGCACGGCCGCGATTCGCTCGGCGATGAACTGCGCATCGTTCTTCACCCAGCCGATCAGGGCGGAGCCGCGCGTGTGCTGCCAGGTGAGACCGAGGAAGAAGAGACCCGGGACGTCGGTTACGCCACGCCGGTGGCGCAGGCGTCCGTCCGGGTCGAAGATCGGCAGATCGATCCAGGAATAGTCGGGCCGGTAGCCCGTCGCCCAGATGACCGCGTCTGCTTTGAGCTCGCCTCCGTCCTCGAAGGTAACGGTGCGCCCTGAAACACGAATCGCGCGCGGCTTCAGCTCAACGCCGTAGCGGCGCGTGAGCTCGCGTGGGCTCGATCCGATCAGCGTGTCCCGGTCTTTCAGTCGTCGCCCGAGGCGCGACTCGACCGTCAGGTTGATCAGGCGCGTCTTCGTTAGCCACCAGAAGAGGTCGCGGCCTGCCACTCGTTGCGGTAGCGGCTTTTGCCGAGAGCCGACCGAGAGGACGACCTTGTGAGTGGTCGAGAGCTCCTTGGCAATCTGGAAGCCGGTGTTCCCGCCCCCGACCACGAGCACGGTTCCCTGGGGGACGTCAGCCGGCCGTCGGTAGCCCGTGCTGTGCGCCTGCCAGACGTCGCGGTGGAGCTCGGTGGCCAGCTCGGGGACGTAGGGCGTCTGGAAGGGGCCCGTCGCCACCACGACCTGAGCGGCGGTAATCGTCCGTCCGTCGAGCTCGAGGACGAACCACCGATCATCGCGGCGGGAGAGTCTGTGCACCGGGCTGTTGAGCTCGAGGGGGAGGTCGAACTCTTCGGCGTAGCGCTCGAGATAGGTGATCACCTCGTCGCGAGTTGGGTAGTCGTCCGGGTCGCCGGGGAAGGGGAGCCCTGGCAGGCTGCTGTAACCCCGCGGCGTGAAGAGCCTCAGCGAGTCCCAGCGCTCACGCCACGCGGGCGCGATCGAGTCGCCACGCTCGAAGACGATGAACCGTCGGCCTTGGCGGGCGAGGTAATAGCCCATCGCCAGGCCCGCCTGGCCCCCTCCGAGGACCACGACCTCGTAGTCGGCCGCGGGCTCAGCACCTGATTCCAGCTCGCTCGCTGCCTCGCTCATCTCTATTGGGCCTTCCCGCTAGCTCTACGACGAAACTCAGCTCAAATATAAGCGCGATCGACGGTGGAAAGCGGCTTCCCCAAGCCGTTCGCGAGCTTTACCAAATCCGGTACCAAGTTCCGCTGCGACTTCGACGTCCTCGGGCTCAGTCGCGGTGAGGGCTCACCATGAGCTGTCGCGAAAGCCCTCGCCCAGGGTGTCAGCAGCAGCCCGCGCGAGTCTCGGCGTGCACGATCGGAAGCCCCTTCCGCTCAGGCTGACGTGTCTTCGCCGCTTTGATGATCGCGCTGTGCATGGCGTCGGCGACCTCGTGCGTGAATTCGACGCTGAAGTCTTCGAAGCCGGCCGCCTCGAGACCCGCCTCGTATTCGGCTTTGGACAGGGCGCCGGCGATGCAGCCGACGTAGCTGCCGCGGGCAGCTCTCTCGTCAGGTGAGACATGATCCTCGGCGACGATGTCGCTGATGCCGATCCGGCCGCCCGGCTTGAGCACGCGAGCGATCTCGGTCAGCACAGCCGGCTTGTCGACCGACAGGTTGATGACGCAGTTGGAGATGACGACGTCGACGGAGTCCGCGGGCAGCGGGATCTCCTCGATCACACCTTTGAGGAAGATCGCGTTGCGGATGCCGGCTTCCTGGGCGTTCTGGCGCGCGAGAGCGAGCATCTCGTCCGTCATGTCGAGCCCGTAGGCGATCCCGGTCTCGCCGACCCGCTTGGCGGAGAGGATGACGTCGATGCCACCGCCGGAGCCGAGGTCGAGCACGGTCTCACCCTCGTGGAGCTCGGCAACCGCGACCGGGTTGCCGCAGCCGAGCGATGCGAGCACGGCTGCCTCCGGGAGCTCGCCACGCTGCTCCGCCTCGTAGAGGACCTCTCCGAAGTTGACAGCATCGCTCTCGCCGTCGGCACAGCAGTCGCCGCTGCCGCAACAGGAGCCTTGGCTTCCTTCGGTGACGGCGCGTGCTGATTCGGCGTAGCGGCGCCGGACCTCCTCGCGCACTTCATCTGCGGTCGTGAGCATCAGCAGCACACTCCTTTCAAATCGGCGACAACCGCGAGCTTCTCGACGGCCTCGCGGTTCAGCGAGAAGTACGCCCACTTGCCGCGCTGCTCGCGCTCGAGCAGGCCCGCATCGGTCAGCTTCTTCAAATGGTGACTCACCGTCGGCTGCGACAAGCCAAGTGCCGGCTCGAAGTCGCACGCGCAGACGGGCTCAGGGGTCTGGGAGAGCACGTTCACGATCTTCACGCGGGCCGGATCGCTCAGTGCCTTGAAGAGCGTCGCCGTCGACTCGAGCTCCCCTTCAGACAGGGACGGCGCCGCGAGCGGTTGGCAACAGGCGACCGGTGTGAGTATCTCGTTCATATCGTCAATCATCAATATATCGAAGAACGTGAATCTGTCAAGCCGTTTCGGTTCGCGTTGCCCGCGGTCAGGTGCTCGCGTGCAGAGCCTCGCCACGTATGAAGGCGTAGGTGATCGCAGCGAGGCCGGCGCCGACGACCGGCGCAAGCAGATAGACCCAGATCGCGTGCAGGTCTCCGGCGACGATCCCGGGCCCGAGCGAGCGGGCCGGGTTCATCGAGGCGCCGGTGATCGGGCCGCCGAACATCGCGTCGAGACCGACGGTGCCGCCGATTGCGATCGCTGCCGCCTCTCCGACCGCTCGCGTGTCGGTGGCGACGGCCATGATCACGAACATCAAGAAGAAGGAGAGCACGGCCTCCCAGAGGAAGGCTTGCCTGTCCGAGCCGCTCGGATAGGTGGCGCCGACGTGGGCGATGTTGCCGAGCGAGCCACGGAGAATGGCGGCGGCGATCAGCGCGCCGGCGAGCTGTGCTGCCCAGTACATCGGGACGCGGCGGCGGGGGAAGTGCCGGGCCAGGGCGAACGAGAAGGTCACCGCCGGGTTGAAGTGCGCGCCGGAGACGTGCCCGACGGCGTAGATCATCGCCATGATCACGAGTCCGAACGTGATCGCGACACCGACGTGTCCGAGCGCGCTCGTTTTCGCGTCGACCATGATCGCGCCGCAGCCGGCGAAGACGAGCGCGAAGGTTCCGATCGCCTCGGCGACCAGAGCGCGTGCCAGCGGCAGCTGCCTCAACTCATCGAGGGGAGCAGCTCGGCGATTAGCCTTTGCACCCGCGCGTCGATCTCGTCGCGGATGCGGCGCACGGTCTCGAGATCCTCGTCGGCGGGATCGTCGAGCTCCCAGTCCTCGTAGCGCTTGCCGGGATAGATCGGGCAGGCGTCACCGCACCCCATCGTGACCACGGCGTCGGCGGCGCGCACGACCTCGTCCGTCAGCGGCTTCGGGAAGGCCTCGCTCATGTCCACGCCGATCTCGGTCATCGCCTCGACTACGGCTGGGTTGATCTGCTCGCCCGGGTCGCTTCCTGCCGAGCGGACGTGAACGCGGCCTTCGGACCTGAGCTTGACCAAGCCAGCGGCCATCTGGCTGCGGCCGGCGTTGTGCACGCAGACAAACAGCACCTCCGGCTGCTCCTTCGTGATCACGCCTTCTGCCTGACCGAGCGCCTTGAGCCGCTCGCGGGCAAAGCGATGAACAAGCACGGGAACGAACACGTTGATCTTGGCATCGCCGAGGAGATCGGTCGACTCGGCGATGTAGCGGGCGATCGTCTCCCGTGAGAACACACCCTCGAACTCACGCTGCAGCGCCTCCGCCGCCTGCTCGACATGCTGACGAGTGACAGGGTCGAGGATCTCAACGCCTCTCCGCTCCATGATCGCTCCTCTCGGTCATCGACGCTGATCGATGTCCGCGGATCATGACAGCGCTCATCGACCACTGTCAATATCGATCTCTGCGAATATGGAGGCGCATGAAAACCGTCACCACGATCGCGACCTCCTGTCCGCCCCTCTCAGCCGGTCCTCTCGAGCAGGAGGAGGCTCGCCGGCTTGCCGCCGCGCTGAAGACGATCGCCGACCCGGCGCGCCTCCAGCTGCTCAGCCTGATCCAGGCGCAACCCGGCGGCGAAGCCTGCGTCTGTCACCTCACCGAGCCACTGGGACTCAGCCAGCCGACCGTCAGCCACCACCTCAAGGTGCTCCGCGACGCTGGCCTCGTCGAGCGCGAGCGCCGCGGTAGCTGGGCCTACTACCGCGTCATGCCCGAGCCACTCGCCGCCCTCCGCGAGCTCCTGGGCTAGCTATTAGGTGCGGCCCGGCTCGGCGTGCAGCCCGTGCGGTCGCCGGCCCCCGCCGCGCCAGAAGCGTCGTGCCCACAGCGCGACGTAGACGAGCGCGACGAGGACCGGTACTTCGATCAACGGCCCGACGACGCCTGCCAGCGCCTCGCCCGAGGTTGCGCCGAAGACGCCGACAGAGACGGCGATCGCGAGCTCGAAGTCGTTCGAGGCGACCGTGAACGAGAGGCTCGCAGTCTGCGGATACGGAAAGCGCATCAGCCATCCCGTCGCGAAGCCGGCAACCCACATGATCAGGAAGTAGGCGAGCAGCGGCAGCGCGATCATGGCCACGTCTTGCGGCTGCGAGGTGATCTCGTCGCCCTGGATCGCGAACAGGAGCACGATCGTGAACAGCAAGCCGTAGAGCGTGATCGGCGCGATCCGCGGGATGAAGCGCTGCTCGTACCAGTCGCGTCCGCGCCGGCGAATGCCGATCCGCCGTGTCAGGTAGCCGGCGGTGAGTGGGATGCCGAGGAAGATCAGCACGGTGCGGGCGACCTCCCAGATGCCGACCTCGAAGCCTTGCGTGTCGAGGCCGAGCCAGCCCGGCAGCACGGTCAAGTAGAAGTAGCCGAGCAGCGAGTAGGCGACGATCTGGAAGAGCGCGTTGAAGACGACGAGCACGGCGGCCCGCTCACGGTCACCCTTGCGCGAGGTCGTTCCAGATCAGCACCATGGCGATGCAGCGCGCGAGGCCGACGATGATCACGCCGGTGCGATAGGCGGGCTGGTCGGGGAGGAGCAGCCAGGCGAGCGCGAACATCAACGCCGGCCCGACCACCCAGGAGAGAAAGAGCGAGCGTGCCGAAGAAGCGCCGGTTCGAGACACCGTCGTGGCTCATCCGGCCGAAGTCCTCGTAGCGCACCTTGGCCAGGACCGGGTACATCATCAGCAGCAGTCCGGCGGCGATCGGAAGTGAGACCGTGCCGACACGCAACCGGTCGAGGCCGTCGTTCAGGCTCGGCACCAGCGAGCCGAGGACGAGTCCAACGGCCATCGCGAGCGCGATCCACAGCGGCAGGAACCGGTCGAGCGCCGAGAGCCTTGCGAGCACGGCACCGCCGTCAGGCTCAGGAGCAGCCTCGCGCCCTGCCACCGGGAGCCGCGGCGTCTCAGTCGCAGCCACTGGTGTCGACCTCAGCCGCTTCCGCGAGGAGCGTCGACCGACGAGCTCGTGGAGCTCGGCGAGCCGCTCCCGGCTCGCCCAGTAGCAGGTGCGAAGGCCCTCGATCTCTCCGACGATCAGTCCTGCGTCCTTCAGCACCTTCAGGTGCTGTGAGACCGTCGCCTGGGCGAGCGGCAACTCGTCGACGATCTGGCCGCAGTAGCAGACATCACGGCTCAGCAACAACTCGCAGGATCCGCACCCGCATCGGATGACCGAGCGCCTTCGCGAGCTGGCGCAAGCTCGAGCTCCGCTGCTCCTCGATCGGGAGCGGCGACCGGATCACTTCACTCCAGCGCTGACGTGGCGAGAGGCGTGCGCAATCCCGCGCCGGCACGTCATGGAGCGTCTTTCAGCGCCGGCAGCATCATGGCCGCAGCCGTACAGCGTCCCACCGACGCGAAACGTCACGCGCCTCGACGAGATGGTCGAGACAAAGACCGACACCGCAGTGTTGGCAGACACCGACGGCGGGAACCGCGTCGTTGGCCTTCGCACACTCGAAGCAGTTCATCTAGCACCCCCTACGAGGCGAATCGTTAATCGCAGATCAACGATGAACGAGCCAGACGCTCGCGACATCGGTGGCGGACCCGATCGGAGCTGCGGACAATCCCCTACCGAGCGAGCCCCCGAGCCGAGGATCCGCGGTTACCCGAGGGCGAGATCAGGCGAACCCCTGATTCCCCAGATCGCCCTCCGGCGGATCATTGGCGTAGCTCCTGGAGAGAAGTGGTTTGCATGCTTACAGAGCGGAAGACCTTCATGGAGGTGATGCAGCAGGCCGACGTCCAGCTCTACGACCTGACCCCTCCGAAGGGACGGTGAGCGAGATGAGAGTTCTGACGGTGTACGCCCATCCCGAATCCGAAGTCGTTCTGCCACGCGGTGCTCGAACAGTTCACGCGAGGGCTCACTGATGCCGGGCACACGAGCGAGGTCGTCGATCTCTACGCGATCAAGTTCAACCCCGTCTACGGCCTGGACGACTACTCCTTCTTCGCGCACGAGTCGGTGCCTCGCGAGCTGTTCGACGAGGCGGAGATGCGGGAAGGCATGGTCGCTGCGAGCGGCGGCCCGATCAAGCGACGGGTGGCTCGGCGCTGGCTACGCGACAAGGATCTCTCCGAGCTGCTGCAGATCGTCGCGAAGCAGAAGCCGAAGGACGTGCTCGCCCAACAGGAGAAGGTCGCCGCGGCGGACGGTTTGGCCCTCATCGCGCCGATCATCTGGATGAACCTCCCGGCCATTCTGCGCGGCTGGGTCGAGCGCGTGTTCACCTACGGCTTCGTCTACACGATGAGCGAAGACGGCTGGTTGCACGGCGACCTCGGCGGCCGCAAGCCGCTCATGAAGCAGAAGAAGGCGCTGATCATGACGCCGACCTTCTTCCGCGAGAAGGACTACCGCGAGTCGGGCTGCGGCGCGGCGATCGAGCGGCTGGTCGACGAGTTCGGCTTCCGCTACCCGGGCATCGAGACGGTTGAGCACGTCTACTTCTACGCCGTCCAGGCAGTCGACGACGAGGCCCGGCGCGGCTACCTGCAGCAGGCCTACCGGCTCGGACACGAGTTCGAGTCGAGCATCGTGACCGCAACAGCCCCCGAGCGGCAGGCGGTGCTCGCGGGTTCTGTTGTCACAGCGAAAGAGCGAGGAGGAGCGATGACTGCACTGAAGGAAGCGACCGAGGAGTTCCTGGCCCAGAAGCGCGTCGCGGTCGCTGGCGTGTCCCGGAGCTCGGGAGAGGCGGCGAACCTCGTCTACCGCCGGCTGCGCGATCGCGGCTACACGGTGTTCGCGGTCAACCCCAACGCCGAGACGGTCGAGGGCGATCCCTGCTACCACGATCTGAAGTCGATCCCGGAGAAGATCGACGGCGTCGTCGTCGCGACCACTCCTGCAGTCGCGGAGCACGTGGTCGAGGAGTGTGCCGAGCTCGGGATCGAGCGGGTGTGGCTACACCGCTCGTTCGGGACGGGCAGCGTCTCTGACAAAGCAGTTACCTACGGGCGCGAGCACGGTGTGCGGGTGATCGCCGGCGGCTGCCCGTGCATGTTCGGGAAGACGGCGGACACCGGCCACAAGGTCATGCGCGGGATCCTGGGCCTGACCGGAGGATTGCCAAAGGAGGTGTGAACGATGAAGAAGCTGTTGATCGTCGGTGGTGCGGTCATCGGCGGCGCACTGCTCGCCAGGCAGTGCGCTCGACAGTTGCAGCCACTTCGACTTCGAGCAGATGATCGAGCGGATGCCCGAGAACGCTCCGCGCAAGTGGATGTTTCGCAACGTCAGCGCGATCAGGACGAACACCGATCGCATCATCGAGCTGCTCGAGGCCGAGCGCACCGCCGGCACCGGTGAGCAAGCGCGGACGGCTGCGTAGCAGCTCTGAGCCGGAGGGCTGATGATGGCCGTCGTTTTGGCGTATGTCGATGCGGTTCCCGGTCGCCTGTATCCGCTGGTCGCCACGCTGCTCGAGCTGGCACAGCGCGGCCACCGGGTGGCGGTGCGGTGCGGGATCGACGACGTCGAGCGATTGCGCTCGGTCGGCCTCGACGCGCAGTCCTTGAGGCGCGAGATCGAGCGGTTCGAACCAGACGACTGGCGGGCCCGGACGCGCTTCGGCGCGCTAAGCTCGGGCCTCGGCCAGTTCGGCGAGCGTGCGCGCTTCCAGCTTCGCGATCTCGAGCAGACGATCGAGGCCGAGCAGCCGGACGTCCTGTTCGTGGATGAGGGCGCCTGGGGCGCGGCGGCCGCGGCCCAGCGCTCGGGGCTTCCCTGGGCCTTCTCGATCGTCTCACCGGTGCCACTGCCCTCGCGCGATGCGCCGCCCTTCGGTCTCGGGCTGGCTCCGCGCCGCGATCGTGTCGGCCGGCTGCGCGACCGACTCGCGAAGCCGCTCACGCTCGGCACACTCGAGCGCGTGATCGCCAAGCACATGAACCCGCTCCGCGCCGAGTTGGGCCTGCCACCGATCAAGACGATCGAAGACGTCTACCTGGCCGCCTCAGCGGTGATCGCCTACACGGCGGAGCCGTTCGAGTACCCGCGCTCGGATTGGCCGGCCAAGCTCACGCTCGTCGGCCCTGGCCTCTGGGAGCCACCGGCCGATGCCCCCGCGTGGCTCGACGGCCTGGACAGGCCGCTCGTGCTCGTCACCTGCTCGACCCTCTTCCAGAACGACCGCCGGCTCGCCGAGGTCGCCGTGGCTGCGCTCGCGGGCGAGCCGTTCGATGTCGTCGTCACGACCGCCGACGTCGACCCGACGAGCCTACCGACGGCGCCCAACGTCCGCGTCGAGCGCTTCCTCCCGCACGCGCCGCTGCTCGAGCGGGCGGCCTGCGTCGTCTGCCACGCCGGCATGGGTATCACCCAGAAGGCGCTCGCGCACGGCGTCCCGGTGGTCGCTGTTCCCTTCGGTCGCGACCAGCCGGAGGTCGCCCGCCGCGTGGAGGTCGCGGGCGCGGGCGTGCGGCTCCCGGCACGCAAGCTGACGCCGGCTCGCCTCCGGGAAGCTGTGCGCTGCGCGATCGAGCTGCGACCGGGAGCGCAGCGAATCGCTGCCGCCTTCGCCACGGCGGGGGGCGCCGCGGCGGCGGCGAATGCACTCGAACAGCTAATCCACGGGCCGCTGATCGCAGATCAGCCCGTCGCTCAACCCGTCGGTAACACGAAGAGACTCCTACGAGCGTTGCAACGCGATTGACGAGAGAGCTGCCCTGTACGCGGGAGTGGTTTCATTGGCGGGCGGCCACTACTGCCGACTCAGCCACACTTTGATCGACAGGCCTTCGATCGCGAGACCGTCTTTCCGCCGGCGATCGTGAGAACGTGCTCGCCCCAATTGAACACGGTCGCGGCCGCGCCGGCGCCCACGAGCTTTTGATGCTCTTGTCGATGGTCGCTCCTCCGGACGAAGTCCAACGTGGAGTGCGAGCCTGGTCTGCAGTTCTGCTCTCACGGAGCGGCGCAGGAGTCGAACCTGCCCAGCCGTGGGATACACGACCTCACCGGTTTGAAGGTCTACTCAGCAAGGTCCAACTGCGGACAGAAGCGGGGTTTTCGCTCCGCTTCCGTCCGCTTAGATCCAGTTGGGTCCGCTGAGACCGGTACCAAATCCGGTACCAAGTTCTGTTGCAAAGCTCGATCCTTTCGAGGCTCTGCCGTAATGCAGGAGACGGGCGGCATGGCCAGCCTGGCTTCTTGACATCGCGAGCGAGGTCAGCACGGACGCCCCGCACGGCGGAGTATCATCGTCGCTGAAGCTGCTCGGAGGAGACGGTTGAAGTGGCAACGCGGGTACTGATCGCCGGTGGGGGCGTCGCGGCCCTCGAGGCTGCCCTGGCTCTACGGGCGCTCGCGGAGGATCGGGTCGAGGTCGAGCTGCTGGCGCCCGAGCCGCAGTTTTGGTATCGGCCGCTCGCGGTCGCTGAGCCATTCGATCTTGGCGAGGTGAGGCAGTTCGAGCTGTCCGAGCTGGCCGCGGCCGCGGGTGCGACCTTCTCGCCGGGGGCACTGAGCGGCGTCGATGTGGGAGGACGGCAGGCCCAGACCTCCGCGGGGAGCTCGATTCCCTACGACGTCCTGCTTGTCGCCTGCGGAGCCGGACCCACCGCGGCGGTCCCGGGCGCTCTGACGTTTCGCGGGCCGGCGGATACCGAGCTAGTCCGCAAGCTGCTCGAGGAGATCCTCGCGGGGCAGGTGGGCAGGGTCGCCTTTGTCGTTCCATGGGGAGCGGTCTGGTCGCTGCCGATCTACGAGCTCGCCCTGATGACCGCGGCCTACCTCGCCGAGCGCGAGCTCGACGTCGAGCTCGCGCTCGTCACGCCGGAGGAGGAGCCGCTGCAGCTGTTCGGGCGCGCGGGGAGCGAGGCGGTGCGGGAGCTGCTGGAGGAGCGGGGAATCGCTGTTCAGACCCGTTCCTGCCCGGTCGAGTTGGTGGACGGGGAGTTGCGCCTCATCCCCGAGGGAACGCTCGCGGCCGACCGCGTTGTCGCGCTGCCACGCCTGCGGGGGCGGCGGATCGACGGCCTGCCGCAGACGGTCGAGGGGTTCCTCCCCGTGGACCCGCACGGCCAGGTCCATGGCCTAGCCGACGTCTTCGCCGCCGGCGACATCACCAGCTTCCCGGTCAAGCAGGGCGGCATCGCTACCCAGCAGGCAGACGCGGCCGCCGAGCTGATCGCGGCTAACGCCGGCGCGGATCTCACGCCGCAGCCGTTCCGGCCGGTGCTGCGGGGGCTGCTGCTGACCGGAAGGCAGCCGCGCTACCTCAGGCACGAGCTCACCGGCGGCGCAGGCGACGTTTGGTCGGCCAGCGCTGAACCGCTTTGGTGGCCGCCCGCGAAGATCGTCGGGCGCTACCTGGCGCCCTTCCTCAGTGGCTTCGCCGGCATGGAGAGCCCACCGGACGTGCCCGCCGCTCCCGGTTCCGTCTCGGTCGAGGTCGAACTCGACGCTGCAAGCGTGCACGAGTTGGCCACGCTTCGGCTGGAGGCAGCGCCCGCCGCGGAAAGCGACGGTGGCGCCACTGTCGCTGACGTGATGTCGACCGATCCGCTCGTCGTCGCGCCCGAGGACACGCTCGGGGAGGTCGCGGAGAAGATGCGCGCACGCGACCTCGGTTCGGCGCTCGTGGCCGACTACGGGCGGCTGATCGGGATCCTCACCTCGCGCGACCTGCTCCGCGCCTTCGCCGGTCGTGTCGACCCGAGCGAGGCGCGCGTGAGGGAATGGATGACGGCCGAGCCTGTTGCCGTCTCAGCCGCCACGCCGATCGAGGCGGCAGTGACCATGATGACCGAGTACGGCTTCCACCACCTCCCGGTCGTCGAGGACGAGCGGCCGACGGGGATGCTTGGCCTTCGCCAAGCGGCGCGTCAGGCGCGCGGGCGGAGCGGGATCGGTCTCGGCCTCTGACAGTGCCACCGCGGGACCCGCCATGCGTCTTGCGCTCGCGGGCGTGGCGGAACCTACGAGGAGTGCGCGCCAGTTGCGCGCCAGTGAGCGCCAGTCTCAGGCGGTTCTAGGCGGACTTGAGCGGAAGACGACATCGCTCCGACGTGTGCTCTCAGGCGTCCTAGACTCCCTGTAAATCTGCCACTTTTGGCTCTACGGAGCGGCGCAGGAGTCGAACCTACCCAGCCTGGGGCTACCAGACCTCACCGGTTTTGAAGTGCGCAAGACTCGTCCCGGCTAGTGTCGATGCGTGGCGGGCAGTACCGGAAACTCCTGCAAATACGACTTGTGGTGGTGTTTGGTGACCCCGCGCATCAGCACACCGCGCGGAGTACGTTTGCAGATGGTTTGCAGATGCGGTTAGCACGTCCAACAACCCGCGGGGATGCTCGCTCAAGTGAATCACCCGGCTGGGGCCGTGCCTATGCCTACTTTCCTTGCGTAGCTTTCCCGCGGTTGGAGGATCGCTACGAAGGCGGCGCTGTCCGCCTCGGCTTCCTAGTCGGCACTCGGGGATGGCAATCGAATTGTTCTCTACAGTCAACTGAACGGGTAGGGGGAGACGTCAACCGGTGCGGCCTCACGCGTCTTGACATCCGGATATCGCGATGAAACGTTATGTCAGCGGTCATGCGTGTCTCTTTCGACAACGTGAGCAGGACGAGTGACCGAAAGCGCTGACAGGTACGCGGGATCCGTCGCCCACCATAGGCGTGCATCTCAAACGTTGGCGGGTGGTGTTTCCACAGCCTTCCGCGCGTTCCAAGCGGCCCGTTCCCATCTGCTTCGCGGGCGGTAACGGCTCCCGACTGGTCGACGTGGATGGGAACGAGTATGTCGACTTTGTACTCGGCTTCGGACCATTGTTCCTCGAGCACCAGCCAACCGCGGTTCTCGATGCCGTCCGTCGCCAACTGAACAGCGGACTCGGGTACGGCGCTTGCCACACACTTGAAGCCGACCTGGCTGAGGCAGTCTGCCGACTCGTTCCGAGCGCCGAGATGTGCGTCTTCAGCAACTCAGGAAGCGAGGCTGTTCAATCTGCGCTTCGGATTGCTCGGGCGTATACCGGTCGTCGCCGCGTGATCAAGTTTCGCGGTCATTACCACGGCTGGATGGACTCGGTGCATGTTGGTACTCCCGGCCACCTCGACGGACCCGGAACTGACGGTCAGGATCCGGCTGCAGCGAGTTCGACCACGCTCTGTGAGTGGAATGACGTCCAGGCGCTCGAGGAAGTCATCGACAACGACGTCGCTGCAATCATCATGGAGCCCATTGCGGTCAACGCTGGGTGTTTTTCTCCGTCACCAGGCTATCTCGAGGCTGTACGAGAACTTGCGCGCACGGCGGGGGCACTGTTGATCTTTGACGAGGTCATCACGGGTTTCCGAGTTGCACTCGGCGGAGCGCAACAGACGCTGGGAGTGATGCCCGACCTGACAATCCTCGGAAAGGCGCTCGGCGCAGGGTTCCCAATCAGTGCCGTATGCGGACCAAAGAGGTTCTCGAGGTCGTTCGGAGCATGAAGGTCGCCCACGTGGGCACTTTCAACGCTAACCCGATTTGTGCGGCGGCGGCGCTTGCGGCTTTGACGGAACTCGAGGTAGGAGCCGCTTCGATCTACCCGCGGGTCACGCGCCTGATGAGGGAGCTCGCTTTGGCGTTCGTGAGTGAAGCTGGCCATGCCGGTCTGCCGCTAGAAGTCAATTGCGTTGGAGCAGTAGGTCACGTATTTGCGAGCACGGAATCGGTTACAAGACCAGTCGAGGCCGAGCAGACGGATGGCGTGCTACTCCGGCGCTTTGCCGAAGCCCTTCTCGCCGAAGGAGTGCACGTCATTCCTCGTGGGACGCTCTTTGTCTCGACGGCGCACACCGAGGCAGGATCCGCCCGGTCTTGGCCCAGCTCGGCCACATACTGTTCGAGGCGAG
The DNA here is from genome assembly GCA_963786725.1 of uncultured Actinomycetes bacterium. Taxonomy (GTDB): domain Bacteria; phylum Actinomycetota; class Thermoleophilia; order Gaiellales; family Gaiellaceae; genus PALSA-612. The sequence continues at coordinate 28,246 of CAWBAD010000011.1, read as the reverse complement.
CAATGTAGATCCCGACACGTTCGGCTCACCGTTAGACGAGAGCCCCTACATTTCCGACGTGCACCGTCGGGCCGCTCGCGGCGCCGACGGTGAACGCGATCATGGTGCCGGGCCCCCAGGTCGGCTGCGAAGAGTTCGAAAGAGGACAGGTTCGCGATCCACCGCCTGCGGAACAAGAGGCGGGCGTCGCCGTGGCGGGCTGGGGCTGCGCCTCCGGAGGACTACCACCGCCGCCGAGAATTACGGCGATGCCGGCTGCAATCCCGCCGATCGCGAGGCAACCGACTGCGAGGACGACATAGCGTCGGCGCAGGCGGCCGCGCCGCTTCTTCACAACGGGAGTCGTATCGGTCACCGCCGTCTCGGTGACCGGCGTCTGTGTGGCTGTCCTCTCGGTGGCTGTCGGCGCGACCTCGGCCTGTTCATTCTGGCGCTCGACGTCTTCGACGACCGGGACTGTCTGCCCGTCGCCGAATCCGTTCGGAGCGGGCTCGTGCGGTGGCGTCTCGACGCTCGTCGGAGGAGCCGCGTCCGCGGTGATCGGCCGCGACGGCTCAGCCGCGCCAGCGACGTCGAAGATCCTGCCGTCGTCGACGCGCATGAATAGAACCGGCGTGCCCCACTCAACACCACCCGGACTGCATCGGATAGGTCCTGGCGAGCGTGCACGAGCGCCAAATCGACCGGTTCTCCAGTCGAAATCCCGTCGTAGAAGCTGCTCGAGAAGCGGGCAGCCGCGTCGTCTGTGATCTCGAATTGCATCGCAATCACAGCGGGGATTTCGTTGCGAACGAGGCGCGCGGCGACGCTGGCGAGGGCTCGTTGAGGGCGTTCGCCGCTCGCGCACCCTCACAGGCGTTGAGCACAGCAAGCCGTAGGGACTTGTGTTCGTAGAGCATCTGCCCCAGGTATCTGCCGCTCGAGCTGGATCGCTGCGTTGCTGCGCGTCCTCGAACCTGTGTTGATAACAGGAGTTGAAGCCTTCGCCCTGCTCCGGTTCGAAGTAGCCGGCCGACGGTGGCTTTAGGTGCGCAGGGGAGAACGTGACCTCGAGGGTCACGTCTCTAGTCTTCGTCAAGACTGACGAGGGCGTTGTCGGGATCGGTAGTGCTTACAGCCATCCAGTGCTCGTGCGGCTCATAGCGGAGGGTCACCTTGGCCCGATGATCATCGGTGAGGACCCGACCAATACAGACGACCTTTGGGAGCGCATGTACGCGCTCACACGGTGGTACGGGCGGAAGGGCGTCGCGATGTCGACGCTCGGTGCGATCGACACGGCACTTTGGGACATTCGTGGCAAGATCGAGGGAGCCCCGATCTATGAGCTGCTTAGCGGGACGGATGACCGCGTGCCGGCTTACGGCAGCGGGTTGTAATGGAAAGATGACCTGGGCGAACTCCGAAACGACGCTCGGCGCTACCTGAGAGCGGTTTCTCGACCGTCAAGATCCGCCTTGGCGGAACCGCAGCTATGCCGTCGACGCGTCGACGCCATCAAGTCGCAGCTCGACCTGCTGTCCGTGATCGTTGACGGATCCCACCGGTACTCGCTGGAAACGGCCAAATGGCTAGCGAAGTACCTTGAAGAGCACGACGCCGTTTTCTTCGAAGAGCCATTTCTTCCCGAGGACATCGACTCGTACGCAGGACTTCGCCGCGAAGTGGAGATTCCCCTCGCGGCCGGGGAAAACGAGTTTGGCGTACAAGGTTTCCGTGATTAGCTTCGCTCAGCGCGTCGTTGACATCGTGCAACCAGACGCTTCCCGCACTGGGGGCATAACCGAGTGCACCCGAATCGGAAGTCTTGCGCAAGAGTTCGACGCAGCGGTCGTAACACATTCCTGGAGTGACGCCATCGCGATTGTCTCGAACGCCCATGTTGTGACAGCGCTTCCCAACGGGAGTAGCGTGGAGATCGACAACACGGGGAACCCGTTCATTACGGATCTTCTCGTCGAGCCCCTTCTCGTCGAGGATGGCTTGTTGAAGATCCCGTCCGGGCCTGGTCTCGGGCTCGAGCTTAATCAGGACGTCATTGAGAGGTTGCGACTTGATACGGACTCCCTGCCGGACGCCCACTACTCCGACATGGCGTTCGGCAGAGAGCACCTCGTGCAAACGCCAGAGTACGTCTGATGACCGTCACGTCGTCGCGTGAGCTCCTGATGAAGCGTGCGTCCGGTCTTCGCACCGCCATTGTCTCCGACAGCATGGATGCCCTGGGGCTCGGTGAGCAGGCCATGTCGGCCTCGATTCATGCACTTGAGGTGAGTCTTAAGGTATGCGGCTTCGCGCGCACGCTTCTTTACGCGCCGACGAGACGAGTCGTAGACTGGGAGTCGACCGCAGTTCGGTCGAGTTTCGTGCTCAACTGATTCATTGGGCTCGACGACGTCGTTCGCCTCGACATATCGCCGCATCCTCAGCGGCGGATCGCCCTCGACGCGGCGCAGCTTGCTGGCAGCGTAGGAGCAGTAGTGGACGCGTGTTCAACGCGACCTCGAGGAGATAATTGCCCTCGGTACCCGTTTCGCTCGAGAGGCGCTCCCAAGCGATAGCTTCGGTCGCGGCGAGGCTATCGCCGCCGATGGTCCGATTAGCTGCGGCGGTGTCCAGGTTTCGGCTGGAGATCTGATCGTCGGCGACCGTGACGGCGTCGTCGTCGTTCCGGCGGAGCGCATCGATGAGGTGGTCGAGGAGGCGGAAAGGAGGGGTGCCGCTGAAGGAGTGGTGAAGAACGGACTCTTGCGAGGAGAGTCGCTCCTCGCGCTCTACGAGGAGCACCACATCTTGTGAGCCTGCACACTGCGTCTCGTGCGTGCACAGCTTCCGCACCGCAAAGCCATATCGTGACCGCATCCGGAGTCGTTTCCAAACGGTTCTCTGCTCCGTTCGTCTAGCTATCGAGAGACGGGAGTATCTCCGAGCCGATCAGTCGGGCCATCTCGCCGTCGTTGTGTTCGCAGCCCTCCCGCAACCGCGTCTGACTCCTTCCAAAGGAATGCGCCGACGAGCTCGTGGAAGAGCGCCCAGTAGAGCCTCTCCCCGATCTCGCGCGGCCGCGACGCCCTCCGACCGGCGAGCCGCGCGCGTCATTCCCCGACGAGCTTGTGTCTTGAGAATCAGAAGCTCGAGGCCTTCACCTGAGAAGGGCAGCTCGAACGCGCCGAGGTTGCCGCACCCCGGCAGGTCGCGCGAACGCTGTAGCTCTCCGAGCCGGTCCTGCTGATTCTGATCCGGAAGTCCTCGTAAGCTGTGGGCTCGTCAGGAGCCATCGCGTTCCCAGCGCAGCATGACCTTGGAGTTCGCCTCGTCGCTTCCTTTCGCGATTGTCACCGCACCGAAGCTCGCGCTCAGGGCTAGGCCGAACTCGGTCACGAGGGAGTCAGAAGCCTCGCTGAGGCGAAGAAGCTGCTTAATGAGTTCCGCCGCCGGCTGAACGCGTCCCATCGCGGCCTCGAGCGTCTCGCCGGATCGGGAGAGCAACTCGCTCCGCTCGAGCCCACAAATGGCCCCTCCAGGTGTGACCGGTTCGTCCTCGCTGGCCGCTACAACGATGTAGCCACCGCTCTCGAGCGGAAACTCGACCAGCTGACCCATCGCACCCTCCTCAGGTCATCTGAGTATCGCGCCCAAGCAGACCCTTTGCAAGGAGTGGACTGCTCCTATGACAGCCGGGTTGTCCTAGAGCAGCTACCGGGCAGCACCCCACTTCCCCAGGACTTCAACGACCGACTGAGAACACGATCCGTGCGTCGTGATCAAGGACGGACTCACGTGGTGGGCGCCGTGCCTCGCGAGGAGCGCGCCAGTTGCGCGCCAGTGCGCGCCAGTTTCAGGCGGTTTTGGGCGGACTTGAGCGGCGATAGTCTGCGCAGCAGGGCCGAGCTGATACGCGCGGCTTTACCCTGCAAAACGACCACTTTTGGCTCAACGGAGCGGCGCAGGAGTCGAACCTACCCAGCCTGGGGTTACCAGACCTCACCGGTTTTGAAGACCGGCTGGGCCACCGGGCCCATGCCGCTCCGGGAAAAGCGTAGCCCTATGCGCCCGACTTCATGCCGGGCAGGTGCTTCATCGAGCATCCCGCCGGTCAGGAGCGCGAAGCCCCAGCCCCACAACTCCTGCGTAGCCGTGTCGGAGTAGCCACCGATGATGAAGAGGATGATTGCCCCCGCCCACATGAGTGGCCGCAGCCACGCCATCGTGCTTGCATCCACCACTGCCTCCTTGCCGTTTCCGGCTTCTTACCGGCCGTAGCGGACGTCAATCGGGGAGCATCGGCATCACCAACCCTGCGTCACGACCGAGCAGGACGGCTCGACTCATCGCAGCCACTCCGTAGCGGTCGCGGATCTCGTCGAGCGCGGCGTCGAGAGCCGCACCGCGACTGCATGCGAAGGGGAGCTTGAGTTGCCTCGGGAGGTCGTTCTCGAGATTGCAGACTGCGATTCCGATGAGGGTGATGCCTCGGCGCTCGATCATGGGCATCGCAGCTGCCAGCAGCCCCCTCGCCATGTCGAGGATCGTCTGCGTTTCGGCCGTGGCGTGTTTCAGCGTGCCGGAGCGGGTCGCGCGCGAGAAGTCGTCGAAGCGCAGCCGGAGGACGACAGTCCTGCCCACGCGCCGCGCCGCGCGCATCCGGCGCGTGACCCGGTCGACCAGGCCGAGCAGGGCGGCGTCGAGCTCATCGGCCGACCTGCGTGAGCGGCCGAGGGCGCGTTGCGCTCCGATCGACCCGCGCCGGCGACGCGCTTGGACGGGACGTGGATCCCGGTTCCGCGCGAGGGCGTGGATGTGCCGGCCAGTGGCCCGCCCGAGCATGGACACCAGGGTGCCTTCCGTCAGCGCCGCTACCTGGCCGACAGTTGTGATCCCAACCTGATGCAACCGGTCGGCGGTGACAGCGCCGACGCCCCAGAGCCGCTCGATCGGGAGGGCGTGGAGAAACGCGAGCTCGCGATTGGGTTGCACTACGAGCAGCCCGTCGGGCTTGGCGACGCCGCTTGCGACTTTCGCGAGGAACTTCGTCCTCGCCACTCCGACCGTGATCGGCAAGCCGACCCGCTCGCGGACGTCGCGCCGCAGACGTACGGCGATCACGGTGGGACTACCCGCAAGCCTTCGCATCCCACGGACGTCGAGGAACGCCTCGTCGATCGACATGGCTTCGACGAGCGGCGTCGTGTCGTCGAAGACCCGGTAGATCGCCTTGCTCGCCTCGACGTAGGCGGACATGCGCGGCGAGACGACGACCGCGGCCGGGCAGAGGCGGCGGGCCATCGCTCCGCCCATGGCAGTACGCACGCCGTACGCCTTGGCCTCGTAGCTCGCCGCCAGGACGACTCCCGCGCCGACGATCACGGGCCGGCCGCGCAAGCGAGGGTCGTCTCGCTGCTCGACCGACGCGTAGAACGAGTCGACGTCGGCGTGCAGGATCGTCGCCTCGGTTGACACGAACATGTGTTCGTAGTTTCATAGCACAATGCAGCTCGCGCTCGACGGGCTCGACCGCCTCGTGGACGTGCTCCACGAGCAGGGCGCTCTGTCGACGGTGGACGCAGCCAGGCTGCTGTTCGCCACTGGCCCCATCTCGGACGGTCTTGCCTGCTCGCTGCTCGCGGACGTCACCGCGGGAGACAGCCGCATCACCTGTACGGGCACGACCGTCTCCCTGGCCGGCTCACAACAGGATCCGTTGCTCGAGGAGGCGGAGTTCGTCGTCTTCGACCTGGAGACGACGGGACTCTCGGCCGCACGGAACCGGATCTGCGAGATCGGAGCAGCGCGCGTGCGAGCGCTCGAGGTCGTCGACTCGTTCCAGTCGCTCGTCAACCCCGGCGTCGCACTGCCTCCGCCGATAACGCGTCTGACAGGTTTACGGGAGCAGGAGCTGCGCCGTGCGCCCCCCGTCTCGAGCGTCGTCAAGCGCTTCATCGCTTTCGCCGGTAACGCACCGCTCGCCGCACACAACGCCCGCTTCGACCAGCGGTTCCTGGAGCGGCAGCTGCAGTGGTTGCACGGGCGGCGGCTCGCCGAGCCGCCCCTCTGCACCGCCGCGCTCGCCCGGCGGCTGCTCGAGGGACGCGTGCGCCGCGTCGGCCTCGCCTCGCTCGCCGACTTCTTCGGCGTCCCGACGCGACCGTGTCACCGCGCTCTTCCCGACGCCGAGTCCACGGCCCAGGTGCTCGTCCGCCTGATCGGGCTCGCTCAGGAGGTAGGAGCACGCCGGGTCTCCGATCTGCGCAAGCTCGAGGCTCCTCGCAAGCGGCGCGTCTACGGGAAGCGGGCGCTCGTTCGCGGGGCGCCGACCCGGCCCGGCGTCTATCTCTTTCGCGACAGGTCGGACCAGGTGCTCTACGTCGGCCGGGCCCGCGATCTGCACGCGCGCTTGCGCTCGTACTTCCGAAGCGAGCGCCAGCGGCCGTCGGTCGAGGCGGCGTTGCTCGCGCTCGAGCGAATCGAGTGGCGTGTCCTCGGCTCCGAGCTCGAAGCTGCGCTCGAGGAGTTGCGGCTGATCCGCGAGCTGCAACCGCCGGCCAACTCGCGCAGCCGGCGTCGCGAGCACGGCGTCTACCTCGCGCGGCGCGGCGACGACTTCATCGTCACGAAACGAGAGGCCGAGCTGGGCCCGATCCCGAGCCGCCGGCGCGCCGCGTTGGCCGCTCGGGCGCTTGCAGCCGCGACGCCGGAGGAGCGCGAGCGTCTCGTCGAGGGCGGCCCCCTGCCGCGCCTTCGTCAACGGCTCGCGCAGCTCGCCGAAGACTTCCGCTACGAGGAGGCCGCACGGCTACGCGACCGGATCGACGCCCTCGAGCACGTCGTCGAGCGCCTGCGCCGCCTCCAGGAGCTATGCATGCTCGAGCGCTGCCTGATCGTCCCTGCGCTCGATCCCGGCTGGCAGAAGGCGTTCTTCGTCTGCGGCGGAGCAATCTGCGCCGTTCGCTCACTGCCTCCCGGGCCGGGAGCAAGGCTGCAGATCGACGGGGCGCTCGCGCTTTGTCAGTCCGCCCGTAGCAGCGTGTCAGGCCCGCTCACGCCCGAGCAGGCGGAGGATCTACTGCTGTTAGATGGGTTCGTTCGCCGCCCGCCGCCGGAGCTCGCGGTGTTGCCGCTCGAGCGGGAGCGGATCTGGGCGCACCTCAGTATCTAGTCTGGGCTCGAGCCGCGCATCTCGTCCCTCGCGGCTCGGGCGCGCTCGTGCACCTGGCGGCGCCGCTCGTCGAGATCGTCGCTCAGCTGTGTCTCCGCCTCGGGCTCGGCCTTCGGCGCGCGTCTCGTCGAGCTTGCGGCGCAGCTCCTCGGCCGGATCGACGGCGGGCTCGCTAGGAGTCGGCGCCGGCCGCCGCCGCCGCCGCAGGACGTACGCGACGAGCGCCGCGAGCCCGGTCAGCACCAACAGCCTTCGCCACATGCGCCCGATGCTACAGTGTCCAGCCGAACTTCTCGCCACGCCCTGTGCCGACCCGCCCGGGACCGGCACGAAGGGCGGGGCCGCCTGAGACCACGAGAAGGAGAGACCGGAGCGTTGAACGACTACGAGATCCTGCTGATGCTCGACCCTGACGTGCCCGAGGAGCGGCACGGGGAAATCGTCACGCGCACACGCGAGCTCGTCGAGAAGGACGGCGGCACGTGGGAGGACCATCAGCCCTGGGGCCGCCGGCGGCTCGCCTACGAGATCGACCACAAGCCCGAGGGCGTCTACCACCTGCTGACGTTCACCTGCGAGCCGGCGGCGCTGGACGAGATCTCCCGCGTCCTGAAGATCACCGACGGCGTCATGCGGCACATGGCGACGCGGCGTCCGCGACCGCACCGCCGTGGCGACACGCCGGCCGCTGCCGAGCCGCCCGCCGAGTACGCTGAGGAAGCCGGCTCGGAGGAAGCCGAAGCCCCCGTCACGGAGGGAGAGGAGTAGCCATGGCCAACATCAACCGCGTCGTGCTCGTCGGCAACCTCACGAGGGACCCCGAGTTGCGACACACGCCGAGCGGCACCGCCGTTTGCAGCCTTCGACTCGCCGTCAACACGCGGCGTAAGGACGGCGCGACCGGCGAGTGGACCGAGAAGCCGAACTACTTCGACATCACCGTCTGGGGCAACCAGGGCGAGAACTGCGCGCAGTACCTCGCCAAGGGCCGCCCGGTCGCCATCGACGGCCGCCTGGAGTGGCGCGAGTGGGAGGCGCAGGACGGCTCGAAGCGCCAGGCCGTCGAAGTGATCGCCGACTCCGTCCAGTTCCTCGGCGGCCGCGGCGACGGCGAGCAGGCGTTCGCAGCCCGCTGCTGCCGGCGGTGAGAAGTCCGACGCCGAGTTCCCGCCAGCCGCCGACGACGACATCCCCTTCTGATGGCGAAGAAGGCGAAGCCCAGAGAAGAGCGCTCGACGCAGCGCCGCCGTCCCGGCCAGCGCGACGGTCAGATGCGGCGCCGAAACTGCTCCTTCTGCCGCGCACAAGATCGAGGACGTCGACTACAAGGACCTCAACCAGCTGCGGCGGTTCATCTCCGAGCGCGGCAAGATCCGGTCGCGGCGCATCACCGGCGCCTGCCGGCGGCACCAGAACCAGGTCTCCGTCGCGGTCAAGCGAGCCCGCGAGATGGCGCTTCTGCCCTACGTCGGCGAGCGCCAGTAGCCCGATGCAGCTGATCCTCCTCCAGGACGTCGACAACGTCGGGCTGCGAGGTGACGTCGTCGACGTCGCGCGCGGCTATGCGCGCAACTACCTGCTGCCCCGGCGGCTGGCAGAAGAGGCGACGCCCTCCCGGCTGGGCGAGCTCGAGAAGCGCGAGTCGCACCGCGCGCGCCACGAGGCAGCCACGACCGACCAGGCGCAGCGAGATCGCCGAGGTGCTGGAGAAGGCCGAGCTACGCTTCGAGATGAAGGCAGGGCCGACCGGCTCGCTCTTCGGCTCGGTGACCGCGACCGACATTGCCGACGAGCTCTGGGAGAAGCACAAGGTGCGCGTCGACCGCCGGAAGATCGACCTGCCGCAGCCGATCAAGCACGTGGGGCGCTACGCGGTGCCGGTCGACATCTTCGAGGAGGTCCAGGCGGAGGTGGCCACGCTGGTCGCTGCCGGAGGGCGGCGAGCTGCCGCCCGAGCCCGAGGAGCCGGCGACCGACGAGGTCGTTGACGAGGAGCCCGCGGCCGAGGCGCCCGAGCTCGTCGAGGAGCCCGAGGACGCCGCCGAAGAGGCTCCGGAGGAAGCTCCGAACCAGTAGTCATCCACAAGCCCTGTGGAGGGCTGTGGAATGTCGCACGAACTTCCCGCGTAGAGCGTCCTTTTCGTCCACCGCGCCGTCCGGGCCACGGTCGACAATGGCTGGAACAGATGTTCTGTTCTTGCTGCAAATCGAGCGCGCCAGGCCGGTCGGGCGGTCGTGGATTTCGTGGCTTTCCACCCGTTGAAAGTCTGCGCGCGCGGGGGGTTAATACCTCGTGGCTCAAGTAGCACCTTCGCTGACTTCCGCCCCGGTTCCGCCGCAAAACCTCGATGCCGAGGAGTCCGTCCTCGGTGCGATGATGCTCTCCCCTGGCGCAATCGGGGCGGTCAGCGAAGTCCTCTCGGCTACCGACTTCTACCGGGAGAGCCACACGAAGATCTACCTGGCCGGCCTCGCGCTGTACGCGCGCGGCGAGCCTGTCGACGCGATCACGCTCGTCGACGAGCTCGACCAGCGGAGCCAGCTCGAGGACGTCGGCGGGAAGGTGCGCATCCACGAGCTGGCGGCGCTCGTGCCCGCTGCCGCCAACGCCGCCCACTACGCGCGCATCGTGCGCGAGATGGCGACGCTGCGCGGGCTCATCCGCGCCGGCAACGAGATTGCGCGGCTGGGCATCGACCGGCCGTCGGAGACTCCGGAGCTCGTCGACCGAGCCGAGCAGACGATCTTCGAGCTCGCTCAGTCACGCGTCACGCAGGATTTCAGCCACATCGAGGAGCTGCTGAAGGAAGGCTTCGAGCGCATCACCGCGCTGTACGAGGACGGCGCCGACGTCACCGGCGTCGCAGCCGGCTTCAAGGAGATCGACCACCTCACCTCTGGCTTCCAGCCGGGCAACCTCGTTATCGTCGCCGCCCGCCCGAGCATGGGGAAGTCGGGCCTCGCGCTCTGCATGGCCGCCAACCTCGCGGTGCGCGGCGAGACCCCGGTAGCGCTGTTCACGCTCGAGATGTCGAAGGCCGAAGTCACGCAGCGCCTCATGTGCTCGGAGGCGAAGGTCGAGTCCCAGCGGCTGCGGACGGGCAAGCTCGCTCCCGACGACTGGCCGCGCCTCACCGCGGCGTGCGACCGATTGTCAAAGGCGCCGATCTACGTCGACGACACGGGGTCGATCACGATGATGGAGATCCGGTCGAAGGCGCGGCGATTGAAGATGCGCGAGCCCGGGCTGGGGCTGATCATCGTCGACTACCTCCAGCTGATGACGTCCGGCGCGTCCGTCGAGAACCGCGTCCAGGAGGTCTCGGCCATCTCGCGGTCGCTGAAGGTGCTCGCCCGCGACCTCGAGGTTCCCGTGCTGGCGCTCTCACAGCTGTCGCGCGCCGTCGAGCAGCGCCACGACAAGCGGCCGATCCTGTCCGACCTCCGGGAGTCGGGGAGCCTCGAGCAGGACGCCGACCTCGTCTTCTTCATCTACCGCGACGAGTACTACGACTCCGAGTCCGACCAGCAAGGCCTGGCCGAGGTGCATCTCGCCAAGCACCGGAACGGCCCGACGGGCACGGCCAAGCTCTCGTTCCTGAAGCGATTCGCGAAGTTCGCCGACCTGGCGGGCGGCACCACCTAAGACGGGAAATCACTGAGCAGTTCATACGGAGCAGGGGGAAAGGAGGGACAGAAGACGGAGACGCAGATCATCTGGATTCGCGAGACCACGACGTCGTTCTCGGCGCAGTGCGAGCAGTGCCACTACGAGCGAGCCTGGCCGCCCGTCGTCGTGCGCGGCGGGCTCTGCCCGGAGGCCGACGTCGGCTTCGTGACCTGCTGGCGCGGGCACCGAATCCGCATTCGCCGGATCATGCGCGCGCAGGCGCAGGCTGCCACGGGCTAGCGCCGACATAGCTGGCAGACTCCCGGGGTGCCGGCGACGGTGATCATCGGCGCGCAATGGGGCGACGAGGGCAAGGGCAAGATCGTCGACCTGCTCGCGCGCGACTCTGACGTTGTCTGCCGCTACAACGGTGGGCCCGGCGCGGGCCACACGATCGTCGCCGACGGCGAGACGTACAAGCTCAAGCACATGCCCTCGGGGATCCTCTGGGGCAAGGAGTGCGTCATCGGCTCGGGCTGCGTCGTCGATCCCGCAGTCTTCATCGACGAGCTTGACGAGCTCGAGCGGCGAGGCGTTTCCGTGGACGTCGTCCGACTGTCGGCGAGCGCGCACGTCGTCATGCCCTGGCACGTGGCCATCGACCAGGCGAGCGAACGGCGGCTCGGCAAGCTCCAGATCGGCACGACGCGGCGAGGCAACGGGCCTGCGTACGCCGACCGCGCCTACCGGCTCGGGATCCGGCTGCAGGACCTCTTCGACCCGAAGATCCTGCGCGAGAAGATCGAGGTCGCGCTGTCCGAGAAGAACATCTGGCTCGAGCGCGTCTACGGCGTGGAGCCGCTCGAGCTCGAGGAGCTGGCGGAGCGCTACGAGGGCTACGCGCAGAGGCTGCGCCCGTTCCTCGCCGACACGTCGCTGCTGGTCGACCGCGCCCTGCGCGACGGCAAGCGCGTGCTGCTCGAGGGTGCGCACGGGACCCTGCTCGACATCGATCACGGTACGTATCCGTTCGTCACATCGTCCTCGACGGTCGCTGGAGGCGCGTGCACCGGGATCGGCATCGGGCCGACGCGCATCGACGCCGTGACCGGCATCGCCAAGGCGTACGTGACGCGGGTCGGGGAGGGGCCGTTCCCGACAGAGATCGAGGGCGCCGACCAGACACGCGTGCGCGAGCTCGGAGCGGAGTTCGGGACGGTGACCGGACGCGAGCGGCGGTGCGGCTGGCTCGACCTCGTCGCACTGCGCTACGCGGCACGGATCAACGGCTTCACGTCGCTCGCGCTGACGAAGCTCGACGTCCTCTCGTCGTTCTCGGAGCTGCCGGTCTGTGTTCGCTACCGGCTGCGCGACGGGACGGAGACGTCGGACTTCCCTTCCCATCAGAGCGACTTCCACCACGCCGAGCCGGTGTACGAGGTGCTAGCCGGCTGGAGCGAGCCCATCGACGAGGTGGGCGGCTTCGAAGAGCTACCGGACGCAGCGCGCCGCTACGTCGAGTTCGTGGAGCGTGAGCTCGACGTGGCAGTGACGCTCGTCGGCACGGGCGCCGAGCGCGAGCGCGTGCTCACGCGCGCCGAGGCAGCGCTGACCTAGTCTCATTGCTATAGTACGTGTCCGATGATCATCGGACACGCTCCATCCGAGCTGGCCCCGACCCGCATCGACGTCGTCGCAGGCACGGCGTTCGAGTTGCTGATCGCGCTCGCGGACGCGTCGGTGCGGCCCGGGGGCAGTGCCGAGACCGAGCTCGCCGACGCACTCGAGGCGGTGGGCGACACCGCCGGCGAGAGCTGGCTCAACCTGCTCGGCGTGCCTCTCGACCTCGGGGCTCCTTTCGACGCCGGCCGGCTGGTGGACGAGGTCGAGCGGACGGACCCGGTGGAGCTGCGTCGGCACCTGCTCGGCGCCTACGCGTGGTCGTGGTGCACGCTCGGCGGCGCCGACACGATCGAAGCCGCCGCGAAGGGCGATCGCGCGGCCGGCAGCAAGCTGCTCGAGCACAAGCGCTACTACGCCGGCAGGGCGCGCGACTCGCTGTCGTTGCTGCTGCCGCTCGACCCGGAGGAGACGCGGGCGCGGCTGGCGCACGCGTTGTCGGTTGGGCTGCGCCACCTCGTCGAGCCGCGCGACGATCTCGCCGCGGCGCTCGACACTGCCGCCGCCGCGGCGTCGGCGTCCCTGGCCGAGAACACGCTCGCCGATGCCATCGAGCACATCACCGCGGGGTATCGCTACGTCCCTGAGCCGGAGGCCGAGCGCGTGCTGCTCATCCCCCACGTTCAACCCGAGCCGTGGCTCGTGCTCGCCCAGCACCGCGCGACGAGGCTCGTCGTCTACCAGGCGCGCGCAGAACGTGGAGCCGACGAGCGCGTGGCGGCGCTCGGCCGCGCGCTGGCAGATCCGAAGCGCGTCGAGATCCTCTCGCTCGTCGCCCGCGGGGCCGACCGTGTTTCCGAGCTGGTCACGCAGACCGGCCTCGCGCGCTCGACGGTCCATCACCACCTCGGCGAGCTTCGCGACGCACGTCTGATCGACCTCGAGGGCAACGCTCGCGCATATCGCTATCTGCCTCGGCAAGAGGCGCTCCAGGAGACGCTCGCGCTGCTGTCGGAGGTGTTCCCGCGAGCATGAGACCGATCCGCATCGCCGTTCAGCTCCATCCCCAACATGGCGCGTACGACGCGATGCGCCGCGCGGTGGCCCGGGTCGAGGAAGCCGGCGCCGACCTGCTCTACACGTGGGATCACTTCTTCCCCCTCTATGGGGACCGCGATGGCGCGCACTTCGAGTGCTGGTCGGTGCTCGCCGCCTGGGCGGAGCAGACGTCTCGCATCGAGCTGGGGCCGCTCGTCAGCTGCAACTCGTACCGCAACCCTCAGCTGCTCGCCGACATGGCGCGGACGATCGACCACATCTCCGGCGGACGCCTCGTCTTCGGCATCGGCTCCGGCTGGTTCCCGCGTGACTACGACGAGTACGGCTACGAGTTCGGGACGCACGGCACGCGCGGGCGCGCACTCGCCGAGGCGCTGCCACTCATCGAGCGGCGGCTGGGACTGCTCAACCCGGCGCCGCTCCGTCGGCTGCCGATTCTCATCGCCGGCACGGGCGAGCGCATCACGCTGCGGCTCGTCGCGCAGCACGCCGACATCTGGCATGCCGCCTTCCCCGACGAGCCGGCGGAGCTGGAGCCGAAGGTCGCCACCCTCGAGCGGTGGTGCGCGGACATCGGTCGTGACTCGACCCAGATCGAGCGAGGCGTCGGCGTCGAGCCCGACGACCTCGAGCGCTTCCTCACCGAGGATGCTGACGATTACGTCGCGCTCGGTTTCAACCAGTTCACGCTGGGAGTGAACGGGCCGGAGTGGGAAGTGGGCTCGGCGGTCGAGAATTGGCTCTCATGGCGCGACGAACGCAACGCGACGCCGGCGCCTACCGAAGTCGCCGCAGCTCCTCCGGCACATTGACGTTCGCGAGCAGCCGGGGATCACAGTCCACGGTCTCCACCCGCAGCTCGCTCAGCACTTCGCGGATCGAGAGCCGTCCCGAGGCGAGCGCTGATCCCAGCACCGGCAGCGCACTACGGCGATAGGCACCAGGCAACGGCCCGGTCTGCGGCACCGCGGCGTCGGTGCCGTCCGTGCATCCGTCAGCAAGGTCGCCGAGCAACTCAGGCGTGACGAGGGGACAGTCGACGGGCAGCACGACGCAGAGATCGTTGCTCGCCGTTCGCAGAGCAGCCACGAGGCCGGCGATCGGCGCTCGGACCTCGGAGCCGTCGTCGAGCAGCGGAAACGGGAGCTCGAGCGCGTCGGCAGCCTTGCCGACCGCGATCTGCTCGTCGCAGAGCTCTTCGAGCACCCGCCAGCCGCGCTCAGCGAGGGTCTCGCCGTCGAGCTCCGCCAGCGCCTTCGGCGAGCCGAAGCGGCTCGACGCGCCGCCCACCAGCAACGCGCCGGTCAGCTCTCGACGCGCCACGCCTCGGAGTAGACATTCATCCGCCCCTCGCGGGTGAACCCGCAGAGGGTGATGCCGCGGTCGGCAGCAAGCTCGACTGCGAGGCTCGACGGCGCACCGACCGCGACCACGACCGGGCAGCCGGCAACGGCGGCCTTCTGCACGAGCTCGAAGGCGATGCGGCCGCTCAGGCAAAGCACGGACTCGGTGAGCGGAAGTCGTCTTTCCAGGAACGCCCAGCCGAGGACCTTGTCGAGAGCGTTGTGACGGCCGACGTCCTCACGGACGCAGAGCAATTGCCCGTCCGCGTCAAAAAGCCCCGTCGCATGTAAGCCGCCGGTGGCCGCGAACGCGCCTTGACGCTCGCGCAGCCGGTCCGGCAGCGAGGTGAGCAACGCTGCGGAGAGCCGGAGGTCGCTCTCCACGCGCGGCGCCTCCACGGCAACTGCTTCGAGCGCGCCCTTGCCGCAGACGCCGCAAGAGGACGAGACGTAGAAGCTTCGCCGCAGGCCGCTCCGGATCGAAGCCGGGCGCTTCGACATCGACGGTATTGGCGGCGAGATCTGCAGGAATCGCGGCGCGCTCGGGCTTCAAGCCCTCGGAGAGGCAGAAGCCGAGTGCGAGCTCCTCATCGTGGCCCGGCGTCCGCATCGTCACCGCCACCGGGCTGCCGTTCACACGGATCTCGAGCGGCTCCTCGACAGCCACGACGTCGCGCTCGATGCCGCCCGGATAGCGCGTCAGCTCGATCTGCGTTGCGCTGTAGGGCGGTGTCGCTGCCACCTGGAGAGCTTAGGCAGCGACGAGCTCCCTGCGGGCGTGTACGTGGGACACGAGCTCGCCCACGACCTCGGCCAGCCCCACTCGCACGTCGTCGTCGACGAGGCTCCCGCTCTCGTCGCAGCGTGTGTGTGCGTGCGTCACAGCCAGCTCGCTATCGACCACGCGCGCGCCGATCCTGCCGAGGATCCGCCGCAGGTCTGCCTGTGCCCAGACCGCGCCGAAGCCACCGGTGCTCGCCCCCACGACGGCTGCGGGCGTGTTGCGGAGCGGGTTGGTCGCGTGCGGCCGCGAGATCCAGTCGAGGGCGTTCTTCAGCTGCCCGGGGACGGAGCCGTTGTACTCCGGCGTCGCGAAGAGCACGGCGTCGGCACCGGCGATCGCCGCTCGGAGCTCCGCGACCGCTGCCGGCGCCGGGCCCGCCTCTGCGTCCTCGTCGAAGGGGGGCACAGCCGCGAGCCCGTCCCAGCGAACGAGCTCGACGTCCTCGGGCAGCCCGTCGGCGGCCGCGGCGAGAAGCCGCGTGTTGAACGAGTCGCGCCTGAGGCTGCCCGAGATAGCGAGAATCCGCATGCAGTCAGTCCTTGATGAAGCCGAGCTCTGCGTCGAGGGTTACATCCTGTCCCAGTGCTGGCTCGCCGCTCGGGAGCGGGACGTTCCAGTCCAGACCGAAGGCCGAGCGGTCGACCGTCGTCTCCAGCCGGACGTTTACGCGTTGGCGGCCGTAGGGGTCGACGAGCGGCCCGCTGATGCTCCCGGTCAGCTGCACCGGGTTCGTGATGCCCTTGATCGTCAGCTCGCCGGGCACGGCCACGAATGCCCCGTCCGGCTCGAAGCCCTCGGATGCGAACGAGATCTCGGGTGCCTGCTCGGCATCGAAGAACTCCGGGGAGGCGAGGTGCGCCCCGAGGTTCTCGTCCTGCACCTGGATGCTCTCGACCTTCGCCGAGCCAGAGAGGGTTGCCGTCCCGTCCTCGTCCACGGTCAGCGTCGCCGTGAACGGCGCGAACGAGCCATGGAACGTGCCGGCCAGGTAGTCGACGGCGAAGCCGACCCGTGAGTGCACGGGGTCGAGCTCCCATGTTCCTGTCTCTAGCGCCGGTGCTGCTGTCACAGTGGTCATCGCCTTCTCCTTCCGATATACTTGCGAGCGCAACCAATTGTACAAGAGAGAAACATGACTAGTCAAGTATTGAGCGCGCAACTTTCGACAACGGCTGTCCAGGCCTTCATCCGGCTGCTTCAGGGTCACGCTGCCGCCACCCGAGAGCTGAGCGCCGACCTGGTGCGAGATCACGGGCTGACGATCAACGACTACGAGGCGCTGCTGCGCCTGTCTCGCGCCGACGACCGCCGGCTGAAGCGCGTCGAGCTTGCCGAGAGCCTTGTGCTCACACCCTCCGGCGTTACCCGCCTGCTGGACGGGCTGGAGCGGGCCGGCTACGTCGAGAAGGGCTCGTGCGACTCGGACGCCCGCATCACCTACGCCGTGCTTACCGATGCGGGCCTGGACAAGCTCCGCGAGTCGTCGACCTCGCACGTCGCGCAGATCCGAGAGTTCTTCGAGCAGCGCTTCGACGAGATCGAGCTCGCGACGCTCGCCAACCTGCTTGGCCGTCTTCCCGAGGCAGCCGGCGACGGCGAGGACTGCGGCCCTCCGCCGGAATAGACTCGCGGCGTGAGAGTGCTCGTCGTCGGCTCGGGCGGCCGTGAGCACGCACTGGCGTGGAAGCTCGCGCAGAGCCCCGAGCTCGACGAGCTGCATGCGGCGCCCGGGAATCCGGGCATCGCCGAGCTGGGGAGCTGCCATCCCGTGCTGGCCGCGGACGCTGACGGCCTGCTCGCGCTTTCCAGATCGCTGGATGTCGACGTCGTCGTCGTCGGGCCCGAGGTGCCGCTCGTGGCCGGGCTCGCCGATCATTTGCGCCGCGGCGGCGTTCCGGTCTTCGGGCCTACCGCGGCTGCCGCGCGGATCGAGGGCTCGAAGGCCTTCGCCAAGGAGGTGCTCGAGACGGCGGGCGTCCCGGCGGCGCGCGCGCTGCCCGTGGCGAGGGCGCCGTGCGTGGTCAAGGCCGATGGGCTCGCCGCCGGCAAAGGCGTGTTCGTGTGTCACAGGGACGACGAGCTACAGGCGGCGCTGGCCGAGGTACGACGGCTCGGCGGTCGCTTTCTCATCGAGGAGCTGCTCGAAGGCGAGGAGCTCTCGGTATTCGCCCTCTGCGACGGGCAGCGAGCGGTCGCACTCGGGGCGGCTCGCGACTACAAGCGCGCGGAGGACGGGGACGCCGGACCCAACACAGGTGGCATGGGGGCCTACTCGCCGGTGGAGGGAGTGGACGGGCTCGACGCCCTCGTGGACGAGATCCACGGCCCGGTGCTGGCCGAGCTCGCTGCGCGGGGCGCGCCCTTCTCGGGCCTTCTGTACGCCGGCCTGATGCTCACCGCGGACGGGCCGCGCGTGCTCGAGTTCAACTGCCGCTTCGGTGATCCGGAGACACAGGCGGTGCTGCCACGGCTTCGCTCCGACCTCCTCCCCCCACTCGTGGGCGCGGCGGCCGGCGACCTCGGCTCTTCGAGCCTCGAGCTCTCGGCTGAAGCAGCGGCAACGGTGGTCGTCGCGGCGCGAGACTATCCGGCGACCGGCGACACGGGCTCGCCGATTCACGGCCTGGACGAGGCGCGTGAGCTCGGCGCGCTCGTGTTCCACGCAGGCACGGCCGCCCGCGACCACATGCTCGTGACGAGCGGCGGCCGCATTCTCGGAGTGACGGGCCTGGGCCGGGACATCGCCGCCGCGCGCGAGCTCGCATACTCGGCCGTGGAGCGCATCTCGTTCGACGGTGCGCGGTATCGTCGCGACATCGGTGCCTGACAACTCTCCTCTCGTCGGCATCCTCATCGGCTCGGAATCCGACCGTGAGCGGATGCAGCCCGCCTTGAAAGAGCTCGAAGAGCGCGGCATCGCCTGCGAGCTGGAAGTGCGCTCGGCGCACCGTGACCCGGACGCGGTTGCCGAGTACGCGCGCACGGCGCGCGAGCGCGGGCTACGAGTGCTCATCGCAGGCGCCGGCCTGGCCGCCGCGCTGCCGGGCGTCGTCGCGGCGCACACGGACCTGCCGGTGATCGGCGTGCCACTTCGTTCCTCGATGAGCGTCGGGGACGGGCTGGACGCGCTGCTGTCGATCGTGCAGATGCCGCCCGGTGTGCCCGTCGCTTGCGTGGGAGTCGACAACTCCCGCAACGCGGCGGTGCTCGCCGCCCGCATCCTCCGCGCGTGACGACGGTACGCCGTGCGACGGCGGCCGACGTTCCGACGATCGCGGAGATCCACGTGCGCACGTGGCAGGTCGCGTACGCGGACATCTTCCCCGCGTCCGTGCTCGACGCGCAGAGCGTCGGCGAGCGGGCCACGATGTGGAGCCGCGCGCTCGAGAACGACGCCTTCGACATCTATGTCGCCGATGACGACGGCGTGCGCGGCTTCGTCTCGGTCGGGCCGTCGGACCGCGTGCCCGGCGCCGGCGAGGTCTGGGCGATCTACGTCGACCCCGACGCTTGGCGCGCGGGCGTGGGGACGGCGCTGCTCGATCACGCGCTCGAACGTCTCCGGGAGCGCGGCTACACGGAGGCCGTGCTGGAGACCGTCGCCAGGAGCCCGCAGTCGCGAGGTTTCTACGACGCCCGAGGCTGGACGCCAGGGGAGACGCGAACGGAGGTGTTCCGAGGCGTGCCCGAGGAGCTGGTCCTCTACCGCCGGGCCGTGTCGTAGCCCGGATCTAGACTGGGATACGTGATCGCGCGGTACTCACGGCCGGCCATGGCCAGGGTCTGGTCGGAGGAGCGCAAGCTCGAGCTGTGGCTCGACGTGGAGCTGGCAGCGCTCGACGCCTGGGCCGAGCTGGGCGTCATCCCCGAGGATGTAGCACGAGCGGCTCGACAGCAGGCGGCGGCGCCGACGCCCGAGCGCGTCCGCGAGCTGGAGGAGCGGACGGGGCACGACCTCGCCGCCTTCGTGGACGCCGTCGGCGAAGGGCTCGACAACGAAGGGCGTCGCTGGCTCCACTACGGGCTGACGTCTTCGGACGTGCTCGACACAGCACTCGCGCTTCAGGTGCGTGAGGCGGGAGCGCTGCTCTCGGAAGGCCTCGAACGGGCCTTCGCTGCTGTCGTCTCCCGGGCCGAGGAGCACCGGCAGACCCTGATCATGGGCCGAACGCACGGCATCCACGCCGAGCCGACGACGTTCGGGCTGAAGCTCGCCGGCTGGGCGTTCGAGCTCGAACGCGGGCGAGTGCGGCTCGAGCGCGCGCTGGAAGGAATGAGGGTCGGCAAGCTCTCGGGCGCCGTCGGCACGTACGCCGCCACCGGGCCCGAGCTGGAACGGCTGGCGTGCGAGAGTCTCGGTCTGGAGCCCGCGCCGCACTCCACGCAGATCATCCAGCGAGACCGGCATGCGGAGCTCCTGGCCGTTCTCGCCGTCATCGCCTCTTCGCTGGACGCGTTCTCGCTCGAGATCCGCCACCTGGCGCGAACCGAGGTCCGCGAGGTGGAGGAGCCGTTCGCAGCCGGCCAGAAGGGCTCTTCGGCGATGCCACACAAGCGCAATCCGATCACCGCCGAGCGCATCTGCGGACTCGCGCGCGTAGTGCGGGGCGCCGCGCAGGTCGGGCTGGAGAACGTGGCCCTTTGGCACGAGCGCGACATCTCGCACTCCTCCGCCGAGCGGGTCGTCATCCCCGACGCGTTTCTCGCCGTCGACTACATGCTCGACCGTTTTGCCTGGCTCGTCGAGGGTCTGGTCGTCCATGCTGACCGCATGCGAGAGAACCTCGACGCAAGCCATGGCCTGTACTTCAGCCAGCGACTACTGCTGGCACTCGTAGAGTCAGGCTTAGGGCGCGACGACGCCTACCGGCTCGTCCAGCGCCTGGCGATGGAGACCTGGGAGAGCGGCCAGGACTTCCGCGAGCTGGCAGCGGGCGATCCTGACATGGCCGGTCGCGTCGACCTTGCCAGGGTCTTCGACCTCGAGCCGTACACGCGCCATGTTGACGTTGTGTTCGACCGGCTGGAAGCACTACGGAAGGAGACGATCGATGCCTGAGCTCGTCGCCAGCGGCAAGGTGCGCGAGATCTATGCGCTCGACGCGGAGCGGCTGCTGCTGGTCGCCTCAGACCGGATCTCGACATTCGACGTCGTGCTCCCCACCGAGGTGCCTGACAAGGGCCGGGTGTTGACCGGCCTCTCGGCGTTCTGGTTCGCGCGCACGCAGCAGATCTGCCCCAACCACCTGCTCGCTCTGCGTCCGGATGCGCGCTCCACCGAATGCAGGCGGCTGGACATGCTGCCGCTCGAGTGCGTCGTCCGCGGCTACCTCGCGGGCTCGGGCTGGAAGGACTACCTGGCGTCCGGCGCGGTGTGTGGCCACGTGCTGCCGGAGGGGTTGCGCGAGTCGGAGCGCCTGCCGGAGCCGATCTTCACGCCCGCGACGAAGGCCACGGAGGGGCACGACGAGAACATCGACGCGGCACAGGCAATCGAGCTCGTAGGCGAGGAGCGTTTCCGCGAGCTGGAGCGGCTCTCGCTCGAGCTGTATGGATTCGCCTCGGACTGGGCGGCTGAGCGGGGGATCATCCTCGCCGACACGAAGCTCGAGCTCGGCCTCGACGACGACCGGCGCATCGTGCTCGCCGACGAAGTGTTCACGCCCGACTCGTCACGGTTCTGGCCCGCCGAGGAGTACGCGCCGGGCGGACCCCAGCCGTCGTTCGACAAACAGTTCGTGCGCGACTACTGCGAGACGCTCGGCTGGGACAAGACCCCTCCCGGCCCAGAGCTCCCCGCCGACGTTGTGGCCGGCACACGAGCGCGGTACGTCGAGGCGTTCGAACGGCTGACAGGCATCGCTTTCGACGACTACCTCGCCGACCCCGAGGTTCTCCTGCAATGAGAGCCACCGTGGTCGTTCGCCCCAAGGAAGGCATCCTCGACCCACAGGGCGAGGCCGTGCTCGGTGCGCTGCGTCACCTCGACTTCACAGTCGACGAGGTGCGAATCGGCCGCGTGGTCGACATCAAGTTGCAAGCGGAGAACGCCGACGCAGCGCGCGCCGAGGTGGGACGTATGTGCGAGCAGCTGCTCGCCAACCCGCTGATCGAGTCGTTCGAGATCGAGCTGCACGACCACTCGTGATTGCCGTCGTCACCTTCCCGGGCTCGAACGACGACCGCGATGCCGTGGCCGCGCTCGAGAGCCTCGGCGCCGATGCGAGGCTCGTGTGGCACGCAGATGAGCGCCTCCCCGACGTGGGAGCCGTCGTGCTGCCCGGCGGCTTCTCGTACGGCGACTACCTTCGCTGCGGCGCCATCGCTCGATTCGCGCCGGTGATGCGCGCGGTCAGGGCATTCGCGGACGGGGGCGGTCTCGTGCTCGGCATCTGCAACGGCTTTCAGGTCCTCTGCGAGGCCGGCCTTTTGCCTGGCGCATTGCGCCCCAACGCATCGCTCTCGTTCGTCTGCCGCGACGTCGGCTTGGTCGTTGAGCGAGCGGACACGTCGTTCACGTCGCGGTGCACGACAGGCCAGTCGCTCGTGATCCCCGTGAAGCACGGCGAGGGCTGCTACATCCCGCCGCCCGACTTCGCCCCCGAGCAGATCGTGCTCCGCTACGCCCGAGGCGAGAACCCGAACGGAGCTGTGGACGACATCGCGGGCGTGGTCTCGGAAGCCGGCAACGTCATGGGCCTCATGCCTCACCCGGAGCATGCCGTCGACTCCCTGATGGGCTCAACCGACGGCACGTATCTGCTCGGCTCGCTCGTCGACGCCGTCCGATCACAGGCGCAGGACCTCCGTCAGCTCGGGACGGTCGCGCAGCGCGTCCCGTAGCTTCTCGAGATCGCGAGCCCGCAACGTGACCGGTCCGCGCCGCGCCGAGCCGTTGGTCGCGTAGGCGAAGCGAACGAGCAGCTCCCCGTCCTTCGCCTCGAGTAGCTGAACGAGCGAGGAGAAGCGCTTGTCGCCGGCGCGCTGCTGGACACGAACTTCGTCAACGAGCGTCGCCTTGCCCCATGGTGTCGCGATGGCGGCCACATGACGACCGTAGCCGCCCTCACTGAACGCATCTGCGCCAGCTTCGTGCCGATTCCGTAGAGACTTGTCCCGTGGCACACGACCATGGACACAGCCACGGGCTCGTCGACCGCTCGATCGTCCGCAGTCGCGCGGGCGTACGTGCGGTGGCGATCAGCCTCGGCGTGCTCGGGATCACCGCAGTGCTCCAGGCGATCGTCTTCGCCGCCAGCGGCAGCGTCGCCCTGCTTGCCGACCTCATCCACAATGCCGGTGACGCGCTGACCGCGGTGCCACTCGGCATCGCGTTCTTCCTCCGCAGCGGGCGGGCCGAGCAGATCGCGGGCTATTTCGTCGTCTTCGCGATCTTCGTGAGTGCCTGCGTCGCGCTCTACGAGACGATCGAGCGGCTCATCAACCCGCAGGAGCTCTCGAACCTCGGCTGGGTCGCCGCCGCCGGTGCCATCGGTTATGCCGGCAATGAGCTGGCGGCGCAGGTGCGGTTGCGCGCCGGCCGGCGTCTCGACAGCCCGGCGCTCGTCGCCGACGGGAACCACGCACGCATCGACGCCTTCGTCTCGCTCGGCGTCGTGCTCAGCGCCGTGCTCGTCGCCATCGGCCTCGAACGTGCCGACCCAATCGTCGGCATGGCCATTACCTTCGTCATCCTCAAGGTCACCTGGGACTCGTGGCGGACGATCCGCCATGGGATCCACTAGCTACGCGGAGGCAGCGGGACGAAGACGCTCGTCGTGCGCCGGTAGTCCTCGTAGTCGGCGCGGCTGTGCGAGGCCTGCGCCTCCGTGGCCGGGATCCCCGTCACGCGGAAGAGCAGGACGAGCAGCACGGCCGGGACGATCCACGCCGCCCAGCCCCAGGGCGAGGCGGTGGCGGCGAGGGCGACGCCGCACCACGTAAGCCACTCGAAGAAGTAGTTCGGGTGCCGCGACCATGACCACAGGCCGACGCGCATCGTCCGCCCACCGTTCGCCGGATCGCTGCGCCAGCGCGCGAGCTGCCGGTCGGCGACGACAGCGCCGGCATTGCCCACCAGCCAGACCGCGACTCCCAGCCAGGCGAGAAACCCAGGTTCGCCGCCGTCCTGGGCCATGAGCGCGAAGGGCAGCGAGAAGAGGACGACCGCGGCAGCCTGCAGCTGGAAGAACCAGAAGAAGCGGCGGTTCGCGCGGGTACCCCACTTCCGCCGCAGCCGCTGGTAGCGGCCGTCCTCCTCTTTGCCGAGCACCCGATCGAAGAGCAGGTACAGGCCGAGCCTGAGACCCCAGACCGCGGCCAGCAGCGCCGCCAGCACGCGCAGCGATACGGCACCGTCGCCGAGCAGGGCGTAGACAACGCCGCAGGCCGCGATCAGCAGCGACCACGCGGCGTCGACGTGGCTCGCGTCCTGGATCCGCACCTGGAGGGCCCAGAGCGCGACCATCGACAGGGACGCCACCAGCGCGCCGACGAGCAACAGCCCCCAGACCGTCCCGATCACGAGCGTGCTAGCTTCGCACGGTGCCAGGCCCAGCCGCCGAGCTCGCTCCGAAGTACGAGGCGACAGCGGCCGCCTTCGTCAAGGAGAACCGGCTGCCAGGCGCGGCGGTCGGCATCGTCCACGAAGACAAGCTCGTCTGGTCGAAGGGCATCGGCTTCGCGGACGTGAAGAAGAAGCGGCCCACGGACACAAAGACGCTCTATCGCATCGCCTCGATCACGAAGACGTTCACGGCGACTGCAGTCATGCAGCTGCGCGACGAGGGAAAGCTCGCCCTCGACGATCCCCTCGTGACGTATCTTCCCGAGCTGGCGAGCGCGCGGAGCACGTTCGCGCCCATCGAAGGGCTGACGATCCGCCGGCTGCTCTCCCACGAGTCGGGCCTCCAGAGCGAGCCGCCGGACGCCGACTTCTCCCTCGTCCAGTACGAGAGCGAGGCGGCGAAGAACCTCGCTCGCGCCGCGGATATCTCCCTGACCGTGCCGCCGAACACGCAATGGAAGTACTCGAATCTCGGCTACCAGCTGCTCGGAGAGCTCGTCGCGCGCGTCTCGGGCATGACGTACGCGAGGTACATCCGCTCACGGATCCTGACTCCGCTGAAGATGACGTCGACTGCGCTCGACCCGGTGCCGCAGCGGCTGCGGGCGCGGAAAGCGATCGGCTACGAGCCGCGCTTCCTCTCCGACGAGCTCGAGCCGGCGCCGCCCGAGCCAGGCGTGTTCCAGGCGGAGGGTGGCCTGTGGTCGTGCGTGGAGGACCTCGCGCGCTGGCTTTCCTGCCAGTTCGATCCCGAACCCGTGCTGTCGGAGCAAACGGCCGCCGAGATGCACAAGCCGCGGTATCTGGTCGATCCCGAGTGGACGCGTGCGTGGGCGATCGGCTGGTACGGGCGGCGCCGCGAGGACGTCGTCTGGATCATGCACTCGGGCGGTCACTACGGGTTCATCACGAACGCGTGCTTCGACCCGAAGGAGAAGGTCGGCGCGATCGCGCTGTTCAACGGATTCGGCGACGCGACCGGACTGGCGATGCAGCTGGGAGCGATCGCCCGCGAGGCCGTGAAGGCGGCCGCCCCGGCGATCGAGCCGCCCGCGCCGCTGCCCAAGGAATGGCGCGACCTCGTCGGCCTCTATGTCATGCAGCACTTCGGGTCCGTCATCAGCCTCGAATGGCGGGACGGGAAGCTGACGTTCCTCGATCCCACAGATCCCACCTGGACACCGACCATGGCGGCAACTGACGACCCTGACGTCTTCGTGGTCGAGCCGGGCTTCCGCGAGTCGGGCGAGCTCGTCCGTTTCCAGCGCGGGAAGGACGGCCGTGTCGTGTCCGTCATCGCAGCCGTCTCGACGATGGAGCGCCTCGAGCCCGTCGGCCGGTAGCGATGGACTCGGACACTCTCGAGCAGCTCTACTCGGTCGAGCCGGAAGAGTTCGTTAGCGAACGCAAGCGGCTGGAGCGAAGCTTGCGCGACGAGGGTCGAGCCGAGGAGGCGGCCCAGCTCGCGACGCTCCGCAAGCCACCGCAGCCCGTCTTCCTCGCGAATCGTCTCGCTCGCGAGCAGCCAGATCTCGTCGCACAGCTCGTCGAGGACGGCGAACAGCTGGCAGCGGCCCACGAGGCGGGCGACCCGGAGCAGCTCCGTGCCGTGCAACGCGACCTCGCAGGCCGCGTCGACGCGCTCGTCCGAGCTGCTCCTGGGGACCTCTCCGGAGACATCGAGCAGCGCCTCGCCGTGCTGCTCAGGGCAGCGGCAAGCAATCCCGCCACTGCGGCCCTGCTACGTCGCGGCGTGTTGTCCGAAGAGGTCGAGCCGACTGCCTTCGATGCGCTGGCGGGCATGACCTTGGCCGCGCCGAAGCCGCGCCGGAAAGACGAGCGCAAGCCCGAGCCGACGCGCAAGCGCAAGCCGGGACGTGTCGAGGAGCTCGAAGGCAAGCTCGCGGAGGCGACGCGCGCACTTCGCCAGGCGGAGCGAGAGCTTCGCAAGGCAGAGAGCGATCACGAGCGCGCGGCGCGCCGCGTCGACCAACTCGAGAAGCGGCTCGAGGAAGCCCGCCGCTAGGTGCCGAGCCGCTCGTTGAGGAACCGACAGAGCGGCCACGCGCCGTCCGAAGTGTTCGAGATCACCGTGTGCGTGACCTGAGAGCGCGGGTCTCGGACGCTACGGAACGAGACTCCTGCGTCAGAGCCTTCCATAACCACGGCTTCGGTCGCGGCATGAAGCCAGAAGCCGAGGCCGTAGCGGCGCGAGTCGGGCGCCACGCTGCGCGGGCGCACCATCTCTCGTACCCAGTCCGGGGAGACGATCTGGCCGGACAGGAACGCGTCCCAGAGCGAGGCGATGTCGGCAACCGTGGAGTAGATGCCACCGTCTCCGCTGCCGCGGACCGGGAGGTGGAAGACGTTCGTTCTCCAGTCGCCGTCGATCGAGAGATAGCCGAGGGCGGCATCTCCCAGCGCGTCGGAGCGCAGGAACTCAGTGCGGCGCATTCCTGCCGGCTCGGAAACTCGCCGACGAACGACATCGTGAAACGGCGCTCCGCTCGCCCGCTCGACGATCAGCGCCAGGACGACGTAGCCGCTGTTGCAGTACGCGAAGCGCTCCCCTGGTTCGAACTTCATCGGGTGTCCGTCGAGCACGGCGAGGTAGTCCTCGGTCGCTCGCCAGCTCGTGAACGGGAACCGGCATCAGATAGTCGCTGAGGTCGAAGTCGCCTGCATCTTCGTCCAGGTAGTCACCGATGCCCGACCGGTGTGACAGGAGGTGCTCTATCGTCACGCCTTCGTCGATCAGCGGCAGATCCCGGCCGAGCACCGAACGCGCCGTCGTCGAGAGCTCGAGGAGCCCGTCCTCGATCAGGCTGACGACCGCGAGCGCCGTCAGCCCTTTCGTCCCGCTCGCAATCCCGAATCGGGTGTCGATCTCGTTCGGGATCCCAAGCCCGCGGTGCGCAAGGCCGTATGCCTTGGCCAGCTCGACCCGATCCGCCCGGTCGACCCGAACTACTCCCGAGAACGACGTCTCGGCCGCGAGGTCGTCGAGCTCGTGCTCCAGCCGGGACATCGTCGCGTGATCAGCGCCGCTCGATGAGCTCGATGCGGTAGTCGTCAGACATCAGTAGGAAGTTGAAACTCGTCAACTGACGCGTACCCACCCGCGCAGGCGCGTCGCCTTCTGGTGGAAAGGCGACACCAGGACGCCGCGCGCGTCGATGATCGATCCGCTGGGGGCTTAGCGTGTCCGGCTTACCTCGAAGCTGCCTTCTTGATGAGGTCGGCCACGGCTGCAGGCTGCGAGACATAGATCGCATGGCTGCCCGCGACCTCGACAACGGTCGACCCCGCCCGCGCAGACATCTCGCGCTGGGCCGGTGGGGGGATCATCCGGTCTTCAGTCGCGACGAGGTACCAGCTTGGCTTGCTCCGCCACGCAGGCTCGCTGACCGTGCCACCCAGCGCATCGACGCCCCAGGGGACTTGCGAGTCGGCCATGAACGCAGCCAGTTCGGCGCTCACGTCACCCGCGAAGGAGTCATGGAACTTCTCCCGGTCGAGGAACAGGAACCCGTCCTGTGGCGGCAGAATCGGCGGTACGGGTGCGCCCGGCGGGGGATTGGCGATCAGCGAGTTCACCGACTCGCCCTTGTCCGGCGCGAAGGCCGCGATGTAGACGAGCGCCGCAACCTTGGGATGAGTACCCGCCTCGGTGACTACTACCCCGCCATAGGAATGGCCGACGAGAATGACCGGTTCGTTCACTGCGTCGAGCGCCCGCTTGGTCACGGCAACGTCGTCTGCGAGCGAAACCGTCGGATTCTGGACGACGCTGACGCTGTAGCCGTCCTTCTTCAAGTGGTCGTAGACACCCTGCCAGCCAGAGCCGTCCACGAAACCGCCATGAACGAGAACGATGGTTCCCGATGCGGAGCCTGCCTCCATGAGAATCCCTCCGTTCTGAAGTGGAGCGCGGTGAAGAGACCGATCGTAAGCGCGTGACGAGGCGAACGTCAATTGAGCCCCCGCAACCCGATGCGTGCCTGAATGGCCTGGTCTTCGAGACTGGCTGGTGTCGCACTTTGCGGGAAAGGCGACGGGCTAGGAGGGTTACTTCCGCTCGATCAGCTCGATGCGGTACTCGTCCGGG